>CAJTTB010000008.1 GCA_910579175.1 uncultured Oscillospiraceae bacterium | reverse complement strand
CTTTAAATGTAATGGTGTAATCACCAATTTTTAAAGTATCGCCATTGCTTGGTTGGCTCAAACCAGTGAAGTCCATAGTAACGCCGTCGCCTTTGTTCCAAGTAGAACCTGCTGGTGCGTCTGTGCCTGGACCTTCTACATCTGGAGCTTCATCAGCTTGTTTTGTAGCAGTTACAGCAGTATTAGTATCAATATTTAAAGTAACTCCGTTATTAGAAGCAGCTACTTGTAAAGTAGCCAAATCTTTAAATGTTGCACCATCACTACCGTCAGCAGCAGCATCAAAAGTATATGTTTTTCCATCAATGGTAACTGTATCGCCAGTTGTCGCAGTACCGCTTAAGTCAACGCCATCTGGATTATTTGTGAATTGTGCACCAGCCCATGTACCGCTGATTTCAACAGCAACTTGTTCGCCACTTGCTGCTGGAATTGCTCCCAATGGTGCTACTGCTGCTGTTGCTGCTGCTGCTGCTTTTCCTGTAACAGAAACTTCTGCACTAGCAAATGCAGCATCATCAGTAGAGTCTGTTGGAGCTGTATTATCTGCTGCTGCAAATGTAACAGTTGTACCACTTACTGTAGCAGTCAAGTTTTGACCATTTACAGAAAGTGTTTTACCGTTGAATAAATCAGCAACTGCTGCTGCATCCATACCATCGGTTACTTCTACTTCTACTTCTTTACCACCAATAGAGAAAACAGCTGTTCCATTTCCAGATACTTGCATACCAGCTAAGTCAAATGCTACGCTAGATGTAGCGCTTGAACCGTCTCCCTTTGTATAAGTAATAGCTGGAGTAGTTGGATCTGTAAAGGTAGGAGCTGCTGCGCCTGGACCTTCTGTGCCTCCATTTCCATCTGCTTTTGGAATTTCTGTACCATTCATAGTTGGTGCTTTATCGGTTGCTCCTGGTTTTGCAGCTGTGATGCTCAATTCTCCATTTGCATATGTTGCAGTATATTCTCCACCACTAAAGGTTTCGTTAATTGCTTTTGCCAAGTTTGCTGCTGTTGCATCTGTATCTCCATCTACAAATCCAAATTTTACAGTTGTTGTATCTGTTGTTCCTGCTGCTGTGATTGCTCCTGGATCTGTTGATGCTTCAAATGTTTTTCCACCAATTTCTACTTTATCGCCTGCTTGCATTGCTCCCAGTGTTGCTGCATCCAATGTAAATACATCACCTGCTGTTACTGCTCCTGCTGTATTCGTTGCTCCAGATGCTAAGTTTCCGTTTAACAATTGCAATTGGTTGAAGTTGGTTCCTTCTGCGATTCTGTCGATTTCATCTTTCAATGCTTCTACTTCTGCTGCATAGTTTCCACGTTGAGATGCTGTATATACTCCGTTTGCTGCTTTCGTTGCTAACTCTACCATACGGTTTAGCATATCGTGTACTTCGTTTAATGCACCTTCTGCTGTTTGTACCAAGGATATACCATCTTGGGAGTTTGATGATGCTGCGTCTAATCCTTTGATTTGTGCTTTCATTCTTTCACTGATTGCCAAACCTGCTGCATCGTCTCCTGCACGGTTGATTTTAAATCCTGATGATAATTTTTCCAATGATTTTGATACCTTACCATTGTTTAAGTTCAATTGTCTTTGTGCATTGATTGCCATTGTGTTGGTTCTTACTACCATACCCATAATCTTACCTCCATGATTTTCGCCTAGAAATCTTTTTTGATTTCGGAGAACCCTTTCTCTTTCGGCTTTTTTTATTTATCTTCAGGTCGATGCAAGACCGCGGTTTCTTGGCATCGACCAGAAAAGCAATTTGTTCTCAAGTCGAGTAAATTTATATCTCTCCTTGATTTCTCAATATTTTTTATGCAGCACTTTTCTGTTATTCAATCTATTGATTATCCGTTTTTTTGTTTTAAAAAAATAGCGCCATGCTATTTTTTTAAATGTTTCACAGATACTAAATTTCAAGATCCTTTTGATATCAAGAACGAAAAAGTATACTTTTTCGTTCACTGGATAACAATGCAAATTTTTCAAAAAACTTATTTTACTTCTACAGACTTGCTATATAGTAAGTCTGTTTTTTTATATTCTTTTTACAAAGGACTACCAATACTTTTTAAGAATTATAAAGTATAAGTTTTATATCTTACATTAAGTATTATCGGTCTACTTCACCGTTTTGAAATACACTTTTATTACAATTATAACGGATGTTTTTTATATAAAATTATAAATAATTAACAAATCTAAATTAGCTTTAATTGATTCTCATTTTTTAATAAAATCCCCAAACCGGGCAATACCTTTGTGCGGAAGCGTGCAGGATTAGAAAGCATTCCTTCTTGATAAACGGTCACAGACTCTACTGTTTGATTCTTCTTTAAAGTCATAATCTGGATTCCCTGATTGTTTCGCGTTGCCTTCAATGGTATTTCACAACCTGCCACCAACAATTTGCGCCCTGTAGAAGACACCACAATATATTCTGCATGTTCTTCTTCTTCCAACAATGAGATCAACTGAAATTTATCGCAATAGGCATTGGATAATTTTTTTCTTTTTGTCTTTGTTTCATAAGCGGCAATGGGCACCTTTGCCGCCTTTCCATTGTCAAAGAAAAATAAAATATTCCCCTGATAATTCTTGGTTACTACCATTGAAATTAACTTTTCGCCCTCATCAAATCCCAACTTTGCAGGGATATAATCCCCCAACAAACTGGCTTTTGTATCATCAAACTCATAAGCACGTGCCTTATATACCTGATGCTTATCAGTAAAAAACAACAATTCCACATCATTGGTGGTCTCAATATGCTTTATCATTTGATCCGTTTCTTTTAGTTTATGTTCTCCACTCATCCGCAAGGACTGTGGGGTAATTTTTTTAAAATATCCATGCTGTGTTAAAAAGATATGAACTGGATAATTTGGAATTTCTTCAGCTTCTTCTATTTCCTTGATATCCTCTGCAAAGATAAACTGCGTTTGTCTTGGCTTGGCATGTTTTCTCATGACACCTCGCAGTTCAGAAATAATAATAGACTTTACCTTTTTTGGATTTTCTAATATATCTTCCATCTCTAAAATGGATTTTGTCAGTTGCTCTATCTCTTGAATGCGTTTTAAAATATATTCTTTGTTGAGATGACGCAATTTTATTTCTGCTACATACTCCGCCTGTATTTCATCAATACCAAAGCCAATCATCAAATTGCTGACTACTTCTCGTTCTTCTTTTGTTTCTCGGATAATTTTAATCGCCTTGTCGATATCCAATAAAATCTTTTCTAGTCCCTTTAATAAATGGAGTTTTTCTTTTTGTTTTTTTAGGTCAAAAAAGATTCTGCGACGCACACAATCACAGCGAAATGCAATCCATTCCTGTAAAATTTCACGCACGCCCATCACCTTGGGTTGACCTGCAATCAATATATTAAAATTACAAGAAAAATTATCCTGTAAAGGCGTCATACGAAATAATTTTTGCATCAATTTATCAGGATCAACACCGCGCTTTAAATCCAGTGTAATTTTTAGTCCTGATAAATCGGTTTCATCACGCATATCCGCAATCTCTCGCACCTTATTTTGCTTAATCAAATCCACAATTTTATCCATAATTGTTTCAATGGTAGTGGTGGGTGGAATTTGTGTGATTTCAATACAATTTAATGCCTTATCATATAGATATTTACCTCGTACTTTTAAACTACCTCTGCCTGTATGATAAATCTGGTCCAGTGCATTATCATCATATAAAATATATCCGCCACCAGCAAAATCTGGTCCCAACAGTGTCTCACGAACATTATAATTTTCATTTTTCAATAATCCAATGGTTGTTTCGCACAATTCCTTTAAATTAAACGGACAAATACAACTTGCCATAGATACGGCAATGCCAACATTAGAATTTAATAAAATCGTGGGGAAGGTTGTGGGAAGCAATGTCGGTTCTGTTGTTTCATTGTCATAGTTTGGAACAAAATCCACAGTATCTTTATCAATATCCCGAAACAGTTCATCACAAATAGCATCTAGTTTTGCCTCTGTATAGCGAGAGGCGGCATAAGCCATATCGCGGGAATAACTTTTTCCAAAATTGCCTTTTGAGTCAATATACGGATGTAACAATGCCTCATTTCCACGTGAAAGTCTTACCATCGTTTCATAAATTGCCTGGTCCCCATGTGGATTGAGTTTCATTGTTTGCCCAACAATATTCGCAGATTTTGTACGCGGTTTTGTGAGCAATCCCATCTTATACATGGTATAAAGAATTTTTCGATGAGAGGGCTTAAATCCATCTATTTCGGGCAATGCACGTGAAATAATAACACTCATTGCATAGGGCATATAATTTTGTTGAATCGTCTGTGTAATGGGCTGGTCAATGATAATGCCAGCACCTTCAATCTCTGCATTGACAGCTACTTTTTTTACACTGGCTTGAGATTTTTTTTTCGCCATGATGATGTTCTCCTTTCTATTTAATGATTTAAGAAATATCCGCCAGTTCCAAATAATCTTGACCAAATTCAGAGATAAAGTTCTTTCTTCCCTGTAAGTTATCCCCCAACATCATATCAAAGATCTCCGCAGTCTTTTCAATTTCTTCTGGAAAAACACGAATCAATCTTCTCGTTTCGGGATTCATCGTGGTCAACCACATCATATCTGGTTCATTTTCTCCCAATCCCTTGGAACGATTCAAACTGTATTTTGTTTTACCCAATTTCTTTAAAATATCCGCCTTTTCCTTCTCTGTATAAGCAAAATAAGTTTTATCCTTGGTATTGATTTCAAATAGTGGAGACTCGGCAATATACACATATCCCTCATCAATCAAAGTGGGCATCAACCGATATAACATTGTCAAAATCAAGGTGCGAATTTGATAGCCATCAACATCGGCATCGGTACAAATAATGACTTTACTCCACTTTAATGCAGACAAATCAAAGGTTGATAATTCTTTATTTGACTTTGAATTTACTTCAATTCCACAACCCAATACCTTTACCAAATCAGTGATAATATCATTTTTAAATATCTTGTTAAACTCTGCTTTTAAACAATTTAAAATCTTGCCCCGTACTGGAATGACCGCTTGAAATTCCGCATCTCTTCCCAACTTCACCGAGCCCAAAGCAGAGTCTCCTTCTACAATATAAAGTTCTCTTTTACTCAGATCTTTCGAACGGCAATCCACAAATTTTTGTACACGATTCGCCATATCTACTGTTCCAGACAGTTTCTTTTTTAAATTCAAACGCGTCTTTTCTGCATTTTCACGGCTTCGTTTATTGACAATGACCTGTTCTGCTATCTTAATCGCTTCGTCGGGATTTTCAATAAAATACACTTCTAATTGATGTTTTAAAAACTCTGTCATCGCCTCATAGATAAAGCGATTGGTAATTGCCTTTTTGGTTTGATTTTCATAGGAAGTCTGGGTTGAAAAGGAGGAAGATACCAAAACCAAACAATCCTCAACATCTGTATAGTTTATCTTCCCTTCTCCTTTTAAGTATTTATTATTCTGTTTTAAATAAGCGTCAATTTGTGATACAAACGCCTGTTTTACTGCGCGTTCTGGAGAACCACCATACTCTAAAAAACTGGAATTATGATAGTATTCTGTCAATTTTACACGGTTGGAAAAGGTAAAGGCAACCGAAATTTTTACACGATATTCTGGTTTATCCGCACGGTCTTTTCCCTTTCTTTGAGCTTCCCAATATTGAATGGAAGTCAACGCCTGATTGGAAGCAATCTCCTTTACATAATCGGTAATACCATCTTGATAAACAAATTCACTGGTTTCAAAGCCACTTTCTGTCTGGTTGTGAAAAACAAATACCAAGCCTTTATTGACAACCGCCTGTCGGTTTAATATCTCTTTAAAATAATCCACCGGGATATCAATATCCGTAAATACATCTAAATCAGGTTTCCAGTGTTGACGACTGCCCGTTGTTTTAGAGGCGGTTGGTTCCTTTCTCAATCCCCCAACGTTTTCTCCCTTTTCAAAATGTAAATTATATTGAAAACCGTCTCGAATAATTTCAACATCAAAATACTCAGAGGAATACTGTGTGGCACAGGAACCCAAACCATTTAAACCCAAAGAAAACTCGTAACTGCCATTTGCATCATTATTTTGATATTTACCCCCTGCATAGAGTTCACAAAATACCAATTCCCAATTAAAGCGCTGTTCATTGCTGTTATAATCCACTGGAATCCCTCTGCCAAAATCCTGTACTTCAATAGAATGGTCAAGATAACGTGTCAAAATAATGGTATTGCCAAACCCTGCTCTTGCCTCATCAATGGAATTGGATAAAATCTCAAACACAGAGTGTTCACAGCCTTCTAATCCATCTGAGCCAAAAATAACTGCTGGCCGTTTTCGCACACGGTCAGCACCTTTTAAAGAAGAAATACTTTCATTTGTATATTCCTGTTTTTTCTTTTTTACCATATAATCCCCTCGTCAACAACATGAATCTCATCTATTTTAAAAAATTTTCATTCGTAATTATTTTAATCATACCCTGTTTAAAAATCTTTGTCAATCATTGCGCAGAGTAATCCACAATACGACAAAAAAACATATGTTTTTACAAAAATATTTTATCGAAAAATTGATGATTTAGTCAAAGACCCAAGCCTTTGCCACCGCTAATATTTCCCGGAACCAATAAGAATATACCAAGTATGGATTGGTATAACAACTTGCACCCTGTGAAATAAATCCCTCTTTATGAGCATAGTAATTTGCTCGATATTGATGAAAAAAGTCTGTTACAATGACAATTTCTTTGGATAATTGATTTTGTTCTATGATCTGTTTGGTGAATTTTAAATTTTCCTGTGTACTTTTTGACTGATTTTCTTCTAAAATGCGCTCTTCATCAATCCCCTTATCCACTAGATACTGTTTCATAACCTGACTTTCTGGATAACGTTCATCTTCTCCCTGCCCACCAGTTACAACGCATTTCATATTTGGATATTTACGCAAAATATCATATGCTTTGTTCAAACGATAAGCAAGCATTTTGGTGGGTTGATCTTCCTTCACTTTACAGCCCAACACAACAACTGTTTGAGTCGTATTTTGATTTTGATAACGTTGAAAACCTGTCATTAAAATCACTGAGGTCACAATAAAAAATACAATCAATAAACCGATGAAGATTAAAATTATCGTATCTAATTTTACACCAAACTGCAAATATTGTCTCATACGACTGCGGAACATTCCATATAAAAATAAACATACACCACCTGTCAATGGCAGCCAAACACCGATATGAATAATATCAAACAAGATCGGTATGACTGACACCAAAACCAATAAGATACCCACTAACATCAATATGCGATTGAAAATCATATTCCCTTTTCTCCCTATTATTTTACTTTTTCTTTTGGACTGCTGTTGATAACCAACGACCAATCAAAAATATTTTTCTATTTTTATCCCATAAATACAGTCTCAACCAATTCTATCTTTTATCATGTGATTTTATCCTATATTTATGAATGCTTTATCAACGATTTATTATGAAAAAAATTAAAGTCTGTAACAGCTCAATTGCAATCACATATTTCGCCCAAAACATTATATAATAGTTTTTAATCAGAAGCAATGTCAGCCACGAAAAATTCACAAAGGCTTTTCTCACTGTCCAAAAACAGTATTTGATTGTTATTTTATTTGGGAATATCATCATCAATCTAGACAAAAAAGAAATGCAGATTCATTCTGCATTTCCAAATGAACTTGATTCTTTTTTATAAAGATGGTTTTCTAATATGTTCAAAAGACAAGTAACTTTATGATAAATAGGACATTCCTCTGTCAAATATTCTTCTGGTATCGTTTTACACCAATAACTTGTAAGCAAATAATAACGGTCCTGTTCTGGAGAAAGTTCAGAGGCAATATTCAAAAAATAATTTTTAGAGATATCTGTCTGATTGACGTATTCAGAATCATAGGTTCCATAATGAAAATCACTTGGATTTAACTGTAAAAATTCTTGATATAACACTTCTAAATCCTCAGACTCTCCCAATATCTGTTCACAGATATGATATAAGTCAGTACAAAAATCCTGTTCCCAATTTCCAGAATAAAAGCCCAACCAAATGGTGATATCGTTTTCCTCTATGATCATATTCTCCATATCTTCTGGCAACCGAGCTGCCAAATAAATATGAACTTGTTTATGATGTGTCAAAATTCCTTCAAACAAATCGGGTGTCATGCGATCTAAAACTTCCTCAATTGTACTTAAAAAACTTTCTGCTTCGTCTGTCTTGGTAAAATAACCATCTTCCAGTCCATGCAAATTGTGTTCTGTAGCGATTTCCAAATCAATATGATATTCTGTTGAAAGTTTCTCTGCATAGCGTTCTATCTCAGAAAAGTCCTCTTCTACAGAAGGCTCACTTTCAGACGGATTTGAGGATTCTTCAAGTTCACTGCTTTCTTCACTGGAATCAGGTAGACTTGAATCTGGATTGCTTGTTTCTTCTGAACTATTCGGTGTTGTATTATCTTCAAAATCACCATAAATAATACTTTCACTCGGCGGTAACGGTATGGCAGAATCATCGTCTTTATCATCTGAATTTTTACCGTAATAATAATATTTTTCAATTGTCTTGGTGGAGGTTATTTTTTCAGTATCCTTGGTGGTATCCTTTATAGTTTCTTTGGTGGTTTTTGTATCAGAATCGGTTATTTTTGTAGAGGTTGTTTTTGTGGAAGTGGTTTTTGTATTGCTCGTTTTACTGGAACTTTTATTTTCATTGGCATCCAACGCTTGATAGTGAGCCATATCACTCTCACTATATCTATAATAAATTTGTGTAACCGTCCGATTTGGTGAATGAGTACTAAATACCAGTGCAGATAATGCCATCACCAAAAACGTTAAGATACAGATAATAAACTTAGCAAACTTTTCATTCATGACAATCACCTCTTACTCA
This sequence comes from uncultured Oscillospiraceae bacterium, assembly GCA_910579175.1. Classification (GTDB taxonomy): domain Bacteria; phylum Bacillota; class Clostridia; order Oscillospirales; family Ruminococcaceae; genus Massiliimalia. Next base: position 110,612 of record CAJTTB010000008.1, on the reverse strand, counting down.
TATCGACAAAAATCGACTTTTATCGAATTTTATTATACCAAGAATGGATAATAATGTCAAAATATTTCCTGTAAATTTTTATAAATACCAAAAATAAAAACATTTCAGACTATCTTTTCCCAATAAATCTGAAATGTTTTGATCTTATAAATGATTGGATAATTGTATCAAATAATTTCTAAAGTCTTCTCCAATCTCAGGGTGATGTAATCCAGTTTCTATCGTCGCCTGTAAAATTCCCAGTTTGCTGCCCATATCATAGCGTTTTCCCACAAAGTCAACACCAATCATTCCCTGTTGTTGCGCCAATATCTTCATCGCATCGGTCAGTTGGTATTCTCCTCCTGCACCTTTTGGGATATTCTCTAAAATTTCAAATATATCAGGAGGTAACACACACCTTCCCAAAATAGAATAGTTGGAAAAGGCAAGTTCTTTTGTACTGGGTTTTTCTATCATATCCGTTATTTTAAATACATTATCATGCAGGTTTTCCACCTTTAAGGAAGAATACATTGTCACCAATTCAAATGGAACTTCTTTCATACAAACACAGCCCAGTTGATAGATTTCATATTGGTCTAAAAGCTGCTTACAACAGGGAACTTCACCCATAATTACATCGTCCCCATACAGTACAGCAAAGGGTTCTTTTCCAATAAAGGCTTTGGCACAAAAAATTGCATGACCCAAGCCCTTCACTTCTGATTGACGGATATAAGTAATATTGGCGAGTTTTGCAATATCCACAATCTGGTCATAATCCTTTATTTTTTTAGATGACAATAACTTTTCTTCCAATTCTGGTGCGCGGTCAAAATGGTCCTCTATGATCGATTTTCCACGACTTAAAATAATACAGATATCTGTAATACCACTGTTCACTGCTTCTTCTACAATATATTGAATAGACGGTTTATCTACAATGGGCAACATCTCTTTTGGCATCGCTTTTGTAATTGGCAATACCCTTGTCCCAAACCCTGCCGCAGGAATCACTGCTTTTTTGATTTTCATAATATCGTTCCTTTCTGAAAGATACTTTTCTAATCGCATAAATATTATTTAAAAATTATATTATATTTTTATAATTTTTTCAACAAAAATTCAAAAATTCTGATAAAAAAGATATTTTTTCCGATTTCCAAAAAAAAGACAAATTTTTTTCAAAAAAGTGTTGACAAAATTTCAATTGCTTGCTATAATATAACTCGTCGCTAAGAGGTGTGGCAAAGATGAAAGATGCGGGTGTAGTTCAATGGTAGAATTCCAGCCTTCCAAGCTGGTCGCGTGGGTTCGATTCCCATCACCCGCTCCAATTTTTTGTCTTTAAAGCAGCATTTGCGCCCATAGCTCAGTTGGATAGAGCAACTGCCTTCTAAGCAGTAGGCCACAGGTTCGAATCCTGTTGGGCGTGCCATTTTCAACTATGGTGGATATAGCGCAGTTGGTTAGCGCGCCAGATTGTGGCTCTGGAGGTCGAGGGTTCGAATCCCCCTATCCACCTTATTTATTGGGCTATAGCCAAGCGGTAAGGCACTAGACTTTGACTCTAGCATCCCGCTGGTTCGAATCCAGCTAGCCCAGCCATTCAAAACCTACAAGTTCAATATGAGCTTGTAGGTTTTTTCTTTACCAAATTATTTTGATACCTTGTATATTAAAGATAGAAAGGAGCACAAAACCAATATGTTAGACATTTGTTTATTGGGAACCGGGGGAATGCTTCCCCTACCAAATCGATGGCTGACCTCTCTTATGACACGCTTTCAAGGAAGCAATTTGTTGATTGACTGTGGAGAAGGAACCCAAATCGCAATCAAAGAAAAGGGCTGGAGTTTTAAATCCATTGATACCATCTGCTTTACCCACTACCACGCCGACCATATCAGTGGTTTGCCCGGTCTACTGTTAAGTATGGGCAATTCAGGACGTACCGAACCTGTTTTATTGATTGGACCCATCGGTCTCATAGAAACTGTAACCGCACTGAGAACCATTGCGCCAGAACTTCCCTTTTGTATTGAATATCTTGAATTAACACAACCACAACAAACCATTGCGCGATTTGGCTATCACCTTTCTGCCTTTCGTGTTAATCACAACATTGCGTGTTATGGATATACCATCGAAATTCCCCGTGCTGGCAAATTCCAAATAGAAAAAGCCTTAAAACTCAATCTCCCAAAACAATATTGGGGACGTCTACAAAGAGGAGAAACCATCGAAATAGATGGTAATAACATCACTCCAGATGCTGTTTTGGGAGAATCCAGAAAGGGAATCAAACTTACCTATTGTACCGATACCAGACCCGTACCAGCTATTATAGAAGCGGCAAAGTCATCCGATTTATTGATTTGTGAAGGTATGTATGGAGAACTAGACCAACAAGAAAAGGCAAACAAATACAAACATATGACCTTTCATGAAGCCGCTCACCTGGCAAAACAAGCAGAAGTGACTAAGATGTGGCTCACCCATTACAGTCCATCATTGACCAATCCAGAAAAGTTTATTGATGATATTCGAGATATTTTTCCAAATGTAGAGGCTGGTGAAGACGGAAAGAGCACTTTGTTGACATTTGAAGAGTAGAAAAGAGCGATTGCAGTTCGTTGCAATCGCCCTTTTTTTCATTTGGATATTATACGGATTTCCATTCAAATAATCCATGATCTGGATCATATTGATAAAAGTCTGCATAGGATAAATCAAAGACAGATTTCTTTAAATGTCCCACTGGTATTTTATGTTTTACCAGTTCCTGCCAAAAACCTGAATTGGAAATGTCTCCTTGTAAAATTACATGGGTCACAACGCCATCTCTTATGATAAACCGTTTATAAGAATCCTTACTCTCACGTTCCAATACCTGATCGCCCTCTTCTGGTGTATTAATGCCCAGAGAAAGGGTTGTCAAACCATAAAAATTCATGGTGTTTTTCATACCATAACGGTCTTCATACTCTACTTTGGTGCCACACATATTTTTTGCAGCCACTTCCCCTTGCTGCATAGCATTGGGCCAAATTCCAGTGATACCTGCCACATCGCCTGCCGCCCAGACATCTGAAGCGGTGGTATGTAGACATTCGTCCACTGTCACTGCACGTTGTGTTTCAATACCACTGCCCTGTAAGAAATCAATATTTGGGCGCACACCTGCGGCAACTACCACAAAATCACAGGGCAATTCAGTGCCACTTGCCAAAGAAATAGAGGTAATATTTCCCTGCTCATCCATTTTGGAATCCGCTGCCTTTTCAGCAAGATAAAAAGTACAACCTGCTTTTTCAAATAATATTTGATAGGGTTTTGCCGCTGTAGCATTTAATTGTAATGGAGAAATGCGATCCGCCATCTCTACAATAGAACAGTGAACACCCCGCTTAGATAAAGCATGTGCCGCATCTAAGCCAACCAACCCAGAACCAACAATCACACAGCGCTTTCCTGTCTCTGCTACTGCATCAATCTTTTCTGCATCGGATAAATCGCGCAGACCATATACATTCTTTGCCTCCCGAAAGTTTGGAAGAGGGGGAATGACAAATTGTGCACCAGAAGCAATCAAGAGTCGATCATAGGGAAGTTCTGCACCACATTCCAAATAAACCAAGTGTTTTTCTGTATCCACACTGGTCACACGTTCTCCCTTTACCCAATGGATATTATGTTTAGAGAAAAAATCTTTGGAAACAAAATTAATTTCCTCAGCAGTGCGGTGATGACCCAAAAAATGATGTAGCATACAGCGAGAATGCACCTTTGTATCAATTGAAATCACGGTAATCTGATCATCTGGTTCCCATTGGCGGATGGTTTTTGCGGCTGTCAATCCCGCTGCTGAAGCGCCAATAATCATATGTTTCATCCTTATACCTCCCCAACCCAGATGGCTTTTTTCGGACAAGCCTTTACACAACTAGGCTCTCCGCCTTTATCTGCGCAAAAGTCGCATTTAATCACCTTTGTACGTGTCTGTCTATCCGGTTTTGGCACTCCATAAGGGCAGTTCATAACACACATATAACAAGAACCGCAACGGTCACTATCATAGGTCACTAGACCGGTTACAGAATCCTTTTGTAAAGCACCACTCATACAACTGCCAGCACACATTGGTACATCGCAGTGACGGCAAAAAATTGGTTTATAATGACCTTCTCCGTCCAAGCGGATAAAATTTCGGCTTTCATTGGCAATATCATTCAAATCCAGCGTGTAAATATTATCCTGACCATCTTTGCGATGTGCATTCATACAAGCTATAGAACAGTTTTTACAGCCATCGCATTTTTCAGCATCAATCAAAATTCGTTTCATGATAAAACCGCCCTTCTATATCTTTAAACCAGCGCGTTTTTCAAGAATGATTTTTTCTAATGTATTGGCAGCAGAAGCGCCATCTGGATCAATAATCACCTGACCTCCAGTCAGTTCTTTCATATCTTCAGTCAATACTTTTGTAACCAATGCGCTTCCAGTTACAAAAGGAGGCTCACCCAAATGCAAAGGCAGACCCAATGCCAAACCAAATGCACCATCTGCCAACGCCTGCTCTTCCAACCATTGAGGAGCAGAAAGCACCAATGGAAGCTGTGGCAAATCTACACCAATTGCTTCCGCCAATTCGGTTGCCACAATCTCCAGTCGACCAATTGCCAAACAAGGACCAAAATTCAACACAGGAGGAATTCCTAATTTTTTACAGATTTCCTTTAATTTTGGACCTGCAAGTTCTGCTGCTTCTGGAGTCATCAAACCACAGTTTTCCAAACCGCCAGAAGAACAACCAGCAGACAATACCAAAATATCTTTTTTAATCAATTCTTTTGTAAGTTCTACTGTCAACACATCATGACCGCCAAATGTCAAATTAGAACAGCCTACAACACCGGCAACCCCTTTGATATCGCCAGAAACAATCAAGTCTATCAGCGGTTTCCAATTGCCACCCAAAAATTCTTTTAAAGATACTTCGGATACACCTGTGATTGTATTTTGATTTCCATGATCTGACATGAGATTCATTGGAACACTGCCACGACGTGCCTGATATGCTGCAATAATCTCATCGATTATGATATCTGTATCTTCTTTGCGGTTTTCAAAACGGAATGGGCGATATTCCGCATTTGCTTTTTTCGCTACATCGTCCAAACAAATTTGTTTGATCTTCAATTCATCACAAATTGGCTCAATTCCTGGTAATGTACAATTGAATTCAGAAAGTACTGCATCAATTGCACCAGTTGCCAAGACAGCTTCTGAAGTATAGTTGTTCCCAGCATGACCACTAAACACTTCTGTATAATGAACGCCTCTTAACTGTAAATCCTGACCCACACAGGTACAGCCAACCAGTTTAAAGCCCTTTGCACCTGCTGCTTTTGCTTTTTCCACCACATCTTCTTCAACAATTCTATCCTGTAAATAAGAAAATGTAGAATGTTGATGTCCTGTAATCATAATGTTGATATAATCTGGGTCAATGACATTCAGTCCCACTGGAGCTGGTCGAATCTCTGGCTCACCCAACATAACATCGTTTAATAAATTGGTCAAAGTCAATCCATAAATACCAGTAGAAATACCCAATTTCAAACAGGTCAACAACATATCAACTGGATCGGAATTGAGGTTTGTAGAGCACTTTACAACTCCCTTTACAATCTCAGCATTTGCACCACCTGGCAGAATATTTAATGCTTCCCATGTTTTCAAACGAGGTGCATAAGCCATATGCTTTACCAAATCCATTTTTTCATATTCAGGCTTATAAATATCATCCAATACCATCTGTGCCACTGCAAGCGCATTGTCATATTTATCGCCCTTTTGGATACCAAATAGGTCGCAAAGTCTATTGAGTGCCTTTTCTCCCTTAATCACACCCTTTGCCAAAGCGGTGTTTTTCAAATTTAACGCTGTATTCTCCACTACGTGAATATAACAGCCAGAACCAGAAGCTACTGCACGCAAAAAGTTACGTGCCACTATCACATCACCAGTTGCACCACAGATTCCGCGAGGTGCTTCTGGAGTAATCCGACAGGGACCATTAGAGCACAAGCGGCAGCAAACCCCTTGTAATCCAAATCCACACTTGACAGATTGTCCTTCTACACGGTGATGAGAAGTTTGCATTGGCAAAGAACGGATATATTCTTCTAACGGTTTATCCGCACTTTTACAAGTATTACATCCATAACACTGATTCATAATGGTTTCCTCCTAATTTCGCTTTCATTTTTCTAATTGATATTCGTCAAGGTGTTAAACACAACTGTATTAAAATTATACTATAATTATCTTTTTTTATCAACAAAAATCAAGAATTTTCTAAGATATTTATACGATATTTCACAAAATATTCCCTTAAAATAATGGATTTTCCACAAAAAGAAAACTGTTGTAATCAATTGATTACAACAGTTTTCTAAATGCGATGATACCATCACAAATAGATGATATATCGCTTTTTCGTCTTTTATTTTGTCTGGTAATCTGCCATATAATCTCCATGTGCCTCAATTAATTCATCGCACATTGCCACGATATCATCAATAGACAATTCTGCAGCAGTATGGGGTTCTAACATAGCAGCTTGATAGATGGTTTCTCTCTTTTTATTGATAGCAGCCTCAATTGTCAAAAGCTGTGGGTTGATATTTGTCATATTCATAGCAGCCAATTGTGGAGGCAACTTACCTACATGACAAGGAGTAACACCCATTGCGTCAACCAAACAAGGAACCTCTACACAAGCATCTTCTGGCAGATTGTCAATCAAACCTTGATTTAAGACATTTCCCCCAATTTTATAAGGAACATTGGTCACCATTGCTTCCATAATGTAAGAAGCATATTCTTTGGAGCGTTCATGTGTAATTTTACCATCTTTTAAGATATTTTCTTTTTCTTCTTCCCAACCAGCAATTTGTTTAACGCATCTTCTTGGATATTCGTCCAATGGGATATTAAAGTTTTCAATTAATTCAGGATATTTTGATTTGATAAACAATGGATTGTATTCTGCATTGTGTTCACTGGATTCTGTACAATAATAGCCAAGATGTTTGATGTATTCAAAGCGCACCATATCATTATGTTTTTCATTGGCATTTTTCTCAGCGGCACGTTTGCGGATTTCTGGATATAAATCATTTCCATCTTTATCCTGAATCTCTACCAACCAACCCATATGATTGATACCAGCAATCAATTCTTTTCTGCCTTCTAACTTATCTTCCATATCCAATGCTTTTAACAAGCCTTCAGAACAAACCTGTACACTGTGGCATAGACCAACTGTTTTGACTTTGGTATAGCGCTGCATATATCCAGTTAAGATTGCCATTGGATTGGTGTAATTTAAAAACCAAGCATCTGGACAAACTTCTTCCATATCATCGGCAAATGCTTTCATCACTGGAATGGTTCTCAACGCTCTCATAATACCGCCAATGCCCAAAGTATCTGCAATTGTTTGACGTAGACCGTATTTTTTTGGAATCTCAAAATCGGTTACTGTACAGGGCTCATATCCACCTACCTGAATTGCATTTACAACAAAGTTTGCATCTCTCAAAGCGTCTTTGCGATTTTCAACGCCTAAGTAAGTTTTTATCACTGCTCTGTCTTGATTTACATTGTGGTTAATCGCTTTTAAAATGATTTCAGATTCTTCCAAGCGCTTTGCGTCAATATCATAAAGCGCAATTTCACTTTCACAAAGTGCAGGAGTGCACATGCAATCTCCCAATACATTTCTGGCAAATACGGTGCTTCCAGCACCCATAAACGTAATTTTAATCATAACTGTTCTCCTTTTTTTATAACATAACTGATGGATCATCAGTTTTTCATTCTTATAAATAGCCTTCACATTCTTTGGAATTTCCTTATTGATTCTGTCTATATTATAAATGATTTTTTTAAAAAAACTATTTGTTTTTGTTTCAATTTATTGTAATTATGTTGCATAACAGTCTAAATATGATATGATAATCATAAGCCTATTTATTATCACTGGAGGAATTTTGATGAACACCTATGAATATCTTATCGACACACCTTTATACGTCAGTAGCTCTCTGACACTCTATCAATGCGGTTGGGAAAATTGTGCTCCAGGGCACAGTTTTGGACCAGCCGTGCGACCACATTACTTATTTCACTATATTTTGAGTGGATATGGAGAATACCACACCAGCCACACTTCCTATTCTCTCAAACAAGGGCAAGGATTTTTAATCTGTCCTGGAGAATCCACCTATTATGTCGCTGATAAACAATCCCCTTGGAACTATTGTTGGTTTGGATTTGACGGCTATGAAGTCAAAACCATCCTATCTCACTGCAATCTCTCGGAAAAAAACCCCATCTTTACCGACCACAGCAATGGAAAGTTTCAGGATAATCTGATGAAGTTAATTCAAGTATTTGAACAATCCCAACTAAACGAATATGAAGCAATGGGATATCTTTATCTGGTCTTTTCTCAAATGCAACAGATCAAACAAAGCCCAAAGACCTTTGACAAAAGCTATTCTGATAAGGCAATTGATTTTATCAGACACAACTACAGCTATTCGATTAAAATTGGCGACATCGCCAAACACATCGGAATTGACCGCACCTATCTTTATAAAATTTTTATGCAGGTCAATCACATCTCTCCGCAACAGTATCTCATTCAATATCGTCTACACATTGCCTGTAAACTGTTGGAAAGCAGCACAATGAGCATTACTGAAATCTCCTATTCCTGTGGTTTTAAAGATACGCCTGCATTTTACAAGCACTTTCATCATCACTATTCCATCACTCCTGCGCAGTATCGTTCTCGCTATCAAAAAGGTCGATAAATTTTATTGTTTTTCAAAATAACTTTCAGATTGTTATCTTTACTAAACTTTTATTTTATGATATAATAATTTTATTATGGATAACATATCGGGAGGTTGAATAGTTTGAAAGAAATCAGCCAACTGGACGATGCACTCATAGTTTGTAAAGCACTTAGTTCAGAGCTTCGCATAGATATTATAAAACTACTAAACAAACATCACAAAATGAATTTAAATGAATTATCAGAGTGTCTGGGAGTCACAAACGGTGCAATGACTTCACATATTAAAATTTTATTGGAATCGGGAATCATTGATATTGAACATACTTCCGGTAAAAGAGGCTCCCAAAAGACTTGTTCTTTAAAGGAAAATCAATTTTTAATCAACCTTAACAATCAAAAGAAATGCAAAAACTCCTATGAGACAGAAATTCCAATTGGTCAATACTCCAATTATCTGGCCTCTCCTACCTGTGGAATCTGTACGACCTCTGCCATTATTGGAGAAGTGGATGACAACCGTTATTTCGATTCTCCAATGCACGTTGATGCGGGAATCTTATGGCTTTCCAAAGGCTTTTTAGAATACCGCATTCCAAACTATCTAAAGATGGGGCAAACTCCCACAGAACTTCAATTTTCCTTTGAAATTTCTTCCGAAGCTCCCGGTACACAAGAAAATTGGCCCAGTGACATCTACTTTTATTTTAATGATATTCCATTGGGTTATTGGACAAGTCCTGGCGATTTTGGCAACAAAAGGGGGATTTATTCACCCAATTGGTGGCCCTCCTATTGGAATCAATATGGTCTTTTAAAATTGTTATCCATCAATGCTACTGGAACTTATTTAGATGGTCAACAAATTTCAAATGTTACCATTCAAAGTTTAAAACTGGATTCCAAAAGTGAACTAAAATTAAAATTTGCTGTTATGGAGCAAAGCAAACATATTGGTGGTATGACACTCTTTGGAAAAGGTTTTGGAAATCACAATCAAAACATTAAAGTACAGGTGACTTATGAAATCAACCTATAAATAAAACCGTTGCAGTATCACTGCAACGGTCTTTTTGATTCCTAAAAAGAAAGAAGAAACATATAAACCATCTATCTGCCACTACTTGGTCAAATAAGATTTTACCATTACTTGCAATAATTCATCGCGATCTACATGGCGAATCAAACTTCTGGCATTGTTATACGTTGTAATATAAGTCGGATCCTCTGATAAAATATAGCCAACAATCTGGTTGATAGGGTTATATCCTTTTTGACGTAGAGCATCATATACAGTTGTTAAAATTCGTTTCATTTCTGTTTCTTTTTCATCTTTTACAGAAAAGGTCATAGTCTTATCCATCATTCAAGATACCTCCCACAAGATTGATATTTACTATTATACTTCATTCTGCTAAAAAAACAAGACTTTTCTTGTTTTCTTTACAAAATTTTATTATTATCACAATACTACTTTCGTCTTGTTGTAGGTTATGCTATTTTTCAGATGGAACCAAAAGCATTTTTGAAAGGAAACTATTTTCTGTAATTTTACTAGGATTGTCTTAAAAAGACTTGTATCTTTTCAAGTTGTTTTAAGATGCGTTTTACTGCATTATCCGCTTCTTCATCGGTCAAAGTTGCCTCACTGGAGCGCATTACAATAGAATAAGCAACTGATTTTTTATCCTGTCCCAATTGTTCGCTATAATAGACATCAAATAGCTCTACCTTTTCTAAAATTTTTCCAGCAGCTTGCTGAATGGTCTTTTCAATCTGTACAATTGGTAAATCCTTATCACAAACAAGACTTAAATCGCGCACACTAGCAGGATATTTTGGAAGTGCATGATAAGTCTTTTTCGCATTGGAAAGCTCCATCAAAGCCTCTACATCCAACTTCGCCAAATATACCTTTGTTCCTACGCTGTAATTTTCACAGACTTTTGGATGGATTTCTCCCAAAATTCCAATTTCTCTTCCATCCTTTACAAGCACTGCACAGCGTCCCGGATGAAAGGTAGCATGTGTGGTACATGGCTGAACATCTATCTCATACACACAAAGGCGATCCAACAATGTATCTGTCATACCCTTTAATGTATAAAAGTCAGCATCATTTCCATATAAACCAATGGTCAGCTTTTTAGATTCTTTTGGAAGTACTTGTGTTTCAATTGGATAATATTCATTTCCAATCTCAAATGCCCACAGATGTGGATTTCGATTGTTGTAATTTTTAGAAATAATCTCCATCATAGATGGAATCGTAGTGGTGCGCATCATACTGGTATCTTCACCAAGGGGATTTGAAATTACCACAGAATTTCTCAACTGGCTATCTGCTGGCAACATAATATTGTCATAATACTTTGGACTGATAAAAGAATAAGTCATAATTTCAAAGCAACCCAAGGACAACATCGTATCATTGATAGCGCGTTCAAATTTTTGTTGTGGTGTTACGACTCCACGAGAAATACCTGTAAGCGCTGTTGTTGGAATGCGATTATAACCATAAATGCGGGCAACTTCCTCTGCAATATCCGCTTTATGCTCGATATCAACCCGGAAATATGGAACTGTAATGATTTGATTTTCCAACTGGAAGCCCAAAGACAATAAAGTCTTTTTCATATCTTCTTCTGAAATATCGGTTCCCAAAAACTGATTGATCCAATCGGGCGTAAATGCAACGGTCTTAGGTGTCTTGTCAGAATAGTCCACATCAATCACACCATCTACCACTTCACCAGCACCCAATAATTCTACCAATTCACAGGCTCTTAGCACACATTCCATCGTGCTTTCTGGAGAAATTCCCTTCTCATAGCGTGAAGAAGCATCGGTTCTCATACCCAACTTTTTCGCAGTCATACGCACACTGCTGCCTTGGAAATTGGCAGACTCAAATACCACAACATTGGTATCTTCCATAATACCGCTAAACTCTCCACCCATTACGCCAGCTACTGCCACTGGGCTTTCTTCATCTGCAATCACCAGCATTTCTGGTCCAAAGATACGATCGATGCCATCTAAGGTCATCATGGTTTCCCCTGCTTTGGCATTGCGCACAATAATATGATTTCCCTTGACATACTTCAAATCAAATGCGTGCATAGGTTGACCATACTCTAACATAACATAATTTGTAATATCCACCAGATTATTGATTGGACGGACGCCACTTGCGCGCAAACGTTCACGCATCCATCTTGGAGAAGGTTGAATTTTAACATTTTTGACAACCTTTGCAGTATAGCGGGGGCACAACTCAGGGTTTTGAATTTCCACCTTTAAATAGTTTTTGATGTCATCTCCACAACCCTTTACCGTTGGATATGAAACAGTCAATGGCAATTGATAAGTCGCTGCCGTTTCACGTGCCAATCCAATGACAGAAAGGCAATCGGGACGATTGGAAGTAATTTCAAATTCTACACTGGTATCGTTTAATCCAATGGCAGATTGAATATCTTGACCAGGATTACAATCTTCCTGAATCAAAAAAATACCATCTTCAATTGCATAGGGAAAATCATTGACCGTCAATCCCAGTTCTCCCAAAGAACACATCATTCCTTGACTGACTACCCCTCTGAGTTTTCCCTTTTTGATTTTTTTCCCATCTGGAAGGGTTGCATTGTCCAAGCAACAGGGAACCAACGCGCCAACTACCACATTGGTTGCTCCAGTTACAATCTGAATTGGTTGTTGTTCTCCTACATCTATCTGACACACTACCAATTTATCTGCATCGGGGTGTTTTTCTATAGAAAGCACCTTGCCTACTACAACATTGGAAATTGCAGCCCCTTCTACTTCATAACCTTCTACCTTAGAACCTGACATAGTCAAGTCATCTGCAAATTGTTTTGGACTTATGCTGCCAATATCAACATAATCAGACAGCCATTTCATTGATAAATTCATAGTCTACTCCTATCAGTATTACAGTTTTTCTTATTTTTATCTGTTGACCTATTTAGAATTGATTTAAAAAGCGCATATCATTGTCAAAGAACATGCGAATATCATCGATTGCAAATCTTCTCATTACCACACGCTCCAAGCCCATTCCAAAGGCAAAACCGGAATATTCTTCTGGGTCAATGTTGCAGTTTTGCAGTACTTTGGGGTGAACCATACCCGCTCCTAAAATTTCAATCCAGCCTTCGCCCTTACAGATGCGGCAGCCTTTTCCATGACAGTTAAAGCACATTACATCCATCTCAGCAGACGGCTCTGTAAATGGAAAGTGATGTGGACGAAAACGAACAACAGAATCTTCCCCATAAAGACTCTTTACAAACATCTCTAGCGTACCCTTTAGATCAGACATTGTAACATTTTTATCCACTACCAAGCCCTCGATTTGATGGAATACAGGGGAATGCGTTGCATCCAGTGCATCAGAACGATAGACGCGCCCTGGAGAGATCATGCGAATTGGCGGTTTTTTCTGTTCCATGGTGCGAATTTGAACTGGTGAGGTTTGGGTACGTAAAACCACATTGTCATTGATATAAAAGGTATCTTGTGTATCTCTTGCCGGATGGTCTTTGGGAATGTTAAGCGCCTCAAAATTATAATAATCCAATTCCACTTCTGGACCATCTACCACATCAAATCCCATTCCCAAAAAGATTTCTTTGATTTCGTCCATCACTAGGGTCAATGGATGTTTTTTCCCAATATCAAATTTTTTCCCCGGCATTGTGACGTCAATTTTTTCAGCTTGTAACTGATTTTGTAATTTTTCTTCTTTTAACTGCTTCATACGCACAGAAATCTCTTCTTCAATCTTTGCACGTACTTCATTTGCAAGCTGTCCAATCACTGGACGTTCTTCTGCTGACAACTTCCCCATCTGTTTTAAAATTTGGGTCAGTTCCCCCTTCTTTCCAAGATACTGAACTCTTAAGTCTTCTAAAAACTTGAGATTACTGCAATGCTCCAACGCATCAACGGCAGTATGTTTAATCTGCTCTAACATATTTTTCATAAAATGAAACTCCTTTTTGCTTTATCCATTTCTTCTAAAAACACTATTTTTTGCATAAAAAAACTCCGTCCCTATCTCTGATAGGGACGAAGAACGATACTTCGCGGTACCACCCTGATTCCAGTGATCTCTTTTTTCAAAAATCTCTAGCACTCATTGCCACCTGATAACGGAGGTGATTGCCGTTTTCACCTAATAAAATCAACTTGATTTGTTCAGCAAAACCACTCATAAGGGAACTTCAATACCACTTGTATCAAATCTGCTTTCAGCCGGTGACAGATTCTCTCTGATATCACAAAATTGGCATTTACTTTTCTTAATCATCGTGTTTTTTAGAATTTATATTACTAATATAACAAATTTTTTACATTTTTTCAACTGTGAATTCCACAAAATAGATTGAATATTTTTTGAAAATACACTATAATATAAATAAAATTTAACCAAAGCTATCATCATTACAATTGGATAGTATAAAGGAGCTTATAAGATGGATGTCTTTTTTGAACAAATTGTAGCAAAAAAAAATACACCAATTGATACCCTTAAAAAAGTGGGGATTATCATTGCAGCGCTGATTTTAATTTTTGCTTTTATGATTATTTTGCCGGGGTTTTTTCCGGTTATGGGAACGTTTGGATTGTTGTTAGCAGCAGGCGTTTGCTATGGAAGTTGGTACCTGCTCACCAATATGAGTGTAGAATACGAATATATCTTAACCAATGGTGAAATTGATGTGGATAAAATTGTTGCAAGAAGAAAAAGAAAACGCCTCATCACCGTCAATACCAGAGCTTTTACAGAATTTGGACTTTACCGTGCAGAAGAACATGCAAACCGCAACTATCAAAGTCGTGTCATTGCCTGCTCTAGTGAAACTGACCCCAATACCTACTATGCGGTTACCGACCACCCAAAGTTTGGAAACTGCTTATTGGTATTTAATCCAAATGAAAAGATTTTACAACACGCAAAGGAATTTATTAGGAAGAACGTGATAAAATAGTGAACATTCAAACTGGTATCGATTTAGTAGAACTCGAACAAATCAAAAAAAGTATTCAAAATCCTCGTTTCTTAACGAGGTTTTTTTCACCTCAAGAACAATCATTATTTGCAAACAAACATGATCCCACCCAAACCATTGCAGCAAATTTTGCTGCCAAAGAGGCCTTTTCGAAATCCATTGGCACGGGAATCCGTGGATTTTCTCTGTCAGAAGTTTCTGTGCTGCGCGACCAATTGGGGAAACCTTATCTTGTATTTTCTGGAAAAGCACAACAGATTGTACAACAACATCATTTTCAATTTAGCATTAGCTTAACCCACACCAAACACTATGCCGCCGCCGTGGTGATAGCTTATCAGACATAATCAACCAGTCCTATCCAATTACAGTTGTTTAAGATATTATTAAGAAAAACACCTGTAAATTTTCAGTGCAATCCATTATAATAAAAGAAACAACAAAGCCTAACCATACAATAAAATTCACAAAACAAGGAGAAAAATCATGAATGAAATTCCAACCGTGCTGGTAGTAGACGACGACCGAGAAATTGTAAGAGCGATTGCAAGGCTTTTAGAGTTGGAAGGTTTAAACGTTTTAAAAGCCTATAACGGATTAGAAGCAATGGATGTTTTAATGACCCAGAGCGTACAATTATTGATTTTAGATGTTATGATGCCACAGATGGATGGTCTATCTGCCACCATGAAAATTCGAGAAAGTAAAAATATTCCAATTATTATTTTATCCGCTAAAACAGAAGACAGCGATAAAATTTTAGGGCTTTCCATGGGCGCAGACGATTATGTAACCAAACCATTTAATCCGCCCGAATTAATGGCAAGAGTAAAATCCCAACTTCGCCGATATATGCGCTTAGGTGATGTCAACAAATCAAAACAAGAGGAAAATATCCAAATTGGCGGTCTGAGTCTTGATCGAAATGCAAAACAAATTTATGTGGATCACGAACCTGTCAAGATGACTGCCACCGAATACAAAATATTAGAACTGTTGATGATAAATGCAGGGCGGGTGTTTTCTGCGGAAGAAATTTATCGTCGTGTTTGGAATGAAGATGCGTATTCGGTAGAAAACACCGTTATGGTTCATATTCGTCATATTCGAGAAAAAATTGAAATTGACCCAAAAATTCCAAAATATTTAAAAGTCGTTTGGGGAATTGGTTACAAAATCGACCCAAATGGCATTTAAAAAATATGTAAGAAGGGGAAATCACAATGGAAGAATTCACAAACTATCCAAAAGACCATATCGATACAGCGCTTGCCAATTCAATTACACCATCAAAGGGAAATTTATTATATAGCCTTGGTATCAAACTCTTTGTTTATTCATTCACCATTATCAGCGCTGTTATCTCGCTATGTAGTGTGGTATTCAGTCAATATTATGAATACATGGAATATTCCAATCGCTCTTTTATCGCTATGACCATCTCTATTGTCGCACTGGTATGGATGCTTTTAATGTTGACACTTTCCACAATTGTCAGCGGTCGCAATCGTGTCAATCAACAAATACATCTGCACTCTATTGATAAAATACCCATCGAAATTTTATTGCTTATCTCTATTACAACCATTATCCTCTGCCTGAATTTTACAATTGTACATGACGTTTTTTCCTTTTATCAAAATGTCAATCTCAATATCCTACTACTGCGTAGTTTACTGGTCTCTATCATATTCGCCTTTTTTGGTGGTATTATCGTACTTAGCTGTGTATTATCCATAGCACGTCAACTCAAGGCAAAAAACAACAACTGCATCTGTCTAAAATTTTCCAGTCAGATTTTTGAATTTGCCAAATGGTCTTACAAAAAGACACAAAAATCTGTCAAAGAAGTTTCAGATATCAGCCGATTTTCGGATATTCCATTTCAGAGAAAAATCTTTTTGCGTCAACTTATCTATATTGGTATTTTATTGGTTATGTTGATTATCAATTTATCAGTTGTAGGGCATTTTTTCCCAATGGGATTATGGTTATTAGATGCTGTTGTGTTTATCTTCTCTACTACCTGGTTTGTAAAACACAACAATAAAGTCAATGAAGATATTGGTCAGATTGTTCGGCAGATAGATCAAATTCACAAGGGAAACCTCAATTTTACACCCATTATCAAAGCAAGCGCTCCATTGTTTGAAACTTCTTATAAACTCTCTGATATCAGTACTGGATTTCAGCGCAATGTAGATGAACGCATCAAAAGTGAACGTATGAAAATTGAACTTGTGACAAATGTTTCTCACGATCTCAAAACGCCATTGACTTCCATTATCAGTTATGTCAATTTATTGTCTAAAGATGAAACCCTTTCTCCCGAGGCACGGGATTATGTCAACATCTTATCTCAAAAATCTGACCGATTAAAACAGATTGTTGCAGATTTGTTTGATCTTGCTAAAGTTACCAGCGGCAGCACAGAACTACAACAAGAACAACTCGATATGTCCAAATTGGTGATACAAACACTAGCAGATATGGAAGATCGCATTGAAGAATCTGGACAGATTATTAAGCAAAACATTGCCCAACCACCAATTCCCATCTATGCTGATGGCAGAAAAATGTATCGTGTGCTACAAAATATCTTTGACAATGCTTTAAAATACGCAATGAAGGGAACACGCATTTTTATTGATTTAACACAGAGCAATGGAATTGCCGAATTGTGTGTAAAAAACACCGCTGGATATGAAATCGATTTTAATGAAGAAGAAATATTAGAACGGTTTTCCAGAGGTGATAAAGCCAGAAGCACCGAGGGCAGCGGTTTAGGACTTTCCATCGCTCAAGGATTTACACAAGCCTGCGGAGGTAAATTTGATTTAATCATTGACGGTGACCAATTCAAGGTGATTATTGCCTTTCCCATTCAGCAGGCATCACCAGAAACAGAAACACAAAAACAACAAACATCTATTGTAGAAACCACACCACCTCCACAGGAAAATCCTGTTGATATGCAGGTGTTAATTCCTGTACCGCCCACTTCCCAAACAACAAATTGGAACTACATTCGAAAATAGCAATTTAAAAAAACAGATAACCAAAAGGTTATCTGTTTTTTTATTTTCCACTTAATTTTTTCCCAATACCAAACTTCTAAATTCTCTATTGCCGTCATCAGATAAGTATTTGTTTTTTGCTGATAAACTTGTATTGGTTATGGCAATCGAACAATCCGCCGGTAACTATAATAATTCCTTGATAACCTATAATAATCTTCATTTTCACAAGTCGGGTGACGATAAAAAGCGGTATAACAGGGTAGAACGTAGATAGCTCCATCACCACCACAAAGTGAACAACCTCCGTCACCGCCTTTTGTGTACACGGTATTATCAATAATTTCATATTTATAAGAATCATATGCAATAAATAAGCCCAACACATTGGGTTGTTCTAGCACTGATGGGGTGTCCTCCTCATCTTTGCTGACTCTGCCCACCTCATAAATTTCTGCCAATACATCTTTTAATGTATCACCCCAGCGAAATAATGTACGTGCACCACCATTACAAAGGTATTCCCACTCATCTTCTGTCGCTAACGTAAAAGGACCTTCTTTGAGTGCGCAAACAGCTTGAGATAAGGATGGCATGTCCTCCTCAATATAACGGCTGTCCACTTCTACAATCATATCACCAATATCAACTGTGCGCAGTGGTGACAAACATTGAGACAAATTTTCATTCCATTTGGCTAGAAAATTATCCCAGCTTACATAACCTTTTTCGGTCATTTCTTCTTCAATACCATTTAACTCCTCAGCCAACTCGGAGCGCAATTCTTCTGCCTTTTCTAAATCACCATTGGCATTTGCTGTTGCAATATCCTTTTGATAATAATTTTGCGTTTCTTCGATTTCTCTCTGATAATATGAATGACCTGAATCAAAGTCTTCTCGCAAACCTTCCAATACTCCTTCGCCCAAAGAACACTGATCCGTATCCCAACCCAAAACAACATTCTTCTGACCGGGTACAAAGACAAATTGATCCCCTTCATATTCTAGAACCCATGTCTCTCGCTCTACTCCATCCCGATTCAACTTAGCGATTCCCATAAACTGAAAATCCATTCCCAATGCTTCGATACGTGAACGCGCATTCTCTAATAATTCTGACATGACAATCTTCTCCTTTTGATATCAATATCTTTTTGCCTATGATATTCCTATCGATCAGAATTCTAGATCGATTGAAACCTCTTTTATAACCTTTTTCGCCCATTTATTTTTTATGTTCTAGCATTCGTTTGATTGCATATGCAATTTCATATGCCAGATTGACTGGCACTGCATTGCCTATCATCTTATAGGCATCATTTGTATTGGAATAGATAAACTGAAAATCATCTGGAAAGCCCTGAATTCTTGCCACCTCTCTAATTGTCATACGACGATATAAATGCTCTTTACCCAAAACAAACCGGCAATCATTTTGTCCAACCTTAACCATTTTGGGAGCCTGTGGGTGAAGTTGACACTGCCTTCCTGAAGCCTGTACCGTAAATGCCTGTTCATCCCATGCTTTTACCCTATTTCTACTCATAAAAATCGGGGAATAAGCGCCAACAAAGTACTCATGATTGTTAATTGCATGCAAATTATGCTGATTCTTATCCGCTGCTGGAACTGCCGTTTCTTTCAAATCCCAAATAACATCTCGTAATGTAATTTTATCTTCATCTTTTTTCGTAGAACCATCTGGAAAAACAAAATCAATCTTTAAATCTTTTCGAAAGCCAATGTAAAAAACCCTTTTTCTCTCTTGAGCAACACCATAATCCTTGGCATTCACCAGCGTGATAGAAACATGATAACCACAACTCTCAAACAATGATAGGATATTTTGGACAGCTTCTGAATGCCTATTGGACAACATTCCACTCACATTTTCTGCCAAAAAGAATTTGGGCTGTTTGCTTCGCAAAATGCGAATATAATCAAAAAAAAGTTTTCCTCTCTCATCATCAATACCGCGCAATGCACCAGCTTCTGACCAAGATTGACAGGGTGGACCGCCTATCATACCATCCATTTCATCTGGAAAATCTGCATCTCGAAGATTGCGAATATCTTCTTTCAACAGAGTTGTATGTGGGTGATTTTTCTCAAATGTTTCCCAGATTGTTTTATCAAATTCATTTGCAACTGGAATTTCAAATCCAGCCTTTTCAAATCCCAAATCCAAGCCTCCACAGCCGCTAAATAAACTGATGACCTTCATGTTATCCCCCTTACTCGCTAAAACAAATCAACTTTGCATGTTTCAGCTGTGCAGGATTATCTGGATTTTTAATCTTGATATCTGTAATAGATAATTGGGGAATGACCCGTTCCAAAGCAAATAACTCTTGTGTATTGTCAAAGGTATTCCATTTCTCTTCATTGATGATAGCCATAAAAGTAAATTTTTTTGATAAATCTCGCGTATAAACATCGCCAAACACTTTCCATGGATTTTGAATCCCCCACATTCCCCGAACACGCATATAAGTAATGCCAAGTGGATCAACCTTGTTGATATGTCCCAGTTCCCTGCTCTCTGCAAACTCCACATTGGGTATTGCCTCAACACCATGTTTTATAGTGGATTTAATGCGACGATAACACTCGTCTGAAGCACAATAATCTTGACCATAAACCATACACAAATGTTTTAAACGATTTTGCTTCACAACGCCAACAGTATAAATAATATCCTTTTCAGTCCACTTTTCAGCATTTTTACATGCTGTTGAAATCATCGGGCTTGAAGCAAGAAGCGTATGTTTTGGATAACTGCTGTTTAAGGCAAGTGCGGAAACTTCACTCTCGATCTTCTTAACCTCTATTGCGTCTCCATCTCTTAACATTGCGTCTGGTGGATTGGAATGATTTCCCAAATAGGAAAATACAGTACTAAGCCGTTCAAGCCTTTCTGCTTGAGACATATCAAATGTATTTGCAAAGATATCTTTCACATATTCTTCCAAGGCATCCCCAGCATTGTTTGCCCTATTTTTGCCTTGATAATAATTTACAAGTTGTGTCACAGGATTCTTGACAAGATTGATTATTGCGTTAATCATATTCATTTATAGAAATCCTTTCTTTTTTACATAAAAACTCGTTTTCTCATATTGTCACAAAAGAATTGATAGATATGACCTCTGTTCTTATACCAAAAATACCCTTTTGATTTTACTATTTTTCATTACAAGTTACAGAGATATTTCCAATCAGCCTCACCAACTTATTCTGACAATTTTCCAGAAGTATCCTCTTGTAATGCCACTTCTATTTGCAACGTGTTAGGCTGTCCATTTTCCACTCGGTAGATGGTCAATGACACAACATCTCCTGGTGTTTTACCAGTCAATAACCCTTTTATATCATTGGATTGTTTGATGGTCTGGTCATTGATATGTGTGATAATATCGCCTTTTTGTACGCCTTTTGCATAAGCATCTGAGCTACTATCTACTGAAATAACCCGTAATCCAGCAGGTACCTTTAACAATTCTGCTTTTGAATCCGAAATTTCTGTAAAGGTAATGCCAATGCGTACCCTTCCTGCAACATAGCCGTTTTGAATCAAAGAATCTATAATTGGCTTTGCTTCATTGATGGGAATTGCAAAACCGATGCCTTCATAATCTTCACGTACAATCTTTATGGTATTAATTCCAACCACCTGACCATATTTATTGACCAAAGCGCCACCAGAATTTCCAGGGTTGATTGCTGCATCTGTCTGAATATAGGTTGTTGATTCAGAAGAACTGTTAGAAATTACACGGTTGACCCCTGAAATAACACCCTGTGTCAAAGAACTTGCCAACACCATTCCCCCAGGATTTCCAATCGCAATCGCTTTTTCTCCCACCTTTAATTGTGTGGAATCCCCAAATTCTGCTGGTGTTAAATTTTCTGCATTCACCTTAATGACTGCTAAATCTGTTTTATTATCTGCTCCAACCATGGTTGCGGAATATACTTCTCCATTATCCAAATGGACATCTATCTTTGTTGCAGGCTTTAAGGTATCTTTGTTTAATACCACATGCGCGTTGGTGATAATATATCCATCCTGTGTCGCAATAATGCCACTGCCTCCACCGCTGATAATTTCATAATTACCATCTAACTGAAGTACTTCAATCCCAACAACTGATGGCATTGTTTTTGTGGCAATATCTTCTGTGCTCATTTCACCCTGAGAAAGTGCCTCCAATTGTTGTGTAGAAGTTTCTGGTATCTCTTGAATCAGCAGTGGTTCACTTTCAGAAGAGGATGCAGACTCTATTTGACTTTCACTGCTCATATCCAATTCCTGTTGTTGTTTGTTTCGATTTAGATAACCGAAATAACCTGCTACTACCAAAATCACAATACAAATCAACACTGCCAACAATAAAAGAAACAGCTTTAATCCTCCATTTTGAGGGGGTTTTGAAATCTCAGGAGAATTGTGATGATAAAAGTTAGAATTGCCATCACGATTTTCTTCTAAATTATCAAATTTCACATTAGATGATTCATAGGAAACAGATTGCCATTGGTCTGTTGGTTGTTGTGTATTTGATGTTTGGTTTTGCTTATTAAAATCATTCATAAATAAATCAATCTCCTCTTATCTTATTGATACAATTTATGTGCGTTCATGATTTGTTCTTTTAAATTTAGATGTTTTGGCACATGGAAGTGTAAATAAAAATTCGCAGTACTCTCCTTGCGCACTCTTTACCATAATTTCTCCACCATGTAGATTGACAATTGACCGCACAATATAAAGACCTAAGCCAACGCCATTTTTGTCCAGTCCACGAGAACGGTCTGTCTTATAGAATCGGTCAAATACTCTTGGTATCTCTTCTTTACTCAATCCTTCACCGGAATTTTTAATACCAATTAACATCCGATTTCCCTCTTTTAAAAATTCAAATTCGAGATATCCCCCTTCATTTGAAAACTTAATGGCATTTTCTGTCAGATTGTAAATCACCTGATGAATCAAATCACTGTCTGCTTCTACAAAGACTTTTTCTCGGTCTAACCCGCGTACTTCCAGTTGCTTTGCCTCAATCTGCTTTTCTAAGCTAAATAATGTTTGACAAATGGTATCCACCATATCGACTTTCTCAAGATTTAACTGCATTTCTCCTGCTTCCACCTGTGCCAAATTGAGCATAGAACGCACCAATCTCGCCAATCTTTTCACCTCATCGGATACAATGCGCAAATACTGTTTTTGCTTTTCGGGTGCAATGGTACCATCCAAAATTCCATCAATAAATCCGCCAATGGTTGTCATTGGTGTCTTTAATTCATGAGAAACATTGGCAATAAAACTTCTCCTCATTGTTTCTAGGGTAGAAAGCGATTGTGCCATATTATTGAGTGCCATTGCCAATTGACCGATTTCATTATAATCGTCAACCGTCAACCGCTTTGAAAAATCCCCTTTTCCAAATTCTTGAGCCGCTTCACTCATTTCTCTAAGCGGTTTTACCATTTGATGGGTTACAAAATAAATGATAATGGTAACGACTATTAAAACTGCAATCGAAGAAATCAAAAACATCTTTAAAATTTCCCCTAAAAAATCCTTTAATGGTCCCGATGCTTTCATAGAGGCAAAAACATAACCAATGGTTTGCCCTTGCTGATTGAACACCTTTTGTCCCACAGTATAATAATTTTGCTTATAGATATTTCCCAAATTTCCCAATTCCCGATAAGCGTTGTTTTTATTTAATCGATTTAAAATTTCTTCCGATAAAATATATGTGGTATGACGACAAGGGTATTCCTCTGTACAATATGCTGTTCTTCCCTCCATTCCAACAACATAAAATTCTGCCTCAATTGCGTCCGATAAAATCTCAAGAAAACTCTTTGTAATGGAGTTGACACTTGTATGATTGATTGAATTTGTACTTTCTTCTAAGATATTTACCGCCTTTTCGACATTGCTGGAAAGCAAATCATACTTTTCTGTTTTAAAATATTGTGATGCAAACAACATCAAGGCAATTCCTAAAATTAAAATACTAGCTAAAATTAACGAAGTGCAGATGGAAAAATACTTTCTAAAAATACTTTTTTGCATAGATTTCTCACTCTTTATCAGATTTGATTTTATTTGATAAACTGCCCATCGCCCAAAGACAATGGGTTTTTCAGGAGCCTCGCCCCTATTTGAGAGGTTTTATATCTGCATCTTTACCCAAATATTCAGACTACCTCTCTCCTTATAGGCATGTTCACCACGCCTTTGACCTACAAAGCAGTCACACTCACAACATCACTTTTTTATAAAAATCAAGCGTATGCAAATGATGCATACGCCTGCTTACATCTTCATTTTATTCATTTACTTCAAATTTATAGCCGACGCCCCATACAGTTTTTAAAGCCCATTGCTCAGATACTCCCTCTAACTTCTCTCTCAAGCGCTTTACATGTACGTCAATGGTACGAGAATCCCCATAATACTCAAATCCCCAAACCTCATCTAAAAGTTGGTCACGGGTATAAACGCGATTGGGATTTGAAGCCAGATGAAACAACAATTCTAATTCTTTTGGCGGTGTATCAACCACTTTCCCAGCTACCTTTAATTCATAGCGGGTCATATTGACAACTAGCTTATCATACACAACTTCTTTTACTTCTTCTGCCTGACCATTCTGTCCGATTCTTCTCAAAACCGCCTTAATTCTTGCAATGACCTCTTTGGTATCAAATGGTTTTACCACATAGTCATCGGCACCCAATTCTAAGCCCAATACCTTATCAAACGTTTCGCCCTTTGCAGTCAACATAATGATTGGTACATTTGACTTTTTGCGTATTTCACGACAAACCTGCCAGCCATCCAAACCCGGCAGCATAATATCAAGTAAAATCATATCGGGATTTAAGGCATTAAACTTTACAATTGCTTCTTCTCCATCATGAGATAAAATGACATTATAACCCTCTTTTTCCAAATATAAACGCAGTAGTTCACAAATATTTTTATCATCATCTACTACTAAAATCTTTCCCAATGACATATCTTAATCCTCCAATTATATCACTTTCATTTGTGAATAAATGTCCTTTATTTAACTAATTCATTTTTATTAATTCCATTATACGCGGATTGATTTGAAATAAGTGAATAAACTATAAATCTTTTTTGTAATAGGTCTAAAATTGTATTTACTGGTGAAAAAATAAAAAGTATTGCAAAAAAGTCTTTTTGATTTGTTTAGTTGAGACTTTTTTCACTGTTTTACGCGCAAAATCTTGCTAGTATCCTGTTTTTCATGTATAATAAAGGGAATATTGATCGACATATTTGTCTAAGTAAGTCATCAACAAAATAAAATAGAAATGGTGATAATATGAAGTTAGGTATGGTGGGACTACCAAATGTTGGAAAAAGTACATTGTTTAATGCATTGACAAATGCTGGTGCAGAGTCTGCAAATTATCCATTCTGTACCATTGAACCCAATGTAGGAGTGGTATCCGTTCCAGATGAGCGCTTGGATTTTTTAGCGCAAATGTATCAGCCAAAAAAATTCACTCCGGCTATCTTAGAGTTTGTAGATATTGCCGGTCTTGTAAAGGGAGCCTCTAAAGGGGAAGGTTTGGGAAATAAATTTTTATCCAATATTCGTGAAGTAGATGCAATTGTTCATGTTGTACGCTGCTTTGAAGACACTAATATCGTTCATGTAGATGGACAAATTGGTCCAAAAAGGGACATTGAAACCATCAATTTAGAACTTATCTTCTCTGATATTGAAATTTTAGAAAGACGTCTTTCCAAAACCATCAAAGCTGCCAAAGCAGATAAAAAGTTACTGGAAGAAGTCCAATTTTTAGAACGCTTAAAAGCACACTTAGAAGATGGAAAGAGCGCTCGCGCATTTCAGTTTACAGAAGATGAGCTAGAACTTATCAAAACAACCCCACTGCTTTCCAATAAACCTGTGATCTACGCCGCCAATCTGCGCGAAGATGATTTTACAGGTGAGATAAAAGCCAATCCATTCTACCAACAAGTTTTGGAAATCGCTGAGCAAGAACACGCTGCTGTGCTTCCTATCTGTGCCAAAATTGAGGAAGAAATGGCGGATATGCCCCCAGAAGACAAAGCGATGTTCTTGTCTGAACTCCATCTGACTGAGTCTGGACTAGACCGCATTATCAAAGAAGGATATTCTCTATTAGGGCTTATCTCCTATTTAACTGCCGGTTCTGATGAAGTTCGCGCTTGGACGATTACCAAAGGAACAAAAGCGCCTCAAGCTGCTGGAAAAATTCACACAGATTTTGAACGAGGATTCATTCGTGCAGAAATCATCAGTTTTGATGATCTAGTTGCCTGTAAAACGATGGCAGCAGCAAAAGATAAAGGTGTCTTGCGCTTAGAGGGAAAAGAGTATGTTATGCAGGATGGAGATATTGTAAACTTTCGTTTCAATGTATAAAAAAGAAGGACTGTTTTTTGGCAGTCCTTTTATATCATTTCAAATTACTTCGCTTGAGAAACAAACAATCATATGAAACAGACTTATTTTGTCAACTCAAAAGAAAGGAATTTAACTATGAATCAATACTATTATGAAATGCATTGCCATGGAAAAGAAGTCAGTATTTGTTCTAGAGTCACCACCCAGCAATTGATAGAAGACCATATTCAAGCGGGTTATACTGGTGTTACCATCACCAATCATCTCAATCGAGCAACCTTTTCACAACAGTATTTTTCCAGTTGGAAACAGCAGATAGAACACTACCTAAGCGGATATTATCTCGCAAAAAAACTTGCAAAAGACCGTATTGATGTCTTTTTGGGAATGGAAATTACCTTTGATGAAAATCTAAATGACTATCTGGTTTATGGTTTTGAACCAGAATTTTTATTTGAAAACGGTGATCTGATGAAAATGGGACTCAAAGCATTCTCTAAATTGATAGACCATGAAAATATTTTAATTTTCCAAGCGCACCCATTTCGGGATAATATGACCATTACCAATCCAAAATATTTAGATGGTATTGAAGTTTATAACGCCAATCCTAGACACATCTCTCGAAATGAAATCTCTAAACTTTGGGCAGAGCAATATCATCTGCTTACAGTTGGAGGCTCTGATTATCACAAATATGATGACTTGGGACATGGTGGTATCTGTTTAAATGAAAAAGCGGAATCCATTCATGATATTGTAAAACATCTAAAAAATCAAACTGCTCAAATTATCACTGAGAAATTGGAATGGTAACTTTAACATCATCTTTCTCATTCCTCTAATTCCTCTGGAGCAATGAACTGTATGATCAAACTGCAAATTTCTCTATCTTTGTCAAATCCCCAATAGCATGGATAAATGCCATCACCAAATCCACTATTAAACATGATAATATTGTGATTGGTATTGGGAAGATTCCAATTGACCCAGTCACCGCCTGAACGCTGAAATTTTGGCTTTTCTCGATAACTTTTCTCAAACTCCTTTTGCAATAAATCATCATATAAATTTGCATTGGGATGAGTTTTACGCCAATTCTCCACATACTGGCGAAATTCTTTTTGTATCTTGGCATCACAAAAGCAACCCAGACCTGTTTCTACCGGAAAGCCAAAAATTTCGTCTTCTTCCAGCTGGCTTGCCTCCTCTGCGCCCTTTAATGCAAGTTCAAATGCCACTGCTTCTCGATTGGTAATTTGCAATTTTGCAGCCAGATAACGGCTACCATATTGCCGATGTGTATATACACTGATGATTACTGGATAATGTCCAGACGGAATGGTTCGGCAAAAACATGGGGTTCCCCCATAAGGAAGACTGTATAAGGGGTCTGCTGCCACTATCTTTCCACTGGGAACAGCCAATTCTCCCAATTGCAAAAGCTGATACTGCTGTTGTGTAAAGTATAAATTTAAATTCATATCAGGTGCTAAGCGTTTATCATACATGTAAATTCTCCTTTTTTTCATATTCAAAAAACCTGCTGCAACTTTTTACAGCAGGTTTTTTATTTGATAACTTATGAATAACCAATGACATCTTTGGATACTGTTTGTATTACATCCGCAGATATTTGTGAAACCTTTAATTGATAGACATGATTCAATCTCGGATTGAAAATTCCAATCTGCTCAATGTCCTGAAATTCTGGATAAATAGAATGTTTTCCCATTAAGTAATATATCAACAACTGTAATGTATGCGCACAAGTCGGCTTGTATTTGGAAACTTTAAAATCCCACAGCGTATCTTCTGTTAAAAAGTCTCCATCTCCACTCGAAACAAGTGCTGTATAACCGCCTGTAAAGGTAAAACCATCCCTGATCACAGGACCATATTGATTCATAAAAGAAACACTTCTATGAACCATGGTTTTAATATTATAGATCGTATCTGAATCTGGGTTTATCCGTTCAATGGGATAATATTTTTCAACCCCTGCACGACAACACACATCATAACCTGTTAATTTACAGGCATTGCGAATTGAACTATCATCCAGTCCTGTGATTTCCTCTAGCAATTCTTTGGCAATGTCCATCTGGTCAATACACTCTGCACCCAATAAAGAAATAAAAAAGGCTTTTTTTAAAGGTGCTCCTGTTGCATATCGCGTCAGATAATCCACCACCAATCCCATCAAAGTAGGATGGATATTCTCTAAAGGATTTAATGTTACTTTGTCATCTAAAACAGTCACTGAAAAATCCTTCGGTTTAAGGTATCCCCCTCTGGGTTGTGTAATTTGCTTGATTCGCTGTGTCACAGAATACATACATTGGTCCTCTTTTCTCAACTATCTTAAGCGTTTGCAAAGATATAATACCAAGTCATCGTCATTGCGGCAGTCATGATACTGCTCCAAACGCCGATTTTGATACCATACTCCAGAGCCATCTGGAACATATCCTCTTTTAATATACATTCTCTGCGCACTTCCATAGCCGTGATGTAAACCAACGCCCAAACAAATTTTATCACTCTTTTTGGCTGCTTCTGCTTCCGCAGCATCTAAAATCAAATTTCCAATTCCCTTTTCACGAAAGCGCTCAAATACATTAAAATCGCAAACCTCAGGAATCTTTTGATTGGCAAAAGGACCTTCTTTCGCAAATGGGCACATCGTTGTATAACCTGCTATATTGCCCTGATATTCTGCAACAAAAACCTGACGCTGTTGTTGCTGTTGCTCTTGATAATAAGTTTCATAAACTGCGTATTTGGGATGCCAACCTTGACTTAAAAATTCTTCAAAGATAATTCCCGGTTCGTCTGATTTCATAGATCTTATTACAATATCATCTTTTTGCAAGTAAATCATGTTTGACCCCTTCTTATCTCAATCCTATCTATTCTGATTAAAACTGTAATCTCTTTGCAATATAGTGCATCAATTTATCAATTGGCACCCTTTCTTGTTCCATTGTATCGCGGTCGCGCACGGTAACACAGTTGTCTTCCTTGGATTCAAAATCATACGTGATACAAAATGGTGTACCAATTTCATCCTGACGGCGATAGCGTTTTCCAATGGAACCAGTTTCATCATAATCTATTTGGAAATGCTTTGATAACTGATCATAAATTGCCAAAGATTCTTCACTTAATTTTTTAGACAATGGCAAAACACAGGCTTTAAATGGTGCCAATGCTGGATGTAGATGCATCACTACACGAGAATCTCCATCACCCAAATCCTCTTCGTCATATGCCTCACACAAGAAAGCCAATGCCACACGGTCTGCGCCCAAAGATGGCTCTACTACATAAGGCACATATCTTTCATTTGCCTCTTGGTCAAAATAGTCCAATGCCTTTCCGCTGTGTTCTATATGTTGATTTAAATCAAAATCTGTTCTGTCTGCAATGCCCCACAGTTCTCCCCAACCAAACGGGAATAAAAATTCAATATCAGTTGTTCCTTTAGAATAGTGAGACAATTCCTCTTGTGCATGGTCGCGCATCTTAATATTTTCTTCTTTGATACCCAAAGACAACAGCCAATTTTTACAGAAGTCTTTCCAATAAGCAAACCATTCTAAATCTGTACCTGGTTTACAGAAAAATTCTAACTCCATCTGTTCAAATTCTCTGGTACGAAATGTAAAGTTACCTGGTGTAATTTCATTTCGGAAGGACTTACCAATTTGACAAATACCAAAGGGCAATTTTTTTCGAGTAGTTCTCTGCACATTTACAAAATTGACAAAAATACCCTGTGCTGTTTCAGGACGCAAATAAATTTCATTCTTCGCATCCTCTGTAACACCCTGAAAGGTTTTAAACATCAAATTAAATTTGCGAATATCGGTAAAGTTTGATTTGCCGCAGTTGGGACAGGTAATCTTTTTTTCTTGGATAAAGTTCATCATCTGTTCATCAGACCAACCCGCTGGATTCTCACCAGTTTGATCTTCAATCAATTGGTCTGCTCTATGACGTGTTTTACATTCTTTACAGTCCATCAGAGGATCAGAAAATCCACCCACATGACCGGAAGCAACCCAAACTTGTGGATTCATCAACAACGCTGCATCAATTCCCACATTGTGACGGGATTCCTGCACAAATTTCTTCCACCATGCTTTTTTTACATTATTTTTAAATTCAACACCTAAAGGCCCATAATCCCATGTATTGGAAAGTCCGCCATAAATTTCGCTGCCGGCATATACAAAGCCCCTTCCCTTACAAAGTGCGACAATTTTTTCCATTGTTTTTTCATTGTTTTTTAACATTGATTTTGACCTCCATATTCTTCATAAAAATATCTTTCTGTTAAATATTCATTCTAAAACAGAAAAAAATAAAAGTCAATACTTAATCGAAATAACATGATATTAAAGTAAGATTTTTCCTTTTGGATAGCATTTCAATATTCTGCCCTATCTATTATTTTTGATATCTGTTTCCATCCTTATCAAAATTCTTTTTTAAGGCAATCTCGGTGGGAAAAATTGTACCGATTAGCACAACCATCTGAATTACACAAATAACACTGCCCATCTTGCCTACTGTATCAATGTCTTTTTGAACGACCCACAACATCATAATCACAGACAACAATAATAAAATCAGTCCAAATCTCTTCCAAAGTCTACCACAATATTTATGTGCAAATTTCCAAGTATCTTTATTTTTCATAGACATCTCTCGTTCGATATCCAAAAATAAAATTGATATTCTTGGGAGCGCTTTTTACAAAATAATACCCAAAACCCATCTGGTAAGTGATGTTAGCAAATCCATCACCAACATAAATACCCAAAAACCCATATAAAAACCTCCTGACCTCAATTTTTATGTTATTCTATTTCTACCATATCAGAAAAACAGCACAATATCAATCAATCCAAGCATTTGATAGACTTTATCTAAACCTATTATCCATGAAATGTTTTGATAAAACCGTTCATACACCTGATATGAAAATTTCTACATTGCCAGTAAGAAAGTTTATGTGTTATAATAATGGATATTTATTACATCATAAAAGGAGAATATGGATGAACTGGTCACAAATAAAATTATATACCACTACCCCAGCGATTGAAGTTGTATCAGGCTATTTAATTTCACATGGTTTGCGGGGATTGATGATTGAAGATTCTCAAGATTTCTGTAATTTTTTAGAGGACACCTCTATTCACTGGGACTATATTGACGATGAGTTGATGAAAATAAAGGAATGCCCAACTGCCATTGTATTTTATATTCCAGATAATATCCAAGGGTTGGAAATGCTCAAAACCATTCGAGGAGGCATCCAACAGCTTCGCCGCGAAACTCCAGATATTGATTTGGGTAGTCTTACCTTTGAAATTGAAAATATTCGAGAAGAAGACTGGGAAACTGCTTGGAAAAAATATTATCATCCTGTTCGTGTGGCCAAGCATCTTGTCATTTGCCCCTGTTGGGAAACATGTGCTCTACAACCAGGGGATACCAAGGTAACACTAGACCCTGGTATGGCATTTGGTACAGGAACCCACGAAACAACACGCCTGTGTATGGCATTTTTAGAACAATATATTACACCCAATACAACCATGTTAGATGTTGGTACTGGAAGTGGTATTCTTGCAATTACTTCCCTATTATTGGGTGCTAAATCTGCTGTTGGTGTGGACATTGATGAGTTGTCTGTTAAAATCGCTCAAGAAAATGCTGATTTAAACGGTGTAGGAAACCAAATTCAACTGATTTGGGGAGATCTAACCGAACAGATTCATGGTACTTATGACATCATCTGTGCAAATATTGTTGCTGATGTCATCATACGCTTGTGCAGTACCATTACACAATTTATGCACCAAAACAGTATTTTGATTATAAGTGGTATCATTGAGGACCGCTGTTCAGACGTTTTTGAAGCACTCAAACAAGCTGGACTCACCATCATAAACCAAAATCAAGAACATGATTGGGTTTCTGTTGTGGTTCAAAAATCAAATTAATCATATCTTCAAACAAGGAGGAGATTTTTTGCATTACCAAACAATTCTGTTTGATTTAGATGGTACTTTGACAGATTCCTTTGAAGGAATTACCAAATGTGTGCGTTATGCATTGGAATCTATGGGAATTTCGGTTTCTTGTTTAGAAGAACTATCCTGTTTTATCGGTCCCCCGCTACGTGTTTCGTTTGCAGAATTTTATCAGATGAACGAACATCAAATAGAACAAGCAATTGCCAAATATCGGGAACGATTTCGAGAAGTTGGAATCTACGAAAATGCACTCTATCAAGGTGTGGTTGAAATGATTCAAAAACTACATCAAAACGGGCTTACACTTTGTATTGCGTCCTCTAAGCCCCGTATTTTTATAGAGCGAATTTTGACACATTTTGGACTGGACTCCTATTTTCAGATAGTCGTTGGCAGTGAACTAGATGGCACGTTAGACGAAAAATCACAGGTAATACAAGCTGCCATTGAGCGTTCTTATGCACAACCAGATACTACTGTCATGGTCGGCGACAGAAAATTCGATGCACAAGGAGCTATGGAGAACCAAATAGATTTTATTGGGGCTTGTTATGGATTTGGTAGAGAAAAGGAACTTTGCGACTATCCCCATGTATTTTTAGCGCAAACGCCACTGGAAATTGCGGACTTTCTATTAAAATAATGCACAAACGAAAAGGCAAAGTGTTTTTGATACAAAAACACTTTGCCCTTATTTTGTATTTGTAAAAAAAACAACTTGGCAAATTCTTTGGAAATACTACACAAACTATTCCCTTTATTCTGATGTATTCACAGCATTTTAATCATTTTTTAGCAAAACATTCACAAAACAGTTGACGAATAAACTTTCTTCCTTTATCATGATAAAAATCTTTTTTCCCCATCGCATAAAAACAGATAAAGGAGTGCATATCAGATGGAACTATTAGAACAGATTGTCAAGTTTATCAATCAAATCCTTTGGGATTATGTATTGTTGATTTTACTTTGTGGAACAGGTATCTATTTTACAATTCGATTAAAATTTGTACAGATTCGGAAATTTAAACAGGCGTGTAAACAGGTCTTTGGCAAACTCTCATTCAAACGCGATAAAGTAGATAGCAATGGTATGAGTTCTTTTCAATCCCTTGCAACTGCAATTGCAGCACAGGTTGGTACAGGAAATTTGGCAGGTGCTGCTACCGCGCTTATCAGTGGTGGTCCAGGAGCCATTTTCTGGATGTGGCTTTCTGCTTTCTTTGGAATGGCAACCATTTTCGGAGAGGCAACCTTAGCACAAAAGTACAAAACCAAACAACACGGTGAAACCATTGGGGGATCCTCTTATTATATTCGCGCTGCATTTCAGGGCAAATTTGGGAAAGTACTAGCGGCGATATTTTCCGTCTTGATCATCATCGCTTTAGGATTTATCGGCAATATGGTTCAATCAAATTCCATTGGTGATGCGTTTTATAATGCCTTTGCCATTCAACCTTGGATGGTGGGAATTGTCGTGGCATTGGCGGCTGGATTTATCTTTTTAGGCGGTGTGAAAAGATTGGTGTCTGTAACGGAAAAATTGGTACCCATTATGGCTTTATTCTATATCTTGGGCACATTTGTGATCATTGGTATCAATTTTAGGCAAATTCCCACCGCATTTCACGACATCTTTGTAGGCGCGTTTCACCCTGCTGCATTGGGTGGGGGTGCATTGGGTATTGGTGTACAACAAACTATGCGCTTTGGCGTTGCAAGAGGATTATTCTCCAATGAAGCAGGTATGGGCTCTACACCCCATGCCCATGCACTGGCAAAAGTAAAACACCCCTGCGAACAGGGAATTGTTGCGATGATGGGAGTTTTTATCGATACCTTTGTGATTCTAACCTTAACCGCCCTCGTAATATTGACCACAGGCGTGTTGGATCAGGGTTATCAAGGTATTTTTGCAGGTGTAGGACTTCCACAAGCTGGTTTTGAAAGTGTATTCGGTAAATTTGGTGCTGTTTTTATCGCCATTTGTATGCTGTTTTTTGCTTTCTCTACCATTATTGGCTGGTACTTCTTTGGCGAAATCAACATCAAGTATTTATTTGGAAAAAAAGCAGTCAAAATCTATGCCAGTTTGGTAATGGTATTTGTCTTTTTAGGGTCTTTATTAAAGGTAGATATCGTTTGGGCTTTGGCAGACATGTTTAACGGTCTTATGGTCATTCCCAACTTGATTGGAATCATTGCCCTAAGTGGTATCATTGCCCTTTCTCTAAAGGACTTTGAAAAAAATCAAATACAATAATATGTAGGAATGGGCAAGCTTGTGCCCATTCCTTTACATTAGCTCTTTCATAAACGCAAGAAAGTTTTTATTTTGAAAGAAGTAATGTTGTGATAATAGTATACGATGATTGCAAAAAAATATAAATGGAAATTTATCCCTACTACATTTTATATATGAAATTTTTAAGAAATTCAGAAACTTCTAAAATAATAGTTGAAAATCAGAAAAAACTATGTTAGAATAAATGGAGTTATCAATTATTGTGAATTATATTATTGGAGGCATTCAAATGAACCCTTTTGAAGTAATAGGTGGAGTATTATTATTAATATCTGGTATCTTAATTATTCTAGTAGTCATGTTACAAGAAAGCAAACAGGCAAATGGTATGAATGCAGTGACCGGCGGTTCTTCTGAAAACTATATCGGTAGAAATGGCGGAAAAACAAAGGATGCCTTTCTTGCAAAGCTAACCAGAATTTTAGCAATTGTTGTATTTATCCTTGCAATTGCTATGAACTTATTGGTTCGTTATCTATAATACCTGATTAATTAAAGTTGCTCTGCGTATACTAAACGCAGGGCAATTGTTTTTTATAGACAAATTGGAGGAACTTATTATGATATACTTTACATCCGATTTACATTTTTTTCATGATAATGTCATTCGATATGCCAATCGACCATTTTCTGATGTAGAACAGATGAATCAAACCCTAATTCACAATTGGAATCAAACTGTATCTTCACAAGATGAAATTTATATTTTAGGTGATATTACATTAAAAGGACCCGACTATGCCAATCAGATACTTTCTCAATTACATGGTCGAAAATACTTAATCAAAGGCAACCATGATCGATTTGTACAACATGCTTGCTTTTTATCAAATCTATTTGAATGGGTCAAGGATTATCATGAATTACATTATCAAAACAATCGCTTTATCTTATTCCATTACCCTATTCAGGAATGGAATGGCTTTTTTCGAGGAAGTTATCACCTCCACGGACATCAACACAACCATGCAGATTACAATTTTCAAAATCTTGGGCAGGGACTATATAAATATGATGTAGGAGTTGACGCCAATTATATGAAACCAATCAGCATTGAGGATATCATTGCATTTTTCTCAATGAAAGAAATTTAAAATTACAAAAAGGAAGTATGCTATGAATATGATGAAAAAGAAAATTATCCATATATTAAAACAAAAAGGAAAAAAAGGGATTGGGATTCATCAATTAGAAAAACAATTAAAGTGCACCAAAGGTGGACGAAAATCAGAATACTATGACTGTATTGAGAAGTTGCTCCATAACGAAGAAATCTTAATCCAAAAACAAAAACTCTATTTGTCTACCACTTCTAAAGGCATTCGAGCTGAAATTGTGCGCTTAAATACCAATTTTGGATTTGCTCAGTCCACAGATGGAAAAACAGAATACTTTATTCCTGGTAAAATGATGATGGGAACTCTCCCAGGTGATAAGGTACTATTAAAGCTCATTCCCGGAAAAGGGGACAACCCACAGGCAAAAGTCATCCAAATACTTTCCTATGGATCAGGAGAATTTACAGGTAAAATCATTTCTGACTTTGGAAGCTATGCCATTCTTCCTGACAATATGATAAAGTATCCCATTTATGTTTCCAAGCACCATCTAAATGGCGCAAAAGATGGGGATAAAGTACTAGCTACCATTTCGTCCAGAGGTACCCGCCACTCAGAACATGAAGCCAAAGTGATATCCACCTATGGCAATGCAGAGACCGCCAGTTCTTGTGCAAGGGCAATTTTAGACCTCCATGGAATTACAGATGAATTTCCCTTCGAAGTCATCGACCAGGCACGCTTTATGCAAAAGCGTGGAATAAAATCCAAAGATTACAATCATCGAGCAGATTTTAGAAGCGAAATTGTCTTTACCATTGACAGTGCTGATGCCAAAGATCTAGATGACGCCGTTTCCTTGACTAAATTTGACGACTGTTATCAATTAGGGGTGCATATCGCAGATGTTTCTCATTATGTACCATTTCAAAGTGCAATCGACAAGGAGGCTTTTCAACGTGGTACCAGCATCTATTATGCGGACAAAGTTATCCCCATGCTGCCTAAAGAACTGTCAAATGGCATCTGTTCTTTGACCCCCAATCAAGATAGACTTACCTTTTCCGCCCTATTGACCATTGATTTAAATGGGAATTTAATTGATTTTGATTTTCAAAAAAGTGTGATTTGCTCATGTATAAAAGGTGTATACAGTGAAATCAATTCCATTTTTGACAACACTGCTTCTTCTGAAATTTTGGAAAAATATCAAGATATTTCTGATAAACTCTTTTTGATGAAAGAGCTTGCCGAGCTTAGAATCAAACAAAAAAAATTGCGGGGTGCTCCTGAAATCATCACTCATGAAAGCAAGATCATCACCAATTCTCAGGGGATTGCCATTGATGTCATTCCCCGCGTACAGGGAATCAGTGAAAAAATCATTGAAGAATTTATGCTATTGGCAAATGAAGCCGCTGCAATGGCGGGAAAAATGAAGGAACTGCCCTTTATTTATCGTGTTCACGAATCCCCTTCAGAAGAAAAAATGGAACTGCTCAATATCACATTAAAATTATTAGGGTTACAAAATCGCAATCTTTCTTCTAATATCAAGCCAAAAGCCCTTGCAGAAATTTTAGATAAATCAAAAAATAGCAACATCAATTCAATTATCAACATGCAAGTGCTTCGCTCTATGGCGAAAGCAAAATACAGTGAACTGCCCCTCGGACACTTTGGGCTTGCACTGGAAAACTATTCCCATTTTACCTCTCCGATTCGCCGTTATCCCGACTTGCAAATCCATCGTATACTGACCGCTTATCTCAACGGAATGAGTGGCAAAGAAATTCGCAAACAGCAGGAAAAACATACCATCAAATCCGCTATACAGGCAAGTTGCACCGAAATGGCAGCCATTAAAATTGAACGAGAATGCGAAGATTGCTATAAAGCAGAATATATGTCCGAATTTATTGGTGAGGTTTTTACAGGTATGATTTGTTCCGTCTCCAACAATGGCATTTATGTAGAGCTACCCAACACCGTTGATGGTCTGATCAAACGAGAAGATTTGCCAAAAGGCGAATACTACTTTGATGGCATTATGCAATATAAAAACATGACTACTGGACAGATATTTAAAATCGGAGATACAATGACCGTAAAATGTGTTGGCTGTAATGTTAACAATGGAAACATTGATTTTGAACCTATTTTAGAGTAAAATAAAGATAAAAAATAACAGGGCTTGTATCAAAAATACAAGCCTTGTCGATTAGCGAGGATTTTATGATCAGAGAAATCAATCAAAATGACCATGATATTTTCATTGAAATGGTCAATCAATTTTATCATTCTCCAGCAGTATTACATCATATTCCCTCTGTGCACGCAGAAAATACCTTTATAGAATTGATGAATCAATCACCCTATGTAAAGGGCTACTTATTTGAACTAGAAGGGAATATTGCAGGTTATGGACTGTTGGCGATAACTTATTCCAATGAAGCAGGTGGACTTGTTGTCTGGATTGATGAAATATTAATTTTAGAAGCCTATCGAGGAAAAGGGCTTGGAACAGAATTTTTTGCTTTTGTTCAACAACAATTTCCACAGGCAAAGCGTTTTCGATTGGAAGTCACCAAAGAAAACACCAGAGCCACAAAGCTCTACCAATCTTTAAAATACGAATCATTAGACTATTTGCAAATGGTATTAGAACGATAGAAGGGGACAAAATGAAACTGATTTCATGGAATGTAAACGGACTACGCGCATGTTTAACAAAGGGATTTGAGATATTTTTCCAAGAGACAAATGCAGATATCTTCTGCATTCAAGAGACCAAAATGCAGCAGGGACAGACCGACTATCCCTTTACCGGATATCATCAGTACTGGAACAGCGCTGATAAAAAGGGGTATTCTGGCACAGCTGTATTTTCCAAACAACAACCCATTTCGGTTCATTATGATATTGACCATCCAGAGCACACTGGAGAAGGTCGCGCCATTACACTGGAGTTTGAAAACTTTTATCTTGTCACTGTCTATACTCCAAATTCCCAAAGAGGACTTGCTCGATTGGATTATCGCATCAAATGGGAAGCGGCATTTCGCACCTATATTCATCAACTTGATGTCAAAAAACCAGTGATTATCTGTGGCGATCTCAATGTAGCTCATCAAGAAATTGATTTAAAAAATCCAAAAGCCAATCAAAACAATGCTGGTTTTTCCTTGCAAGAACGAAAAGAGTTTGATAAATTATTGGGAATTGGTTTATTAGATACTTATCGCTCCTTTTATCCCAATCAAACGGGAGCTTACTCTTGGTGGTCTTACCTCAACCAAGCTCGTACAAACAATGTCGGTTGGAGAATTGATTATTTTCTTGCTTCCAAACGTCTACAGCCCCAGTTAGAAGATGCCCAAATCTATTCTGATATTCTGGGAAGTGACCACTGTCCAATTGGATTGACTTTAAAAGAATAGACGAACAGGTTCGATTTGATAATTAAAATAAATTTTTTGTACTTATCAATCTATTTCAAATCCATATTATTTTTAAAAAAATTATCAAAAAAATATTTTTATAACAAAAATATGTAATATAATCTAGAAATTATTTGTATTAAATTATTTTATTTGTCAAATTGCGAAAACTTTTTAAATTTTCTTCCGAAATCATGACGCATTGACTATAAATATGATATAATTGATCAAAATGGACTGCTGATAGCAGTCCTTTTTTTAAATATTCTTGTATCAACAGGGAATCTTTTATTTGAACGATTCTTTTATACTTTAATTTATCGATAGAAAGTGAGAAAACGAAATCAGATGAGCGAATTTTTATTCCACAAATTAAATTTATCTTCAGAAATGATCAGAGCGATTGAACAAATCAACTACACCAACCCAACAGAAATTCAGTCAAAAGCCATTCCGGTATTGTTGGAGGGAAAAGATGTCATTGGACGCTCTAATACTGGTACTGGAAAGACAGCAGCATTTGGGATTCCAGCAATTGAACGTGTAGATCCAACCCTCAAACGTGTTCAAGTTATGGTTCTCAGCCCGACCAGGGAGCTGGCAATGCAAATCTGTGAAGAAATGCGCAAATTTGCCCAGTATAAACAGGGTATTAAAATCACTGCTGTTTATGGTGGACAATCTATTGAACACCAAATACGCGACCTGCGTACCGCCAATATTGTCATTGGAACTCCTGGGCGCATTATGGATCACATGAGAAGAAAAACCTTAAAACTCAAACAAATTCATACGGTTGTTTTAGATGAGGCAGATGAAATGCTCAATATGGGATTTTATGATGATATTAAAACCATCTTACAAGAAATCCCCACCGAACGTCAAACCGTTTTATTTTCTGCTACTATGCCCCCAGCGATTTTGGAAATCACCAAAGAATTTCAAAAAGACCCCATTACCATCGCTGTCAACCAAGGGCAACGCACCTTAGACGCCATTGAACAAATCTATTATCAAGTACCAATGGGCAGAAAAAAAGATATTGTCAATCTTATTTTACAGATGTATGAACCAAAACGTTCCATTATCTTTTGCAATACCAAAAAAATGGTAGATGAACTCGTACTCTATTTAAATGAACATCACTTTAAAAGTATCGGTTTACATGGAGATATGAAACAGTCATCACGTACTCAAGTAATGGAAAACTATAAAAGTGGTAGAATCCACATTTTAGTGGCAACCGATGTCGCTGCACGTGGGATTGATGTCGAAAATATCCAAGCAGTTATCAACTATGATATTCCTCAGGATGACGAATATTATATTCACCGAATTGGCAGAACTGGGCGCGCTGGAAAAACCGGTAAGGCATTTACATTGATTACCAATCGCAAACAACTCTATTGGGTGCGCGATATGGAACGCTTTACCAAATCCACTATCACAGAACACCCCATTCCCTCTTTAGAAGAAATTACCGAAAAGCGCAATGAAAAATTAAAGCGCAAGATTTCAATCGCATTATCAGAGGATAAAACACAATACTGGAATGAATTTATCGACGTATTGGAATCAGAGGGATGCCCAAATAGACAATTGATTGCAGGATTATTAGAAATGCTTTCCAATCGCGACAAAAAGACTCTTCCAATTGTGAAGGTGGCGGATCAGAGAAACAATTCTAAAAAATCAACTGGAAACCGTGTCAAAATTCGCGTCGACATTGGTCGTTCTAAAAAGATTGCCCCCAACTTTATTGTGGGAGCGATTGTCGAAGACACAGGACTTCCAGCAAGTGCGATTGGCAAAATTGATATCTATCCAGAACACACCATCATTGATATGAATTCAGAAGATGCCCAGATTGTGTTAAATAATATGACAAATAGCAAAATTAAAAACCAACGGGTTGCATTCTCTTTAGACCAGAGAAAATCTTCTAAAAATACCAGAAGTCATCACTTCAAAGAACGAGATGACTATAAGCGTACACTCCGAAAACATTCTCCACGCAAAAAAAATATCCGCTTTAATAAAAACCGTGCCGATTGGGGCTATTAAACAACATAAAAAGGGAACTATCAAATCAGTTTGATAGTTCCTTTTTTATGGTTATTCTTCCAATTTATGATGTTTTAATTCCTTAAAAAAGCTAATCACAATCAGCAACATAATCAGCCCCAAAGGAAACGCAGCAATAATTGACAATGTCTGTAATAAACTCAAGGTACTATCAGACCAAATCAATGCAATGGGAAGCACCAAAAATACCAATGACCAAAATGCACGCAAGCGTTTGCTGGGTTCCTGCCCATCTTTTAGTTTTTTGGTAGAAAATCCCGCAACTACCATCGTAATTGCATCAAATGTACTCGCATAAAAAGCAATCATAGCTACTACTAATACACTCAGTGCAATCTTTGCAATGGGAAGTTGATTAAATATCTGTATGATGACTTCTGCTGGAGCAATTCCCCGCTCTAACATACCAGCCGCATCCACCGCACCAGAAGTCTGTTGGTAAAGACCAAAGTTTCCAAACACAATAAAAGAAGTAAATGTTCCAGCAATTCCAAAAGAAAACGCTCCTAAAATCGTCTGTTTGATGGTTCTTCCCTGAGAGATTGTCGCAATAAAAAACGGTGTGGCAACAAACCAAGCAATCCAATAAGCCCAATAAAAAATGGTCCAGTTCTGTGGAAATCCACTGACACCATCTCCAGTAGCACGAAGTGGATCAGTCCAGGTGCAAAGTTCAAAAAAATTCTGAATGACATTTCCAATCCCATTGATACCGGATTCAATCATATAGACTTTTGGACCAAAAATCACAAAGATAGAAAGCAATAGTGCAAATACAACCACGCAGACAATCGCTAACTTTGAAATTGCCTTCATACCCAACATTACAGCAATGGTAAATAACAGCCCAATTACCAACAAAATGCAAATTGTCAACACATGAGAAGAAGGAATATTCAACACTTCACAAATTGCCTGAGATAACAATGGAGTGGCAAGAGAAAACGTCGTTGCCGTTCCCGCAATCAACCCTACAATTGCAAATACGTCAATCACTTTCCCCAATATGCCATCTACTCGACCGTTTAAGATGGGGCGGCAAGCCTCAGATAAAGATTGTTTTTCTTTCTTTTTCACAAAGAAGCGATATCCATAGGCAACTGCTGGCAATATATAAAATGCCCAAGGAATGGGACCCCAATGAAACAATGGATAGGTGGATGCCCATGTTTGCTGTTGAATCATTGTATACTCCGCTTCACCCATTGGATTTGCAGTGTAATAATACGCCCATTCAATCAAAGACCAATACAGAATATCTGCTGCCATGGTAGAGGTAAAGATCATAGCACCCCATTTAAAAGTAGTATATTTTGGCTTTTCCATCTTACCCAATTGAATTTTCCCATACTTTGAAAATGCCACAATCAAAGAAGCAACCACTACAAACAACCCAATTAAAATATAAAAAAAGCCCAATTGATTTACAAAGATATCTTTTAAAAAGGCAAGAACGCGCTCCGACTGTGCAGGAAAGCAAAACAAAAAAACAGACAGTGCACAAATAACGACAATTGGTACAACGGTAATCGTCCAATTGATATTTCCCTTTGACACTATTTTACTCATTGATTTTATTCCCTCTTTTCCATCAATATCTTTGCCCTTTTATAATAGTCCTTGGCATAACGATACATTTTCATTCCATATTCCCCAAACTCATCTCCTAGGGATTGTTTGTATTCTGTCCACAGTGCCCATAAAAAGCCCGATAACGCAATATAGCTATCAATTCTCAGTTCTTCTTCCAAAGTCGCTTCTCGCCCTAAATAAAGCTGTATTAAGCGCTGTATTTGATCTTCATCATAATAACAATAGATTGCAAACATCGCAATATCCACCAATGGATCACACATTCCCGCATATTCCCAATCCAATAATTTCAAACTACCATCTGAAAGAAAGATAAAGTTATCAGGAATACAATCAATATGACACAATACCTTTGGGAGATTTAATGTATCTATTAGCTGTAACAATTCTTCCATTTTTTGCTTTACTTCAAAATAGTCATAAAACTCAATACAGTGATTCATCACACACAATTTTTCATAAAAATAAATTCGTTCTCTTAAATCAAAACAATGCTTCACTGTTAATCCTGCACAATGCACTTTTTTAATCAAAGACATTGCCTTAGCTATCTCTTCCCAATTTTGACTATTGAGATTGTGTGCTCCTTTATAAAAACAGGAAAGTTTATATCCAGTTTTCTCGTCAAAACTCACTATATGATCAGAAATCTGCAAATGTGCAATTGCGCGATAAACAGTGGCTTCTTGCTTGCGGTTGATCAACCTGTCTGTACCCTGCCCCGGAATGCGAAAAATATAATCCTTTCCCTTGACAGAAAACACAAAAGACTTATTGGTCATACCTGCTTTTAAACAAGAGATATTTTGTATTTCACTCTCTGGAATATCCAATACTTTAGAAATATGATACATCGCTTCATTGTTGGAATAATTGCGATAGGACTTATCAAATTCTCTCAGTTCTTCTAAATTTTCAAATTCATATACATTGTCAACGCTCTGTTCATTGGCATAAATCGGCAGTTTATTTAGATTATCCAATAAAATATGTTCCCAATAAAAATCCTCTGTTCCAGGACGTGCATAGTACTCTTCTAACAGCGGAATTAATTTTTGTGAAAATTCATTGGTAAAATAAACAGGACCATACATTACCAACGCATCAAAACCACCAACTGTGATATTGGTAATTTTCTTTTTCTTATCTACTTTCAAACACCACTCAGAAGTTTTTCCCTCTTTATAAACACAAGAATACCATGAACCGCATTCATAAAGGTGAAACATATTATTGCTAATCCAGTTATCAGAAGATAATATATAGGTATTTTTTAATAAGTGTCTGGCACAATAAACCGTTGCCAAATTATTTTTTGTAGAATACTCTGGATTATATAATAGCTTTACACCATATTTATCAATCAAATAATCGAATTTTTCTTTCAAATACCCTACTACAATTGTAATATCATAAATACCCTTTTCATTCAATTGTCTAATTTGGCGTTCTATCATGCGTTCCCCATTGACCTCTAACAACCCCTTGGGTGTTTCAAATGTCAAAGGCACAAATCGAGAACCAAAGCCCGCTGCAATAATGATGGCATTATCCACTTTAAAATCAGATAAAAATTCATTCCCCTTATAGGTCAAAAAATACTTCCCATTGGTTATTTCAATATAGTGACTATCAATACATTCTTTGATATATTGATTGGCTCTACCAAGTGATACTTCTAA
The DNA here is from genome assembly GCA_910579175.1 of uncultured Oscillospiraceae bacterium. GTDB lineage: Bacteria > Bacillota > Clostridia > Oscillospirales > Ruminococcaceae > Massiliimalia. The sequence continues at coordinate 66,026 of CAJTTB010000008.1, read as the reverse complement.
CTTTTGAGCAATCTCCCGCTGTGTAATATGACTTTTCTTTTGAACTTCACGACACACTCTTGCTAATAGATTCAAATTTTATTCAACTCCTCAGTTCAACTCATTTTTATATTTAACTCCCAATTCTCTTCTGTGTTCCTAACGCTTTGATTCTAGAGTTTAGTGTATAATAATTCATCCATCCGAATTATACAGATTATGCTTCAACTCTGTGCGCAGTAATTATTGTATAGCTATGTGCGTTCACGGTTATTTTGTAGTGACCTGTGAAGATATACCAGTTCTTTCCGATTCTTTCAATTTTAGCATTTTTGTCCAGAATCTGCCCCCTGCTCCATTGGACAACATCGTCTGTTTCAATTTGGCAGTTCCTTTTGATCCGCTCTACACCCATTTCTGTTGTATGAAGTTTATCAATGTTTTTAATTAAATCATTCATTCTTATACCATCCTGTGCATATTTACCATTGTGATTCACCGGGAACACGAAGTCGAATTGGGACATATTTAAAACCATTTGTTCAATTTTTTATTATATTTATTTTTTATGAACACAATCTATTATAATCCTTATTTTGAAATTGTCAAGAAAAAATTGAAAAGGATTGTCAAGATAATCTTGACAATCCTTTTTGTTCATTTTTTTCATTTAATATTTGTCATCATAATCAATACTATTAGAAGAAACAGGAGTTACAACTTCACGCGTTGATGAAACATGGGGTGTATAACTTGATTTTAGATTGGAGCTATCATCACGCAGTATAAATTTTCCTACCAATTCTTTGAGCATCTGAGCTTGACTGGACATTTCTTCACTTGCAGCAGCGCTTTGTTCAGAAGTAGCTGAGTTTGTCTGTACCACTGCTGAAATTTGATCGATTCCCAATGTAACCTGTGAAATCGCAGATGCCTGCTCTAAACTTGCTTGTGAAATCTTTTCAATGGTAGAAGCCACTTCTCTTGTACCATCTACAGCTTTTAAGAGAGATTTTGCTGTTTCATCAGCAATCACAGTTCCGTTTTCTACCGCTTTCATAGAACTTTCTATGAGATTGGCGGTATTTTGTGAAGCCTCAGCACTCTTAGAAGCCAAGTTGCGCACCTCGTCAGCAACTACTGCAAAGCCTTTTCCCGCAGTACCAGCTCTTGCTGCTTCTACAGCAGCATTCAGTGCAAGAATATTGGTTTGGAAAGCAATATCTTCAATGGTTTTGATAATCTTTTTAATCTCATTAGAACTACTACTGATTTCACCCATCGCCTGAATCATTTGCTGCATCTGATTATTGCTTTGCATCATTTCATCGCCAACAGCATGTACTTGTTTACTTGCATTTTGTGCATTTTCTGCATTGGACTGCGCCTGACCAGAAATTTCAGTAATGGTTGCTGCCAATTCTTCCACAGAACTTGCCTGTTCGGTTGCACCCTGTGAAAGCGCTTGTGCACCTGATGCAACCTGTTCAGAACCACTTGCAACCTGATTGGAAGACTCATTAATTTGACGCAATGTATCACTTAAACCAAAATTAATCTTACGCACAGAAAGTAATAAATTTTCAAAATCGCCAATATAATATTGATCTGCTGAAGTTCTTAAATTAAAATTATTATTGGACATCTCTGTCAATAAATAATTCAAATCTTTTACTACCTGAGTCAATCCATGTACAATAATTTGAGTTGCCTCTGCCAATTCACCTGTTTCATCATTTGAATCTACAGTTGGTACCTCAGCTTGTAAATTACCTTTTGCTAAGAGTTTTAATCGTTCTGCACATGCACGCAATGGAGCAGAGATATAACGTGACAAATAACTTCCAATTACAATGGAAACCACCAATACCACTACCATAAAAATACCATTTAAAACCAAAGCTGCCGTTGCGATATTTTCACACTTTTGGATTGATTGATTTGAGATCTGAATTTCTAATTCCAATAATTGATCATAACCTGAATAAACGCTCTGAAAAAGTGGTTCTAATTCACTTACCATTCTTTCTTGCACATCAGAAGCATTTGTCATCGCAATTAACTCATCGCGCTTTTGCCCATACTTTTGAAAGTCCACTGCAATATTATTATAAACCGTTTTTAATTCTTCTGTTGTAATTACTGCATTTAATATCTGATAATACTCATTATATTTTTGAAGCTGCTGTTGCAATTGTGTCTCCTGAGTAGCAATCATATCTTTATCTGTGAAGGAAATAATATCATGAGCTGAACGATGTGCATTGTCTAAGGTCGATATTGCATTAAATATATTTTCCTGAGAAAGACTATGCTCTTTTATTGAAGCGGAATAATTTCTTTGTAATCGAGTTATCATACCGCCAGAAACAATACCTACAGTCATGGTCAATATTGCAACAATAATAAAGGAACTTAACAGCTTTTTTCTAATATTCAGATTCTTAAACATGTTTCACCCCTACCTCCTGTATAAAATCTGCTTTTATTTTTATGTTATGTCAATTTTTATAACGCAAATAAATTCTTTCTTTCCTCTGATTCTTTTGTGTCATTTCCCAACAAGCTCACCTGCTGATCGATTCTCGCTAAAAACAACTTTATAAATAATTGATAATCTTCATAAGTAAAATTTGTATCAATCAAATTGACTGGTTGGGTATCTTCTGATTTCAAAACAGTAGATAAGTCCTTCCAAGAGCTGGCGTCAGCACTTGTAGAAAAATTTTTGATACTTGGCATATTGGAAATAGAAGGCGAAGTATATGTATTTGGAACTGTGATTTGTTCTTCTAAATATCCCAACACTTTTTTAACATAATTTTGTGTTTCTGTAAAAGGAGGAACTCCACCATACTTTGCTACATTGCCGCTTCCCGCATTATAAGCTGCCAATGCCAATTTTTGATTGCCATCATAACTTTTTAGTAGCTGAGAAATATATTTTGCTCCACCCATAATATTTTGTTCTGCATTAAATACATCAGATACACCCAATGCCTTTGCCGTTGCAGGCATTAGCTGCATCACACCACCTGCACCACAGCGAGAAACTGCATCTGTTTGAAATCCTGATTCTGCTTTGGCAATTGCCTTTAACAAATTCTCAGGCACCTGATATTGCTCAGAAGCTTTCGCAAAAATGCTTTCCAAACTCTGTGGAGCAGAAACTGCATTTTGTGTTTGCTGCATTACCTGCTCAAAAGACTGTGTGTTTGTATTTATATTAGAAGTACCATTTACTGCCGTTGATGTCATCAATGGATTCCATGAAACCTCTATCATTTTTTACATCTCCTAACATCTTTACTTTTAGATACTACCATACCCATTCTCCGCGGTTAGCCGATTTAATTCTCATACTTCCATCACTTGAATCAAGATAAAGTGTTCTACCATAATTTTTTCCCACATCTTCTACTAAAATAGGGATTTTCAACCGAGCTAACTCCGCTTTTACTGCCATTACATTCCTTTGCCCAATATTTGCCAAAGATGAATTGCTCATCCCTGTGAACATCTGCGCACCTCCAGCAATTTTTGCTTTTAGTCTCACTCTTTGTGCTCCTGCCATTTCCATCTTCTTTAACAACAATACAATTGCTGTATCTGCAAATTTATAGCTCTGTCCAGCAGAACCAGAAATTTGATTGCTATTTGGCAGCATAATATGGGAAAGCCCCGCAATTTTTGTAATGGGGTCATACAAACAAATTCCCACACAAGAACCCAATGCATAAGTAACTAAAATATCTGGATTTTTCGCAATGTTTAAATCTGATATACCAACTACTATTTGACTCACATGTCTATCCCCAGGCTATTCATAATTTTTTTGAGAGAAGCCTCATCTGGTATCATTAAAACATGAGTAGATGTGGTTTCATCCATTGTATTGAGTTGATCCTCAATAAAGATAATCTTATCGCTAATATCTGCATAATGAATTGCAGGTACGCTCAAGATGGCTCCCACCATATCAATACAAATATCTGGAACTGTAATATCTATTTTCAAATTTGTCAAAGATGCCATTGCATTAATATAGGAAGCAGCCATAATATTTCCAATTTCCTGCATCGCCGAAAGTTCCATCTCTCCCGCTTCTGAAAAATCGTTTAAAGCTCCGCCAAGTAGCGCGTTTAATGTCATATGTGCAAAATCTTTTTGCAACAGAAACATCATCATTCCTTCGATATCTCCATGAATCGAAATCATGAGTCCCACCATTAATGTTTCTGGACCGCCAAGATTTGTAGATACTTCTTGATAATCTAGGATTCTGATTTTAGGAACCATAATATTAATCGGTCTTCCCAGCATTTCTGACAGAGAAGATGCCGCATTTCCTGAACCAATATTGCCAATCTCTTTGAGAACATCTAATTGAATCTCATTTAATCCATTAAAATTATCTAATGCCATTACTTTACCATCTTTCTGCTACTGTTTATTTTCGAAGATTGTTGACAATATCTTCAATTTCATCAGCAGTCTGTACTACTTTTGAACTCATTTGAAAGCCACGCTGCGCTAAAATCATATTGGTCATCTCACTCGCCATCACAGTACCAGATTGTTCTAATATACGAGAACGAACGGGATGATTTTCCTCATTTAATATCACTGGTTCTCCTGATTCATCTGTTTGGGCAAAGCGATTTCCAGACAATGTTTCCAATGCCTGTTGATTTTCAAATTGCACAACAGCAATTTTACCAGCGATTCCATCATGTATGTAATTACCCGTTTCTGGATCTTGCTCAATCTGAATGCGATTTCCTGTACTGTCGAGTACATAAGAACCATCTGTTGTACAAAGATAATAATTTCCTGTTCCATCTGAACCCATCTGAAAAGCGCCCGCACGTGTATAAGTGGTGTTGCCATTTTTTTCAATTACAAAAAAGCCATCACCTACAATTGCAAAATCAAGTGCATTCTCTGTTGTCCTATAAGTGGATGTTCCAAAGGTGATTCCATTTGATTGTGATTTTACTCCTGTTCCAACCAAAGGCTCTGACTCTGCATTTACATACATATGTGTATATAACAGATTTTCAAAAGACACTGTTTCCGGTTTATATCCAATTGTATTACTGTTTGCAATATTGTTGCCGACAATGTTCAAAGCCCCTTGAAAAGCGCCCAATCCAGTTGCCCCAGTATAAAACGCCAAATTCATGTATTATCCACCCCTCTAAATATTAGCTATCTGTGAAGCTGCTTTTTGATCGATCTGATCGATAAGCTGTAATGCTGTGCTGCAAGCCTGAAAACCACGTTGCATTTCAATCATCATCGTGTATTCACGATTCAAATCCACATTGGAAAGTTCTAAACTTCCCTGCACAAAACCAGTTCCCTGTACTGGTTGAGCTTGTGCTCCTGCTGGAATGCCAAACAAACCATTTTCATATTGCTCTGCTGTTTCAGGAAGTTCAGTTACCAATAAATTTCCTGCAAGTGCACCTGCACTGGTATAAACAGAACCATCTTCTTTCACTTCAAAATTTGTATCCCCTACCTGAATCGGTGTATTGTTTGTTCCCAATACCCTTCCCGTTTGTGGAAGAATCAAATATCCCTGTTCATCTATGTCAAACTGACCATTGCGGGTCAAATAAGTTCTGTTTTCATCTTCTCCCTGAATATTAAAATAACCATATCCATTGATTGCTACGTCCATATTTCTATCAGTTTGTTTGACATCACCTGATTGAAATAAGGTATCTTTGCGCTCTACAATTGTAATTGGATTCACAGAACCAATCGCACCTGTCGCTCTAGGCTCTAGACGTTTTGCCAATTCCTCTTCAAAAGAAGTGGTAATCGCACGTTGTGCATGATATCCTGGTGTTTGTGCATTTACGAGGTTATTACCTTGAATTTCTAATTTTCGCTGTTGTGCCAACATCCCAGATGCAATTGAATAGTAACCTGTTAGCATTTTATAATCCCCTTTCCATCTAAATATTCTGATAGTTTTTTATTTAATTTTGCCAATCCAGTTGTCCTTGCACAAGATGCCCTCTGTTGACTAACCCCCAATATCTCCCCTATTTCACGAAGATTTAAGTTTTCATAATAGCATAGTGTAATAACCTGCTTTTCCCGCATTGGCAAACTATCAATCGCTTTTTGTAACACCGTCTTTAATTCATTGCGAAGTACATTTCCCTCTGGCGAAGTCTCATCATTATGGTTGGCATTACTTTCAATCATCTGAGAAGCATTTTCCAACAATTCTTCAAATGAATACATCTCTGCATTTGAAATTTCTACTAAATATCTATCCAACTCTTTCTCGGTCATACCCAAACGCTCTGCCAATTCCGAGTTGGTGGGCTCTCTTCCCAATTGTGCTATCATATTTTCTTGTTCTTGTAAAATATTTCTTCTAGCATTGCGTACACGATAAGGCAACCAGCTTTGTTTTCTCATATAACTGAGCACCGAACCGCGCAAACGCTTATAAATATATGTATCAAAACTAGCTCCACGCTCTGGGTCATATTTATCAATACAATCAATCAATGCCAAAACACCCTGGTTAACAAAATCATCATACTGAATACTGGCAGGAAGGATAGAACGCATACTCATAACTGTCTTTTTCACAGAATTGATATAATACATTACCAGTTGATTTCTAATTGAAAGGTCCCCTGTTTGTTTATACTGTTTCATCAATTCAACTGGATCTTTTTGATTATCCTTTTCAACAGCCATACGCCTCACCATCCCTATTTTTCTATTCTATCAAGAAATTTAAAATTATATTACTTTCATTTTTATTGAGAAAGTGAAATATTGCCCAATGCTTGAATCTGAATAGATGGGTCGATTTCATTAAATGAAAGTACAGTTACATCAGAACAAAATTGGTCTAATAACTTTTTAAAGTAAATTCTTACAACAGGGGATGTCAATACAATTGGAATCTGTACTACCTGTCGAACCTGGTCTAATCGTTCTGTGGAAGCAGTGATAATTTTTTGAATAATATCGGGATCCAATGCCAAATAAGAACCTCCATCGATTTTTTTGACTGCTCCCATAATCATGTTCTCTACTTTTGCATCTAAGCTGATGACCTTTAATTGTCCCGCTTCTGCAAATCGATGTGTAATCGTACGGCGTAAAGCTTGACGCACATATTCTGTCAACACATCAGTATCCTTTACGGTGGCACCATAATCGGCTAATGTTTCTAAGATTGTCTCTAAATCGTGTATTGGTACACCTTCGTACAACAATCCCCTAAGCACTTTTTGCAGTTCGCTTACAGACACGACTGCTGGCACAGTATCCTCTACAATACTTGGATTGACCTTCTTGAGGTTTTCCAACATATTCTTTACTTCTTGTCGGTTTAAAATTTCATAAGCGTGAGCGCGCAATACCTCTGACAAGTGTGTAATAATCACAGAAGTAGGGTCAATTAAGGTATAGCCTGCCATCTCAGCTTTGATTTTCTTATCTTCACTAATCCATTTTGCAGGCATACCAAAGGCGGGTTCTACCGTTTCAATGCCATCAATTGCATCATCTTCACTAGGATCTTCAGGAACCAATGCCAAATAATGGTCGGTCAACACCTCTCCCATTGCCACAGATTCCCCTTTAATCCGAATTTCATACTGGTTTGGATTGAGCTGTCCACTGTCTTTGAGTCGAACAGAAGGAATAACCATGCCCATTTCATCTGCAAATTGTTTACGGAACATAACAACACGGTCCATAAAATTTCCGCCGCTGCTCTCTTCTACCAATGGAAGCAAACTATATCCAAACTCCATTCCAATTGGGTCAACATTCAACAGACCATATACATTTTCCAGATTTCTATAAAAGGAAACTTCGTTTGTGATTTCTTCTGAAACCGGAGGCGCATCCATAGCTGATTGATCAGATTGTTCTGGCTGTTTGCGGCTTTGCAAAAATAAAACTACACCCAAAGTAATTAAAACAGAAGACACCATAATAATCTGTACTGGAGGGAAACCAATCAACATCAAAAACAGCATTGCTCCCCCTGCCATAATCAATACGCGTGGCTGAGAAGAAAATTGCTTGATAACATCTGTATTCAAGTTTGCTTCTGAAGCAGAACGGGTTACAATCATACCAGTTGCAACAGAAATCAACAATGCTGGAATCTGTGACATCAAACCGTCACCAACGGTTGAAATAGAATAGGTGCTAAGTACAGTTCCAAAGTCTCCGCCATCCATAAATCCAATGACAACACCGCCAATTAAGTTGATAAAAGTAACAATAATAGAGATAATCGCATCACCTTTTACAAACTTAGAAGCACCGTCCATGGAGCCAAAGAAATCTGCTTCTCTTTGTATCTTAGAACGCCTTACACGTGCAGTATCCTCATCAATCAACCCAGAGCTTAAATCTGCGTCAATTGCCATCTGTTTACCAGGCATAGCATCCAATGTAAAACGCGCTGAAACTTCAGCAACACGTTCAGAACCTTTTGTAATAACGATAAACTGAACCAATACAATGATTAAAAAGATAACCAAACCAACTGCTACATTACCTCGAATTACAAAGTCACCAAATGTCTTAACCACTTCACCAGCATATCCATTGTTGGTCAAAATAGAACGTGTGGAAGAAATATTTAGTGATAAACGCAACATCGTTGTAATCAACAATAGGGAAGGAAAGATAGAAAATTCTAATGGTTCTTTGATATACATGGTTGTCAACATAATGATAAAAGATATAGACAGATTGGTAATGAACATAAAGTCCAAAATATAAGTGTTCAAAGGAACAATGAGCAAAAATATAATTAAAATGACAAATGCAGCAACTGCATTCTTAAATATTTTCATGCTGATTCAAATCCTTCTTCTTCAAATTATACACAAAGGCCAAAACCTCAGCGACTGCTTTATAATATTTCTCTGGAATCTCTCGATCCAGCTCGACTGATTCATACAACCCACGTGCCAATGGTTTGTTTTCCATGACATGGACCTGATTGCGTTCAGCAACTCCAACAATTCTCAGTGCCAGTGAATCTGCTCCCTTTGCAATGACAATTGGAGCGCGATTTTTTTTCGGATTATACTGAATTGCTACCGCATAATGGGTCGGATTTCGGATAACAACATCTGCATTCGGTACGTTTTGCATCATACGCTGTTGAGACATTCTTTGCTGACGCTCTTTGATTTTACCCTTAACCTGTGGGTCACCTTCTGACTGTTTGTATTCCTCTTTAATTTCTTGTTTACTCATGCGCAGATTTTTTTCATAATCCCACCACTGATAAATATAGTCAAAGATTCCTAAAAATACAAATACAATTGCAGCATTTAAAATGATATTCGTAATGGTATCTCCCGTTTGTGACATAGCCTCTAAAGCGCTCATGTTCATCATCGAAGGAAGTTGTGCCACCCACTTAGAAACTACATTCCAAACAACCACTGCCAACACAATAATTTTTAAAATGGATTTTAAAAGTTCAATCACACCACGTAGTGAAAACATCTTTTTAATTCCATTTAGAGGATTCAAACGGTTGGCTTTAAACGCAAATGCCTTTGCAGAAAATAACCCCTTGGTTTGCCCCATTGTTGCAGCAATTGCCACCAAAGAACAAACTAATAATATCGGTAAACAGACGATAAAAAACGTAATCACTGCCTTGATAAACAAAGATCCCAAATCTCCGTCTGTTACCTGTTGCATCGTCGCCGTCAATGAAAAAAAACTTCTAATAGAGCCCTGCAACTGAGAAAGTATCACTGGGGCAAGAAGTTTAATAGTATAAAACGACGCCAAAAGGGAAAAAACTATGACGACTTCTCTACTTAGGAATACATTTCCTTTCTTTCGCTCATCCCTTTTCCGCTTTGGCGTAGCCTTTTCCGACTTTTCTCCAGACATTTCCTCACCACCCTTTTACAAAAATTTTTTGCGTCAACACATTTATTCGCTTAGCCTGTATTCTGCATGATATACAAAGCCTGCTCCATCATCCGAAGCATATTGTCCATAAAATGGTCTGTAAAATTTGTAATAGGGCCTGTGAACAAAAATAACAATACAAATCCCAATAAAATTTCCAACTGAATATTCAGTACAAATACATTAATCTGTGGTATCAATTTCATCAATACGCCCATTACTATCTCAAGCACAAACTCTGCTGCAACAAAAGGCAGCGCCAAGCGTATTGCCAATGAAAAAATTGATACAAATAGTTCAATGATAAAACCAGCTGTCTCCTGCCCAATTAAAACCTCCCCTAAGGGTATAATATCATAAGAAGAAGTAAAAATTCTTATCATTACCAAATGACAATCAGTGGCAAAAAAGTACAATACAAATAATAATTCCAATAATTTACCTGATAAAGACATCTGAATATTGGTTCCAGGGTCAAATACTTTTGCCATAGATAATGCAAAAGAAATATCCATAATATCTCCTGCAAAAATCAGTAGATAATAAAATATTTGAAATACAAAACCACAAACAATTCCCACCATTAATTCTTTGGCTATTTCAAATATCAATCCAAAATTCGTCAGTGTTTCAGGGGCATGTTCCAGCATTTGAGGCGCAATCAAAAAGGTCAAACACAATACTAAAATGGTTCTTACCCCAGAGGTAATATTTCTTCTTGAAAGCAATGGATTAAATAAAATCATACCCGCCATACGGCAAAATACCAAAACAAATGCCAGTAGGGTTTGCATTTCAATTATCATACGATCTCCTGCTACAAATTAATCATAAAAGAAAACAAAGCATCGAATAAATCCGACAACTTAGAAATCATCCAAGGACCTAATATCAACAACAGTAAAACAATTGCAACTACTTTGGGAACAAATGTAATGGTCTGTTCATGGATTTGAGTTGCAGCCTGAAAAATAGAAATCACAAGCCCTATAATAATACTGACAATTAAAAATGGAGCTGCCAATTGCAACATTATCATAATCGCGTTTCTTAAAATTTCTTGTACATCTCCTGCACTCAAAGCCAATTCCTCCCTCTATCAATGACCAGCTATTTGGTACCGCAATATTCACCCTATTTGATAAAACTTTTTATCAGAGCATCTATCAATAAACTCCAACCATCTACCACTACAAATAACATCAATTTAAATGGTGTTGCAATCATAGAAGGCGGCAACATAACCATACCCATAGACATCAATGTACTGGATACGACCATATCAATAATCAAAAATGGAATAAACAATAAAAATCCCATGGTAAAGGCTTTTTTCAATTCTGTGGTGATAAACGCTGGTACAATTACCTCAATCCCCAAAGATGTTAAAGATTCTGGATTAATTTCCTCAAGTGTTTCTGCCTGTCCAGAAATAGAAAGAAATAAATTTAGTTCCTTTACTCCTGTTTGTTTTAGCATAAATTCTTTTAGTGGTACTTGAACTTGTTCTAGCGCTTGTTCTTGTGTAATTTGTTGTTCTGCATAAGGCTGTATCGCAATTTCATTCATTTCAGAAAAAACTGGTGCCATAATAAACAATGACAAAAACAAAGCCAACCCAACAACCACCTGATTTGGAGGTGTCTGCTGAACACCCAAAGCATTCCTCAAAAAAGACAGCACAATGACAATTCTAGTAAAACTAGTCACCATAATCAATAACGAAGGTGCCAAAGCAATGAGTGCAAATAACAACAGTACTTGAATGGTTCCAAAACTACCTTCTGTACCATCACCAGAACTAATATCTATATTAATTCCCGCTGCCTGTACTTGATTGCTAAAGAAAATAATCAACGAGATTACTGCTGTTAAGGAAACCACAAAACAAATAATATGCTTTTTTAACTGTCGTTTCTTTTTTGCAGTCATTTCTTTTTGTGCAAGAGTCAATGCTTTTTCCCATCCTTTCCGCCGGGTTTCATTCCCCATGTTTTCAGTGCATCCTTAAACAGAGAAGTAAATGGTGCAGTCGCTTCTGTTTGAGAGGAAATTTCCAAATCTGGAAATTCTTCTGATGTAAGTTCTTTCACCAATGTGATTTGTTGTGAGGTAACTCCCAACAACAAAGTAGAGTCCCCCACTTTCACCACAGTCAATGTGCGGTCCTGTCCCAATGAAATTTGTTCTAGCACCTGAATATGTGCAGAACTTTTTAACATACCGCCTTGATAACGCTTTCCCAAAAACTTTGTAAACCAATAAGCTCCCAGAAAGATAAGTACAATTAGAACAAGCGTCCCCAGCACTGTAAGCGCTTCCATCATAAACTAATTTCCCAAAGGAAGAATTTTACTAACTGTTTGCACAATGCGGTCTTGTTTAAATGGTTTTACAATAAAATCCATTGCACCTAAGCTGATTGCATCCATAACCATAGATTCTTGACCCATTGCAGAACACATAACTACTTTTGCTGACGGATCTAATTTTTTAATTTCCGCCAAAGCCTGAATACCATTTACATTGGGCATAGTGATATCCATAATCACCAAATCCGGTTTTTCCTGTTGATAGAGTTCAATCGCACGCTGTCCATCTTCTCCTTCTACAAAAGAGGTATAACCAGCTTTGGTCAAATTGTTTTTAATCATCATTCTCATAAAACCAGCATCGTCAACAAGCAAAATCTTATACATAATCAGTTCTCCTTCAATCATATATACTATACATTGATATTTTTGTGACATACTCCCACCATTGATAGCGGGAGTTTCCTATATGAACTAAAATGATAATTCACATAAGCAAACTCCGTGTGTCTCACGGTTTTATTTGAAACAACAAACCAGATAAATTTTATTATTTACTTGTTTTTGCTGCTCTCGGATAAAACTTGCACTCGAAGTATAACAAAAATTACTCCATTTGTAAAGAGTTCATCAATTCCTTTGTACCAACAATTTCTGTAATACGAACGCCAAAATTATCTCCAATTACTACAACGTCCCCATGTGCAATTAATTGACCATTTACAATTACATCTACTAAAGCACCTGCTTGTTTTTCTAATTCTATTACTGTTCCTTGACCAAAATCAGCAATTTCTTTAATTTTTCTTTTGGTTCTTCCAATTTCAACAGAAACTTCTAACGGAACGTTCATCAACAATCCCATATTGGTATTACTATCAACTTCCATAGAACTTCCTGGTACAGAAAAATCTGGAAATTTCGCTTTTTTAACCTTTACAGGATTTTCATTGCCCACCATATTGCCCATTGGACCTGCAAAACTTGGTTCAGATGGCTGTCGATAAAATGATTGCATTTGCTGTTGTGCCATCAAATATTGTTGCATCATTGCCATTTGTTGAGGGTCCATCATTGGATAATTCATCATTGGCTGTTGCATCTGTGGCTGACCCATTGCAGGTTGCTGATTCATCATCGGTTGTTGCATCTGTGGCTGACCCATTGCAGGTTGTTGGTTCATTGCTGGTTGTTGCATCTGTGGCTGACCCATTGCAGGCTGCTGATTCATCACCGGTTGTTGCATTGCAGGTTGTTGATTCATCATTGGCTGCTGCGCTTGTGGTGGCGCCACTGCAGGTTGCTCTACTGGTTGTATAGGAGCAAAATCCTGTGGTGGTGGTGCGACTTCTTCTATCACAGGGTCTGGTGACAGTGGAGGAATATCCTGACCTTGCATCAAATGATTGACAATTCCCTTTGCAAACTCAATTGGCATTACACTCATAAAATTACTATTCATAACGCCCTTAATGGATAAATCAAAAGAAATGGTGACAATATCATCTTCTTTATCTTTTACATCCATCACATCATCAATTGCATGCTCTGGTTCTGCTACAGAAGCAACTGGTGTGGAAATATCCACCGTTTCTCCCAATATTTCAGAAAGCGCTGTTGCCGCAGCTCCCATCATTTGATTGGTCACTTCACAAGCCGCACTGATACTCATATCATCAAATTCAAAGTTTTCATCTACATCGGTGTCTCCGCTTCCCATCAGCAAATTCAAGATAATTTGCATATCATTGCGGCGAAACACCATAATATTGGTACCAGAAAGGCCTTTGATAAATTCAATTTTAACAACCATAGCAGGTTCTAAATCAGAATAGTTGACATCTTGTACTTTTTGTAAATTCAATGTAGGAGTTGTAATAACTACCTGTTTATCCAATAATGATGAAATTGCCGTTGCAGAAGCGCCCATACTGATGTTCATGACTTCACCAATTGTATCCATCTCTTCCGTAGTTAATATTGCGTTTTGGGCGTTCGAAATTTGGTCGTTACTCAACACAATCCCCTCTCTTTCTATCCAGCTATAATATCAATTAATTTAATAGATTTCTTTAACTTAGATTCGCCTAGCTTTGCAGTATACCATGGTACATCATCCACTAATACACAAATATCGCTGTCGATTTTTTTATCTAAAGCAATTACATCATTCACCTGCAAACGCAAGACATCTCCCAACGTCATTTGGAAATTATCCAAAATAGCCGTAATTTCCATATCGGATTGCTTGATAGAGCCTATAATGACTTCTCGTTTTTCTTTATCCTTTTCAATATCCTGCTGTTTATTGGCACGTGTGTATCTTAACTTAAAGCTTTCTACGATTGGTTCCAGACTTTCGGCTGGAAGACACATTGTAATGACGTTACTAGTACCAGCAACTTCAATTTTCAATGCAACCAGTACCACAATTTCCTGAGGAGAAAATACTTGTAACAACCTGGCATTTGTTTCTAAACTTCCCAACTCTGTTTTTACTGGCAAATAGTTACACCAAGCATCCTGCAAATAAGCTGTCACTTGTTCTAAAATAGTTTCTAACATAGCAAGTTCTATCTCGGTAAAATCACGATTTGGAACAAAAACTTCTCCGATTCCACCCAAAAGACGTTCAATTATCATAAAGCCCAATGGCGTTGGTATATCCACAATAAACGAGGTTTCATCATATTGAATATCTTCTGGTTTAAAATTTAGAATACTGAGTAATGAATTATCAGGAAGTGCATTGTTAAACTCATAATATCTTTGTTCTTCAATTTGCAACACACTCACTTCACAGACATTGCGAAGGATACTACTAAAATAGGACGACAAAACTCTAGAGAAGTTTTCATGCAAACCATCTAACGCCTTTAATTGCTCTTTTGTAAATTTCTTTGGAGTTTTAAAGTCATATTCTTTTATTTTCGGTTTTTTTTCAACCTCAGTATCAACTTCGCCAGAATGCATACGCTTTAGCAATTCGTCTATTTGACTTTGTGATAGACTCTCCGGCATCTGCATCTTCACTCCTTTGTATATTAATTTTAGACAGCTGGCAAATTACCAACTATTTTTTTGTAAATCGCTAATATGATATTAGCAAATTCGTAAACAATAAAAATATTTCTCTATCCCACTAGGATATACTTTCAGTTCATTTTATTGTTTATTGATACTGTAATTGGCCAGACTATCCAGGTCAATCCCCAATACTAAATTTATCAACATATTTTAGTATCATTGAGGCTCAGAATTTGTATCTACCGGAGTTTCCTGTGAATCTTGTACAGGCTCTTGAGGTGACTGTGAACCAGTCTGTTGTTTGTTATCAGGAACAATTGGATTCACACCATGACCATCTTTTGGATATTGGTTGGTATCATAAGTTCCTTCAAGTCCATCACTTATTGCTGGGTCATTTGCAATCGCTTCTGTACCTACAATGGTCAATTCTACACGGCGATTTTGTCTTCTTCCATCTTCTGTTGAATTATCTGCAATTGGATAGTTATCTCCATATCCGTTTGTCACAAAAATACCTTTTTTAATTTGGTTGACTTCTTCCAAATAAATTACAACGCTCGCTGCACGCTCTCCTGAAAGTCTCCAGTCATTGACTTCTAAACTTGGTCTACCCATATCAGCAGTATGTCCTGAGACTTGGATAACACTGATTTTATCTTCAATCAGTTTCAATGCCTTTCCCAAATAATCCAACATCGGTCTTGCTTCCTCTGTCAAATCATATTTATTCGGCTTAAACAGCGTATTATTACTAAACCGAATATAGACAATTCCAGAATCTTTTGACAAAGAAACACTGGATTGCAGATTGTTTTGAGTCACATATTCATTTAGATACTCATACAAATCTTCTACATTTTCTGGCATTGCAATCTCACTGGTTTCCATACCATTGTCATCTGTAAAGTATTCATCATGTTCATTTACAGCAGGTCCAGAACCAGTTTTAGGTTCATCGTCTACAAGTACGAATTGTGAAGCCTCTCCTTCACCGATAAAGGAACGAATCAACGCATCCCATTTTTCTTGTTCTACGGAAGACATACTAAACATTACAACGAAAAAAGTCAACAACAAAGTTACCATATCAGCATATGTATCCAACCAGCTACCACCTGAAGATTCTTCTCTTTTTCTTTTCATATCACTCCCACCCTTTACCTACTATATTAATCATTATATATTATTGTTTTTCTGAACCGCTGTC
Source organism: uncultured Oscillospiraceae bacterium (assembly GCA_910579175.1). GTDB lineage: Bacteria > Bacillota > Clostridia > Oscillospirales > Ruminococcaceae > Massiliimalia. The sequence goes on along the minus strand of CAJTTB010000008.1, from coordinate 49,553 downwards.
ATTGCCTGCTACATATTTTCCTTTTGGAAGAAGTTGTGCAAGTCTTTCTTCAATAAAGTTTGGATTTTCACCTGCTTGAATTGCCTGAACACCCTCACAAATAATCATTTTACAAAGGTATTCTTCCTCATGTCGAATTTTTAATTTATTGGAAATTGGAGAAAATATAAAGTTTGATAAAATTGTACCATAAAAGGTTGTGATCAACGCAACACCCATGTTTGGACCAATTGCCCCAATATCAGATAAGTTCTGCATCAAGTTTATCAAACCTATCAAGGTACCAATCATACCAAATGCCGGTGCATAAGATGAACCCTTATCATAAATCGCTCGGTCTTGCGCGTGTCGCTCGTCCAGATAATCAAGTTGCGTTTCCAACTGCAATTTTACCTTTTCCGGTTCTACTGAGTCAACAACCATCATCAAACTGTTTTTCATAAATTGGTCTTCAACCTTGTCCAAATCTTCTTCCAATGCCAACAAACCGCTAATTCTAGCCTTTTTAGCAAATTCTACAATCTGCCCAATATAATCTTCTGGCTTATATTTTGTAGGTGCAAAGATAATTTTTAAGTGTTTGGGAAACTTTGCAAGTTGTTTTCCTGAAAAGGATACCATCAATGCGGTAATTGTTCCACCAATTACAATCAGCACACTGGGCACATCTCCAAAGTTAATAATATTTTCTATGTTAAAACTTACTGCTTTCGTTGTTGGGTTTGTATTTGTAATCATACCTCCCAAAATCAAAAGTGTACCCAATATCCATCCCAAAATTGACATCAAATCCATAAATATGACCCTCCAAATGAAAACTTCTGTAGCCTTTTATCTCAAAGTACTATATACTTTTCTACGATAATCAACAATTTTATTGATAACTGTTTGAGTATCTTCTTTTACAATATAAATGTTTTTATTTGTCATATGAATGGTTGTGTCCGGGTTTTCAGAAATCGTCTCAATCAGCTCGTCATTTAATGCAAATGAAACTCCATTTAATCTTGTTAAAACAATCATTTTAATAGCCTCCTAATTTATCTTATTTCGTACCGTCATATGCAAGAGAAGAAAAAAACTTTCTCCTCTTGCATATGACGGGTAAAACCCGCCATACATATCATAATATGATTATCGTTTTAAGTTTATCAATTCTTCTAGCATTGTATCAGAAACGGTGATAATTCTAGAGTTTGCCTGGAAACCTCTTTGTGTGGTAATCATATCTGCAAACTCACCTGAAAGGTCAACGTTTGACATTTCCAAAGAACTGCTCTTTAAGGCACCTGTTCCATCACTTCCTGGTTCTGCTAGTTGAGGGTCACCAGAGTTTGATGTTGCAGTAAAGTAGTTGTTACCGCCTTGTTCCAAACCATATGGATTTGCAAAGTTTGCAAGTGTAATCTTACCTGCTACAACAGTTCCCTTTTCTGCATGATAAACAGAAATGGTACCATCAGAACCAATGGAAATACTGCTCAACTGATCCAGTGTTACAACACCGCCTTCTGTACCGCCGGTCATTGCAAAACTCTTACTTCCAAATCCCAAATCACTAGAAGGTTGGCTATTGACAATATCATCTGCCAATACTTGCACAGGATTAAAGGTCATTGTAGCTGCTGATGATAACATATTATTCATAGAAGGAGCCTTTAATGTAAAGCCATTTCCAGTACCATCATCCATAAATAATTGTTTTCCTGCTTGTTTTTTATCAAAAGTATGAGTGTAATTTGTACCATTTACGGTCATTGTCAGTAAAAATTTGCCTTCGTCAGCACCTGTCAGTGCTTCTAAAGTCATATTGGCGCCAGTAATGTCATTCTTATCTAAATTTCCGGGTGATACCAAAGAGAATCCGCCATAACTTGATCCATCATCAAATGTTTCAGGGTTCCAAGTAAGCCCTTCACCAACATTCAATACTTCATTATAATTTGGGAAGTTCAATGTAATGGTATCAGTTGTATCACCATTTGCAACAGACAACACCACTTTACCCGGAGTGGTCATCTCAGTTTTTCTGATGGTAGCAGAATATTCCTTATTGCTCTGGCTGGTTGTTGCTTTAATCGTCAAATCGCCACTGTCTGGATCGCGCTCTAAACTAAAGGACAAATCATCATTATCCAACAATTCAAAGCCATTTCCTACGCTATCAAAGCTAAAGCCGCCAAATATTTTACCATTATCTGGGAGTGTGATACTACCTTGATCATATCCAAAATTATCTCCAACAATTTGTGCACCAGTTAAGCCGTCACCCCAGTTTTGCTCTTCATCTGTTGTAATGGATAGAATACCTCCATCATGCTGAATACCATTATTTGCTTCGGTAATGGCATCATTGATTGCATTTTGCAAATCAGCCATACTTTCAAATATTTCCTTGGAGTTCAACAAAATATTAATAGAACCTGCAGACATAACTGCTTGTGCTTTTTTACCAATTGGTAAGCTGTCACTGGTACCGATATTCAGAGAAACATTTCCCTTTGCAGTAGAATTAGAAAATTGGAATGTATAACTAGTACCGTTGATAACCTGTGTTACAGCAGGTGCTTTTGCAGATACAGAACCTACATCATCCAATTTAATTTTTTGTGTATCCGGGTCGCCATTGCCTTTGGTACCCAATACAAAGTTACCATTGATATCGGTCAAATAACCATTGGAATCATAACTGAGCAAACCTGCTTTTGTATAGAAGATATTTCCATCAGCATCTTGTACTTGCAAAAATCCTTCACCTGTAATTGCAACATCCAAGCCAAATCCAGTATTCTGCATACTGGATTGTGTCATTTGGGATTGTACAGCGGACAAGTTAGAACCATAACCAACCATAGAAGGGTTCTGTCCACCGCGGTTTGCTGTACCAGCGGTTGCCCCACGTAAGGATTGATAATAAATATCACTAAATACTGCACGCTGTGATTTATAACCATAGGTGTTTACGTTTGCGATATTATTACCGATGGTATCCATCTTGGTTTGATGCGCTTTCATACCTGCTACACCAGAAAACATTGCTCTATTCATTTCAATTCTCTCCTCTTTTTGGAACCGTGGTATCTTTCAGTCAGTCAAGATACCATAAACCTCCCGAAAAGGGTCCAGTTTACACGATCACTGTTCCATCTATATTTGTAAATACATTTCCAGTCAAATCATTCCCATTGACTGCAGTAATGACTGTTTTATTGCGGACACTTACTACAAATGCAGTTTTATCCATTAAAATCAATGTGTCATCCAATCCTTTTTGTTCTGCCAAACGAACGCCTTCGTTTAGCCGTCCCAAATGATTTTCAGAAAGCTCGATCCCTCTGGTCTCCACACGCTCAGCAGCATGTTTAGAAAATGAGATTTGCTGGGATTTTTTAAATTCTTGCTGCAATACACTTTGGAACGTGTTGTTTTGAGACGTGCCACTTTTATTTGTAATCGTATGATCTGATCCATAAAAATTCGGTTTTCCTGTTACAATCGTTGCAGGACGACCATTAATTTTCATCTCTTCCATTCATGACACCCCTTTATCATCTGTATGATTATGATGATTTTGTTCGGATTGAAGTAGGGCTATAAACTGCTTTGTTTCCATTCGCATCTGTTACCACTACGTTTACATAATATGTTTTTCCTGGAGCCAAATTGGCCAATGATTGAGTTAGTTTTGCCTCATCTGTAATGCCTTTTAACTGTGGACCAAATCGAGTACCTGCTTCTACTGCTTCTACACTATTAAATGGTCCTTCCTCTGAATAATAAACTTGATAACCCAAACCACTCAGTACTGTTTCATCTTCTGTTGGGAGCTTCCAACTAATATCTGCGGTAGAAGTTGTTGTATTGGTACCCAATACTGTTATATCAGAAGGGTCAACAGCACATTCTCCCTTTTCTTTTGGATGAGCAACTTCCATGATTTGTTCCATAGAATACTTTTTATTTCCAATATAAAGTACATATTCATTGTCTACAAATGAAATTTTGTCTACTGTTCCAGTTGTTGTATCCAAATCTCCACTTACGCCATAACGTGAAGCTGTTACCGTCTTTCCAATTAAAGACATCGCATAAGAAGTTTTTGCATTGCTGGACATTTCAGTCATTGCCTGCATCATAGAAAATTGTGCCATCTGGGTTACATACTGTGTGTCATCCATTGGATTCATAAAGTCTTGATTTTTCAACTGTGCAACCATCAATGTCAGAAAATCACTTGCCAGTGTATCAGAATTGTTTTTCTTATCTGTAAAAACCGCATTATATTTGCCAGGTGTGCTCGGTGTTCTGTCTGTTGTATAATTCGTACTATCAGAAAGACTATTTGACATAAAGAAATATACTCCCCTTTCTTAAATATAGGTATCCAAACCATCTAATGCTGTTTGTTGTTCAACTTCTTGTACAAACTCACTGTCTGCTTCACCATTTAACAAACTGCTAAAACCATTGGAATTTTGATTTCGTTGTTGAGATTGCTGTTGTGCCATTGAAAATTGTTGTGCCATCTGTTGTTGCAAATCCATATTCATCTGCTGTTGTTGTGCCTGTTGTGTTTCTGCAACTGTTTGAACAGTTTGCACTTCTACTTGTAATGGTCTCATTGCATTTTGCAGTGCATTCAAATCACGTGTAATCAACTCTGCTGTCTTGGCAGAAGATGCCACCAAATTCAATGTTGTAGAACCATTTTCCTGTTCTACTAATTTGACTGTGATTTCTCCCAAACCTTCTGGACGCAATTTGATGGTAAATTCTTTTTTACCTTCTAATAAATTTTGTGCAATTCCCGTTTGAATTTGTTCAGACATCTGTGGCAACTTTGAAAGCTGCTTCGCTTTATCAGATACAGTTGCTACTGGATTAAAGCGATTAGAGGCAACATCCTGTTGCAATTGATCAATATCCAACTCAAACGTATCAGTATTTGTCTGTTTTTGTGTTGTGTCCATTAATTTTTTAGCCTCTCTAATATTCTTCATAAAAGAGTGACCTAAAAATGTCATGTTGTCATCTTGTGCTGAATCATTTTCTTGAACTTGCACTTTTTGCAATGATGTGTCTGTTAAAATCTCTGTATCGCCCTCTTCCAATACAGTTGTAAAGGACTTTTGTTCTAATAGACCACCACTTTTTAGTTCACTGCGAAAATTCAATACAAATTGTTTTGCTTCTTCTGGAATATCCAGTGTTGACACCAACTGTGTTGCCTGTAGTGAATCCATCTGCAAAAATTCTAAAAATTGAGGACTTTCAATCAACATTGCCGCTGCCAATTCCAACATCTGTACAGTTGAAGTTTGTTTTTCTTCTGTGTCTGCTGATTCCAACAGTCCCATTGACCACAAACCATCTACTTGCTGTTGGATATTCTGTAAGACTGTGACATCTTCTACCTCTTGCAAACTGGCTGCCATCTGCGCAAAAATCGCATCAAATCCATCACCCATTCCCATGGTTTGCATCTGTCCACCTTGAGCACTCATCATTCTTCTTTGCATCACTCTGGTATCCTGAAGTTGTACTCCTTGCATTGTATTCTCCCCCTTTCTAAATCACGATTCTGGAATTTATTGAAAGTTACCTTCTCGTACAAGACGACCAGTAACGAACTCCAGCACTTCATCCTCTGTTCTTTTCTTCTCTTCATACAGAAATTGTTCCCATTGACGCTCTTGTAATTTTTCCAAACTGGAAACTTCTTGAGACGCCTTGCGTACAACATCTGTCTGCCGCTCCACTTCCGCATCGATTGCAACCAATTCTTTTTTTAGCTGTTTGATACCATGATGGATATTTTCAATCTGTATGCTATAGCCCCGCAGCTTTAGAACAGTTGTGCCTTGTCTTTGTGCTTCTGTCATTTCCTTTGATAATTCTGTTTGTTTCAGATGATAACGCTCTATTGTTTGCTCAAGTTGTATTTTTTGATGTCGAATCTGTCCCAATAGATCTTTTTCTTTATCTAATATTTGATTTTTGAAGCTCAACATCCTATCTAAGGTAAACTTAAATTTTTTCATTCAAATCCCTCTAAATCCAAGTACTAACCCACCGCTTGCTTCATCAACTCAACTGTTTGATCAAAATCAAACTTTTCGCCAACTCTCTGACACAAAAACTCATTGATTTGATCAACATGTTTAATCGCTTCATCCAAAGCGGGATTGGTTCCACTCTTATAGGCTCCAATTGAAATCAAATCCTCATAATCTCGATAAACTGCCAGCATATTTCTCACCTTTCCGGCAGTTTCTTTCTGTTCAGACGAAGCAATTTCACTCATCAAACGACTGACGCTATTTAATACATCAATTGCCGGATAATGGTTTTTGGAAGCAATTTTTCTTGACAACATAATATGTCCGTCAATAATACCGCGAACTGTATCTGAAATTGGCTCATTGGCATCGTCACCCTCAACCAATACTGTATAAATTCCAGTGATGGAGCCGGTTGGAAAGTTTCCAGAACGCTCTAATAATTTGGGAAGTGCAGTATAAATAGAAGGTGTATAACCACGGGCAACTGGTGCTTCTCCAACACTTAAACCAATTTCGCGCTGTGCCATGGCAAAACGTGTTAAAGAATCCATCATCAACAAAACATCTTTCCCCTGATCGCGGAAAAATTCAGCCATCGCAGTGGCTGTCATTGCACACTTATAACGCATCATTGCAGATTGATCCGATGTAGCAACTACCAAAATAGAACGGCGAATACCTTCCTCACCCAAATCACGCTTGATAAATTCCACAACTTCACGACCACGTTCTCCCACCAATGCAATGATGTTGATGTCTGCCTTTACATTGCGGGCAATCATTCCCATTAAAGTACTTTTACCCACGCCGCTTCCTGCAAAAATTCCCATTCTTTGCCCTCTTCCAATGGTCAACATGCCATCAATACATTTGACACCCAGTTCAATTGGTTCTTTAATCGGAGGACGATTCATTGGATTACAAGATACCCCACTAATGGGATATAAAGTCGTATGTTCAATTGGACCACCGCCATCAATGGGATTCCCCACTGCATCTACAGTACGACCAATCAATTCTTCACTAATTGGAATCATCAGTTTTTGTCCTGTATTGACTACAGAACAGCCAAACCCAATTCCATCTGTATCCTGATATGGCATCAAATAAGCAGTACTTCCTGTAATTCCTACAACTTCAGCGAGTACTTCTTCTTCTCTACCATTGATAAAAATCTTACAAATATCACCAATACTACAACTTAACCCCAACGCTTCAATTGTCATACCACTGATTTTATTGATTTTTCCATGATGGGTATAAAGGTCAGAAAATTGGATTACTTGTAAATATTTTTCATCCTGCCAAAATTGTAAATCCATTTGATATTCTCCCTTTTAATTGACTGTATCAATCTGCTTTTTTAGATTTTTCATCTGCTCTGATACAGATGCATCAACAAAGCCATCTGGAAACTCGACGATACAGGTATCAGGCGGATAAGGACCTGCAACAATTTCAACCTGACTCATTTCTTGTGCATTTTTTACTTGCTCATTCAAATATTCTATCAATTGATTCATTTTATCAGAAACCTGTACAGTAATCCACTGTGCATTTTTTACCGAAGCAATCGCAGCTGTCACCAATTCAGACAAAAACATATCATCTTCGCTGATTTTTTGAATCATAATTTTTTCAGCGATACTCAATGCCATACTCACTACATGGTCTTTAAATTCCATGACAAAGTCTGTTTGCTGTTGCTCCATCTCTTGAACAACAGCATCCAATTTGTCAAAATAAGAATGTATTTCTGCCTGTTTTTCTAACACTGCATCGCGATAGGCTTCTTCTCTTGCTTGTGCTTTCACCGACTCTCGAACACGTTCAAGTTCCTCTTCCACACGCCTTTGTATCTCCTGCTCATTATATAAGATCTCTTTGGGCTGTGACGAAAACTCAACTCCATCTTGTTCGATTTCATCTAAATCAGACTCTTGAGCGGCAACATCATCCATTGGAAACCCAGGAATCAAAACCGTTTCTTCTTCCTCTTCATCCATTTCTAGATTGATGAAATCACCTTTATAAATATTAGGCAATTATTTCGTCATCTCCTCCCCTAGAAATTACAATCTCTCCAGTTTCCTCTAAATGTCGAATGACGTTTACAATCTTCTGTTGTGCTTCTTCAACATCACGCATACGAACATTATGCAGATATTCGATATCGGTGATAATTGTTTCTTGTGAACGCTTTGACATATTGGTCAAAATTACGTTCTTTACTTCTTCGTTGGAACCCTTCAAAGCAATTGCCAAATCTCTACTGTCAACATCGCGCAAGAATCTTTGAATACAAATGTTATCCAAATTGACAATATCTTCGAATACAAACATCAACTTGCGGATTTCACTAGAAAGTCCTGGATCCTGTTTGTTGAGTTCATCAAAGATGTATTTTTCAGTCGCGCGATCGGTATGGTTCATAATATCAGCAACATAAGGAACACCGCCGATTTCGGTCATATCCACAGATACCACTGCGGAGAATTTCTTTTCCAAAACCGTTTCAACAATATTTACAATATTGGGGCTCACACTCTCTAAACTCGCAATGCGGCGCACAACATCCAGTTGTGTTTCTTTGGGAAGTTCAGACAATACTTGAGAAGCCTGCCCTGCCTTGGCATAAGACAATACAAATGCAATTGTCTGCGGATGTTCATTTTGCAACATCATCATTAAGTTTTTATAGTTTGCTTTACGCACAAATTCAAATGCTCTTGTCTGTAATGATTTTGAAACACGATCCATATAAGATTGTGCCAATTGCGGTCCAAACGCTTTTTCTAAAACATCTCTGGCATAGAGCACACCGCCTTCTGCAATGACCTTTTGTGTGACACAAAGCCCATAGAAATCCTCCATAATGCTTTGCATATTTTCTGGCGGTAAATGATCTAGTTTTGCAACTTCAAAAGAAAGTTTTTCAACATCTTCTTCTCTTAAAAACTTATAAACCTCAGAAGCCTGTTCTGCTCCCATAGATACAATGACCGCAGCGGCTTTACTTGCAGGTGTAATTTTAGGTGCTTTCGTAGTAGCGGCTGGCATTATGCTTCATCCTCCTTCAGCCATGAACGGAGCAGATTTGCAGTAATTTCCGGATTTTCTTTTGCGAAGTTACGAACCTCATCAGCAATGACATTATCCTTGGTCTCCACTTTTGCCCTTGCCGTTTCTTCAAGTTGTTGTTTATATTGGGCAATTTCTGCTTCCATATCTTGTGCCATAGATTCCATTTCTGCTTCGCGTTCGAGTTCTTTTTGTTTTGCTCGACGACGAATCAAAATAATAACTGCCAATACAATGAGTAATACACCAAGCAATGCTGCACCGCCAATAATAAACCATCTATAACGTGTAAAGAATGTTTGAGGTGGTTGTTGCTCTGGCTCTGGTTCTGGCACGGTTGCATTTGGATCAATTTGCATAATAGAGATTTGTTCCACTGGAATACCAGTACTTTTTGAAATTTGATCCATCAAATCTGCACGGTTATTTGCCAGTTGTGCATCATCCACCATAACAGAGATAGAGGCATCTCTGAGTTCTGCCTGACCCTTTTCTATTTGTGTTTTGATATAACCGTAATCATAATCCATACTCTTTCTATAATCGGTCATTCCACCATCAGTATTTGGATCTGTGTTCGCATATTGTGGCATATCTGTATTGTTCTCTTCGCCAACGATATCTCCAGCAGTGATATTGCCACTGACTCCATACTGTTCTTCAAAATGTGTAATTGCGTCATCGCCATCTTCTTGTTTTAAAATTTCTTTTCGTTCTTCCATCATTTTGTCAAAATCCAAAGAAACTTTTGCAACTGCAACAACACCATCATATCCATATCTTGGTGTCAATAGACGAATTACATTGTCCTCAATCATCTTTTGTACTTGTTGTTCATATTCCAATGTCCTATCTGCTGTCAAACTAGAACTAGAACCGATATCATCTGATATCAACTCTTTTCCAGTAGCAGCATCAACTACCTTTACATTTTCAGGAGTCAATTTCGGAGTAGCAAACGCCACTAAATTTTTAATTGCAGAAACCTGTTCTGCATCCAACTGTTGATTTCCTTTCATCGTCAACAATACAGAACCAGTAGCGTTGTTTTCTGAAGTAGCCTTTTGCCAAACATAATCGGTATCATCTGGTACATTTAAAGTCACTTTGGCATTTTGTACACCATGAATGCTTTCTAATGTCGTTTGTAGTCGATTTTGAAGTTGATATAACAACGTTGTTTTTTTGTCTGATTCCGTTGCAGTGATACTATTATGATCAAAAAAAACATCATATGGCATTGCTGATTCTGGATAACCCTGCGCTGCAAGTTGCAACAAAACCATATCATATTGTTCCTTAGGAACGGTCACTTCTCCTCTTTCGTTTAAACGAGGAGTCACTCCTAATTCTTGTATTGCTGAATAAACTTTCGATGATTCTGCAGTATCCAAGCCACTATACAGTGTTACATATCCTGATTTAATATTATTTAAGATAATAGTGGCCCCTAGTGCAATTAAAATGACTGCGGCCACAATTGAAATAATTCCTATTTTTTTCTTTTTGGGTTGTTCTTTCCAACGTTCCCTTGTATTATTTAAGAATTCCTTAGCAGATGCGCCCAACTCATTTTGCCCCTCTCTCTTTTAACTCATTCCCATTTAAGTTTTTGCCCAAGGGCTATACTTGCATTTGCATGATTTCTTTATATGCATTTACAACACGAGTACTCAATTGGACAGTAAATTCCAGCGCAGTTGCTTGTTTTGTAGAATTGATCATCAATTGAGAAAGATCATCTACATTTCCCATTGCCAAATCATAAGAGTCTTGATTGGCCACCTCTTGTGTCTGCTCAAGATTTTGTATTGCTTCTTTAAGAATTCCTGAAAACGGAAGCGCAGCATGATTATTTTTTTCAGTTACCTGTTTAGCTGCATCAAAGTTCATTTTTACAATTGGTGAAATCGGTTCAATAAACATTCTTTTTTACCCCTTTCTGAGTTTACCCTTCATTTTATTACCAACTGCTTGATTGAAAATTAAAGATAAAAATTTTCATTCAAAGCAAATTCAAATCCACTGTTTACACAACTTTAGTTCTGATAAAAATTATTCATATTACACGTTATGCTTATCTCAAACAATCTTTAAAAGACAAATGTCTTAAAATATGAATAAATTGGATCAATTACCACTTTTTATGCTTAAAAACAGCTATATTATAATATGAAAAGTATCTTAAATTATCTACCAATGAGTATATCATTTCTAAAAGACAAAGTCAATTAAAAAACGACAGGTTTACGTACACACATACAAGCCATACAAAAACCATTTGTCTATTATAATTGTTTATTGTCAAACCTACAATTTTATATTGGTATTTTCTAAAAAACATTTACAAAATAGGGGATAATAAGGTATAATTTAAAGTATTTTAACTTTTTGTAATATTCATTTTTGATGGATTAGATGATATTTCTCTACATATTTTGTATATTATACATGCTTTTATTAGACAAAATATTACCTTTTATTTTTTTAAGCTTCTAATATTCTTCTCAAACTTCCAAATTTTTGAAAATTTTTCAAAAACATTTTAAAACTCATGAAAATTTTTCCATTTTTAAAAAACTTATAACTTTCGTTATTTTGATCTTAATCTCTAAAAGTTACAAAGATTATTATATTTATATTTTAAATTTTGTTTTTATATTCTATTCATTATAAATATTATAATAAAAACTAATTTTATTTAAGATGTTTTAAAATCCAATTTTTGGAAATTTATCTCATCCACATATCTTTAATACCAAATCCAAAAAATATTTTTTAAAAATAACTGTTTCATAAATTACTTAATTAAAACTCATTTTGCTTTCTCTGTGAGCTAGAATACATATTTCGATATTGCATCGAAGTCAAACCAAATGTTTTTTTAAACAATTTCATATAATTCTTATCATCATAAAAACCAGATTTTTCTGCAATTTCCTTAATCAAATAAGAAGAATTTAACAAGAGTTGTTTGGACAAAGACAGACGACATTGTTGAAGATATTGCATGATGGATAAGCCATAATATTTTTTAAATAATTCTGACAAATAATTGGGATTATAATCAAATTCACAGGCTATCTGTTTTACTGTCAAATTTTGTGTACAATGAATCCGAATCCATTCCATAATTTCACCAAGACGTTCAGGGGGTCTTTTTTCCTCTCCTGATTCTATTACTATCTGTTCTATGGTTTGTTGAGAAATTTCCATTGCCAATAAACTAAGTATATAATTGGCAAGACCATTAGAATACGTTTTGGTCTCTGCCAAGTCCAAAAGTTGTTGGACCATCAGACTGATTCTTCCTCCCGCAGAAAAGGAGCCATATTCTGGAATTTGATAATAATTGGCAATTCCTTCTCCTTTTAAAATATCCTTATAAGCATTCTGCTCAGAGCGAACCTGATACAGTCCATCTTTTACCAAAAAACGACACCAATAATAAGTGAGATGTTTTCCACTTTGCTGATACCCATAATGTTCGCATCCCGGAAATAGCAATAAAAACTGATTTGGTTGTAACTGAAATTTGCGATCCCCTTGTGCAATATAAAGAGTATCCTCAATTCCTATCAACAACACGAAAGTATCCAAAGTGCGTCTGCTGTGAACAAAATACGCTTGATTAAAAAATTTTCCACTGCCGATATATTCTAATGGATATTGATTTTCTGTTGTAAAATATAACATCTGAGATTTCACCACTTTTTTTATATAAACAATCATTATTTTCAACTTTTATTTTTGCAAAAAATCACGTTGTTTTTCCCATTATTTTTTTAATTTTATAGTTTTATTATAGCATACTGCCTGAAATTTTGCAATAAAAACATATTTGTACTTTTGTTTTTATTTCTGTATATTAATACACTTTTTATTCTATCACTTACTTTAAATTTTTCTATTTTTTACTATTTTTACGAATCTTTTATTGCCCTTTTGATAGGGTGTTTTATGCTTTTACAACGGACTGGCATGTTGGATTTTAACGTAAATTTTACATCATCGTTCTCTACTTAATCATCCACCATCTGTCAAATTTGTGATATATTTTATTATATGGTACTCTTTATTTTTCGTGATGTAATCCCAATCTGGCACTAATTTCACGTATGACATCTTTTTATTGTAAACACCTTTATTGGCTTCTAGCCTCATAAAAGTGTTTTGATTCTATACAAAAAAGTACAAAATCTTTCCCTTAAAAATATGTTCTATTTGGTATTTTTATCTTTTCTTAAAAAGGTACTTTTTCTCATAGAACATCCACCAAATTATTCATAAAAGAATCAAAAGTTTGTATTAAAAGACATTGAAACAACCCACTATTTGCAGTATACTTGTATTACATTTCAAAGAGATATGTTCTAATATCAATTCTCAAAAAGGAACGAAAAAACTATGAATATTATTATTGTGGGTGGTGGCAAGGTTGGCACTACCCTAACAGAATCCCTATGTAATGAGAAGCATAATGTAGTGCTCATTGACAACAATCCAAAGGTCATCGAATCCATTATCAATACTTATGACGTCATGGGGATTTGTGGAAATGGTGCAAGCTGTGATATTCTTTCAGAAGCTTCTATCAATAAGGCATATTTGATTATTGCCACCACCGCTTCAGACGAACTAAATATTTTATGTTGTTTGATCGCACGCAAGATGGGTGCCAGACATTGTATTGCTCGTGTGCGCAACCCCAGCTATGCACAGCAGCTTGTTTTTATGCGTGATGAGTTGGGTCTTAGCATGATGGTAAATCCCGAATATGCCGCTGCCAATGAAGTCTCTCGTATGATACGTTTTCCCACTGCCATCAAAATTGAAATCTTTGCCAAAGGTCGCGTTGAACTAGTAGAGATCAATATCAAAGAAAATAGTCCACTCGCTGGGTTACCCTTATATAAACTATATCAGCTATATAAAATTAAAATTTTAATCTGTGCAGTACAGCGACGCGATGAGGTATTTATTCCAGATGGTAACTTTATTTTACATACTGGAGATAAAATTCACATCACTGCAGGTCACTCTGAACTTGCCGCCTTCTTTAAAGCGACAGGCATTTTAAAAAATCGCATTCGCAGTGTATTGATCATCGGAGGTGGCACACTTGCTTATTATCTTACCTTACAGCTTGTAGAAATTGGCATCCATGTAAAAATCATCGAACAGGATTACCAACGCTGTCAACATCTAAGCGAAACACTTCCAAAAGCAACCATCATCCATGCAGATGGTACCGATCCCAATGTCTTAAATGAAGAAGGGATTGATGATGTGGATTGTTGTGTAACCTTAACAGGAATTGATGAAGAAAACATTTTAATTGCTATGTATGCCAATAGCAAATCTGTCAACAAAGTAATTTCTAAAGTCAATCGCGTTTCTTTGCTGGGTATTTTAGACAGTTTGGGAGAAGAAAGTACAGTGTCTCCCAAAGCCATTACCGCCAATTCTATTCTACGCTATATTCGAGCCAAACAGAACACCAAAGGAAATAGCATCAGAACACTTTATAGACTGGTAGAGGGCAAGGTAGAAGCACTAGAATTTGTAATATCTCCTAACAATCGCAGCATTGGTATTCCACTAAAGGAACTTTCCATTCGGAAAAATCTATTAATTGCCTGTATCATTCGAGGAAATAAAGTGATTATTCCAAACGGAAATGAAAAAATCAAACCAAATGACAGCGTAATTGTAGTAACTACCAATCAAATGCTACAAGATTTTGACGATATTTTAAAATAAGTTGAGGTCATTATGAATTATAAAATGGTTTTATTCATCATTGGACGGATTTTAAAAATTGAAGCAGTGCTGTTGCTTTTGCCTGCGATGATTTCTATATTCTACAAGGAATCCAATACACTTCGGGCATTTTTAATCCCGGCAGCCATCACCCTTATCATTGGTATAGTGATTTCCTTTCGCAAACCAAAAAAATCTGCTATCTTTGCCCGTGAAGGCTTTACAGTTGTGGCATTGAGCTGGATTTTATTATCACTGTTGGGGGCTTTGCCCTTTTATTTAAGCAAGAGTATCCCTTCTTATATCGATTGTATTTTTGAAACAGTATCTGGCTTTACCACAACTGGTTCCAGTATCCTTACCAACATAGAAGCACTACCCCTCAGTATATTATTTTGGAGGAGCTTCACCCACTGGATTGGTGGCATGGGAATTTTAGTTTTTGTTTTGGCAATCCTACCACAGCACAACAATCAATCTATGTACTTAATGCGTGCAGAAGTGCCAGGTCCAACTGTCGGAAAACTGGTTTCCAAAATCGGTTTAACTGCCCGCATTTTATATGCCATCTATGTGTTAATGACCATTATAGAAATTATTTTACTAATTATTGGTGGAATGCCCATTTTCGATTCTGTAGTCCATTCATTTGGTACCGCAGGCACAGGTGGATTTGCCATTAAAAATATCAGCATTGCCGCTTATGACAGTGCTTATCTGCAATACATCATTGCCATTTTCATGATATTATTTGGTATCAACTTTAATATGTTTTACTTTTTATTAATGAGAAAATTTTTGCAGGTCTTTAAAAGTGAAGAACTGCGCTGCTATCTGGCAATTATAGCGGTTTCTACCATAATTATTTCAATCAATACCTATTCTATTTATGAAAACTTTTCCGATTCTTTTCGACACGCATTTTTTCAGGTGTCCTCTATTATCACCACAACAGGATATGCTACCACCGATTTTAATAACTGGCCATTGTTGTCAAAATGTATCCTAGTGGCATTGATGTTCTTTGGCGCCTGTGCTGGCTCTACCGGTGGGGGTATCAAGATTTCTCGTATCATCATCTTATTTAAAACTGGAATTAATGAGATTCGCCAGACTTTTTCTCCAAAATCAGTCCATACCATTAAATTTGATGGCAAGCCAGTAGAGACTGCTGTCTCACGGGGTATCTATTCTTTCTTTATCGTTTATATGATGATCCTTGCTATTTCTATTTTGCTGATTTCATTTGATAACTTCGATTTTACTACTACAACTACTGCTGTTATCAGTTGTATCAACAATATTGGACCAGGTTTAGAACATGTGGGACCAATGGGAAATTTCGCAGATTTCTCTCCTTTTGCCAAATTGGTATTATCCTTTGATATGTTGGCGGGCAGACTAGAAATTTTTCCAATCTTTGTCCTTTTCTACCCCAAAATATGGATGCATAAAAAGAAACTACTTTCATAAAAGCAACTCTGATATAACCCAAAATAGCGATAATCGCCCCATATGAGCTGAGTATCATAGCTTATATATCTTTATACTATCCTTTTCGCCAGACAATCTATCTGGAGCCTTTTATTAAATAAAAAAAGAGCTGTAAAAACAGCTCTTTTTATTTTCCCTGTTGCTTAATATAAGATGCCAGTTTTTTATCCTCACTTTTAATGTGATTCACCAGCCATCCAGCAATATTGGTATTTACCTTTGCTACCAATGTAATACTGGTACCATCTTTTTCAAATTCTTCTATAACATCTTTTACAATCTTTTTATAACTTTCATGATAGCGTTTATGATTTGGGTAATCTGGATATTGTACCTTTTGTTGTAGTGCTTCTTCATCATTAAAATGTTTTACAATATAATCATTTAAAAATTTTAAAGTTGTGTCAATTTGCAAGCGTCCTTTTCCTTGTGTACAGGCATCCAATAGCGTGTTAATTCTATCAAAAAGCTGTTGATGTTCTGTATCAATTAATACATTTCCTGTTTTCAAATCATCTGTTAATATGTACGCCATATTATATTTCTCCTTTATTGATAAACTTTTATATTTAACTGATATATCAGCAATATTGTAAATTTCCTATTTTTACTATAGCATATGATAAACTTCTTTTCAAGGAAAAAGTCCGTCTTTATTTTTTTATTAGCAAAACCCCTATAAAAATATACTTATTTTGTATAGTATTTGGACAAAAGGACGCTGCCAACCATCGTTAGCAGCAATTCCTGTCGTTATATGAAATTCAATATATCCCTTTACTAAATTTCTTTTAGAAAATCAAACATGACGTTTGATCAACTCCCCTGTAACTTCATCTTAGACCTTCTAAAGTCTCGATAAGCCTGTCTAGCATTATCTTCAAAATCAATTCCAAAAAAAGAAGGAATTAAAAAATTAAAAATATAATCTGAAGATTCTTTATCAAGAATGGCACATAATGCTTCTGTAATCACTACTCCATTCAAGAATTGTGCTCCTACAAAATTCGATGTAATAATACGATTATATAATACCGTTCGAATTTGCTGAGAACTCTTTACATCCATAAATAATTCTACAGCACGATACAAAAACACCGCAGAAAACTTTGTGGGTTCTGTCTCCAACAGCCGATCAACTGCTGCAACACCTCCACTGTGATAAACATTTTCAACTTCTGCAAGAAATTGAATGGTTCTCAAACATTCATACTTATCATCACGGGAACATTGTATTCTCTGGGAAAAATATTCGGTATCTATACGATACTTATACAAACATACTCACCCTTTCAGAGAATTATTTTCCAATTTCCAAAGCCTTCATCGTCATTGCCTTTACAACACCCAATGCAGTTAAATTTGCAGTATAAGCATTAGAAGCTGCCAGTAAGTCAATGCGCTCTTCTGTTGTATCTACATTCGGATACATCACATAACCATCCTCATTTGCATTTGGGTTGGTTGGATCATATACTGGTTTAAAATCGCGTTGATTTTCTACAATTTTAGTAATCCGAACACCACCACTTTTTACTTGATTGCGCTGTGCAGAAGTGAGCTCTTCGTCAAAGGTCAATGGACGCTCTTCAAATATTACTTGTTTTCTGCGATAAGGGTCTTTGTCTTCTGTACCAATGGTATCCGCGTTTGAAATATTTTGCAAAATAATATTCATACGATAGCGCTCTGCTGTCAAAGCGCTACCAGAAATATCAAGAGAACTTAAAAAAGCCATTTGTCAATATCCCCCCTTTATTATTTCATTGCATTGTTGAGTACATAACGGAAATTGGCAAAAGAACCATTTAGTTTTTGGGTTAAATAGCTGTACTGTACATATGCTTTATATAAAGACAAACTTTCTGTATCTGCGTCCACATTATTTTCATCTGGACGCCTGGAAGTACTTTCGTTTGTTTGAATAGATGTTCTAAACTGATAAGGTGTCTTATCATAATCCCTCATATTTTTATTTAAAACATCTTCAAATACAACAGATTTTGATTTATAATGCGGCGTTTCAAGATTAGACAGATTTTGTATAGCAACCTTTTGTTGAAGCCAAGCTGCATTCAGCCCGCTTTCCATTGCTCTAAAATCTTTTGAATTATAAAACAAGAAGATTCCCTCTCTTTCCTATCGCTATGGATGTTTGCGAGATAATTTATCAGCCTGAGAATAGGTCTCTCTCAATTCTGCAATCATAGGGCTGATTTCATCTAATAAACTAATATCCTTTTTCATATTTGCCGATACAATACGGCTGATAAAATAATCATATAAAGAATTTAAATTCTTTGAAATATCATATTTAAAATCTAAAGTCGTCTTTAAATGATTTAAAATACGCTGAGATTTTTGTAGTGCTCGATTGACTTCTGTATAATTTTTCTGTTCTATGCCACGTTTTGCTGTTGCAAGTTCTTTTAAAATTTCATCATATAAAGTCAAGAGCATTTCACCTGGTGTCATCGTCATAACTGACTGCTTTTTATAGGATGCATAAGGGTTTCTCTGCATGTCTTCACCTACCTAATTAATAAGAGAACTGTTGTGCAAGCCAACCGCTTTGTGTATTCATATTAGATAAATATTTTTCCATACTTGTAAACTGATTCCAATAACGTTGCCGTTCTATTTCATATTTACTCTTTAAATCTTTGATTTTATCTTCAATAGATTGCAATTTCTGTGAAATTTCATTGGTTTGCTCAGAAGACCAGCCTTTCATACCAGCTTTTTGAACCAAAGTACCCTGACTACCTGTGCTCAGATTAGCAGCATTATCCATAATGGTGGTAAGCTGTTTTGCAAGACCATTATCAGGATCGGTAAACAAATTGCGGATAGAATCTGGATCATTTGCCAAAGCGGTTCGGAATGCAGCTTCATCAAATACAAGTTTACCTTTATCGGTCCATTTTCCAGTTTCAATACCAATGTCATAAAGTGCAAATTTAGAAGATTCTGGTTTGGTATATAATGCCATACGCATCTGACTTAAAAATGCCTCTACATCTCCATCATTTCGCAACAGACCTTCTTTTGCCTTTTCTTCCCAAAGCTCGATTTCCTTGTCAGACATTTCTTTTCTTTGTGCATCAGTCAATGGGCTATACTTCTTATAAGTCGCATCTGCGTCAGTGTAACCAGATAGTTTGTCAATCATCTTGTTGTATTCTTCTACAAACTTCTTCATGGTGTCCACAATGGCATCTGTATCGCGTTCTGTTGTAATAGAAGTACCTGAGATTGCAACATCATCTACACTAGTTGCTGGATTTCCATCTTTATCCACCCAATCAACTGCCTTTGTCAACTGCATGGTAATGCCATCAACAGTAAATGTATTGCTGCTACGTTCAATTTCAATACCATTGATATAGACAATTGCATCTTGACCTTGAATCGCTTGCCCTTTCATCTGACCGTCACCAAGACCCAATGCACTCCATTTAACGTTTCCAAATAGTTTTCTTACTTCTGGATATGCTGGAGGTTTTTTACCATTTGACAGAGGAGAGGCGATCAAACGACCATTTTCAAAGCGAAAACCTGTTGTATCTGCATGAGCATTGATACTTGCAATGGTTGTATTATTGCCAGTGGTCATTCCTGCTGATTGTGCAATTGCTTCCATTGCCTTTCTAGAAGCTTCATTTAAACTAGAAAGTTTGGTATTTTCATCTGCAACATTTGTTTTGCCTACAATGCTAAAACCAAGTGCATAAGCGAGATCTTTCTTTTGTGCGTTTTGAACAGCGGTTTTATTTGTAGCATCCACTCTGCTGGTATCAAAAGAAACTACCATAGAGTCGTCATGTATCTTTAACACACCATCTTCTGTCAGCTCAATTTTACCGCCAAAGCCGCCTTGATCTTCGCTTTTCTTTAATTCTGCATTGACTTTATTAATTGCATCTTTTAAATTTTTAGCACCTTTTATAGAATAAGTGTGTTTTGTTCCATTTACATTCAGTGAGAAAGAAACAGTTTTATCTACACTGTTGGTAGCCATATTCTTGTTGTAAGTACCGCTGATTTCATTTGTCAACAACCGATCACTTGCTATGGAAGAACCGCTGGCAATTACATCATTGCCAAATATTGCAGACAACAGATTGCCCTGTTCTTGTGACATTGTAATATTGTATTTAGAGCCAGAAGAACTTGCTTCAATTTTAAGGGTATCAGATAAAGAGGAATAACTCACACGTACACCTGCAGAACTGCTGTTAATTGTGCTGATCATCGTTTCCAAAGTATCTTCTGCGTCAAATGAAAAATCAACACCATTGATATTAAATTTATAAGCGCCTCCAGCAACTCCACTCAATTCACCCAATTTTGTGGCATAATTGACATTGCTGGTACTACCTGGTTCTACACCTATCCAATTTGCCTTTTCTCCTGTGATGGTAAAGGAGTTTCCTGGTTTTCCGTCAGTAGCCAAATAATAAGAACCATCTGCATCTTTTAACAATTGTACATAACCATCTGTTACAGTGCCATCTGCTTCATTGTAAGTACCTCCGAAAGCAGATTGGATCTCTTTACCCAACTCTTTTACAATTGCATCTCTAGATTCTTCCACCCATTTGTTCCATGCGTCTTTTTCCGCCTGGGTACTGTTTTTATTTGGCTCTTTTGGCATTTCTCCTAATTTTGGTGTCAATGTAATCTGTTTAGAAACGCCGTTGAATGAAATATTAAAAGAAACAGTATTTGTTTGTGGAGAGGTAGTACTTGAAAGAGAATGAACGCCTCCAGAAACATTGGTGGAAGTAGCATCTTTGGATACACCCAATGCACTCAGTCCTGCATCTGTACCACCAGTTACTTTTATCTGAGAATCAGAAGTCATTACAATTTTGTTATTGCTTAACTTCACAGTTGCATTGATGCCTTCTTTAGAAAAGGTATCTTTTACTTTAGAAACGATTTCTTCTGTAGAAGAGAGACCATTTAAGTCAATAGATACTTTACGACCACCGACACTCAATTCAACGGTTGCATCTTGTTTGGCAAATTGTTTGATATAATTTTCACTGATATCAATTCCAACTTTTTTACCACTGCTAAGCTTTTGAGAGCTTTCCAATTTTGCAGCAGCAGCCAACTGTTTTACAAGCACATTCATATCGCCAACATTGGCTTCTGGAGAAGAGCTAATAATCTTTAAATACTCAGAACCAGAGCTAATTTTGGAAATCATAGAATTAAAAAAGTCATTGCTTGCTAGGTTATTGGCAGAACTTGCGTCAAAAGCTGTATCAAAAAATCCCTGGTGGAAAGAATTGATAGAACTGATAATATCTCGATACATTTCCTGTTGCCAAAGCAATTGTTGTTTGATTCCCTGTTGTTTGTCAATTTTATTTTGTGTCCCAGAAAGCATCTGTTCTACTAAGCTATCTGTATCAATACCAGAAGCCAATCCATTAAAACCTTTGCTCGTAGCACCACTGGTGCTATTGCTTACACTGTATGTGCTAGAACTGCTAATACTCATAAATCATTTCTCCTTTACTATAAAATAATATATTCCCTATTTATTATTATCGCAATAAATTTTTGAAAGTGAAATAGTGACCGAATTGATTTCCAATATTTTTTTAAACCGTTTTGCCATTTTTTTGGATAAATGGTCGCCTTACTCCACTACTGACTGTTTGGTAATACTTTTGGGCAACAGCAGCAGTGCTTTTTTTGCTATTTTGCAATTTTTCCAACAAGTCATCGCGTTCTCTTTCGATTCTTCTCTGGAGCATAGGTGAGATTTGTATAATGCGTTGAATGGTTCCTTTTATTTGTATAGAAAGTTCTTGTATGGATTTGAAATCCCCTGTTAAATTCTTTTTTTCTATAGGATTTACGACAATTTCTTCTAATTCTGGCATACTTTGATAAATTTGTTGTTGTTGTTGTGTCAATTCGTCAATTTTTTCCTGTAATTTTAACCTTTGATCCATCAATGATTCCATCGCATCAATCTCTACATAACACAATTCTTCTGTCGCCTGTTCAAACTCTAAAAACAAATCCTTTTTCTGATTTAACAATGTAGTCATCTGTACTAATTCATTCATACATTCACCTCAATTCTAATTTCTTGTTATTCCATTCTATCTTCTTTTCCCCTATACCATTTATTTTTGGAGAATCTTATACTATCCAAAAATTTTTATTTATGCTATAATATAGACCAGAGTGAACGATTTGGCAACAAATAAGCAAGCTTTTTATCTCAACTACTGTTTTAGATATGGTAGTTGATTTTAATCCTGAGGCATCAACTCTATCATAATGTTGTATATATAAGCACTTATGTAAATCTATCTACTTTTTTGATGCAGGCGATGTACCATACGTCCTCTAAAGGTTCGGTCTTTATCGCTCTGATTATCAATATAGATAGCCTCAAAATTTAGATATGATAAAGAGAGTTTGATCTCCAAAACCAATCATCTATCATTTTTATTTGCTGAATATTCATACTCAAATAGAATCCATGATTGCTATTTTATCAGATATTTCTAATCAATCATTGTAAAAAAAAATGATTGCTATTTTGTTGTCTTTTTATGATAAAAGCTTGAAACAGGAGGATTTATCATGTATGTTGAAAAAAATGACCAAGAATTTCGCGCACGTCTAAAAGATGATAAGGGCACTTTTTTAGAAGATGGTGTTGCCTGTGTTAATGTAGAGAATCGTTCTATCGAATTTAAAAATGACTTTGTTCCACTTTATCCCATAGGTACCCCCTTACAGATTGCAAGACTCTATGAACAACGAGAAATTCACATCTTTACAGGAAAGGTTTATATTTCAGATAAAAATTTACTTCGCCTCGTTTCGGTAAATGACACCGTAGTACCAGGTTCAGAAGACGTTTATGCCTGTCCTGTATCGATTGGAGCAAGCCTTACACTTGCTTCCCCTAAAATAGAACCGCCTCCTCGCAAATTCTTTTTATTTCGCAACAACAAAGACACGCAACCAGTAAAGCAAACTTTTGATATTACCATTCATTCTATCTGTAGCACACAACTGCGCTTTCACGCCGAACCTGGCGTTCCAATCAATGAAGAATTTTATATGACAATGAATACCGACCCTATTTTTAAAGACATTCCTGTTGTTGTCACAAGAGTTTTAGAATTCGGAAATACTGTAAAATGTCAAGGGGTAATTGGTTCTATCGATTTTTCAGAAAAAGAACCATTTCAAGAATGGATAAAACAACTCAATTCCACAGGCAATCAATTTTTTAAAAATCCAATTTAATCCTTATCTTTAAACTTTGCCATCAAATCCTTCAAATGGGTAGATGGCTTATTTGCTGCTTGTAAATTGTATTCCATTGTTTGTACCAATTCTTTTCTTAGTATTTTACATCCATGTGGGGCACTAATACCCAGTCGAACCTTTCCTGTAGCAATTTCAGTGACAACAATTTCAATCGAACCATCTTGCGTCTGAATCATCACAGATTCTTCTGGTTTTCTGGATAAAATCAGCATTTATTTTTCCTCCTTATTTTCCATCAAAGGATGTCTGATAGGATATTTTTGATCCAATACAACCTGCGCTGCTTGTCTGGTATTGATATTGATTAAAATAGGGCTTTTTAAATTCACAGTCGCATTTGCAAAATTGTCTGGAATATATGCAATCAGCCAGCATTCACAATGTGTGCTTCCCACAATTTTTGTAACACTTTCTGGAATATTTGCTTTATAATTTGGGTCTACCAAATCTGGATCAGCTAACACAAAACAAAGTTCTGGATTGTCAATTGATTGTAACCATGAAAAGTGATTTCCTATTTCTGTATCACCCAAGAGGACATATTGTGTTTCTTTTTCAAATCCAAGGATTGGTTGACAAAATTCAATCACTTCATCAGGGCTTGTGCAAATCGTTCCAAAATCCCTTGTAATAATCTCCATACTTTTATTCACTCCTATTATAAATATGTACAGGCAGCCACATTCATTCGTAGCTGCCTGTTTTACTATGGCGAACAATTTAATGATATGATGTTTTTATTTATTGAGCAGTTTCTTCGTAATTGGGGGCTGCACTTGGGGGGACATACATAGGAGAACCTAAATACTCAATATTTACTTCTGCATATTGTATGATATTAATTGAGAATGAACCTGGTATATAGGATAACTTTCTCTGTGCAGTATACCACTCAGTATTCATTTCAGGTGGGGTGTAATTCTTTTCAATAGAATTTGGGATCCAAGAAATTTCTGTTCCACCGTTTGGTAAAAATAGAGTATAAGGAGTTGTTGGATGCTCTAATGTCTTTTGACGAATAATCTGTCCAATTGTAACACCATCCTCTAAATGACCTAATTGTTTGGAAGTATTAATTGTATCAGAAATTAGATCCTTAATATTTTGAGCTCCCTTTTGCGCGGAATCCTTTGCAAAATCGGATGAACTTTTTAAGTTAAAACTGTCGCGACGCATTTGATAGGAATCTAATTGTACTTGAATGTTTTTCGTTTGAATATCTAAACGGGCCGCCCTTTGTTCTACTTTAGAAGATGCCTGCTTAATCGCATCCTGCATCTCTAAACGGGCAGGTTCTGTTCTAATTTCGTATTTCATTGGAGTTGTTTCAATTCTTATTAATTGCACAATAACACCTTCTTTCATTGAATTTTACCAGAGTGAATATCAAACTTCTTCAAAAACAACAGTTTATTTCATGATACTTATTGATACAGATGATATATCTAAGAAATTACTCAGAAATTTATTGTCATATTTTCTGTTTAACCACACCTTTGTACTGAATACAAATAAGTTGGTGTATCCCACAATTTTATGATATCTTCATCTACCACTTAACATCAGGAATTTTTAGCCATATCGGTCAAAAGAAGATAAAATAAAAGTGTATGACACTGCTCTAATCAATATCAATCATCTAATATTTATCTTAGAAAATCCATCAAAGAAAGTGGAATTACACTGGCTCCCATTTGATAAATAGAATTTATAACCATATCATTGGTAGATTTATGAATAGATTCTTCAACATAATCAGTACCAGTTAAACGACCAAGTTTATTTTCTAAGTTATTCGCATTTTGTTCCAAACGGTTTAACATAGAATCTAAAAACTGCGTTTTAGCACCGATATCGGTTAAATTGGTGCGAAATTCATCGGTTACTTTCACCAATTTGGTATCCAAATTACCAGTTGCTGTGGTATCAAAAGGTTCTTGTTTTACTGCTTTTTCAAGGTCATCTAATAAATTGAAGATATTATTAGAAATACCATCATCATCTTTGCCAAAACCAAGAATATCAGGACCAGCATAAGAAATATCAAATCCAGTTTGTGGATCTACTTGATTTCCTGTCATACGAATGCCAAGACCGATATCCATATATACCTTTTCATTCAATGGAATAGTCACTTCCATGCCATCTTTGTTATAAAAATAAGTTCCATCATCTCGTTTTTGGATTTCATCTACATCAATACCATTATATTGTAATTTCCCATCCTCGTTCTTTGTGAATGGAGCACCATAGTTATTACTTCCACTAAACAAAAATTGTCCTGCATATTTGCTGTTTGCTACTTGCATAATCTGGTTTTTGATAGAGCTAATTTCTTTTGCCAATACATCGCGGTTAGTAGCTGACGTGTCGCTTAATGCCTTTAATATCTTTGTATGCACATTTGCCAAAGCATCATTGATCTCTGTCATTGCAGATTCCGCTGATGTAAGGGTTTCATCAATTGTCTTTACATTGGAATAGTGTTCTTTTGCTTTATAGTATTCTGTTTGAACTTTCATTGCCTGAATACCAGAAGAAACATCATCTGATATTTTTTCAAAACGGTTTCCAGAATCCAATCTATATTGTGTTTTTTGCTGATTTTCCAAAGCTCTATTCATCTGCTTGAGATAATTGCGTGTAGAAGAACGATGTGTCACTCTCATAATCAAAATCCTTTCTTTATCAAGCTACTTATATTATAAACCTACACGACCTGTACGGTTAATTAACGTTTCCAATAAATCATCTAAAGTTGTCATCACACGAGAAATCGCATTAAATGATTTTTCATAAGTCATCATGCTCACGGTTTCTTCACTTTCAGAAACAGCAGAAATTGCATCTCTACTATCTAGCAACTCATCTGCCACTCCAGAAGTAATTGTGGTACGGCTATTGTAAAATGCAGTATCAGAACCAATTTTTCCTGTATAATCCAACAAATATTCCTCAAAGTTTCCAGTGAATGTTTCCCCATAAGAGATAAAATCGGTTTTTCCTTCTGTTAAAATATTTTTTAACTGTTCAGAGTAAGAGGCATTGATGTTATTTCCTGTTTCACTGATAAAATACTCTGCTCCGCCCTGTGCCCAAGCATCACTTACAGAAATATTTGCAGCTGTAACAGGTATCGTGCTATCTGTTTTTCCATCTGGTGTTTTTGCAGCTAAAAGTTGTTTATACATCAAATTTCCATTTTCATCCACCTTTTGTGTCATCACTTCTGGATGATCTGGATCCAATGCTTCCATGTCTGGAATGACATTATTTACAACACCTGCAAGTGTTCTAGCAAGTGTATCCAAACGATCTTTATAATAAGGAATTCCTTGTTTTATGGTTTCACCTTGCTGTTGCATATTTGCACCACGACCATTGATAAAGTCTGTATAGCCAAGCAATGCACCACCAGATAACTGAATTACCTCACCGCTGTCTTGCCAATAGAGCTTTGTCACTTGATTATTGGTGTCAACATTCATATTGATGCCAACATACTCTCTGCCACTTACTACCTGATGACCGCCCATTGTTACATTGACTGTTCCATCTTTTAAAGGAGTAATAGAAATATCTCCATAACTTGCAAGTTCATCTAATAGTAAATTTCTTTGGTCTAACAATTCATTGGGGCGGAAATACTCATTGTCTGGATTTTGTACAACAGTTGCATCGCGACTAATTGCATCATTGAGATGTGCAATCTGAGACAATACATTATTGACACGATCGACTGTAATCTCTAAGTCGTAATTTTGTTGTTCTAATACCTGGTCTAACTTGCCATTGAGCATCTGAATCACTTGTGTGACATTGTTAAAAGAGCTCAATACCAAGTTGGCATTTGGCGTAGAGGTGGAATCTGCTGTAAAGCTATTTAACGCTTTATAAATCTGTTGATATGCCTGTGCCAACACATCTCCACCCAAGCTAACATTATTGGCATCACCAAGTGCAGCCTGAATATCTGTTAAAATATTAGAAGCCTGTGAATTATAGCTGGCAGTTGAATATTCGTCGCGAAAACGCTTATCTAAAAACGCATCTCTTGTTTGAGAAACACCAATCGCTTCTACCCCTTGACCTGTCAAACCAATGCGGCTTGTTCCAACACGTGTACTATAGGCTGATGGTGCTAAAGAATTGGTATGTACTCTTTGACGAGTATACCCAGCAGTATCAATATTAGAAAGGTTATTTCCAACAATATCCAATGCCTTTTGAGCGACATTCAAACCGGATTTTGCTGTTTCAAACCCCATAAATGTAGGACGCAAGATAATTCCTCCTTAATGTTAATCGTTATTTTATCAAAAAAGCTAGCAAGTTCACTGCTCTTAAAAGCAATTGTCAACCGTGATTGTATTTGCCGCCAACCATAAAATAATCTGATTAATTTGTTTCTTATTCGATTAAATTTTTGTTTCAAATGAACTACTTCTCTTCCACTCAGACGGCTTTTGTCCGTTTGGACGATATGTGACTTTATCAATTGTTGAAGTTTTTTTGTTCTCCAAACTATCCCAAAACTGAACGCTTGCCTTTGCAAGTTCCAATGCTTTCGCATTAAATTCTTTTAATTCTGTTGCTGCCTCTCGCAAATCCTCAAAGCAGACTATCAATTGTTGTTTTACTTCCTCTGGAACCTTTGCAATGACTTCATCAGCACTCAATCCTTCAAGACCCAATTCCCTTTGACAAACCAAACGCTGATTCTCTAAATTTTCCAACTTCATCACAGCCGCTTGTTGAGAAAAGAGTATTTGCTGTAAACTAGCCATATCATCTGATATAATTGCACTGCGTTTTTCCTTTTCCATTGGAATCATCAACCGAATTTGTTCAGTACAATGTTCGGTTGACTGCACCAATTTTTGATAATTATTCATAAGTTTCCTCCGTTGGCAAGGCTGCACGATTGAGCATTGCATTCGCAATTGCAGAAGCGGGAACTTGATACTTACCAGAGTCCACCAAACCTTTTAATGTTTGCACACGTTGCGCAGCGTTTGTTGAAACCTCTTGATTCACTGTACGTGCCATCTCGGTCAACAAGCTCTTAAAAGAACCTTCTGCACTAATTTGAACCTTATCCGTCTTGGAAACAGGAGCAGCGGGACTGATTGTCTGTTTCATTTGAACGGATGTTACGTCTTGTACAGTCTTATAAGAAGAGGGGCGATATATTTCCCCAAAAGAAGATAGTCTAATCATCCGTGAAACATCCCTTTCTAAAAAAAATAAAATTACTTTTCAAACGACATGTTCTTACCATTCTATTGTGTAAGGGTAAAAACTTCTCACGCAAACGTCTTAACTTATACCGTTCAAGCGAGCCAACCCCGTGTGTCCCACGGTTTTATCGTAGCAATTACCTCCTACTTTTTAAGTAGGAGTTTTTTGCTCAAAGAAAATAAAAAACCCTGTCTAATTAAATTATCGTATCAAGAACGAAAAACTAAACACCAAATTTTGAAAATTATAGCGGTTTTTTCTGTTTGAAACTTTTTTCTTCTGTTATGCTAGACATGTTAACTGACATAACATGTCAAAAAATCAAAGACCCTTTCTCATTTTTGGGGGTATTTGTATTTTTTTATTCACCCAAACCATACTATTTTTATCTAACCCAGTGATAACATTCCTTTATCGCTATCACAAAGTTCTTGCGAAAAAAGACGAAATTTAGTATAATATAAAAATTAAAGCATGTTTAATCGAATAATCCAAAAGGAAGTGCAATTATGGCGAAAATCATCTGCCTTGCCAACCAAAAAGGTGGCGTTGGAAAGACAACCTCTACCAACGCAATTGCTGTTGGTCTAAAACGCAAAGGCTTTCGAGTGCTGTGTATTGATTTTGACCCACAAGGCAATCTGAGTTTCAGCATGAATGTAGATACAGAAAGTGTGCCCACTATTTATCAAGTTATCAAAAAAGAAATAAAATGTCGCTTTGCAATTCAACATACAGAATTAACTGATATCATTGCTTCTAATCTTTTTTTAAGCAGTATGGAAGTGGAATTTACTGGAACAGGAAGAGAATTTTTATTAAGGGATTGTCTCAAACAAGTCTCTCCTTTTTACGATTATATTTTAATCGATTCCCCTCCCGAATTGGGCGTATTAACTGTCAACGCATTTACCGCTGCTGACTTTGTTTTAATGCCTGTATTGACAGATGTATACAGTTTACAGGGTATCACCCGCTTATGTGATACCATCAACCACATCAAGGAAACATTAAATTCTAAATTAAATTTTGGAGGAATGTTTTTAGTAAGATTTAATATCCGAGAAGAACTCAGTCGTATTGTCATGCAAACTGCTGAAATGATCAGCGAAAATTTGGATATTCCCCTTTTAAAAACACATATTCGTTCCAGTGTCATGATTGCAAAAGCACAAGCTCTGCAAAAAGACATGATGGTGTTTGCTCCCAAAAACAATGCTGTTCGAGATTATATCCATTTAGTTGATGAACTATTAGAAAGGGGGATATAAGCATGCCAAATACATTAGATAAAAATTTAATGTTTGAAAAAATCATGCCTTCTTCTCAAAGAAAAACATCCGCCGCAGAAGCTTCCAAAACGCCCTCCCAGAATGAGTCTCAAACCCCATCAGGTCCAACGGAAGAATCACTGCGCTCTAATGTATTTGCACGTGCTGAAGAAACAGACCGACACAATGCGCAATCAATTGTCAATATTATGGAACTTCTTGTCATTCGCTATATGGACGATGTCTTACTCAGATTCAATTGTTGCCGATGCAATCGCTGTAAAAAAGACATTGCCGCCTCAGCGCTCAATTCTCTTCCCTCAAAATATATGGTTGCAGAAGCGGAACAACTTGAAAAAGCACAAGAACAAGAAGACAAGAAAAAAATATTAGAAGCCATCATTCGTGCTGTACTGGTGGTACGAGCACACCCCAGGCACTAAAAAACCATTGTGAAATCTAAATGATTTCACAATGGTTTTTAATTGTTTCAACTAAATTTATCAAGACTTCTTGACTGACGAAACACATCATGTTGTATTCTGATAAATACACTTTTCTATTGATATTATCACTCTCTTAGAGGATATCAAAATAATAGTCTTTTTCAGTGCTTTATCACATCTTATTTACCTGTGCAATGATTTCATTGCCAATTTGATCCAAAGGAAGTTGTTTGGTAATTCCTTTGAGTTTAAATGCTTCCATAGGCATTCCATATACAACACAAGTCGCGCGATCCTGACCAATTGTATAAGCGCCCTTTTGACGCATTTTGGTAATTCCCTTAGCGCCATCTGCACCCATTCCAGTCAAAATAACACCAACTGCATTCTTTCCAGCAACATCTGCAACGGTATCAAACAACACATCTACAGAAGGGCAATGCCCATTGACTCGTGGTCCCGGTTGACTGCGGACATAATATCCCTTTGCGTCTTTACATAACCGCATATGAAATTCTCCAGCGCCTACAATAATTTTACCTTTTTCCACACGATCCATATCTTCTGCCTCTTTTACAGACATATGACAAATCTTATCTAGTCTTTGCGCATACATCTTTGTAAAAACAGGCGGCATATGTTGTACGATAACAATTCCCGGCGTATCTGCTGGCAAATTTTTTACCACTTCAATGATTGCCTCTGTACCACCAGTAGAAGCTCCAATTGCAATAATGGTATTCGGATGACCCAAAACCATTTTAGGAGGCGTATTGGTTATTTTGAGTGGCTTTTGTGACTGCATAATATGTTCTGGCATACGTCTAACCTTTGCTTTTGATGCAATCTTTATTTTAAATGACAGTTCCTTTATAAACTGATTCATATCTTCTGGAGATTTTACGGTCGGCTTTTTAATAAAATCTACTGCTCCAGCACTCAAAGCTTCTATTACATTAATTGGTAAAGAACTCACTACTACAACTGGAATTGGATGCTTTGGAATCAATTGTCGAATAAAATCAATCCCGCTCATGCGAGGCATTTCCACATCCATTGTGATGACATCCGGTGATAGCGCTTGGATTTTTTTTGCAGCCTCAATTGGATCTGCTGCGGTGCCAATCACTTCTATTTCTTGATTTGTTGATAAACTTTGTTCTAATCTTTTACGAAACACCAAAGAATCATCGACTATTAACACACGAATTGCACTTGATTTTATCATATTATCATCGTCAAAACACGATAAAGCCAAATAAAATATATCTCATTTTTATCATTTTCACTCGATACAAATTTGCTTGATAACTTACAAAAGCAAAATCATCTTATCTTATCCTATTTATAGCTTTTCAATGCTTCTTGTTTTGACATACTCCTTTCTTTTTTTATTTCTCTCAACATCTTTCTTGCATTGTCTGAGTATTGAAAGATCCCTTTCATTTTTATGTTTGCGGCGACTTATGTATACTAGCATAAAAATTCTCTTGATTTTCGTAAACCAATATATTCGTTGCCTATAAGCTTGCTCAATATGTTATCATCTTAATATATTTTTTGTATGAATATAAATTTTATACTTTCTTTGGATCATATCATCATATAAAATCTAATTCACAGACACAAAACAATACACCTTACAACACCCAAAAGTCTTTCTCAATGCCTGAACTTTATTCGGTTGTAGGGTATCATCTAAAAATCATCGCATCATTCACAACAAACCATTCTTACCTATATTGTATTTGCATTTATGATTGATATGATCGATTGCATTTTTGTTTTAGCAACCGTATCCCACCATCTAAAGACAGTGGGATTGCAATCGCCTTATTTTATTATCTTGCTTCTTTTTGATAAATCGCAGGTTTAATATAATGATATTGCGTTTGTGCTTTATCAATGACTTCTGAATGTCCAATAAACAAAAAGCCTCCTGGAGCCGTTACTTGATAATATTTATTAATCAAATTATTGGTTGTAGCTTTGTCAAAATAAATCATTACATTTCTACAAAATATAATGTCCATGGGCTTTTTAAAGTGAAATGGCTCCATTAAATTCAAAGTTTTAAAAATAACTTCTTTGCGAATCTTTTCATTGATTTGATAATTGTCATTGCCAATTGATTTAAAGTATTGTTGCTTCCATGCACCCGGAAGCCCCTCTAAATTATTTGCTGGATAAATTCCCTGCTTGGCTTTACTCAACACATTCATAGAAATATCCGTTGCCAAAATTCTAGTATCCCACATACTCTTTTGAGAACCAAAATATTGATCGATTGTCATCGCAATATTATATGCTTCCTGACCAGCAGAACACCCTGCACTCCAAATACGCAATTCTTTGTTTGGTCTTCTCTTTTCAAAAAAAGGAAGTACTTTCTGTTGCAAAAATTCAAAATGTTCATTTTCTCTGGCAAAATAAGAATGATTTGTTGTAATCTTGTTTAACAATATCGTGATTTCAGAACCGGAATTGTCTTTTTGCAGAAGGTCTAAATACTCATGAAAAGATGATAACCCTTTTTCCTTTAATGTATAAGACAATCTTCCTTCAATCAAAATTCTTTTTTTGCTTAAATCAATCCCATATCTCGTATGTACAAATTTAACCAAACGATTAAATTCATCATCAGTAATCTTCACAAGACCATTTATCGGTTTATTTTCCTGTGTCATGTAGTAGAACTCCTTACCAGTGAATTAACAAATACCTTTTTCAAGGTGGAAAAAATTCCAGTTAAATTTCACTCAAATCATTTTTAAAAAATTTATCGAAATCAATATTTAAGATAATTTTCCCATTCATTTCCACAATGGAATCTAAAAACTGACTGTATCCATACTCATCATTTTTAGGAGGAGCTGCCATTTGTTCTTTTGTCAATGTAATGACTTCAGAAACACTATCTACAACCAAACCTATTTGCATCTCATGAATATCTACAACAATAATACATGTTTTATCATTGTATTCTGTTTCCATCTTATTCATCTTTAAATGGACATCTAACACAGGTACTACTTTACCCCGCAGATTGGTAATTCCCTTGATATAAGCTGGTACATTTGGAATCGTTGTTATATTTTGTATGTTGATAATCTCAATCACATCTGCTAAAGGGATACCATAAATTGCATCATCAATATAAAATGTCAAAAATTGAGAACTCAAATCATCCATTACCTTGTTTTCATTTTGATTTACTTCTGCCATTGGTAAAATCCCCCTATCTATCACTAACCAAATTTCTCACATCAATAATCAAGCTGATGTTTCCATCTCCCAAAATGGTACAGCCAGACAATCCGCTATCTTTTAATCCATACTTATTAAAAAATGGTGGGAATGGCTTTACAACAACTTGTTGCTCCCCAATCAATTCATCTGCAAAGATGCAAAAAATATTGTTGCTACTTTCTACTTGAATCATAATGCCACTTTGTAAATCAGTAATTTCAGTTGGAATCTGAAATAACTCATGCAGACGAACAATCGGATAACATTCGCCCCGCAACATAATCATTTCCTTACCATCTGTATTAAAAAATACCTGACTGCCATCTGTAATTTTAAAAGATTGCTTGATAGAAGTAATTGGAATGGTAAAGGTGGTATCTCCAACAGAAATATCCATACCATCCATAATGGCTAGGGTCAATGGAATTTTAATGGTGAAAGTAGTGCCTTTTCCCTTTGTGCTGTCAATAGAAATACTGCCGCCCACTTTCTCAACATTCTTTCTAACAACATCCATTCCCACTCCACGACCAGAAAACTCTGTAACCTGCTCATTTGTAGAAAAGCCCGGAAGCATAATTAGATGGAAAATTTCCTTATCTGTATAATCACTTTCTGCCTTCACCAACAGACCGTTATTTCTTGCTTTTTGCAACAGTTTGTGTGTATCCAACCCCTGACCATCATCAGCAATATCAATCAAAATTTCTCCACCAGCATTTCTAGCAGATAATTTAATTTGACCAACTTCTGATTTTCCGCTTGCAATACGTTCTTCTACAGATTCAATTCCATGGTCCATAGAGTTACGAATCATGTGCATAAATGGATCGGCAATCGCATCATTAATAGTTTTATCAACTTCTGTTTCTCCACCTTCTGTCACAAGATCTACTCGCTTGCCCAACTTTTTACACATATCACGCACAATGCGGTTCATCTTCTGAAATGTTCCATTTAATGGAACCATTCGAATAGACATTACCACATCTTGCAATTCATCGGTCAATTTGCGTAGTTCACGAATAGACTTTGTAAAATTATCTAGGCGTTGTCCTTTTAAATCAGGATTGCTTGCCACAATGGATTCTGCTGTTACAAGTTCGCCCACCAAGTCCATCAGATGGTCTAGTTTGGATTGATTTACACTGATTAAACTCTGTTTTGCATTTACCTTTGGTGCTGCTGGCTGTGGTTGAGACTTTGGTTTCTCAGCTTCTTGTTTTGCTATAGAAACTGGAGGTTGTTCTTCCATAACAGGTTGTTCCACCGCTTCGGATTTTGGTTGTTCCAAAGCTGGAGGTTGCTCTATTTCATAAGATTGTACATTGAGTGCAGTCTCTACTACTTTTTCTATTTCATCAATTGAATTGTGTGGCTTTACAATCAATAAAAATCCATTTTGAACAATTTCCTCACACAAAGAAGCATCCTTTTCAGGATTTTCTGGAACAGTTTTTAATTCTTCACACAAATCTTTTACCTGATTTACCAAGGCAAAAGCGCGTATGTTTTCCATTTGACAACCATCTTCAAATTTCACACGAATATAATGCACATTGCCGCCTTCTATCTGTGGCACATCTGAGATGCTGTCAGCAGAAGCATCTACTTGTTCTTTTGGGGCTGCTTCTTCCCCCTTCATAATGGCAGCTTGTTGTTCTAGACGTTGTATAATTGGAGTGGGGTCGTTTTCTTGATAATCCTCACCCTGTACATTTTCAATTTCTTGTTTTAAGAAGTCAGAGGCTTGAAATACCAAATCAAACACCGCATCGCATACCATATCCAAATAAGAGGGATTTTCACGTATGATATAGAAAACATCCTCTACTGAATGAGCCATATTAGAAATTCCGGTAAAGCCCATCATGGCAGCAGAGCCTTTAATGGTATGCATGATACGGAAAATCTCGTTGATATTATCTCCACTAATATTGCGCTCTTTTTCAGATTCCAACATAATTTCATCTAACTGTTCTAAAAGCGTGGTTGTTTCGTAAATAAAAGCCTCCATCAAGGATTCCATACCTGGATCAATTGTACTCATTATTTGCCTACTCCCTTTCTCAAGATAAGTTTGCCAGCGATATACTTTGCTTGGTTTATCATATATCTATTTTTGTATTTTATTGCGAAAACCTGATAAAAACCTATAAAGCATGATAACATTTTTCGTTTCGCTGCTGTTTTAACATGTATACTTTTGCAGTTTACTATCTAGATACTATTTGATACTATGAATCACATCTGTAAACTATCCATTATTATATTAGTTTATCACAAATCGCGCACAACTACAATATCTTAATTCACACTTATTTTTATATCATATAAGAATTATAATCCACTATAAAAAACATTGTGCAAATCCCATAATCTTTCTAGTTTCATTGTATTTCAATACTGCTAAAAACAGCGTCTAATAAAGATTATTGCATTTTTTTGAAAAAACTTAATAGTAAAAGGTTGATAATTTTTAAAAAAGTATGATATTATTATTGTAGTAAAATTTTAAAGCAGGTCAATTATGACTTTGCAACCATTCAGGAGGGAACGGAGCATTGGCAGATATTTTAAAAATTACAACACCACTCGTCAATAAAAATCAGCAGGTCCAGCTAAAGCCCGGAATTGATCCCAGCTCACCGTTTCAGCTTCACGATATTACAAGGGTTCCCCAAACACAAAATCAAGGAGAAATCCTGCAACAAAACAACGGACTGATTAATCAAGGAGACAATGCGGCTTTACTAGAAAATTTGCTAAAAGATCCTTCGGTTACTGCTGCTTATTTAAAAAACATCTTTATGCTGGAAGAGTTAATCAAACTATTGCCGGCAAACAATAAAACTGTTACAGATGAAATTGAAACCATGTTTCAGACTTTATTGGTTGATGCAAAGGATATTGCAGCCGAAATGAAACATCAAGAAGCCTCTTCCACTGCCTTTCGAGGGGAATTATTTAATTTATTACGCAATGTCAGCAAACAACACTCTCCCCAATCTGAGACACAATCTGTCATTGCCAATTTATTGCGTGCTTTAAATCACGTTGTAGGTAATAAAGACATTCGAGATGCCGTTGCAAATAGTTTGCAATATTTGGCAAAAAACATGAATTCTAGTAAATCGCTCTTTCCAAAACTAGAAACATTAGCAAGATTATTTCGCGCTCCCGATTCCGAACAACATTTTAATCAATTAA
Organism: uncultured Oscillospiraceae bacterium; assembly: GCA_910579175.1. Taxonomy (GTDB): domain Bacteria; phylum Bacillota; class Clostridia; order Oscillospirales; family Ruminococcaceae; genus Massiliimalia. The sequence continues at coordinate 12,419 of CAJTTB010000008.1, read as the reverse complement.
AAAGAGAAACACTTGACATTTTGCAGCAAGTACGTGAAAGCGTTTTATTTTCTCCAAAATTAGAAAAGGTCGTTTCTATCACTATTTATAACCTTTCACGTCATAACAGTAACCAAGATTATCTTCATGAATCCTCAGCAGCGCTATGGAGATTATTGGAACCGCAAACAAGACAGGAATTTCAACAGGCACTCACCTCTTTTTTAAACCGTGTCACAGACAGAGATGGCTCTCAGGCAAAAACCTCCTCAAAGGTTATGGAAACGCTAGTTGACTTGGTTACAACACAGGCAAAAAGTGAAAACAATACTGCCGAACAGGCAAGAATTGAAAAAATCATTCACAGTTTGTTGTCTTCCCCTTGTAATTTTACTCCACTGCTTCATTTTGTTATTCCAGTAGAATTTTTAGACCTTCGTTCCTTTGCTGAAATCTGGATCAATCCAAACAGTGAAGATGAAGAAAATCAAGGGCAGGTAAAACGAGAACATGGAATCCATATTTTGTTGGTGATTGATGTTGAAACCGTCGGTCGTTTTGAAGCAGAACTTTATGTACACGACAATAAAACCATCAATCTGTCTATCTTCTGTCCGATTGGATTTCAAGAACCTTATCGAAATATTGGAAGAAGTCTATCTAAGATATTAAAGTCAACATCATATCGCTTAGAGGATGTTCGCGTTGAACCATTGGATCGTTCCCGTTCTTTGATGGAGGTCTTTAAAACATTGCCTTATAGGAGGGTTGGTGTAGATGTCAAAGTCTAAACGAAGCAAAGCAGTTGCTTTAAAATACAATGCTGAAGAGGATATGGCGCCCTTGGTGGTAGCATCCGGTTATGGAGATGTTGCTGACCGCATTATTGACGTTGCAGAACAGCGTGGGATTCCCGTTTTTCGCGACGATAGTGCTGCCTCTATGATGTGTATGCTTCAGGTTGGAACTACGATTCCAGAAGAATTATACCAAGTTGTAGCGGCGATTTATGTACAGCTTCTTTCTATTGCATCTGATATTAAAAATCCTGGTAACGGCATGGCATATGCCCCCATACAGCCAGAAGCACAGATGACACAACAATCTTCATCCGAAGCTCAAACAGTTGTATATCCAACCGAATTATCCGAGGAGAAACCAGATGACCTATTATGATGAACAAATTTATTTTGAAGAGGAAGAAACTCCCAAAAAATCTCCTAAGCAAAAATTCAAATTAGTACTTGTATTTGTTATGATTGCTGTTATATTTTTTGTATTCCAGATCAATCGTTCTAATTCCAAAAATTCACATGACCCATCTATTTTGCCATATACAGATTGGTTTTCTATTTTAGTCAGTGAACAACATGCTTTTCCAAAACAATTTAAATTGGAAGCATCCAAGATTGAAGGGGATTTTGCAGTTGACTCCAGAACAGCCAGTTCCCTACAGGAACTACTCGCTCAGGCAGAACAAGATAATATTTCACTAAAACTCTATTCTGCTTATTTTGACAAAAAAACACAATCCAAATACAATCCTTCTGATGTATCACTCAGTCTATCTGAACAAATGGAACATCAAACTGGTTTGGCAATTGACTTTACCACACAAGAACTTTCTTCTCTCAGTCAAGAATTTGAAAACACAAAAGCATTTGCATGGTTATCTGAACACGCCTGGAGATATGGCTATATCCTCCGTTATCCAAAAGATAAAGAAGCTATCACTGGGGTGGATTATGCACCTTGGCATTATCGTTATGTGGGCGTTGAACTGGCAGATTATTTGCGCAGTGAAAATCTCTGTTTGGAAGAATACATCATTCCAAAGCCATCAAAATAATCGCTTGTAAAACACCACTACTTACTTGTAAACAATAATATAAATGACAACTGTCCCGAAATTTGTATCATTACATTGTGACAAATATAGAATAAAAAAACAAATCGTATATCATTGAAAGCTCATCAAAACTTAAACTATTTTTCAATCACAAATAATCATACATTTATTGTAATACATACTAAAAAATATCAACACCCAAGTATAAAAAAGAAAGGAGAAGCTACTGGATAAAATATCAAAAACAAATCACTAGTTTACACATTTCACCAAATCATAAGACAAATCAAAATTACAAGTATAACACCAAGATGGTGAAGTCGTTGTCTTTTCCCAATATGCTGTTTTCATAGATTTAATCTCAGGCGATAAGCCCAAAATCAACAATTGTGAAGTATCGAATCAACTGCAAACAGCACGCGTTTTTGTAAAGGCGAACAGAAAGAAACAAACCGTATGTGAAACTCGAGATTTATTTGTATTTTAAGTAGCAGACGATTATGTTAAAAGGTTATTTAGGAGCACGTTGCGAGGTCAAAACAACATATAACGAACTCTTATTGGTAGGAAAATTCACAAAATATGATGTGGTTAATTCGATGGAACGCGTTTATATTGGAGCACACAAAAGAGGGGATTTTATGCCCATTCTTCCAATCAATATCCGCGTTAAAATTGTTTTTTATCTTCCTGGTTCTGAAGTTAAAGTTTACACTGGGCAATCTTATATTTCTTCAGAAGAACTCTTTTGCGCAGATCAACTAACCCTTTTAAGCGGGTATGAAAAGCGCAATCACTTCCGTGTCAAATACATTTCTACAATCAATTTATTTTTTGATGATAACAGCCGAGAAATGGCTTCCTTTTTGGATTTGAGTTTAAGCGGCTGCGCCATTCGAGCATACAAGGAATTAAATGTTGGAGATGTATTTGAAATCTTATTTGCCCCTTCAGAAAATTGTTATCTTTTCAATTGCCAAGTCCGTCGTGTTTTGCCACCAGAAGAACCAGGGAAACCTACGATTTATGGATGTTCTTTTGAAGATATGACCGAAGAAATGTCCTCAGACCTGTGTGCATACTTATTCCAATTACAAAAATTAGAACTGAAAAAGCATCGCAACAATGCCTTTCAAGCAGGAGAGAGAAAAGTATGGAATTAGAAAATCAAACCCCCATGATAACAAAAGAGTACTTATTTGCTTTGGATATTGGTACTCGAAGCGTAATTGGTATGGTTGGTATTGCTGAAGAAAACGGTGTTTTAAATATCATCGCTTCTGAATCAGAAGAATATCATACACGTGCTGTTGTAGATGGCCAGATTGAAAATATCAGTGATACAGCAAAAATTGTTTCAATTGTTAAAGAACGATTGGAAAAAAAAATTCAATCCCCTTTAAAAAACGTTTATATCGCCGCTGCTGGACGTACATTAAAGACTGAACATGGCACATTTGAAATGTCTCTTGATGGTGAAGTTGCCGATGAAAGTTTTTTGGTGCGTTTGGAAGCAGGTGCCGTTTCTGCTGCAAGAGATACCTTATTTTCAGATAATAAAGAAGATGAGACAGCTTTCTTTTGTACAGGGCACTCTGTTGTCAGATATCAGCTAGACGGCTATGAGATGTCCACCTTATTAGGACATCGGGGCAATACCGCTTATGTTGATGTCATTGCGACTTTTCTTCCCAGAGAAGTTGTTGAAAGCTTATATGCCACCATGCGCCGAGTTGGCTTAACCGTCTCTGGTCTTACTCTTGAGCCAATCGCAACTATGAATGTTATCATTCCTCCAGATATTCGTATGCTCAATCTAGCATTGGCGGATATTGGCGCTGGAACTTCTGATATTGCGGTTTGTAACGCCGGATGTGTCTGTGCTTATACCATGGCAACCATCGCAGGAGATGAACTCACTGAAGCAATTATGCAGGAATATTTGGTGGACTTTGATGCTGCCGAAACCATCAAACGCGCTTTGAGCGAAGAATCTCCTACCATCTGCTTTGACAATATTTTAGGACTGAACATGGAGGAGCAAAAAGAACAAATACTTGAAAAAATCGAGCCAGTAATTCATAATCTAAGCTCAGAAATTTGTCAAAGAATTTTAGAAAGTAACGGCAAAGCCCCTTCTGCTGTCTTTTTAACTGGTGGGGGCAGCCAGATCCCTGGTCTGAGTAAAATGGTTGCAGAGGGGCTTTCCATTGATCAAAAACGCGTCGCTGTCGGTGGCAGCAGTTATATGAAAAAGAAAATTATTTCAGACTACGATGTGTTTGGTCCAGAATTTGCCACACCTGCTGGTATTGCTATGACCGCTATGGCAGCCTTGGGCGCTGATCCATTTGTTGTCATTGTCAACAATGAAAAGCTGCACTTGCTCAACAATTGGGATATGTCTGTATTAGATGTTTTATTATTAAGTGGTGTAAAATACAGTCAAATTATGGGGCATGTAGGAAAAAGCATTTCCTTTGAATTAAACGGTGAACGCCGCAATGTTCGCGGAAAATTGCCAGAACAGGCTTCTGTCTTATTAAATAAGAAGCCCATTATGCTTTCAGAAATCGTCCATCCAGGAGATGCAATTGATTTTCAGCCAGCACAAGCAGGAGCAGATGCAGCACCTACATTGTCTGAAATCATTCCAGATTGGGATTGTTTTACCATCCGATTTAATGGTATTGAAACCCCAGTTGGCACCGTTACAACCGTCAATGATGAAATTGTTTCAGCTGATCGTGTCATCTCCAATCTGGATATTATTAAGTATGAAGAAGTTATCACAGTAGAGGATTTATGCAATCGCATGGACACCGACCCGCAAATGGTTGTGTTAAATGGATATGTTGTATCTGGAGAAACCAGATTGCAACGCGGTGATGAAATGTATACATCTTACCATCCAAAGGGAATCCAACAAAACAAACCCTCATCTTCAAAAACAATTGACGAAACACTCACCGAAAACCAGTCACAGTCAAATGCCACGCAACAAGTACCACAATCCACACAGGACCAAACTTCTGAACAAACCGAATTAGAAGACGAACCAACACCACAAACTCCTTTTCGAGGAGATATTCACATCAAATTAAACGGAAAAGAACTGCTCTTACATCGTCGTGAAGACGGTGCAACACATCAATTTTTAGAGTTATTCAATTATGTCGACATTGATCCTAAAAAACCTCAAGGCAATATTATACTCCGTTTAAACGGAACAGAAGCAGCTTATCTTGATCCTATTTTTGAGGGCGACCAAGCAGAGATATTTTGGGAAAATGCCTCTACAGACTTAAAATAATCAACTTTTCTTGTTTATGTTCAGAGTATTATCACATTGATTCTGCGATAATGCCCTTTATACATAAAATATATAGTATAGAACATACTATTTCATCATTACTAATAGGGAGGTATCATTTATGGACACCAGTATTGTTCGACAACCCATTCTGAACAAAGAGAAAAAAGTGGTTGCCTATGAATTACTGTATCCACAGGATAGCAGTACACTTTATAATCAACGTGATTTCCGTGTAGCAAATGCCATCCAAAGTTTTTTTCTGGAACTGGATCAAAGTAACTTTTTGGGAAACAAAGATGCTTACTTAACTTTTACACCCAATTTACTTATGAAAAATATTCCACGTATCTTTTCTGAAAAAAAACTGGTAATTCAAATTGATGATAGCATCATCATTCACCCATTGGCGCAAAAAATCATTTATCGTTATAAAAAACAAGGTTATCGTCTAGCGTTAAATGGCTTTGAGTTTTCGCCACGTTACTTTGGAATTATGGATGTCATTGACATCATCAAAGTAAACTTCTCCAGTTTAGACAAAACCGCTGCTACAAAAACCATCAATATTGCTCGCAGTTTTCAAAAAAAGGTTGTTGCCTATCAGGTAGATTCTCCTGAGGCTTTAAAACTTGCTAAAGAATTAGACTGTGACTTTATACAAGGTACTAGCGTAGCAGAACTATTAAATTCCTCTGTTCGCAGAATGGATCACTTACAAAGCAATTTCTTCCAATTGATTGTTGCTGTTACCAAAGATGAACCCAACTTAGACGAAGTTGCCAGATTGATCAGCCAAGATGTTACCTTAGCTTATGCCTTAATCAAAATGGTAAACTCTGCATACTTTGCCCTACGCAACAAGGTAAAATCCATCAAACAAGCACTGACAGTGTTAGGACTTGGTCAATTAAAACAATGGGTCTACCTGCTTAGCTTCCAAGGAAGTGAAGGAGATATTTCTGAGGAATTGATTCGATTGTCTTTCTTGCGTGGAAATCTATGTCAAGCACTCGCTGAAACAATGGAAAATTGTCCTATTTCTCGTTCCGAGGCTTATTTGTTGGGTATGTTCTCCACACTGGGCGTGTTAATGCAGGTTCCTTTGGAAGATGCTTTATCCAGTATTGCAATTTCTGATGAACTAAAAGCGGCACTTATCCATAGAGAAGGAACTTGTGGTTCTTTATTAAATTTAGTATTATGCTACGAAAAAGCAGATTGGTATACTATGCGTAAAAGCGCAAAAGAACTAAACATTCCTGTAGACGTTGTTTCACAAAAATATTTGGATAGTGCTGAATACGTCAATACGATTTGGGCTGATTTAATGAATTCCTTTAGTGAAGAAGAAAATTCCGACTCTCCAACTGAATAACCAATCATTCATTTGTTTTTATCCATAATTACTGGCTTTGTCCGTAATTTTACAGGTTAAAATACTATCACAAATTCTATGAACATTTCATGAAAGGGTATAGGCGAACATAGATATGTTAAATAAATTCAAAATCAAAGGACGTATCCTTGTAGGATATTCTATTATCCTGTTATTAACACTCATCATTGCTTTTCTTTCCATCTCAGGCTTACAAGATGCAAACAATGGATTCAATGATTATATTGATGGACCTGCTCAAGCAGAAATTGCCATTATTAGAGTACGTTTACATATAAATACTGCTGCTAAAATTGTTCGAGAAATGGCATTAAAGGACAATACTACTTCTTTGAGCGAATATAAAACAAACGCACAACGAGAAATCAGCGAAGCTACAAACAATCTAAATATACTCAATAATACCAATATTATTTCTTCCAGCTCTTTTAATAACTTTGAATCCTTGATAAATTCTTGGATTAGCATTGCAAATAAGGCAATTTCAGAATTAGAAAATAACCGTTATGACGATGCGGTTGATATTTTAGTAGATGAATGTTCTCCAACTTTAGTTCAGGTCGTTAATCTCTCTGAAACATTAAATGCAGAGATTACACAACTAAAAGAAGAAACTTCTGAAGCCCGCACAAACAATACAACAATTATTACAATTGTTACTGCTGTGATTGTTGTTATTTCTGTAGTTCTAACCATTTTAATTGCTTTTGCAATCACCGCAAGCATTATCAGACCTGTTTCACAAGTAGAATATGCTGCATCAGAAATGTGTAAAGGAAATCTGAAAGTTGTTGATCAACTCACCTATCACAGCAATGACGAAATCGGTCAAATGGCAGACAGCTTGCGCTTCACTTTGACCACTCTTTCTGCTTATGTAGACGAAATTTCTGATATCATAGGTCGTATTGCTTCTGGTGATTTAACCATCTCTCCAGATAATATTACAAATTATTTAGGGGACTTTTCAAGCATCAAACATTCCTTTGCTAAAATTTTAGAAAACTTCCATAGCACATTATCTGACATTGCTCAGGCAGCCAACCAAGTAGATAGTGGTTCTGATCAAGTAGCATCAGGAGCACAGGCACTTTCACAAGGTGCAACTGAACAAGCAAGTTCTGTAGAAGAATTGGCAGCAACCATCACTGAAATTTCTAACCAAGTCCAATCCAATGCAGAAAATGCAAAAAATGTAAGTGCACAATCCAATCAAGTTAGCGCTTCTATGATGAAAAGCAATGACCAAATGCATGAAATGATCCAAGCAATGAGTGAAATCAGCAATAGTTCTAAAGAAATTAAAAAGATTATCAAAACCATTGAAGATATTGCTTTTCAAACCAATATTCTTGCACTCAACGCAGCTGTAGAAGCTGCAAGAGCTGGTGCTGCCGGAAAAGGCTTCGCAGTTGTTGCAGATGAAGTGCGTAATCTGTCTTCTAAGAGTGCTGAAGCTTCACAAAATACCGCAAATCTCATAGAAAGTTCTATGAGAGCAGTAGAAAACGGAACTGTTATCGCTGACGCAACAGCACAATCTCTTCTAAAAGCCGCTGAGGATGCAAAAGAATCCACTGTTATGATTGAAAAAATCTCACAAGCCAGCTTAGAACAAGCAGCCGCTATTGCACAGGTTACTTTGGGCATCGATCAAATCTCAGCAGTGGTACAAACCAACTCAGCTACTTCCCAACAAAGTGCTGCCGCAAGTGAAGAATTATCCAGCCAAGCACAAGTACTAAAAAATCTTGTTGGCAAATTCAAATTAAAAAATTCAAGTCAGTCAGAATTGTCCTATCCAGTTGATGAAAATACTCATTATGATCATTCTTTCTCCTCTGATTATTCCGACAAATATTAATCAAAATATAAAAAAGGCTGTTTTTACAAACAGCCTTTTTTATTTATGGTTATTTTATTGATATTAAATATTACAACTTACCGTTCCCTTTTCTGCATCAATGGTCACAATTGCTCCAGATTTTAAAATTCTAGTGGCATACTTCGCATTTACAACCACTGGAATATCCATCGCCAAACCTGCAACTGCCGCATGAGAATTTACTCCCTCCTGTTCTGTTACAATACCAGAACAAGTTTTTAAAATGGAAAATAGATGATTGCTTGTTTGTGGAATGACCAAAATATCGCCATCTTTATATTTTTCAAATGCTTCCTGTTCTGTTTTACAAACACAAAGACTTGCACATGCCTTATTTGTTGTAATTCCATCTCCAGAGATTAAAATATGACCTACTACATGTACTTTCATCATATTGGTTGTTCCAGAAATACCCAAAGGAACCCCTGCTGTGATAACAACCAGTTCTCCATTTTCAACAATACCCGCTTTCTCTGCGCTATCCACAGCATGTTCAAACAATTCATCTGCTGTTTCTTTTTCATCTATCAAAAGTGGTTCTACACCCCAAGACAAATTCAATTGACGGAATACAGTATCTTGTGTGGTACAGCCAATGATCGGATATTTGGGACGGAATTTTGAAATCATACGGGCAGTTTCACCAGACTTTGTCACCGTTACAATTGCAGAAGCCCCTATATCGTGCGCTGTTGTACAGGTTGCATGAGAAATCGCATTGGTTACATCTACATTCACAATGTTTGTACCATTATTGAAGCGCTTTACATAATCAATATCTGCCTCAGTGCGAATCGCAATTTTTACCATCGTCTGTAATGCTTCCACTGGATACAATCCAGCAGCTGTTTCTCCTGACAACATAATGGCACTTGTTCCATCGTAAATTGCATTGGCAACATCGGTTGATTCTGCTCTGGTTGGTCTTGGATTTTTCATCATAGAATCCAACATCTGTGTTGCAGTAATCACCTGTTTTCCTGCTCCATATGATTTTTCAATAATGATCTTTTGCAGTACTGGTACATCTTCCAATGGAATTTCTACACCCATGTCGCCACGCGCTACCATAATCCCATCTACTACACGAATAATCTCATCAATGTTGGCAACACCCTCTGCATTTTCAATTTTTGCAATAATATTCATATCATGACAATCAAATTCATCTAATAACTTGCGAACTTCTAAAATATCATCTGCACCTCTGGTAAAGGATGCAGCAATATAATCAAATCCCTGTTCGATTCCAAAGATAATATCCTCTCGGTCCCTCTGACTGATAAATGGCATAGAAAGGCGTGTACCTGGCACATTGATACCCTTAGAATTAGAAAGAACGCCACTGTTTTTTACACTACAGGTAATATCTGTTTTGGTTACATTCACAACGGTCATTTCAATCAAACCATCATCAATTAATACCGTTGCTCCTGTTTGAATATCATTTGGAAGGTCTTTATAAGTAATTGAGACAATAGAATTGTCTCCTTCTACCTCATTGGTTGTCAGTGTAAAAAAATCTCCTGCATGAAGTTCTACTTTACCCTCTTTAAAATGACCAATCCGAATCTCAGGACCTTTGGTATCTAAAATAGTGGCAACTGGTAAATGTAATTCTGCCCGCAGTTTTTTCACCAAATCCAACTTCTTCTTATGAGATTGATGATCAGCATGAGAAAAGTTAAAACGTGCTGCATTCATACCCTCTAACATCAACTTTTTTAAAATACTTGGGTCATCATTTGCAGGTCCCATTGTACAAATAATTTTTGTTTTTCTCAACACTTTTTTACGATTCATGATCTTTCCCATCCTTTTTTGATTAAATTCTATAAACTACTTGGCAACAAGTGGTCGACAACTTTCGCCCATCTTGTTAAAAACAAAGATTTGAAAAGATGTTTTTCATACATTTTTCCATAATTTTCAAATAACTATTTTTATTATAGCATAATTTTCTCTAAAAATATATTGTTTTTTTAATTTCTCTGTTTATGATATAATAAAAATAACAATATCACTTTAGCATAGGAGGAATCTCATTTGGAAGCCAAAAAGAGAGTGACACTCAAAGAGTTAAGTGCCATTACAGGTTTATCCAGAACTACCATTTATAATATACTCAATCACAAGGGTTCTTTTTCTGAACAAACAAGACAAACTGTTTTAAAGGCTATCAAACAATATCACTACCGTCCTAATCTAAATGCACGCAATCTAGCATTAAGAAAAAAATATACCATCGCCTATGTAGGGCTCTATTCCAATCTAGACCAGTATTACAATCAAAATATTCAAACGGGTCTCAAACAAGCCCTTTTAGAATTTGAAGATGATGGGTTGTGTCTAATCAATCATGTCTGTTGCTGTGATGATTCTACCAATCAACAAATTGAAACAATCCAGCACCTAGAACAGCAGGGTATTGAACACTTTATTATTTTCCCACAAAACGGAAATAGTATGAATCACTGTGTACAAAATCTGATTGATCATGGAAAAAATGTCATTTTATTAAGTAATCAATTAAATGTAAATGGCGCCCTTGCCTTTATTGGTTGTGATTATTATCAAAGTGGTATCTTATGTGGGCAAATTGCAAACAAAATTACTCCCTATTGTGGAAATATTCAAATCTTTCTCAACCATGTAAGCGCAGAACATCTCTCTACGCAAAATCGCTTTCTAGGTATTTTGGATTCTCTTAAAAATAATGCCAAAGAATTAACAATATGCCCTCCAATGTATCTCAATACCACACCAGAACCATCCGATGAAATCATCGGGCAAATCATACAACAAAGACATATTGACTGTGCCATTAATATCATCAGCAAAACCACAACGATCTGTCGGCAACTACAAAAATCTGCAAAACCAGTTTCTATGTTGACGTTTGACCTATATGATGAATTAATCCCCTTTATTCAAAATGATATCATTGACGCAGTGATTGAACAAAATCTCACCAACCAAGCATACAAAGCCGTCAAAACCATGTTTGAATATCTATGTTATCAGAAAAAACCAAAAAATTCTGCTGAATATGTTCCCCTTAATATCATTATGAAGGGAAATTTACAGTACTTTATTGAATGAGATATCACCTATATCCTTCTATTTGATTGCCTTTATCATCGCTGTATGATTGTCTCCATCCAAAAACCCAACACATTCTACTGACATAAAATTCGCTGCCTTGATTGCTGTCATCTCATGTTCCAAGGTCAGTGGTGTATCAAAGTGAACAAAAACATCATCAGCAATGTTACTTTTCGCACGCCTGCGGGCGGATTCTGCAAAGACCAAATCTTCTATCTGCTGCGAAGTGGCAATGTAATCACACTCTAGATACATGCCTTTAGGCTTTAAACATTGATAGATCTTTTCAAACAGCAATCGTTTCTTTTCTGCTGGAAAATGATGAAGTGTTTCAAATGTCACAACAACATCAAAACAATTTTCTGTTGGTTCCCATAGAAAATAATCCTTTAACATCAAACAAATATGTTTATCACCATGCTTTTTTTGCAGTTTTTCAAGCATTTGCTCAGACAAGTCAATCCCCGTGACTTGTAAATCGGGAAATCGGGCATAAATACAATCGAGTTCCAAACCCGTTCCACAACCCAAATCCAACAATGTCTTAGTATCATCTGGCAAAAGCTCTGCCATCCACTCATAATGTCTTTGCCAATGTGCCATATGTTCTTCATAAGTGTCAATCCGAGCATCAAAAAATCCTGACATCGCTTCTAATGGTACATCTCTTGTATCATCAAGCCATTTTTTTAGTTCTATATAATCTTTATCCATCATTCTATCATCTCCTTAATATGCCTTATTTTTTATTATGGAGCAGCCAACTTGCTTGGCGATTCGTGGAATAACAAAAAATATACCTTTTTTCTTGTGCCCGCAGGCACTTTCTTAATCAATACTATTTTTTATTACGAGCCGCTGACGTTAGTCAGGCGTATCAGCGAGTAAC
>CAJTTB010000007.1 GCA_910579175.1 uncultured Oscillospiraceae bacterium | reverse complement strand
ATACCGACATATAAGAACTTCTAAAGAGATAATCTAAATTCACCATAAATTTTCTTTTAGAAAAACTTTGTAAATAAAAGAAATAGCCATATTTTGGATAGAAACATATAGATTAAAGTTATAAATCAAATCTTTAAATATGGAGGAATTGAAATGAAAAAAGTAATTTCACTTGCATTGTATCTTATGTTGGGAAGTTTTGTTTTGACAGGTTGCTCTGATAACAATGAACCTTTTACGCAAAGGGAATATACAGCTGATGTATCGCAAATAGAGGAAATAAATATTGATGTATGTGACAGAGAAATTGAAGTATCAATATCAGAGAACAATCAAATCCACATTGTCTATTTTGAGAATAGCAAAGAAACCTATGATATTACAGTTTCAGATGAAAGTGAATTAGTAATGACAAGTGTAAGTAACAAAGATTGGAAAGATTATGTAGGCGTAAAGCCTTCTGCTGAAAATCGGAAAATTTCGTTACAGATACCCAATGCACTTTTAAATACCCTTATATTGTCCACTACAAACGAAGATATATCGCTTCCAGCATTGGCTGTAACAGGAAATATCAGTATTTCTTCTAACGGCGGAAATATTACCTTTGATAAATTAAATATCGGAAATTCCATAACTCTAACCGCTAAAAATGGGAATATTTTTGGCGCGATTGTAGGTGGTTATGATGATTTTTCCATTGAATCAAACATCAAAAAAGGCAAGAATAATTTGCCAGATAATAAAAGTGGTGGAGAAAAAATACTAAATGTGTCCAGCAATAACGGTGATGTCAATATCGAGTTTGTAAAGGAATAGTACTGTTTCTGAAAATTATCCTTTTACGGTTGGAGAGCAGGCGGTGGTTTTGAAATATTTGATTTCTACCTCCGTTTTTCTTTTGGAAAAATAAGAAAAGGGTGTATGAAAATTACCCCTTTTCAAAGACACAACCGCATCAAAGAGGTATTATCGTGTCCTTTTCATATAATGGCAAATTACTTATTAAAAAAACAATTATCCACTATGGGGATATTCTGGCTGTGGGTATGAATTATCAGGATATCTAAATACTGCTTAGATTTTCTTTATGTTTACTTGTAACATTCAGACAAGTATATTTCGTATTTCCAAAAGACAGTGTTGCTCCACGAAAAGAGGGAAGTACCACCAACTTTTCAACGAGAAAGAAGGTGAGAATATGGGACCTAATTGCAGAGAATTTATAAAACAATGCGCTTTTCAGAAGTCCTGTAATAAAGAAAAAAATAGCGATTTAGAGCTTTGACGTGTATATCTTTTTAGTGCCTTTTATGGCAGTTTATATCTGCCCATCGAGTTAGGGTGTCAAAACAGATTTTTATATCACTTCCACAAGAACGGACAAGACCGCATAAATATTATGTTTATGCGGCTTTTTTGGTATTCATTTTACTCCAATTATCACAGGGAAAACAGCACTTTTAGACGGCGGTCTGTTTAATACAACTTATATTGTAGAATATGGTTCTTCTCATAAGAAAGCCGTACTGCGTTTAGGTCCCGTAAACTGTCATCTGATCATGGGATTTGAAGAAAATCTGATGAACGCAGAAGTGTACACTTATTCTATATGCCAGACTATTGGGATTCCCTGTTCCAAAGCCCTTGCATGTGATACATCAGAGAAAATAATTGACAGAGATTTTATGATAGTGCAATATATTCCATCAGTAGTTATGTCAAAGGCAGAACTGACAGAAGAAAGACGAAATATGATTTATCGGCAAATGGAAATTTATCTTGCAAAGTTTCATCAGGTAACAGGTGATAGTTTTGGATTTTTATCACGGATTTGTAATGGAAAAAAGTTTGATAAATGGAGTGATGCACTGATCTTTGAAGTAGCGGACATGACAGAACGTTTGGAAAAGCTAGGTGGATTCAATACAGAAGAAACACAAACACTACGACATCAATTTTATAAAAGCAGGGAATTATTGGATGAAATAAGAACTCCTCATTTATTGCACACAGATTTGTGGGAAGAAAATGTTCTTTTGGATAGAGATACATTGGAAATTGCTGCAATTATTGATAGCGACAGAGCAATGTATGGAGATAAGGATTTTGAATTTTCCAGTCCATGGATGGACAATTCTATTTTAAAGGAGGGATATGATTCTATCATACAAGAATCTACCAATCCCAATGATGTAAAGCGTCGGAAACTTTATCAAATGTTCTTTTGCCTTTTAGAAACCTATGTGAGATATGGTGAATACAATAACCCAGAATTATATGAAACCCATAAAAAACAAGAGTTGTTCATTGGGAGCATAATCTAATCGTTCCCAGTTTTGTCTATTTTTGGCAGCAATAATGACCTTTGATAAAAATAATTTATTTTATCCCAATTTGTTTATTTGTTGTTACTGTCTATTTTCACCCTATACAGTACATAAATATACAGAAAATGAATATTCGCAATTCTGCATTTCACGCTCTTTCAAACCCTTCACGAACCCATTTTACATAAGCCCACTGACGTTTTGTATTGTCAACTGTGTTCTGATCAACAGGTGTTCCGCATTCTTGATATACATAAAACTCATCAAAGGAATTTAAGTATTTATTTGCATAATACTTGCAGCCTTGTAAACCTGTGTTGTTTGCTTCTTCCTCTGTTATTTCTCCCATGCACTCAAAATCATCTGAAAGATCAGATATAGGCATGGTATTTCCAAGGTAATGTTGTCCTCCTATCATAAGCATCGGTGGCAAATCCCCAGTAACCGCTTCATCCTTACTTTTTAGAGTTGCTCCGCAACCAACCAAACCTAATACACATACTAGTGTTAATACCAATGCTACTAATCTTTTCATAAAAATCACTCCTTATTAGGTTACTGATATCATACATTTTTCATTAGCAACAATAAAACGAACTGGGACTTTATTTCTATAGAAAGTTTGTGCATTCCAGCGAGAATATCTAAAAAAACATTTGTTAGACCATTGCTCAGAATCAAACTGTTGTCAATAGATGTTTTATCATGTAATGCTATTTCCCATGATTCTGTTTAAAAATCAATCTGTTGTAAACGCTTGAGAGAATCATATAATTCATCATATTCTTGATAATTATGACGGTAAAGTTCTAACATAGCATAACCATCAAATTGTTTTTGTTCCATCTTTTGAAAGAGTGTTGCGAAATCGAAATCACCCTTTCCAATTGGTAAACAGCGCTCTCCAGAACGATGGTCACTCACATGTAAATGTATGATTTGTTCTCCCAATTGGTCAACCATTGAAAAAATGTCCTGTTTGGAAAGATATGCCTGTTTGATATCCAGTACAAAATGTACCTGATTGTGAAGTGCTTGCTTCATGCGAACCAAAAAATCAAGAGAATGGCTTTTAAACGCATAGACATTTTCTTGTGCCAATAGCAACCCTCTTTTTTGTATTTCTTCTTGTAAAATTCCATAACGTTCAAAATAGCTTTCGTCGGGAAATGGGCTTTCTTGATAATTTCCATGAAATACCAATATCTTCGCACCTATTTGCTCCATAAAATCAAAATACTTCTGATATAGTTCGATACCATCTAAAAATCGACGATAGTAATCAGAAAAAAATAAATTACATTCCAATCTGGAAGTAAAAGGATGTACGGAAATCGCTTTCATTCCATAGTGATCCAAAATTTGCTTTAATTTTTTCGCATAGGCAGGCTTTAGTTCACTGCTGGTGTTGACAAATATTTCAATATTTTTGACATCGTGTTCTGCCAGTTCTTTCACTGCCAGTTCTGTATAGAGTGGATAATAGCATGCAGTTGAAATTCCAAAGTTCATCGTGAAATCCCCCTTTTCATAAATATAATTTCATTTTACTATATCAATTGACATTGTGCAATCAGTAAAAAATAAATATTGACATTTTTCAGAATAGGGATTATTATTTGGGTATAAATAATTGATAAAAATATCCAATTGAATCCCATGTTTATAGCGAGTGGTTTTTGAAGTAATTTTTTAAAAGTAAAATAATAGAAATAAAAAAGGTGATTGAAATGAAACTGGCAGAGGCGCTTTTAAAACGTGCAGAATACCAAAAAAAGATAGATAACCTTCGTTATCGCATTCGCACCAACATCAAAACACAAGAAAATGAATTGCCTTATGAAGATCCAAATCAATTGCTTGAGGAGCTAACTCAGGTCAATGAGGCATTGTGTGAAATCGTCAAAAAAATCAATTATATCAATGGTACAACCGTTCTTTCCAATCAGATGAGCATTTCAGATGCCTTGGCAGAACGTGAAAAATTATCAAAACAAATATCCGCACTTCAAATGGTGATTCAAACAGCAAATGAACGCGATTATCGTTTGACACACTCTGAACTAAAGATGACCATTACAGTAGATATTGCAAAGATACAAAAACAAATTGATTTACTATCAAAACAACATCGTGAATTGGATACCAATATCCAAAGTGTCAACTGGACTACAGAGATTTAAAATTTTGGCGGCTCATTGGTAAAAGGCGAATATAAAAAAGCTCTTATTTTGTTTCACCAAACAAGATCCAAGGACATTTTTTGATAACAAGTAAGTCCGATATGCTTTACATGTGCACAAATTATGTTTACCTCTTACAACCAATATATTGATTTTACCGTTTGAGTTTGGGTGGGCTTAGGGGAAAAGGCTGTTGTAGATTACAACAGCCTTTTTATTTTGCTTTGATTATGATTCTGTTTGTGTCAGGTAGGTAATCACATGGGTATAAAAGTCGGTAGGGCTCTTTAAAAATTGTGATTTAATGACATCTACCTGTACTTCGTCAGGGACAAATAAAGAAAAACGCATGAGTTCAAACTCTATATCATGAATGACAAAGGTAATATTATAACCACCATTTTCCAGTTTTTCTGTAATCACTTCATTTTCTCTATCTCTTTTTTGTTTAGAAAGCATTTTTAAAGCAATTTCTACAACCTTTTTCCGTACAGAACGGGGAAGATGGTGTCGAAATAGATTTGCAGTATCAATTCCAGATTGATTTAATCGATAATATTCATCTGCATCAATTTTAAAGACAGAAAGTTGCTTTTCTGTCAACAATTGTGACAGTGCATCTGAAAAGACAAAGTAATTGACCAAATTTGTGGACTGAAAAATTTCATTTAGATGTTCCTTAGAAAGAGGCTCTGCAATGGAATGAAGCAGATAACAGATTAAAATCCGCACCTCATAAACATCTTGAAATCCACCCGGAGAAACACCAGCTATTAAATTTTCTTGTTCCATAATAATCCCTAATTTCACATTTAATGATGATTTATTTATACTTAGTATATCGCTCTCGCTTTCAAATGTCAACTGGCCACTAAGAATGTATGATAATTCAAAAAATATTTATGCCAAAAAGTTGATTCTATGGATAAAAATCAGTATAATAACATATTAGAAGATTTTTCTAAAAAAACAAGCATAAAAAGGAGTTTACTATGAGCATTTCAATCTCGATGTTTTTTGAGCAGCTCAAAGACAAAAATGTGTTCTTTATTGGAATGGGCGTGACAAATTTTGGAATTATCAAGCAATTTCAGCAAAAGGGAATTGCTGTGACAGTTTGTGATAAAAAAAGTGAAAAAGAACTATCCAATATTTACCCTGAGCATTATCAAACCCTGGTTGATTTGGGCGTTCGTTTTATCACAGGTCTAGATTATATGAATCACTTTACTAAAGCAGATATCATCTATCGCACACCTGGTATGAATTATCTGACACCAGAATTAACACAAGCAAGGGAGCAGGGAATTGTTGTCACCTCTGAAATGGAAACCTTTTTTGAACTTTGCCCTTGTAAAATTTATGCGGTAACCGGTTCTGACGGAAAAAGTACCACTACGACTTTAATCAGTGAGATGTTAAAAGCACAGGGGAAAACGGTTCATCTGGGAGGCAATATCGGAAAAGCCCTGTTGCCTATCATTGAGACGATACAACCAACTGATGTGGCAGTGGTGGAGTTATCCAGCTTTCAGCTGATTTCTATGCGTCAATCTCCAGATGTGGCAGTGGTAACCAATGTCGCTCCCAATCACTTGGATGTACACAAGGATATGAAGGAGTATATTGATGCGAAATCCAATCTGATTCTTCATCAAAATGCGTTTTCCAAAACGGTTTTGAATCTGGATAATTCAATTACTTGTCAGATGAAAGACTTAGCCAGAGGACAGGTACTCTACTTTTCTAGAACACAACAACCAACTGATGGAGCATATCTCTCAAAAGATGGTTGTTTATATCGAAGCTGTCATGGGCAATCAGAATACATATTACCTGCGAGTGAAATCAAATTACCAGGTTTACACAATGTTGAAAATTATTTGGCAGCAATTACAGCAGTGGGCAAAGAAGTGTCAATTGATAACATAAAAAAGGTTGCCCATACATTTTCAGGAGTAGAACATCGCATAGAATATGTTCGGACGTTGGACGATGTGCGCTATTACAATGACAGCATAGGCACCAGCCCCACTAGAACCATTGCAGGACTCAATTCCTTTGACCAAAAAATCATTGTCATTGCAGGCGGATATGATAAGAAAATCCCATATGAGCCTTTGGCTCCTCACATCAATCAAAAAGTAAAAATACTTATATTACTGGGAGCCACTGCCGATAAGATTGAAAAAGCTGTGTTGGAAGAAGAACATTATCAACCGCAACAACTGCAAATCATTCGTGTGAAAACGCTAGAAGAAGCAGTACAAACCGCAAGAGAAGTGGCAGTGGCGGGAGATGTTGTCATGCTTTCTCCTGCTAGTGCCAGTTTCGACTTATATCTTAATTTTGAACAACGTGGACATCACTTTAAACGCCTTGTAAATGAATTAAAATAAAAGATAATCAACAGAAAGATGGTGTATTATGAAATCAAAAGAAGTGTTAAAGCATTTATGTACATCGACTGGAATTTCTGGGGAGGAAACTTCTGTTTCTGAAATTGCCCTGACCTATCTAAAACAATATGCGCAAGAGGCTTATATTGATGAATTTAACAATGTCATCGGTGTGATTAAAAAGGCTGAAAAAAATCAACCTTCCATTTTATTAGATGCACATATCGATGAGATTGGTATGGTGGTCACTTATATCGATTCCAATGGTTTTTTAAGAGTTTCCAATTGCGGAGGAGTTGACCGCCGCCTATTATTGGGACAACAAGTAACCATTTGTGCCAAACAAACGATTCCTGGTATCATTGCGACATTGCCACCACATTTGACCGGTACCGAGGAAAAAAAGGTTCCTGATATAGATGATATCTTGATTGATATTGGTATGTCTTATCAAGAAGCGCAAAAGGTTGTGCGTTTGGGAGATCGTGTGATGATACATTCTGAATTTTGTGACCTATTGGGCTCTAGAATTTCTTCCAAAGCCTTAGATGACCGTTGCGGAATTGTTGCAATTTTAGAAGCATTGGAACAGTTAAAGGACAAAGAATTACACTGTGGTCTTACCGTTTTGTTTTCTGCACAGGAAGAAACAGGAGAAAGAGGCGCGGCAATTGCAAGTTATGAGCTCAATCCTGATATTGCATTGGCAGTTGATGTCAGTTTTGCCCATACTCCAGATGCCCGTGCACATCAATGCGGAAAATTGGGAAAAGGTGTTATGATAGGAATTGCACCAACTTTAAACAAAAAAGTTTATCAAAAATTGATTGCTTTGGCAAAGGCGCAACAAATTCCATTTCAAGAAGAAGTGATGGGAGGCAAAACCGGAACCAATGCAGATGTGATTGGTGTACAACATGGTGGTATTCAAACCGGTTTGTTATCCATTCCACTAAAATATATGCACACACCGATTGAAGTCATTGATATCAATGATCTAGAAAGTGTTTCCAACCTGCTAGCACAATATATTTTATCTTTTGGAGGTGCAAAATAAATGATTTCAAGAATCAAGGCATTGTCTCAGTTAAATGGTATTTCAGGAGATGAAGACAACGTACGGGAATGGATTATTTCTCAGATAAAAGACTATTGTCATTATCAAGTAGACAATATGGGCAATTTGATTTGTTTTAAAAAGGGACTGATTATTCCAAGTAAACGCCTTATGATTAGTGCCCATATGGATGAAGTAGGTATGATTGTAACAGCAGTCACCGAAGAAGGATTGTTAAAATTTACGACTGTTGGGGGAATTGATCAACGTGTTGTAATTGGGCGAGCAGTTCGTCTTTATCGTGCTGGTATCACTGGTGTAATTGGAACAAAAGCTATTCATCAACAGACAGAGAGTGAACGAAAAACACCAGTTAAGATAGAGGATATGTATATTGATATCGGTGCAGAAAGTAAAGAGGAAGCATTGAATGTGATCCAATTGGGAGATAGTATTTCTTTTATTGGTGATTGCTTTGAATTTGGCGATGGTTGTATTCAGGGAAAGGCATTGGATGATCGTGTTGGTTGTGCTATCTTAATTGAAATGATTCAATCAAAATTAAAATATGATACTTATTTTACATTTGTAACCCAAGAAGAAGTTGGACTCAGGGGCGGACAGACAGCCGCTTACAATGTTGAGCCTGATATTGCCATTGTAGTAGAAGCTACCACCGCAGCGGATATCACCGATGTGCCAGAACACAAACAAGTTTGTCATCTGGGGAAAGGTGCAGTGATCGGATTTATGGACCGTTCCACCATCTACAATCGCGAATTATATGATATCTCCTATGCCCTTGGAGAAAAATATGAAGTGGCATGTCAAACAAAAACTTTGGTAGCGGGCGGAAATGATGCGGGAGCGATTCAGGTATCAAAAGGTGGCGTCAAAACGATTGCGGTCAGTGTTCCTTGTCGTTATCTGCACTCTGCCTGTTGTGTTATGAAAACCGTTGATGTTCAGAGCACGTTTAAAATGGTGTGTCTTTTGGCGGAAAATTTATTATAGGAGCTTTTATGATAAACATAGATAAACGATTGCAGCAACTTGCTCAATCAGTACAATTGGATTGTGAAAAGCCATTTTTACAAATAGAGCAGGTTGCGCAATATAATGAAGAAAAAGTACTCTCTGCCTTTTTAGAATGCGGTGTCAGTGAGACCCATTTTAAAGGCAGCACGGGCTATGGTTATGGCGATCGCGGCAGAGAGGTACTAGATGAAGTATTCGCAAAGATTGTTGGTGCAGAAGATGCGTTGGTGCGCCATAATTTTGTATCTGGCACCCATGCGTTAAGCGTTGCTTTATTTGGTGTATTGCGTATGGGGGATAAAATGCTCTCTTTGACAGGCGCACCCTATGATACCATGGAAGAGGTAATTGGCATTCGAGGAACTGGAAATGGTTCTTTAAAGGATTATGGTATTGTGTATGAACAGGTGGATTTGACTTCAGATGGGAAAGTGGATTACCAAATGGTTCATCAAAAAGCGACCGATTGCAAGGTGGCTTATATTCAGCGTTCTAGGGGCTATTCTTTGAGAGAATCACTGACAATTTCAGAGATTGAGCAATTGATTTGTACCGTTCGCGCAGTCAATCCCAATGCGATTGTTGTAGTAGATAACTGCTATGGGGAATTTGTAGAAAAAAAAGAACCCACTCAGGTAGGTGCAGATTTGATTGTTGGTTCTCTCATTAAAAATGCAGGGGGTGGAATTGCCGAAACTGGTGGATATATTGCAGGGAAAGCAAACTATATTGAACAATGCGCCTATCGTTTAACTGCTGTAGGAATTGGAAAAGAAGCGGGTTGTACCCTCAATCAAAGTAAAAGTATGTTTATGGGGCTATTTTTTGCCCCTTCTGTAACTGCTAGTGCAGTGAAAACCAGTATCTTTGCGCTGAGATTATTTGAAAAACTGGGGTATGAAGTATTTCCAAAATACGATGCTATTCGTACTGACATCATCGCAGCAATTAAATTGCACAATGCAGAAAGTATGATTGCATTTTGTCAGGGAATTCAAAAGGGCTCTCCAGTTGATTCCTTTGTAAAGCCAATGCCATGGGAAATGCCTGGTTATGAAAGCCCCGTTATTATGGCAGCGGGAGCATTTACGATGGGGGCTTCTATCGAGCTTTCTGCCGACGGTCCCCTGAGAGAGCCTTATGCTGTATGGCTGCAAGGAGGATTGACCTATACAACTGGAAAAATAGGAGTTTTACTGGCAGCTCAAGCGATGCTAGAACAGGGGTTATTGACAATATGATTTTATCAGAAAGTCCCAACTTAATCTTAGTGAGAATCTATGGGTGATTTAGGTATACAAGAAATTAGAATACTACCAATGGATAAGAAAGAGGCGTTTCAAACAGAGCAAGAGGTCAGAGCGTTTTTATCACATGGATTGGCAGAACAAGATGGAAAATATTATTATCGCAAACGCGGCATTGTATTGCATAAAGGATATACGCTGATCTTATTTCAATATAACAACACAATTGTGGGATTTGGTATTATTCAAAATGTTGTGAAACAAAAATACAGTGAAGTATTGAATGGTAGGACCGTTGAATATCATGGATATTTTCAATTTATTCCAGAATCTGTACATAATATCGCACAGATTTCATGGAAAGAATTAAAAGAGATAGACAAAAATATCTCAGCGTTTTCACAGGCAAAGCAGTATATTGATATAGAACATCGTAATCAAATCTATGGTCTATTATTTAAAAAACAAATAGCGTATTTATTATCATAAAGAGAGTTTTTTAGAACTCTCTTTTTCTATTGACAAGAAGAAAAAAAGTGATATATTTATTGCATAAAGAGATTAGTATATCATAACATTTCACAGCATCTACAACGCATTTCACAGCAATTTGATTGTTTTGATATTTTGAGCAGGTTATAATAAAGTAGCTGTTTTGATGATGACAGGGAGGTGGCACATTGATCCACATTGCGATCTGTGATGATGAAATAGATATGTCCAACCAGATAAAGGTTTTTGTCTCTGATTTTTTCCATAAAAAGAACAGGGAGATAACCATACAATTGTTTTCCTGCGGTGAGGAACTACTAGAATACAATGGGCAGATAGATATCCTGTTTCTGGATATCCAGATGAAGGGCATGGATGGTATAGAAACAGCAAGAAAGCTCCGAGCGGATAAGTTTCGAGGATTTCTGATCTTCATCACGGTGTTAAAAGATATGGTATTTCAGTCTTTTGAAGTGCAAACTTACGATTATCTGGTGAAACCAATCCAAGAAAAACAGTTTAAAAAGACAATGGAGCGTCTTTATGCTTCTATGCAGAATGCCAGTGAAGACAGTTTGCTTGTACAAAAGGGATATGAGAGTCGGATTATCCAAAAGAATGATATTGTTTTCTGTGAAATCATAGATCGAAAAATATATCTGAATTTGATTTCAGACGAGGTGATTGATTATTATGAGCGGATTGAAAATCTGGAAATGAAACTGGACAACCGTTTTTTTCGGTGCCATAGAAGCTATCTGATCAATCTAAAACATTTAACAGGCTATCAGAATGGGACTGCATATATGGATAATGGCAAAAAGATTCCCGTATCACGGTTGCGGGGTAAGGAGTTTTCCAGTGTTGTTTTGCAGTATATGAAGAATCTATAGGAATTTTCTGGGATGCCTTTTGAATGGGTTCCCGCATATAGGGGGATATGCAATGACAGATTATATAGAAATATTTCATCAATATATGACAACAGGTGTTGAGGTTTTTTTTGTATTTTATTTTTTTATAAAGTTTTTGCACAAAAAGATAAAGTTCTATTTTTATCTCCTGTTTTTGGGGTGTGCTGTTGGAGCCATTTGCTTTCTGTCGGTTGAGAGAATTATAAAATTTGGGGTATTGATCCTTTTGCTTGAAGCAGTTGGGATTTTTATCTGTCATACAGATTGGAGAAGTTCTGCTTTATATGCAGTTTTGACAATAGAAACCATGCAGCTTAATTATGGAATTGTGAACTCCCTGTTGAGTATCCTATATCCGTATCTATCTGCATTGGAGCAGAATATGGTTGGTTTTGTATTTATGCTGTCAGGGGAAGTGGTATCACTTTTGTTAACTGGGTTTTGTTATGGTATGGTACAGCGGTATTTTACCGCTGAAATGTATTCCTTCCATGATGAAACCATGGATAAACAATATATATTTCTGGTTTTTATTCCCATATTGATGATATTTATTATGGATGAATATATCAATTCTTTTATATATGGTATGGTGGTTACAAATATTGATGGTACAGAAACCTATCTGTATACCAACCATTATCAGATGCTGATGATACAGCTTTTGGGAATGGGCAGTCTGTTTTGTATCCTGTTCACCTATAAGAAGCTGTTGCAGAGCTTCCGTCTGAGCACAGAATTATCATTGTTGGAACAGGAAGAACATTCCTTAAATCAGTATGTAGTGGAAGCAAAGACCCGCTATGATGAAACAAAGTCATTCCGCCATGATATCAAAAATCATATTACAGTTGTAAAAAAACTTTTGCAGAGTGGGAAACTAGAACAGGCTATAAACTATATTAAGGATATGGACGACATCGCTCAGGAAATGTCATTTCCCTACAGCACCAATAATCCAGTAGTGGATATTCTGGTGGGAAACAAATTTGGGATAGCAAAAAGTATGGGGATCCGTGTTGGCTGTTCCCTGATTTTGCCATACCCCTGCGGTCTGCGGGACATTGATATCTGCATTGTCCTGTCAAATGCTTTAGACAATGCAATTCGGGCATGTAAAAATATGAACGCTGGTACAGAAAAGTATATCCATATATCAGGACGCATACAGGGGGATTTTCTTATGATAGAAATTGAGAACAGCTTTCATGGAAAGAGTGCGGTCAAAAAAGGAACAGGTCTATCAAATGTAAAAACGGTAGCCGAAAAGTATGGGGGTGCCATGAGTATCGAGACACAAGCGAATGTATTTATTCTTCATGTACTACTAATCACCCCACAGCAAATAGATTGATCTTCTGTCCTTTATGACCGCTTTCTATAAATCAAACTAAAGGAGGAATACATATGACAATGCAAACGAACGGAAATTATGATCATTCTAGAATCAACTACACAGAGATGGTAAAGAAAACGCAGACCACTGAGAGGGCGGAAAAATCAAAGGAGGTAAGCAAGGAAACAGAAATAAAAAACGTCAGTAAACTGTCTGAAGCACAGGATAAATACACCAGTAGCGAAAAATTAGAAAAGGAGCCCATTGGGCTGTATCGGGTCGATCGAGATGAGAATGGTAACAGGAAAATCTTTTTTGATGATCCAAGTAAGACTTCTCATATAGACGGAAAGGAAGCGTCAAAGGTAGATGAAAATAATCCTGAAAAGTCATCGGAAAAATGTGTCACAAATACTGATAAGGTTGATCGGGAAATCAAGAAATTAAAAGAGAAAAAGCAACAGATAGAACACCAGATCCAGTCAGCCTCTGGGGATCAAAAGAAAATTCAGGATCTGGAGAGAAAACTGGCTCAGGTAGAAAATGAATTAAGCCAGAAAGACAATGATACATACAGGCGACAGAATGCTTCTGTGTCAGGATAAAATAGATTAAGATTTTTTAACCTAGTATAAATACTAGGAATTGGTTTTGATTGGGTTGAGCTTTTTATTATATAATAAAGCAAATCAAACGATACAAAGACGATAAATAATAGAACTTGTAAAACTGACATATGAAAATTTTGGACACATCTGCTGTATGATAGGTATTGATAAGACTTCATTTTTTATCAAAGTAATGGGGTAGCGTGCATAAAATACAAAGAGACTATTTTAACTAAAATAGTCTCTTTTGTGATTTATCAGGATTTTTGATGTTTTTTAGCAAAAAACCAAGCTAAAACAACACATATTATCATTCCAACTCCATATGGGATACATAGCAAAAAGGCAGTATCAGCGGGGGCACTACATCCTTTGTATTGTCCACACCACTGAAGAGTACAATAATTGTACGCAACTGTGACACACATAACATTTGAAAGCAAAATCGCAAGTGTGGTAAAAAGATAAGTCAAGCATTTATATTTCTTCATTGCAAATACCTCCTGAATTTATTTCTTTTTGAGAATCAGAATCATTCCCAATATCATAAATAGCACAAATAGAGTAATGAGTATTCCCGTTCCATTTAAAGTAATCATTGACGACTCATTGATTTGATCGACAGCTGGTGAACGTATAACCGTTAAGATGCCAAACAAGATAAGACAAATCGCTCCTGTGGAACAAAAATAAATGCCAATTTTGTTTTCTCCTGTTTTATGAGGAGGCTGATTTTCTTCCCTTTGTACTGCATGATTAAAATCGCTTGTAATTTGGTTCCCAGTCAGTTCGTCTATTGTAATTTGAAAGCATTCACTCAAAGCTTTGAGTTTATCTAATTCTGGAGTTGATAGTCCTCCTTCCCATTTTGAGATTGCTTGTCTTGAAACACCGATTTTCTCTGCAAGTTGTTCTTGAGATAGTCCGCTTTTTCGCCTGAGTGTATATATTTTTTCAGACAACATTTACTTTACCTCCTTGCTAAAACGATATCACAATTTTCTGTGGCATACTATCAACTACGCTTGAAACTTCTGCAACCGGTGGTTGCATTTGGGTAAATTATCATATAATATCCCATTGTATGAACGGAAAATAGCACTTCTTTTAAAGAGGACAGTACAATTGAATCATTGACAACCTATTCAGAGAGTATAGACAATCAAAAAACTCCGGTGCTTGGTATCATACTGCGTGTTGGAATTATTTTTTATGTTTTTTTAGATTGATATTATTCATGCCCGAAATTGGAAATCTGTCGCTGATAGATACGAATAGACAGCCACCATAATAAAGCGACTGTCTAAATAAAGGGTTTGAAAAACCGCCGTTAAATTTTTGCAAGGTATCTTTTTTGTTACTGGCTGATTTGCTTAATTATCGTCAGCAACTCGTAATAAAAATCAAAAAGAATTATCCCTTACTTGACATATTCGTGAGAAGTTATCCATTGATCCCAATGGGTTAAAAATGTTGTTTCATCCACCTTAAAATCGCCTTGTTCTGACCAAGTTCCAAACGGTTGTAACAATTGGTATAGCTCTGTCCAAGAGCCAGCAGAAAATAAGTAAAATCCATCCGATTGTTTTTGAATCGGCGGGCATTTTGTCCATAAATATTCTGATGTAAGCGGAATCCAATAGCGTTCTCCAACCAAAAAGGGAGCTTGTACATCAATAAGATCGGAAAACTGAATTTCTGAAATAGTGATTGATAAATCTTGTTTGGTATAAAGCTGATGTTGTTGCACCTTAACATAGGTAATTGCATGGTTATTTTCATCTATTCTTGTTTCATATCCCAAAATGGTAGCATCTATCATTGCAGTGGTATCTTCCCAAGAAAACAAATTCAATTTCGCAGAATCCAATTGGGATTCAACATAAAAATCGTAACTTTTTTCTTCTGTATCTGCTCTGTTACCAGCTACCCCTTGATCTTGGTCAAATTCGGCTAAATCTGCCATTAGTTTATTGCTTTCCTCTGTTGTTTCTGGTATAGAAGTGGAGGATGATTGTACAATCTTATCATCAGTCATCTCAATCATTTTATTCTTTTGTATCTGTAGATATCCAATTGTTGTAACCAGTATCAAACACATTGCCGCCAATGCCGTAAAACGTCCGATAGAAAACGAACGGCGAGGCGCATTTTTTACTTGTATCTGTTCAAAGATTCTTTGTTTCATTTCCTCTTCTGGCTTTATCTGGTCTAAAATTCTTAAAAAATCTCGTGAAGTCACAATCATCCTCCCTTACTGTGGTTTTTCCAATTCCAACTTTAATTTTTGCCTTGCTCGCTTTAATCGCATTTTTACTGCCGATTGGGACAGTTTTAATATGTTACTAATTTCTAATACAGAGTATCCCTCATAATAATACAAATAAATCGGCGCTTTTAGCTTGGTGGGTAGAGCAATGACCAATTCCAAAAGCTCCGAATCCCGAGAATCTTGTAAATACTCACTCATATCCTCTCGCGTCTCTACCTGTTTTTTCCAAGCAGTTTTTAGTTGGTTCTTACACAAATTGGAAATTACTCTAATCAACCATGCCTTTTCATGTGCTGAATTTTCAAATTTGGGTGCATGATAACACAGCTTGATAAACGTTTCTTGTACCATTTCTTCTGCATCCGATGAATTTCCAAAATAGACAAAAGCGATTTTATAAAGCATTTCAGAATAAAGTTGATATTTTTGTTCAAAAAACAATTGGTCCATGATATGTCATCCTGTTTTTATAATCCCATTTATCATACAATTTAAGTCGTTATTTGGTCACAATGATTCATGCAATTTTTTTTAAAAATTTTTATTTAAAACAACTTGAATATCTATGATAAATATTGAGATAAAAATCTTTTTTGATATTTGTAGGTTGCTGCTTTTCGAATATCATTCATCATAGCAAAATTGACTACTCCACCAGTAACACCAATGATAGGCATTCCCTGAACAGCTTTGGCAAATAATAATCTAGTGCAAATCTTTTGGGAAGTCGTTTCGATCATTTGCTGCAACTTCATATCATCGATATCGGATTTTGATAAACTGACTTGATAGGCGACTCGGTCTGTCAGAGCTGAAAAACGTTCTCTTTGTGCTTTTGTCGTGACCGCAGTGCAGATAATGGAGAGTACCATATATTTTTCAGCGTTGTTATCGATTTGAAATCCATATATCTGACCGATTTGATAAATATTGCGCAATACCATTGCCAAGAAAATGGGAATATCTGGCAATCCAATTCCCAAAAGTCCAAGACCTGCTCCTTCAATGGCAGTGACGCCCTGGTGAAATAGCCCACAAGATGTCACTTCTTTTTGTAGATAGAACAGTTCTTTTTTAGAGAAAAAGCGCTCTAATTTTTGATGAAGTTGTTGGGTATGCTGTATTTTAGAAGTTCGATAAGTCTTATAAATCAAATTGCTTCCCTTTTCAAACAGCAACTGAAAACTTTTGGCAAATACCTGTTGTAGGGAGGTAGTGACCTTTTCTGGAATTTTTTGCTGTAAATTTTTTTCAATCTTACACATTTTTTCAGCAATCAGTTCATTGGGTTGATAAGCTAGAAATTTTTGTTCTTGTTTTAAGACCGTTTTGAATTGATTTTTCACGTTTTTCTGTTCTTTTCCAGTTAGTATCTTCACTTTTTAAAAGCCTTCTTTCTAAACAATATCAATATTTTGTATAAGTTCCCAACAATTTACAATAATCGTAGTTGGTATGTAAATCATAGAGTAATTGCTGTATATTCTTATCCTTGATATTTCCTGAAAAATTGATAAAAAAGCGAACATTAAAATCCTTATCACCAATGGGGCGAGAAGCAATTTTATTCATGTCGATATGATAAAACGAAAACTTTGTAAGCAATTTATTGAGTTCTCCTGCAATATGGGGAATCTGAATACAAATGTTAACTTCATCGCAATCTTCATTGGACAATAGTTGTTTGGAAATCACAATGAATTTTGTATAGTTGTCAGAGGAATTCTGTATCTGAGATTTGAGTACTTGTAAACCAAATAGATTTGCACAGGCTTCTGAACAGATTGCGGCAATTGGTTGCTCGTTTTCTGACACAAATTGTGCTGCTAAGGCGGTATTTGCATAGAGATTGACCGGAATTTGAGGATATTGTTTTAAAAATCCAGAACATTGATGAAGGGCTTGTTTATGAGAATAAATCCCCAAAAGATTGTCCATTGAGGTCTGTTGTTTGGCAGCTAAACAATGTTCTACCTTTAAGTCATAGCTAGCATTGATATAAACGCTATACTGTGTCAAGTCGTCATAGACATCGGTTACAGAGCCAGCAGTAGAATTTTCAATTGGAAGGATACCATAATCAATCTGCTGTTGTTGTACCGCTTCAAATACCTGTTCAAAACTCTGATAAAACTGGATGTTTGGTGTAGAAAAGATGTTAGAAGCAGCAATATGGGCATACGCTCCCTTGGTGCCAGCGCAGCCAACAACAATTTTGTCGAAATCCCTATCAATCGTTCCCTGTGTAAAGGGAATCTGTGGTTGAGAAGATAGCAGATTTAATTGATAACATTTGCTGATCTCCATTAAATTTGTAAAGAATGAGGTTACATATTCTTTTGTATCTTCTTGTGCCTGAGCAATTTTATTTTGAATGATAAGTCGTTCCCGTTCTGGCTGAAAAATGGGAAGTTGATGTTCCTTTTTATAGTTTGCAACTTGGGAAACAATATCCATTCTCTTTTCAAATAGTGTGAGTAATTGCTTATCAATGCTATCGATCTCTGTTCTACATGATTGTAAATCCATGGTTATCCAAATCCTTTCCATGTCTATTTTATTTACTTGTAGTATAACATATCAATTTGGAATTTTCAAAACGGATTTTGTGATAATAATTATAAACAAATCATAAAAGTTTGAAAATAAAGATTGAAATCGCTTTAGAATCTGTGTATAATAAATATCAATACCTTTTCGCCATGGATTGGCAAAGGTGTAAATGATTAATTGGAGGTGTTTTATCTATGAGTCAAGATACATTGGCAATGCTAGTGAGTTTTTTACCTTTGGTATTAATCTTTGTGGTGATGTATTTCATTCTGATTCGTCCACAGAAGAAGAAAGATAAGGAAACCCAAAAGATGAGAAATAATATTCAAGTGGGCGATGAAGTCATTACAATCGGTGGAATTATTGGATTGGTTGTCAGTTTAAAAGAAGATAATGTAGTCATCGAGACTGCGGGAGAGAGAAATAAGATTAGAATCAAGCGTTGGGCAATTCAGTCAAATGAAACGATTCATGACGATGCGGACGCATAATCAATGTTATTTTAGAATAAACTTTATCAATAGAACTTATTTCTGGGGGGAAAGTTTATGCAGACTGATAGTACAACGACATCTCAAAATACACAACAAAAAAATAAACTCTATCAACAATGGTTTCCATTTGTGATTTGTATTCCTGCTGGAATCATTGTTACAGTTTTATGCTTATTGCTTGCTTCTATTGTTGTTTCTAGGGTGGATATCCCAGCACTTGTCAGTGTTTTTTCACTCATCAGTTTGGCATTGGGCAGCTTTGTATCAGGATTGTTGACAGCAATGGCATTTCGCAAAGAAAAGTTCGTGATGGGCGCAGTAAGTGGAGTTTTATTTTGTCTCATTTTAATCGTCTTAAATATTTTATTTTTCAGAGAACCTATTACCATCATGAGTTTTGTAAAATATATTGTTGTAATTATTTCGTCTATTGGAGCAACCTATTTCATTAAGCCAAAAAAAAGAAAAACAAAACGCTAATATAAGGGATGCAAATTCTATTAAATGGTGTGTTAAGGTTGTCAAAAATAGAAGTTTGTGTTATACTATCGGTATGAGAATGACACTAGAAGATGTGAACGCTTATCAGGTCAACAATAGGCGCTTTGTGAATATCTATCAGTATGTTATCATCAGAAAAACACAGAAAGGAGCATTTGATATGAAACATATTAAAACGTTAAATACTGCAAACTTAAAAAAATCTGCTGCAAAAGGTGGCTGTGGAGAATGTCAGGCTTCCTGTCAATCCGCTTGTAAAACTTCTTGTACAGTAGCAAATCAAAAATGTGAGAAATAATTTTGCAGAGAATATCAATTGAGATTGAGAATACAAAAATGAAAGGGACATTTGCGATGTCCCTTTCATTTTTGTAAGAAGTATACCATAAACAAAATATAACAACAGGATAAGAGGGATATGATATGGTTCATAAATATCGATTAAATCAAATTAATATTGTATTGGATGTAAATAGTGGCGCGATTCATGTTGTAGATGATTTGGTTTTTCAAATGTTAGATGAATTGATGGATGATAAGGGTAATTTAAAGACAACACCGACACCAGAGCTACTCGAGCAGTTTTATCAAATATATCAGCAGTCCTATGAAAAGCAGGAAATTTGTGATGCATATGAAGAAATTTTACAGTTGTATCAAAATGACACGTTGTTTTCTGCCGATGACTACGAGCAATATGCCAATATGATGGTAGCATCTCCCATCAAGGCGATGTGTTTGCATGTCGCGCACGACTGTAATCTAAGATGTAAGTACTGTTTTGCTTCCACAGGAGAATACGGCGGACATCGCGCACTACTCAGTGAAGAGGTTGGAAAAAAGGCAATCGATTTTCTATTAAAACACTCCGCTGGCAGAAAAAATTTAGAACTGGACTTCTTTGGCGGGGAACCCACCATGAATTTTGATGTTGTAAAATCTGTTGTGGCTTATGCTAGAAGCAAAGAAAAAGAATATCAAAAAAACTTCCGTTTTACCATTACTACCAATGGAATCCTATTGGATGACGAAAAGATAGATTATATTAACAAAGAAATGTCGAATGTTGTTTTATCTTTGGATGGAAGAAAAGAAATCAACGATTTTATCCGCCCAACTTCCAATCAAAAGGGGAGTTATGACATCATTGTTCCGAAATATCAAAAATTAGTAAAAGAGAGAATGAAAAACGATGACAGCCACAATCAATATTATGTGAGAGGAACCTTTACCAAGTACAATTTAGACTTTTCTAAAGATGTATTTCATATTCACGATTTGGGATTTGACCAAGTATCTGTAGAGCCAGTGGTATCTCCTGATACTGCTGATTATGCCATCACAGAAAAGGAGTTGCCCAAAATCTATCAAGAGTATGAGGATTTGGCAATCAAACTGATTGAACGAAAAACCAATCAGCAGGGCTTTAATTTTTTCCACTTTATGATTGATTTGGATCAAGGTCCATGCGCGATTAAAAGACTGCGCGGTTGTGGCTGTGGAAATGAATATGTGGCAGTAACCCCAGAAGGCGATGTATATCCCTGTCATCAATTTGTGGGAATGGAAGAATGGAAGATGGGAAGCGTTCACGATTTATCGGTAGATTTTCAGAAAAAGGATTATTTTTCTAGAGCCAATATCTATACAAAAGAAGATTGTAAACACTGTTGGGCAAAGTTTTACTGTAGTGGGGGCTGTAATGCAAACAATTTACAATATGCGGGAAACGTCTTAAAACCGCATAAAATTTCCTGTGATTTGGAGAAAAAGCGCTTAGAATGTGCAATTATGATGAAAGCTGCTATTTTATTACAACAAGAAGGGAATGATTGACCGTGAAAATCGGATTTATTGGCGCTGGAAATATGGCGACTGCAATCATAAAAGGGTATTTACCACAGTCGCAGGATACCATTTTAGCCTATGACATTGATGAGGAAAAAATGCAGAAGATTGTGGATTTGGGCGTAATTGCTACAAAAAGTATTGAAGAATTGGTGATTGAGGCTGATTATTTATTTTTAGCAGTGAAACCACAACAATTTGATACCATTCTGCCACAGATAAAAGCGGGTATGATTTCCAATCCAAATATCGTATTGGTTTCTATTGCAGCAGGAATTTCTTCCAATTATTTAAAAGAACAATTGCAAGTCGATGCAAAAATCGTCCGGGTAATGCCCAATACGCCACTGTTATTGGGATATGGTGCAACTGCCTTGTCAAAAATTTTGCCCACTGCTGAAGATGAATTTCAATTTGTCTGTCATATCTTTGAAGTTTCTGGAACAATCGCCATCATTTCAGAGGATTGTATGAATGAAGTTATCTCTGTTAGTGGCAGTACACCGGCATATATTTATGAAATCACCAAATACTTTATCCAATATGCAACAGAACATGGTATCAAAGAGCAGGTAGCCTTAGAGCTGTTTTCTCAGACGCTTATCGGTGCTGCTAATATGATGACCCAATCTGGTAATTCGTTAGATCAACTAATTGAAATGGTTTCCTCCAAAGGTGGAACTACAATAGCAGGACTGCAGTCTTTTCGTTCCAATCACTTGGAAAAGATTGTATGGGAAGCCTGTGAAGCTTGTACAAAACGAGCATATGAGTTGACCAAATAGAGAAACTTCTAAGCATTATTTATAGTTTTGTAACATATATATGATCATAAAATATTATGATAGGAATGATATATATGCGGACAAGCGAACTAGAACAAGAGATATCTCTGGATAATTCTGTGATAAAGAAACCGATTAAAAAGCATTCAGTTTTGTTTCAAAAACAGAATATTTTTTACTTATTGTTGTTTTTATTTATACTGGGTATGATGTATGGCTCTGTTTTATTAAAAGAGGATAATACCAGTCTTTTAAAAAATCTTGCCAGTATTCAAGATGTCTACATACGTGACAAGTTAAATCAATCTGTGTTTTTAACAATTTGCAATTCCTTTGTTTCTTCGGGGTTATTTTTTGCGATCACCTTTTTATGTGGATTTAGTGCTATTGGACAGCCATTTACATTATTGGTTCCATTTGTGAAGGGGCTGGGAATTGGAAGCAGCATCGGTTATTTATATCTCAATTATGGGATTGCAGGAATTGGATACAGCGCATTATTGATGATACCCAGTGCTATTATTTCTATTTTTTCGCTGGTGTTATCCGCCAGAGAATCCATTCGGTTATCCAATACATTGGCGTCATTATTTTTAAAGGGAAGTATACAGATTTCAAAAGCTGCTTTTCGTTTGTATTTGTTAAAGCATTTTATTTTACTGATATTTATTTTAATTTCAGCGCTGTTAGAAGGATTGTTGACCTTTTTATTTGCAGGTCTCTTTCAAATTCAGTAGCTAGTATAAGAATGGAAGGGAAGTAACATGGCGGGTTTTTTTGGATTGTTTGATTATTCCAAACCTGGAAGGGGAGTTGACAAAAATGCTCCTGAAAAAAAGCGTATTTTTTTCTTTTTTGAATTATATTTTAGAAAATTTTGGAAACTAGTGACACTCAATCTCATCTTTGTGTTGTTTTGTATCCCAGTTGTTACCATTGGACCGGCAATCGCAGCCATGTCTAAAGTATTGCGGGATTTTGCAAATGAAAAACCGGTGTTTTTGTGGTCAGACTTTGTAGAAGCCTTTAAGAAAAATTGGAAACAAGGTCTTATCATGAGTATCATTGACGCAGTTGCCTTTGTGTTAATTGTTGTTTCTTTTATGTTCTATTCTCATCAGGCTGCCACCAATATGATTTTTTATATTCCTTTGTTTTTGGTGGTATTGATTGCTTTTTTAGGTATTATGCTAAACTATTATATTTTTTTGATGATACCAACGCTTGATATGAAATTAAAAGATATGTTGCGCAATGCGTTTTTATTGAGTATCCTGGGAATCAAAACCAATTTATGCACGTTGTTTTTTACATTGGTATTCACATTTGCTTGCTGTTATTTTTTTGTATTTTCACTTTTAATTGGAATTGTTTTATATTTTTCCACCTATGGCTTTATCGTGGTATTCAATTCCTATCAATATATTGAGAAATATATCATTCAGCCCTATTATAATCAGACTGGCGAACGCCGTCCAGATGTCTATTACTTTGATGAAGATGACGAGGATGACGTTATCTTTGAAGATATTGGAACACAAGAAAAGCAAGTGGCTCCCAGTCCATCTGTCAAAAAGGGAAAAACGATTCAATAACTTAGAAAGGGTGCTTTTCAGCGCTCTTTTTTTATTCACATAGAGGAGTGATTTACATGAAAGATTTAAATCATATCAAATTATTTTTATTAGATATGGATGGAACCTTTTATCTGGGTGATCAATTGTTAGAGGGTTCCAAACAATTTGTAGATACCATCGCCCAACTAAAGGGAAGAGACTTTTTATTTTTAACCAATAATTCTTCAAAAAACAGTTATCATTATTTGGAAAAGTTAGAAAAAATGGGATTTTTGTTTCCACCAGAAAAAATTATGACATCTGGGGAGGCAACCATACATTATCTTCAAAAACAATATCCCAATCAAAAGGTTTATTTGGTGGGAACCGATTCTTTAAAACAGGAATTTTTACAATCCAATATTCTGCTTACAGAGTACGATCCAGATATTGCAGTATTGGGATTTGACACCAGTTTAACCTATGAAAAATTATGGAAACTCTGTGACTTTGTACGTACAGCCAAGCCCTTTGTTGCCACACATCCCGATTTGAATTGTCCAATTGAAGGGGGATATATGCCAGATATTGGCGGTGTCATTGCCTTTGTAGAAGCGTGTACGAATAGAAAGCCAGATGTGGTAATAGGGAAGCCCAATCGGTCAATCATACAGGCTGTATCCAATAAACTTCAAATTCCCTTTGATGAAATTGCAATGGTGGGCGACCGACTATACACTGATATCGCAGTGGGTATCAATGCTAATATTACCTCTATTTTGGTACTGACTGGAGAAACCAGTTTATCAGATTTAGAAAACTCTCAGATTCAACCAGATTATATTTTTAAGAATTTGGGAGAATTGGCAGAGAAATTAAAATTTTTAGAAGATTAGGAGAGCATCATATGAGCATATTAGAGACAGAAAGATTGCTTTTAAGAAGATATCAGAAAGAAGATTTACAGGACTTATTTGAATATTTATCCGATATAGAAGTTGTGCAATATGAACCATATAAACCACTGACTTTTGATGAAGCAAAAGAAAATCTTGAGTGGCGTATTCAAACAGAGGAAATGATTGCAATCGAGTTAAAAGATTCTCACAAGATGATTGGTAATGTATATCTGGGAAAACGTGAATTTGAAACACTGGAAATGGGATATGTATTGAATCGAAATTATTGGGGAGCAGGTTATGCCACTGAAAGCTGTAAAGCGCTCGTTGACCAAGCGTTTTTAAATGGGATACATAGAATCTATGCCGAATGTGATCCAAACAATCAGAATTCATGGAAATTACTTGAAACCTTGGGATTTCAACGGGAAGCTCACTTTAGAAAAAATGTATATTTCTGGAAAGATGAAAATAAAAAACCGATTTGGAAAGACACCTATGTATATGCCAAATTAAATGTTGAATCATCGATTTTAGTTTATTCCACAATTTGAAGAATGAACCATGAACGGTGCAAAAGAGAAAACAAAGAATATATTGCATTTTATTTCCATATCGTGATATAATAACAATAAAATAAAGTACAATGAATTTGTTCTTGTACTGCATTGCAGTACAAGAACTTTTTCTCAGTTTATCAATTGGTAGGTGAAATAATGAGTGAAGATGTATTACAAAAAATACAGCAATTAAGAGAACAGATTGAAATTTATGCTGATGAGTATTACAATCAAGACAGACCATCTATTACAGATTACGAGTACGACATATTGATGAATGAGTTAAAGCGATTAGAGGGTGAATATCCGCAATATATTACAGAGGATTCTCCCACACAAAAGGTGGGTGGGCAGTCTTCTACCTTATTTACAAAGGTAGAGCATACAGTGCAGATGGGCAGCCTACAAGATGTGTTTGAGTTAGAAGATATACGAGCTTTTGACGAGCGAATCCAAAAAATTGTACAACCACAATATGTTGTAGAAACCAAAATTGATGGTTTATCCGTTTCTTTAGAATATCAAAATGGACTATTTACAAGAGGATCCACCAGAGGTGATGGATTTGTCGGAGAGGACGTCACTCAAAATTTATGGACGATTTCGTCGATACCCAAAAAATTGACTGAAAACATTCCATTTTTAGAGGTTCGTGGGGAAGTATATATGTCAAAGGACGTATTTACGCAACTGGTCAAAGAGCAGGAATTGAGAGAGGAAGTCCCCTTTAAAAATCCCCGCAATGCGGCAGCAGGCTCTTTGCGCCAAAAAAATGCCAGCATTACAGCCCAAAGAAAGCTGGATATTTTTGTATTTAATATTCAGCAAATACAAGGGATAACCATTGATTATCACGATCAGGGATTGCAGTTTTTACAGCAATTGGGATTTCCTGTATCTCCGCAATATCGCACCTGTCAATCCATCGAAGAGGCGATTGAAGAAATCGAGCAAATTCAACAGCGCAGAATGCAGCTTCCCTTTGATTTAGATGGTGCTGTTATCAAGGTCAATCGTTTGGCAGACCGAGAACTTATCGGGTATACTGCGAAATACCCCAAATGGGCGGTTGCTTTTAAATATCCTCCAGAAGAAAAACAAAGCAAATTGTTGGATATTGAAATCAGTGTTGGTCGCACGGGAGTATTGACTCCAACAGCAGTATTTGAGCCGGTTTTATTGGCGGGTTCTTCCGTTAGTCGTGCGGTGCTGCACAATCAAGATTACATCACGCAAAAGGATATTCGTTTGGGTGATATCATCAAAATTCGCAAAGCAGGGGATATCATTCCAGAAGTGATTGCGTCGATACAGCATGAACCGGATTCACAACCATATATCATTCCAGATATCTGTCCTGCCTGTTCCACCAAAGCGGTAAAAGAGAATGGAGAAGCTGCTTTGCGGTGTGTCAATCCATTTTGCCCAGCGACACAATTAAAAAATATCATTCATTTCGCTTCAAGAGATGCTATGAACATTGATGGTTTAGGTCCTGCTATTGTAGAGTTATTGGTACAACATCAATTGATTGAGACAACAGCAGACTTATATTATTTAAAAAGAGAAGACTTGTTGGAATTAGAACGAATGGGGGAAAAATCAGCCGATAATTTACTCCATTCAATTGAACAATCGAAAAATAATGACCTTTCTCAATTGTTATTTGGTTTTGGTATTCGCAATATTGGGAAAAAGGGTTCTGAGCTGTTGTGCAGATACTATCCTTCGATTGAACAGATAATACAGGCAGATGCAGAAGAGATTGCTGCAATTGACGGCATCGGGGAAGTCATGGCACAAAATATTGTGTCTTTTTTTCAGTTGCCTCAAACAAAAAAATTAATTGAGCGATTGCAAACAGCTGGTGTTCATATGGTACATCAGTCAAAAATTAGCGGAAATCGGTTTGAAAATCTTACATTTGTGATAACAGGTACATTAAATAACTTTACAAGAAATCAAGCAAAAGATATAATAGAAAAGAATGGTGGAAAGGTTTCCACTAGTATTTCCAAAAAGACAAATTATCTATTGGCAGGGGAAGCAGCTGGAAGTAAATTGAAAAAGGCAAAGGATTTGGGTATTTCCATTCTTTCCGAAGCGGACTTTACCAAAATGATAGATTAATGGAGGTTACTATGAAAGTAGATATTAGACATATTGCAAAGTTGTCAAGACTACAGGTGAAAGAAGAAGAAATCCAAAAATTTGAGCAGGAGATGGAACAGATTGTTTCCATGGTAGAAAATTTACCTCAGCTTGATGATACTGGTGCGTTAATTGATGTAAATCATCCCATGGTAATGAGAGAAGATGTTGCACAACATCATTTTAAACGCGAAGAATTATTAAAAAATGCACCTCAAATAAAAGCTGGATGTGTTGTTGTTCCCAAAATTGTAGACTAAAGGAGTAAAAAAGACATGGAGATGTATCAATATACTGCGACCGAACTTTCCACAATGTTGAAAGAAAAAAAATGTTCTGCTGTAGAAATTACAAAATCTGTGATTGACCGTATCCATGCGGTAGAGGATAAAGTGAAAGCGTTTATCACTGTAACAGAAGATGTCGCACTTCAAAAGGCAGAAGAAGTAGATAAAAAAATTGCAAATCAACAGCCGATTAGCGAATTGGCAGGGATTCCCATTGCCATCAAAGACAATATCTGTACAAAAGGAGTGGCTACTACCTGCGCTTCTAAGATGTTAGAGCATTTTGTGCCACCATATAATGCTACAGTCATTGAAAAATTAAATGCCTGTGATTATGTGCCAATTGGTAAGGTCAACATGGACGAATTTGCAATGGGTTCTTCTACAGAAACATCTTATTTTGAAAAGACCAAAAATCCTCATGATTTCAATCGTGTTCCCGGCGGTTCTTCTGGTGGTAGTGCTGCCTGTGTCGGTGCTGGTGAAGCGGTTCTTTCTTTGGGATCTGATACAGGTGGTTCCATTCGCTTACCCGCTTCTTATTGTGGTGTAGTCGGATTGAAACCAACTTATAGTTCTGTTTCTCGTTATGGATTGGTTGCATTTGCCTCTTCTCTTGACCAAATTGGTCCTATGGGCAGAAGTGTTAGCGATGTTGCGATGTTGTATTCTGCTATCTGTGGTCGTGATGCCCATGATGCAACAAGTGCCATTCGTGAGTATCCCGATTTTAAAGCAAACCTAAACTGCGATGTAAAGGGGAAGGTAATTGGTATTCCCAAAGAATACTTTGGAGAGGGTGTCTCTGAAGTGGTGAGAAAAAATGTTATGCAGGTGGCAAAAGAGTTAGAAAAAAATGGTGCTGTTTTGCGAGAAATTTCATTGCCAAGTACAGGTTATGCACTGAGTGCTTATTATATCATTTCTTCTGCTGAAGCCTCTTCTAATTTGGCTCGATTTGATGGGGTAAAATACGGCTATCGCACTGCCGAATACAACAGCTTGATTGAAATGTATGAAAAAACAAGAAGTGAAGGCTTTGGAGATGAAGTAAAACGCCGTATTTTATTGGGTACTTTTGTATTGAGTTCCGGTTATTATGACGCATATTATAAACGTGCAAAATTATTACAGCAACAGACCACCAAAGAGTTCCATCAGGAATTTGAAAAATGCGATGTTATCTTAACGCCAACCGCTCCAGATACTGCATTTAAAATCGGAGAAAATATCAACGATCCTCTTAAAATGTATGCAACTGACATCTGTACCATCAATGTCAATATTGCAGGATTACCCGCAATTAGCGTCCCATGTGGAAAAGATGAAAATCATTTGCCGATTGGCGTACAATTGATAGGTCCTAAATTTAGTGAACAAACTTTACTCAATACTGCTTTCGCTTATGAGCAGATTGTTGGTGGATTTTCTTGTATTCCCGAATTGAATTAGTGATAGGAGCATAAAAATGATGGATTATGAAATTGTAGTTGGACTAGAAGTCCATGCAGAGTTAAATACAAATTCTAAAATTTATTGTAGTTGTAACAATGAATTTGGTTTAGAGGTCAATTCGCAGTGCTGTCCTATCTGTATGGGTATGCCAGGAACACTGCCAACCTTAAATGAGCAGGTTGTTGAAAGTGCAATCCGCATGGGACATGCACTCAATTGCTCTATCAATCGCATCTGTAAACAGGACCGTAAAAATTATTTTTATCCAGACCTTCCCAAAGCCTATCAGATTTCTCAATTTGATATTCCTCTTTGTGAAAATGGTTATGTTGATATTTTGGTCGATGGAATTGAAAAGAGAATTGGCGTTACCCGCATTCATATTGAAGAAGATGCCGGAAAACTATTACATAGTGATACGTTTGACGGCAGCTTGGTGGACTTTAACCGCTGTGGCGTACCACTGATTGAAATTGTTTCTGAACCAGATATTCGCAGTTCTACAGAAGCAAAAGCATATCTGGAAGCAATTAAGTCCATTTTACAGTATATTGATATTTCAGACTGTAAAATGCAAGAGGGTTCCATTCGTTGTGACGTCAATGTTTCCGTTATGAAAAGGGGAAGCAATGAGTTTGGAACACGTGTTGAAATGAAAAACATCAATTCATTTAGTGGTGCTGTCCATGCAATCGACTACGAAGCCAATCGACAGATGGAAGTGTTGGAAAATGGGGGAGTCATCACTCAGGAAACAAGAAGATGGGATGACACTGCTGGAAAAAACGTTTTACTGCGCAGTAAGGAAGATGCCCATGATTATCGTTATTTCCCAGAACCTGATTTGCTTACCATTGTATTAGAAGAAGATTATGTAAATGGATTAAAACAATCCATTCCAGAACTTCCAAATAAAAAAATAATGCGCTTTGTAAAAGAATTGGGATTGCTTCAAGCAGATGCAACTTCAATTGTAGAAAATATAGATAAATGTCGCATATTTGAGGATACGTTAAAAGCGGGAAATTGTAGTGCAAAAGCAGTATCTAACTGGGTCTTGGGTGATATTTCTAAAATTATGAACGAAACCAATCAACCGATTGAACACACTACAAAATTGACTGCGACGAAACTAGCTGAATTAATCCAGACAATTGAAAGCGGTAAAATTTCCAATGCAGCAGGTAAAAAGGTCTTTGAAGTGATTTTAAAGGAAGATAAACAAGTTGCAGATATCATTAAAGAATTGGGTCTAGAACAGATTTCAGACCAAAATGCTTTGGAACAAGTTGTAAACACTGTTATGGAATCAAATACAAAATCCATTGAAGATTATAAAAACGGAAAGACAAATGCGTTGGGATTTTTAACTGGTCAGTGTATGAAAGCAACAAAAGGTCAAGGAAATCCAGCGAAATTAAAAGAGTTAATTTTAAATTATATTCAAACACATTAAGTGATTTAGATTCAGAGATTTTTAAAAATCTCTGAATCTTTATTTTAAGGAAATCTCCACTCTTAATCGCGTTAAATTTTTATTTAGCGTGGTTAATGATTTTCAAAAATATGCTTCCCTTTTTTGGAAAATCCCTTTCCTATCTATAAAATCTATCGTATAATAAAATTAATTATATTTAGGAGTATGATAATATGAGAAATCCAAATGGTTATGGAACGGTTTATAAATTATCTGGTAAACGGCGTAACCCCTATATTGCTAGAATCACAATTGGCTGGAAACAAATCTCATCCCAAA
Organism: uncultured Oscillospiraceae bacterium; assembly: GCA_910579175.1. Classification (GTDB taxonomy): domain Bacteria; phylum Bacillota; class Clostridia; order Oscillospirales; family Ruminococcaceae; genus Massiliimalia. Next base: position 99,086 of record CAJTTB010000007.1, on the reverse strand, counting down.
CCATCAAGCAACAATATCGGACGTTAGGATATTTTAAGACAAAAAAAGAAGCGCTGTTGGCACTTGCCAAATACCACACAGAAAACACTTTTGACCTAAATACCATTTCCCTATCAGAAATTTATCATCAATGGAGCTTGCAACACTATCAAAATATTCAGGCAAAAACCAAAAAGGGATATGAAACAGCTTATCAAAAATTATCCCCTTACTATCAAATGCCATTTTGTGAATTAAAAACCATCCATTTTCAAAAAATCATTCAAGAACAATCATTGACCCGCTCCACTGCTGCGATATTAAAAATTTTACTCAATCAATTATATCAATATGCAATGAAAAACGACATCGTTCAAAAAAACTATGCCAAATTTATTGAAGTGCCAAAAGCTCAGACCAAAAAGAAACAGATTTTTACTGATGTAGAGATTCAAAAATTATGGGATTCTCTATCTACTATGGATACTCCTTACTTGGATAGCATTTTAATTTTGATTTATACTGGATTCCGCATCGGTGAACTATTAGCCTTAACAAGATTTCATGTTGACTTAGAACATCAATTGATTGTTGGAGGCGGAAAAACACAAGCAGGTAAAGAAAGAATTGTACCCATTCACTCCAAAATAGCACCATTGATTGAAAGACGCTGTCAACAGTCCTGTGAAAAGCTGTTCCCTATCTCCTATCGCAGTTATATCAATCATTTTAAAAAGATATTAGAACAACTTCAGATACAAGATAAAACACCACATAGTACTCGGCATACCTTTGCAACACTGATGTTGCGTGCAGGAGCAGATAAAAAAGCCATTCAACAAATCATCGGTCACGCCAATTATACAACAACAGCAAACATTTATACCCATTTGGATGAACAAGATTTAAAAAATGCAATTAATTGCATTTGAATTTATAACTAACTTACAACTAACAAATGCGGTATAAACCCCAATATTTAACGGTATTTCATCTTATAGGTCATAAGATGAACAACAAAACAGCATAAAGATTTTGCACTTTATCTGTTGACACTTTTTGTTTGGAAGAATATAATAGAAATAGAAATTTTAAACAGATATTTTACCAGAAATTGAAAGAAAGTTTGTGATATATGTATAACGATTGCCCCAGTTTTGTAAAAGACTTTTTGGCATATATGGAAACAATTAAGGGTCGCTCTCCTACTACTGTGAAAGCATATTATACAGATTTAAAAACATTTTTTCGCTTTATCTTAAAACATAAACACCTATGTGATGAAAAAATGGAATTTGAACAAATCTCAATAGAGCAAGTTACAATTGAAATTGTTCAGACAATTACCCTTTCAGATATTTATGAGTTTTTATTATACACATCTTCCAATCGTGCCAATCAATCCAATACACGTGCTCGCAAGGTTTCTTGTTTAAGGGTATTTTTTCGGTATTTGACAAACAATCGCGCGCTATTAAAGGAAAATCCTGTCGAGAATTTAGAAAGTCCTAGTATCAAAAAAACACTTCCGAAATATTTAAGTTTAGAGGATTGTTTTGAATTGCTCAATCACATTGATGGTCCCTATCAAGAACGCGACTATTGTATCATTGTATTATTTTTAAACTGTGGAATGCGTTTGAGTGAATTGGTGGGTATCAATCTAAATGACATTCATAAAGATACCCTGTTGATTCGTGGAAAAGGAAATAAAGAACGTATTGTCTATCTGAATGATGCTTGTCTATCCTCTATTGAGCGATATCTAACAGTTAGAAACCATCAAATAGCAAAGATAAAACCACAAGCAAAAGAAGCTTTGTTTATTAGCAAAACGGGTAGTCGATTAAGCAAACGACGCATTGAAGAATTATTAGAAGAATATTTAAAAAAAGCGGGTCTTTCCGGACGCGGTTATTCTGTACATAAGTTGCGCCACACTGCTGCGACAATTATGTATCAACATGGTGGTGTTGATATTCGAGTTTTACAAGAGATTTTAGGACATACTAATTTGGGAACAACTCAAATATATACTCATGTATCCAATGAACAGATGAAACAGGCAATGCAACATACGCCTCTTTCCCGTATCAAACAGAAGGATACACAGATAAAATAAATAAATTATTGTAAAATAAAAAGTTTGTTTATTTTTGTTGATTTTCCATAATATTGAAATCAAAAAACGATTTCGATTCATCAATTGAAATTGACAAAAATTTATCAATATCAGTTGACAATTCAATAAAAATACAATATAATTTAATTGTCAACAATTTAACAAACTTATTATTTAAAATAAATTTGGAGGTAAATCTTATGGCTGAAAAAAAAGAAGCCCCAGTAAAGAAAGAGCAGCAAATTGATGTTGCTGCTGTTATCAATGACCATGTACAAAAAGCTCAAACCGCTTTACATGAGTTCATGAAATTAGACCAGGAACAGGTTGATCACATTGTTCATGAAATGGCATTGGCTGCATTGGACAACCACATGAAACTTGCAAAATTAGCTGTTGAAGAAACTCAGCGCGGTGTTTATGAAGATAAAATCATCAAAAACTTATATGCTTCTGAGTATATTTGGCACAGCATTAAATCTCAAAAAACGGTTGGCATTATCAATGACAATGAATTGGAAGGATATATGGAAATCGCTGAACCAATCGGCGTTGTAGCTGGTGTTACTCCTGTTACCAATCCTACTTCTACAACAATCTTTAAGTCTTTGATTTCTGTAAAATCCAGAAATCCAATTATCTTTGGTTTCCATCCATCTGCTCAAAAATGCTGTGTTGAAACTGCAAAAATCGTTAGAGATGCAGCTGTAAAAGCAGGTGCTCCTGAAAACTGTGTACAGTGGATCGAATATCCTTCTATCGAAGCTACTAGCTTATTGATGAATCACCCAGGCGTTGCAATCATTTTGGCTACTGGTGGTCCTGGCATGGTAAAATCTGCATATTCTGCTGGTAAACCTGCTTTGGGCGTTGGTCCTGGTAACGTTCCTGCTTATATTCATAAATCCTCCGATATGGCTGCTGCTTGTAATGATATTATGTTGTCAAAAACATTTGACAATGGTATGATTTGTGCTTCTGAACAGGCTGCTATTGTTGACGAAGCAGTTGCTCCAGAATTCGAAAGAATTATGAAAGAAAACAACTGTTACTTTGTTAAGGAAGATGAAATTCAAAAATTAACTGATTTCTGCTTCCCAGCTGATAAAGGACGTGCTTTAAATGGTACCATCGTTGGTCAATCCCCTGCTTGGATTGCACAACAGGCTGGCTTTACTGTTCCTGAGAATACAAAAATTTTGATTGCTAAGATTCCTGGCGTTGGCGAAGAATATCCATTGTCTAAAGAAAAATTATCTCCTGTATTAGCATATATGACTGTTAAAGATGAAAAAGAAGGCTTCCAAAGAGCAAAAGAAATGTTGATCTTAGGCGGTATGGGACACTCTGCTTCCATTCACACTGCCGACGAAGATATGATAACTGCTTTTGGTGAAGAAATGCAGGTTGGACGTGTTATCGTAAACTCTCCTTCTTCTCAAGGTGGTATCGGTGATATTTACAATACAAGTATGCCTTCCTTAACATTGGGCTGTGGTTCTTTCGGTCATAACTCCACAACTCAAAACGTTTCTTCTACAAACTTAGTAAATATCAAACGTGTTGCTAAAAGGAGAACTAATATGCAATGGTTTAAGGTTCCACCAAAAATCTATTTCGAAGATGATTCTATCCAATATTTAGAAAAAATGCCTGATATCTCTCGTGCATTTATCGTTACTGACCCAATGATGGTAAAACTGGGAAATGTTCAAAAAATACTACACTATTTAAGAAAACGCCCAGATTACTGCCATGCTGAAATCTTTGATTCCGTTGAGCCAGATCCATCTGTTGACACCATTATGCGCGGTGTTGCTGCTATGAACAACTTCCATCCAGATGTTGTTATCGCATTGGGCGGTGGTTCTGCAATGGACGCTGCAAAAGGTATGTGGTTATTCTATGAACATCCAGATACTAGCTTTGATGGCTTGAGAATGAAATTCATGGATATCAGAAAACGTGCTTTCCACTTCCCTAGATTGGGTACAAAAGCACAAATGGTATGTATTCCAACTACTTCTGGTACTGGTTCTGAAGTAACTTCTTTCTCCGTTATTACTGATAAGAGAGAAAACATTAAATACCCATTGGCTGACTACGAATTGACTCCAGATGTTGCAATCATCGACCCTCAATTTGTACAAACATTGCCAAAATCTTTGGTTGCTGACTGTGGTATGGACGTATTGACCCATGCAATTGAAGCATATGTTTCTGTATTGGCATCTGATTACACAGATGGTTTGGCACTACAAGCAATTAAATTGGTATTTGAAAACCTCAAAAAATCTTTTGATGGAGATTCCAAAGCAAGAGAAAAAATGCACAACGCATCTTGTATGGCTGGTATGGCATTTACCAATGCTTTCTTGGGTATTAATCACTCATTGGCACATAAATTAGGTGGTGAATATCATATTCCTCATGGTCGTGCAAATGCTATCTTGTTGCCTTGGGTTATCGAATACAATGCACAAAAACCAACCAAATTTGCAACATGGCCAAAATATGACCACTTTAAAGCAGACCAACGCTATGCTGAAATCGCTCGTGTTGCTGGTATCCCTGCTCCAACTGTAGAAGAAGGCGTGAAAAACTTAATTCAAGCAATTCGCGAATTAAATGAATACCTCAACATTCCACAGAGCATTAAAGATTGTGGCGTTGATGAAAATATATTCATGGCAACTTCTTATGAATTATCTGAAAAAGCTCATGAAGACCAATGTACTCCTGCTAACCCAAGATACCCATTGGTAACTGAACTACAAGACATTTATAAGAAAGCATACTATGGCTTAAAAAAATAAGCGGTATCAAATGAGATACTCAGTAAGATGAGATAAATAAAAAAGCAAATTCCTTTTAAGGAATTTGCTTTTTTTAATTTTACTTTAAAAATTGCCCTTATAAATTACCCTCCACAACAATGATAGAGGTATGACAAAGTGCTTCTTTTAACCACTTTAGAAAGTCCATCAAAAAACGCTTTTTGTCATCAGAAATATTTTCCAATTCCTGTTCTATTTCAAAAATTATCCGAAGCCAATTATCTTTACCTATCCAATTGGAGAAACAAACATCAAAAGCAGTTTCAAGCGTTCCATCAAAGGCATCTTTGATTGGATATATTTTCTGGAAATAATAAAGTAAAATCTCATAATCTTGTTGGTATATTCGCAAAGGTGTCACATAACAGTGCCATTCTTCCCATGCTGGATTCCAATCAGGTTTATCAGAAATTTTAAGTGGATTAAAATCTAAAAATATTTTTTCGCCTTTTGGTGCGTATAACCTTAATTCTATATATTTTTGCTTTCTATCATCGCTTGGTCTAAGCCATGTCATATAGTTACCCCTAATCTAATATGAAAAAATCTTTGTGTGGAGTGACATACAGTTACCTGCTAATCTTCAATAGGCAATTCTACAAACGAAAAGTTACCATCCTATTAGCGTATTTTGATAGTCAAACACAATCAGCCCACACTCTTTACAGATAAATCCATGAAAATCTGTTCCGGTAAAAGCCTTTTTCGCTATCATCACATCTTCTTTTTCTTTTGGATTCAAAGAAATTTTATGTCTTGTTTTATTAAAAGCGATCATATTGCCAGTTTGTAAAAATCCAGCCTGCATATATTTTCCGCATTTTGGGCAGTCCACAATAAACACCTCCATAAATTCAAAATGGATACAACTGCTATCGCCATCCAAAATGTTGCTCTACTTTCTTTATAGTTACCTCAGTATCACCTTCATAAAAAAATTTATTGCAACCAAGGATTGATAATATATTTCCCTTTTGCTCTCAGTTCTGGTTTAGATAATATTTCTGGCAATGTTTCTAAACTGCAAACTTCATATATCATCGTAGATACATCAATTTTTTGAGAATCAATCAGGGAAATTGCTCTGCCTTGTGTATATGGATTGATAAAAGAAGATTTTAACACCACTTCTTTTTGAAAGATTTCAAATGGTTTGATTGCAATTTCGTCATCTGGTTTGGTAAGACCAAACATCATAACGGTAGATTGTTTGCCAGCCAAATCAATTGCCTGCTCAATGGTTGTAGTTAGCCCAGCACATTCAATGACAGTATGAATACGGCGAATACCACATGCAGACAATTCCGCTTTGACATCTGTATGAAGTGGATCAATACAAATATCTGCACCCAATTTTTTCGCAACTTCTCTTTTGGATTCAACTGGTTCCAATAGGATAACTTGATGTGCTCCTGCTAATTTAGCAAGCTGTAACATAATCAAACCTATCATACCACCACCAATTACCAAAACTACACTGGCTGGAATGATATTACACATATCAATACCATGTAAACAACATGCCACTGGTTCCGCCATCGCTGCTTGTTCAAATGTGGTAGTATCTGCAATTTTATAAACTTGTTTTGCTGGGACACTTGCATATTGAGCAAATCCACCATCTCTGGTTGTTCCAATCCCATTCATTTGTTCACAAAAGTGACCAATACCAGAACGACAGTAATCACATTCACCACAAATATCATTTGGGTCAACACAAACGCGGTCACCTACTTTTATGTGGTTTACAGCCGTTCCAACCTGCTCTACAATACCAGAAAATTCATGCCCTAAAATCGTAGGTGGTGTACAATCTGCACATCCCTTGTCCCCTTCATAAATATGCACATCGGTACCACATACACCACACGCCATAATTTTAATGAGTACATCCTTTTCTCCCATCTTTGGCATTGGCATATCAGTTACTTTCATATTGTGTTTTCCATAAAATACAGCACTTTTCATTATAAATTCCTTCTTTTCGCCTAAAATTATAGTTTTGGGATAATATTTTGATCGTCAAATACAATAAGACTAACGATTGCTTTTACATCAGTTCATCATAAACACCTCCATAGACTGAAATTTGTAAAGCCTTATTTATATATGATTGCAAAACCGATTCTGATCAAACATCTCATATTGGTGATAAACTGTTATTTTCTCTCAACTTCATTGACTTTATTTGGATATGATGTTAGAATTTTATATAGAAATAGTCCAATTTCTACAACTTTTTATCAATATCAACAGGAGGTATTCAAATGCTTTTTTCACGAGGAATGCGAGATAAAATCAGTAAATATATTGATATCAATTCTGAACTATGTGTTAAAATGCACATCGATGGTCCAGATATATATGATTTTTGTTGTTTTGGTTTAGATAAGGTGGGTAAACTTTCAGATGACCGATATATGATATTTTATAACCAAACGTCATCACCTTACAGGGAAATTAATATCATATCAAATGGAAATTCTGCTGAGTTTCATATCAATCTATCCAAATTGCCATTAGAAATTGAAAAACTGGTATTTACCGTAAATATTGATGGAAATGGTACTATGGGTACCATTTCAAAGCATTGTGTTTTTCTCTCTCAAGATAATCAACATGCAATCTCTATGGAATTATCTGGCTTGGATTTTAAAGCAGAAAAAGCCATCATATCTATCGAAATTTATCGCAAGAATGAATGGCGTATTGCCGCTGTCGCAAATGGTTTCAATGGGGGGCTTTCTGCTCTTTTAAAAGAATTTGGCGGCATTGAAATATTATCAGATTCTCCAGCAACTCAAAACGCACCTCTTCAACAAATAAATCAGATCAATTCTGTTGTTGAACAGGTAAGTCATGAAAGTGAAGAGGAAAAGTTAGAGCAGGTTATCATGGGAAAGATTAACTTATCAAAAGATAAAGTAACTCTGAAAAAGCATGTTGTGAATCTCAGTAAGTGTGTTGTTGATTTAAGTAAAAAGAGTGGTGTGAATCTTCCTTCTATACGAGCAAAAGTCGTAGTTGCTTTGGATTATAGTGGTTCTATGTACGATCTCTATTACAGAGGCACTGTGCAACATACACTGAATAGATTGGTCCCTTTAGGGTTGACCTTTGATGATAATGGTTCTATTGATATTTATCTATTCCAAGATACCTATACAAAATTAATCGATTTAAACCTTTCCAACTATGAAAACTATGTGACAAATGTGATTCAAACATCTGGTTATCGTATGGGCGGGACACAATATGCACCTGTTTTACAAGCCATTATCAATGATGGAAACATAAAAACAAATTTCTTTGAATTTGGAAAAAAGACTACAATTGCTGAAGAAGATCCAATATTTATACTCTTTATCACAGATGGAGAAAATTTCGATAAAGTACAAACTGACCAAATTATTAGAAAGTCATCTACTATGAATGTTTTTATACAGTTTATTGGTATTGGAAATCACAATTTTAAATATTTGACGAAACTTGATGATATGCCCGGAAGAAAGCGAGACAATACGGGTTTTTCAAAAATGCAATCTTTGGACAATGCTGATGATAATGAATTATACACCAAGGTTCTTGAGCAATTTTCTGCATGGTTAAAAGGATTACAATGATAACTATTTTTCAACAGAATACCCTTTTGAACACCTTTGGTATTGGTATATCTACTACGTTTATACGATGCTTTTTAAGCTGAGTTTTTTCTTTTCTATTGGAATTTCTAATTAGATGATATCATAATCACAGTAAAATTTCTACTGCTTTTTGATAAAAACTGAATGGAGTATCAAAAAACAACACATACTCTTAATAGAAAGATTCTAATAAAGAAAAGGGATAATAAAACGATGCAGATAAACAAAGTAGAAATTTGTGGTATTAATACTTCTAAACTAAAAACGTTAAAAGAAAAAGAAAAAATGGAATATTTAGAACAAATGCATAAAGGAGACAAAACAGCCAGAGAAAAATTAATCAATGGAAATTTAAAACTGGTATTAAGCGTGATACAACGCTTTGTCAATCGTGGAGAAAACTTAGACGATTTATTTCAAGTAGGTTGTATCGGTTTGATGAAAGCGATTGACAATTTTGATATGACAGTTGGTGTAAAATTTTCTACCTATGCAGTACCTATGATTATTGGCGAGCTTAGAAGATATCTTAGAGATTATAATACGATTCGCGTGAGTCGTTCCTTAAAAGATATTGCATATAAGGCAATGAATATCAAAGAACAACTCACCAAAAAGATGAGCCGTGAACCAACAATTGAAGAAATTGCAAAAGAGTTAGAAATGGATAAAGCCTCCGTTGTATTGGCATTAGAAGCAATTGTCGACCCTGTCTCCCTTTACGAACCAGTCTATTCCGATGGTGGAGATACCATTTATGTAATGGATCAAATTGGAGATCACAGTGATGATAGCGACTGGTTGGGTGAAATTATGTTTAAAGAAGCGCTGAATAACTTAAACGAACGTGAAAAAAATATTCTCATGCTTCGATTCTTTCAGGGAAAAACGCAAGTAGAAGTTGCAGAAGAAATTGGAATCAGTCAAGCACAGGTATCTCGTTTGGAAAAAGGAGCATTAAACCACATCAAAGAACAAATTTAAAAAATGGTTGAGCTTTTTGCTCAACCATTTTTATTTATTTTAATAAGCTAATGCCATCCATTTCGATGGGTTTTTCTAAATCCATAATTTCTAACATGGTTGGAGCGATATCTGCTAATTTTCCGCCTTCTCTCAAATCGCGATCCAGACCTACTACAACAAATGGAACAGGTGATGTGGTATGAGCAGTAAATGGAGAACCATCTGGTTCATACATCTGATCAGCATTTCCATGGTCAGCTGTAATCAATGCCACACCGCCTTTTGCAAGGATTGCGTCCACTGTCTTTCCAACACAAGTATCCACTGCTTCTACTGCTTGCTTTGCAGCTTCAAATACACCTGTATGACCAACCATATCACAGTTTGCATAGTTTAAGATGATAACGTCATATTTATCAGACTCAATTCTCTTTACAACTTCGTCACAAACTTCATAAGCACTCATTTCGGGTTGCAAATCATAAGTAGCAACTTTTGGAGAGTTGATCAAAGCGCGATCTTCTCCTTGGAAGGTTGCTTCTACACCGCCATTAAAGAAAAATGTTACATGTGCATATTTTTCTGTTTCTGCAATGCGAAGTTGTGTAAATCCCTTTTGGCTGATATATTCTCCAAAGGTATTTGATAAAGATTGCGGTTTAAAAGCAACGTCTACATTTGGCATAGTAACATCATACTGAGTCATACATACAAAACAAACAGGTATTCTGCCGCCTTCTCTTACAAAGCCATCAAACGCATCATCTACTAAAGTACGGGTAATTTCTCTTGCACGGTCAGGACGGAAGTTAAAAAATACAACGCTGTCATGTTCCTTGATATTGGCATCCTTTTTACAGACGGTTGGAATCACAAATTCATCTGTCACTTGTGCGTCATAAGATTGTTGCATCGCTTCTACTGCGCTAGTTGCTTCATTTCCCTTTCCGTACACAATAGCAGAATATGCTTTTTCGACACGTTCCCAACGATTATCACGGTCCATTGCGTAGTATCTTCCCATAACAGTGGAGATTTCTCCAACTCCGATTTCGTTCATCTTTGACTGTAACTGTTCAACAAAGTCTTTTCCAGAACTTGGAGGAACATCACGTCCATCCATAAAGCAATGAACATATACTTTTTCAATACCAAATTTTTTTGCAAGATTTAATAAGCCATATAAATGTTCATTGTGACTGTGAACACCGCCATCAGACAACAAGCCCATTAGATGAAGCGCTGTCCCATTTGCTTTACAGTTGTCCATTGCTTTTACTAAAGCAGGATTTTGGAAAAAGTCACCATCTTTGATTGCTTTTGTAATTCTAGTCAGTTCTTGATAAACTACTCGTCCTGCACCGATATTGGTATGTCCAACTTCAGAATTTCCCATTTGACCATCGGGGAGACCTACATCCAACCCAGATGCACCAATATAAGTCATCTTGCCTTCAGACATCAAGCGGTCTAAATTTGGTGTGTTTGCAGCAAAGATGGCATTTCCGTATTCAGATTCATTTTTGCCAAACCCGTCCATGATAATTAAAGCCAATGGTTTTCTCATTGATATTTCCTCCACCCATCAATTAGCCGTTTGTTGCGGCTTTTACAATAATTGAAAAATCCTCTGCTTTTAAAGAAGCTCCGCCAATCAATCCACCGTCAACATCTGGTTGAGCCACTAATTCTTCTGCATTAGCTGCATTCATAGAACCACCATATTGAATGGTCATCGCATCAGCAGCTTCTTTATCATAGACTTTTTCAATGGTAGCACGGATCAAAGAACATACTTCATTTGCCTGTTGAGCGGTTGCAGTTTTACCAGTTCCAATTGCCCAAACTGGTTCATATGCAATGATTACATTTTTTAATTGCTCTTTGGTGACATCTTTTAATGCAATTTTAGTTTGTAGTGCAACCAATTCTTCAGTGATGTTGTTTTCTCTATCTTCTAACATTTCCCCAACGCATAAAATGACTTTTAAACCAGCTTCTAAAGCTGCTTTTGTACGCAAATTTACTGTGGTATCGGTTTCGCCAAAGTATTGTCTTCTTTCACTATGACCAATGACTACATACTCTACACCCATTTCAGCCAACATATCAGCAGAAATTTCACCAGTATAAGCACCAGATTTTGCAAAGTGACAGTTTTCAGCTCCTACTTTTATATTAGAGCCTTCTGTTGCTGCTAAAGCAGTTTCTAAATTGGTGAAAGGCACACAAATTACCACTTCACATCCTGCATTTGCCACCAATGGCTTTAGTTCTTCGATAAGTGTTTTTGCTTCTGCTCTGTTTTTATTCATTTTCCAGTTGCCAGCAATAATTGCTTTTCTTAAATTTTTATTCATATTAATAAACCTCTTTCAAATCATGTAATGATATCGTTATACTGTTGATACAGCAGGTGGATTTTTTGCGAAATACAGAAAATAGGTTCTCATTCGATTGTATTAGTGTACCAAATCTAAGCAAATGAACCCCATATGTCCCATGGTTTTATTCAATTTATGCGTTGAAAATACAAAGTGCATATCTTCATTCTCAATACTCATACTGATAGGACAATCGCTATCAAATACACCTATCCAATTCATTTCACCACTTTAAAAGTGGGAGATTTTTACAAATTTTTGATAAAAGAAAAGCGGGACGGGCTTTACCCCGCCCCGTCTTTTTTTATTTGGATCGCTCCAAGTTCTATCTGAACGGACAGAAAACTTATTTTGCATTTAAACAATCAATACCTGGTAATACTTTACCTTCCATATATTCTAAGGAAGCGCCGCCACCGGTAGAAATATGACTCATTTTATCAGCAAATCCCAATTTTGTTACTGCTGCAACAGAGTCACCACCACCAATTACAGAAATCGCATCAGAATCAGCAACTGCTTTTGCAACTGCTAAGGTACCATTTGCAAAATTTGGGAATTCAAATACACCCATTGGACCATTCCAGATAACAGTTTTTGCATCTTTGACTGCATTGCAGAACATCTCAATAGACTTTTGACCGATATCCATACCCATCCAGCCATCTGGAATGGAATCTGAATTGATATCTTGATATTGTGCATCTTCTGCAAATTTATCGGCGATACGGTTGTCCACTGGAATCAATAAATTAACGCCTTTTTCTTCTGCTTTTTTCATAATAGAAGCAGCCAATTCCACTTTGTCGTCTTCACAAATAGAAGTACCAATGTTATAGCCTTTTGCTTTCATAAAGGTATAAGCCATACCGCCGCCAACAATCAACGTATCTACCTTATCCAATAAGTTGGTAATTACGCCAATTTTATCAGAAACTTTTGCACCACCTAAGATTGCAACAAAAGGTCTTTTTGGATCTTCTAATGTTCCGCCAATAAATGCGATTTCTTTTTGCATCAAATAACCACAGACTGCTGGCAAATAAGCTGCCACTCCAGCGGTGGATGCATGTGCTCTATGACAAGCGCCAAATGCGTCATTGACATAAATGTCAGCCATAGAAGCCAAATTTTTTGCAAAATCAGGATCGTTTGCGGTTTCTTCTTTGTGATAACGAACGTTTTCCAATAACATAACGTCGCCTTCTTTTAATGCAGCAGCTTTTGCTTTTGCATCTTCACCAACAACGTCTTTTGCCATTACAACGTCTTTGCCCAACAATTCGGATAATCTTGCAGCTACTGGAGCCAAAGAAAATTCTGGTTTAAATTCCCCTTTTGGACGACCTAAGTGAGAACACAAGATTACTTTTGCTTGATGGTCAATCAAATATTTAATAGTAGGCAATGCAGCTACAATTCTTTTATCATTGGTGATTACTCCATCTTTTAATGGTACATTGAAATCACAGCGAGCAAGCACCGTTTTGCCAGCAACCTCAATATCTTCAATTGATTTTTTGTTTAACGCTGCCATTTTATTCATCCTTTCAGTATTTTTGAAATCACATTCTTACCATTGTCTATGATTTATTTTTGAAATAGAATCACAAACTACTTCTTTATTTTATACTAAAATTATTTTTTTTGCAAGTACTTTAGGGAAGAAACTTCCAATATTTACAAATTTATGATTTGTTTTTGCTCTTAATCACAATTGCAACCATTTTGGGACCTGCATTGATGGTAATTGCTGCTCCAGCTTCAAAAATTCCCTCTGAACGATATCGAAAACGCTTTTCTGCTTCTTTGTTTAATTTTTCAGCGGCTTCGTCCAAACAGCCTTTCACAACCATAAATGGCGTTTTGGGAATCATATTATTTTCCGCATATTTGAGTAAGGTTGGAATAATTGCTTTTTCTCCCCGTACCTTTTCAATGATACTCACTTCACCGTTTTTAAAGCGAATAATTGGTTTTAATCCCAGCAGTTCACCCATAAAGGCAGCCGCACAGCTCACACGTCCTGATTTTTTGACAAATTCTAGAGAATAAGGGGCAAAATAAACTTCAACGCTTTCAAACCAATCGGTCAAATAACTGACCACTTCATCAACAGAAATACCCTTTTGAATTTTCTTCGCCGCTTGGATAACTGGATAACCATAAGCGATGGTATAAATTCTAGAGTCTATTACATAAATGTGAAATTGGTCTTTTCTTTCTGGATATTTTTCATAAAATTGGTTCTTTGCCATAATGGCATTGTCATACGTACTAGAGCCAAGTCGATTAATTGAAACATAGATACAATTTTCATAGCCTTGATTAAAAACTTCTTCAAATTTTTCTTCAAATTGGATTGTGGTGATCTGAGCATGTGTTGGGATTTTGGGTTCTGTTAATAAAATTTGATAAAATTCTTGATTGGTAAAATCCTTATTGGACTCATATGATTTATCTCCAATGGTAATTGGAAAATTTAGTATCTCAATTTGATATCGTTGCGCGGTTTCTTGGGGAATATCCGAAGCAGAATCGGTAATTAATTTAATAGAGTTCATAGTATATATCCTTTCTATTGATAGATTTTATCGTTCATTCCAATGAAATTTTGTCAATTCACCCGCTGTCTTTAAACGGGGAAATCCCCATTGTCTCAATACTTCATAACTAGCAAGTGCTACTGTATTAGATAAATTTAAACTTCTCGCATCATCTATCATGGGTATTCTTACGCAATTATCTGGATGGTCAAATAAAAGCTGTTCGTCTAATCCAGCGTCTTCTCTTCCAAAAATTAGATAAGCTGTATCTGGATAAGTAACATCAGAATAAATTTGTTGCCCTTTGGTTGTGAAAAAATAAAAGTTGCCGCTATTTTTCTCAAAAAACGCCTCAATATTATCATAATAATAAATATCCAGTAAATACCAATAATCCAAGCCTGCTCGCTTTAACTTTTTATCATCGATTTCAAATCCCATCGGCTTTACGATATGTAATTTTGCCCCAGTGGCTGCACAAGTTCTTGCAATGTTTCCAGTATTTTGGGGAATTTGGGGTTGTACTAAAACAATATGTAACTGACTCATATATTTCCTCTTGCTCTCATAAGATATGATATAATTGATTTTATTTTACCAAAAAATAACGAAAAACACAACTGTCATTTTTATAAGAAAAGACATTGCTGTTTGCAATGTCTTTTCATTTATTTCTTTTTTTGTTTTTTGACAGAGGAATATTGAAATTTTACACTCTTTCTCTTATGATTGTAGATTGCTGTAATGATGATATAAAGAAAAATTAAAACTGCTAGTACAATCAAACCGATTTGTATCATGGGCTGGGTAAAAAACTTTTTTACCTGGTCTAAAATATACAAAAAGGTACTGCGCTCAATGGTCTCTGAAGCAACTAAATCTACTGTTACCAAAACTTCATCTTTTAGTTTTAATTCTAAAGTTCCAATCTTGTCCCCTTGTTTAATTGGCGCATCTAAAAATTTGGGGACATGGGGAATTTGTTGTATTGAACTTAGTTCAATATTCTCTGGCATCAATACAGAAATATCTTCTGCCGGTTGTGCAATCACTTGATCTTTGATGGCAGAAAGTCTTACTGGGACACCAGCAACCAGTGTTGTTGTTTCCAACACATTTCGGATGTCAAAATAATTAAAAGCCCATTTTAATAGATTAATGGAGTCACGAAAGACCGTTTGTGTGCGCACACCACTTTCATCTCGATCTAGCCCCCCCATTACAATTAGCAAATAAGTAAATCCATCTTGTTCCGCCAAAGTCGCCAGATTTTGCGTATTTTCATCAGTTGTTCCAGTTTTGATTCCAAGAGCAGGTTTATAATAAAAGTCAGAGGAGGATGCCAACATTTTATGTGTGTGAATTAATTTTTTATTTTCTGGAGTGAGGTTGGTTGGAGCAACTTCCCAGACAGGTTCTTTGACAATTTCTTTAAAACGCGGCAAGTCCAACGCATGTTCAGTAATCAGATAGATATCATAAGCAGTGGAGTATTGATTATCATCATGAAGTCCATGTGTATTGGCAAAATGTGTATTTTCACATCCCAATTCCTTTGCCTTAATATTCATTTTTTCAATAAAGGTTTGAATATCTCCCCCATAGATTTCCCGACCGATATAATCTCCTAAAACATCTCCTATCTCACAGGCGGATTGTAATAACAATGCCACCAATAGGTCGAATATACGCACTTCTTCTCCGGGGAGAAAACCGGACAATGACGCCTGTGATTCTATCCAATAGGAATCTGTCATGATTGAAGTCGGACAGACAATTTTTTTATTTAATTGTTCATCTGTCAACGTTTCCAATACCAATGTTGCTGTCATGATTTTGGTTAAAGAAGCAGGACATAATAGCTGGTCTTTATTTTTGGCATAAATTGGTGTATCAGTATCCAAATTTACCATATAAGCAGATTCACTGTTAATGGTGGTATTTTCAGGTTCATAGGTAACCGCTGCCGACACTGTATTGGTAAAAAACGAAATTAATATGATAACCAATGTGAAAATTGCTGTTTTTTGTATGTGCATATAGACATAACTCCTTAATCAGTGTATTATATAAAAGTAAGTTTTTTAGATAACCATACAATCTTATCATATTTTAAAGTATATCATATTTTAAGGGAAAAACAAGTTACAAATCATTGCTTTTAAATTAAAATATGAAAATCATGAGCGGGAGGGCTTATCTTGATTTATGTCACTGGAGATACTCACGGAGATATCACCCGATTTAAACAAAAGGAAATTAAAAAATTAAAAAAAGGTGATACTTTAATTGTATGTGGGGATTTTGGATTTATTTGGGACGGCTCTAAAAAAGAAACAAAAATGTTAAAATGGCTGTCAAAACAAAAATATCAAATTTTATTTGTAGATGGCTGTAATGAAAATTATCAATTATTAGAAAAATATGAAACTTCTGAGTGGAATGGCGGTCAAGTGCAGATCATTGCAGATGGTATTATTCACCTATTAAGAGGAGAAATTTATCAAATTGAAGGAAAATCTATCTTTACATTTGGAGGTGGAGATGCCGCACAACTCATTGATCTACCAGAAGAGTTTTCTACACAAGGACGAGAACAACCAACTGTCAAAGAAACTTCAAACGGACTTGAAAATTTACAGGCACATCAAAACAAGGTGGATATTATTATCACACATGATGCTCCTACAAAAATTACCCAGGCAATGAATGTTGAAGAAAATGGAATTTCTTTTATTCAAAATTATTTAGATGTCATCCGCAAACAAGCAACTTTTAAAGCCTGGTATTATGGAAAATACCATAAGAATAAGATAATACCTCCTTATTATTACAATGTATTTACTGATGTATTAAAAATTGAATAAAGACGGTTTTAAAAAAACCGTCTTTTTATTTTAGTTTATGAATATATTTGGGGCGAATCTGTATTAAAAACATAGAAATTAATCTAGTTAAGGCAATATCATAAATGATAAAAACCACATTTCCCACTGCTAACAACAGAAGGATTCCATACTTTGCAACTTCAAAATCAGCCAATACCTGTGTCATTCCCAAAATTTGAATGACGACATAATAAGAAAATAATACCGCTAAATTAAACCAAAGTATTTTGATACTCCATTCTAGTATTCGATTTTTCATGGTTTCTACTTTTCCCTTTAATATGGGATAATACCCCAAAAATACAATAAATAACACAACTGATTCTTTATTGGGGACGATCAAGGCAGATAACATGCCAACGACTACATAACATAAAATTGCATTTTTATAACCAAATTCAATCACAACTGGAATCAGACAGATACCCGCAATCGCAGGAAACGCATATTCGGCAAATGGAAAAATGCTGGATAAAAACATAAAAACGATGCTTAATCCGCATAAAATACCACCATATGCCATCTTAAAACTCTGTTTCATCATCAAGTCTCACCTAGCAACAAGCGATTAAGTCCCCACCCATACATTCACAGCAGCAGTCTGCACAAATCAGACCATTACAGATGTCGCATGCACTACAACCACCCATTTGGGGCTGTGTGCGGTAAGGGTTGGTATTGGTTTGTTGTCCTGCGCCAAAATTCCCCTGTCTTTGCCACATCATGCGATTTAATGCTGCGCGATATTCTGGATTGTTAGGGCTCATGCGACAGGCGGTAGAAAAGTGATTGGTTGCATCTTCCAACCAACCTCTGGAAAAATAAATGCTCCCCTTTAAAAAATACCATTCCCCTTCTCGTTGAGCGGGTGGAATGCCATCCAATAACTCTTCGGCTTCTACCAATCGATTCTGCCCAATCATCATACGAATATCTCGTAAATTGGAATTGGGACCAGTATATCCAGTCTGGGACTGATAATCATTTGACTGATAGGTTCTAGAAGCGCCAGAAATTTTTCTTTCATTCATAATGGTATCAAAAGCAGAGTTGATTTCTGCCATTTTTTCTTCAGCTACTTCTTTTAGTGGACTGGTTGGATAATTATCAGGGTGATATTTTTTTGCCAACTCACGATAAGCACTTTTTATCTGGTCATCACTTGCATTTTGTGTGACCCCTAATACTTCATATGGATTTGCCATAATATAACTCCCGTTCTCTATTTAATCTTTTTTGTTCTTTATGCAATACTTGATAAAGACTATTATGAAACCCCAAATAAATAATATTATCTAATATGGTCTTGTAATGTTTGATGTTTAATAATTCATATGCAGAAGCAATTTGTCCAATGGTCAAATTGATAACACCTTTTGCATATTCTTTTATCTGTTCTAAATTGGTATTTTGTTGGGCTACAAACTTTTTATAAAATATATTATACCCACCTGTTTTGATATCGTCTTCTAAATCATCTAAGGCATCAATAAAGTATACAAAACGCCCTACAAAATACCCAAGTCGGTTCAGTACAGTTTGTTCGGTCTTATCGTCGGATAAACATTCAAAAATGCGACCCAAAGCCCCTGCAGAAGGTTCCGCTGCATAATCAATGCTAAGACTGTCACTGTGCTCTACGATATTTTGCTGATTGATACACTCACTTACAATTTCATCTAAATAAGGATATCTTTTTGCCGCTTTGCGTTTTGCTTGGCGAGCAAATGGCATAAGCGACAGGGAAAGACTTTTATCTTTGATACCGCCATCATCATAGTTATCCTTTAATTTATAATAAAACATAATCATTGCAGTGGAAGCACCAAAGGTCAAATCCTCACAGGTGGTTAGACACGCTTTTTTCTTTAAGGGATTCACAATACATTTTTCATGTCGAAAAAGACCAGATACCTCTTTTAAACTCAATGAAATCAAGGATAAAAAAGTAAAATCATAGCTTAAAGTCATTCTAGCAAATGGACCATATACACTGCCAAGCTGTTTACATAATCCACAATAGATCGCTTTATAGGTGTCAAATTCTTTTACTTTCATTTCAGGTTTAAAGGGTTTAATATATCCAAACACTCATGATACTCCATCTTTTTTAATCTACTTAATAATATTAATATTACTTGATTGTTATCAAAAATTGGTTACTAAACTGTAAAATAATCATATCTGTTTTTTCATATGATATGACATCATGATATCAAATCTGAAAATATTGATAGAAAGGTTGGAATCAGTATGTTGAAAACTTTCTCATACCAACGTGAAAAAGCTGTTGATTATGCAATAAAATGGGCATATTCACGCAATCCAAAGTATTTTAATTTTGATGAAATTGGAGGAGATTGCACAAATTTTGTTTCTCAGTGTCTTTATCAGGGATGTGGCGTGATGAATTATACACCAACATTTGGCTGGTATTATCTGGATATTGACAATCGTTCCCCTTCTTGGACAGGAGTTTCCTATCTATACCAATTTTTAATTTCCAACCAAGGAGTGGGTCCATTTGCAACAGAAGAAATTTCACTTTCTGAAGTACAATTGGGAGATATTATCCAACTGTCCAACGGTGTACGCTACTATCATTCTCTATTTGTTACAGAGGTTGTAAGACCAACCACCAATCAAATTTTTGTATCAGCGCATTCTTTTGATGCACGCAATCGCCCATTGGACAGCTATTCTTATCAGGAATTGCGTGTTTTACAGATACAGGGTTATCGAAATTACAGCAATGAATGAAAATTTTTCTAGTTTATTAATTATTATTACATCAAATTGTGTTACACTATCATTATAATCAATATCTATGAGAAAGGGTAACATTATGATAGAAAAACAATCTGAAAAATATGTATCAGATTCCACAACCAAGCAGGTTCATATTATTATGAATGAACACATCAATGGATCTCATCGGTTATTTGGAGGCAAACTGATGGAATGGATTGACATCGTTGCCGGTGTTGTTGCAAGACGACATGCAAACTGCAATGTCACAACCATTTCAATGGATAAAATTCATTTTAAAGCACCTGCTTATGTCAATGATTTGGTGGTATTGGTTGGAAAAGTCACTTATGTGGGAACCTCTTCTATGGAGATTCGAGTTGATACCTTTGTTGAAAGTTTAGATGGGGTCAAACGCCCTATCAATCACGCTTATGTGGTTATGGTTGCATTGGACGAACATGAAAAACCGACCAAAGTGCCAAGGTTAATTCTACAAACCGAGCAAGAAAAAGCAGAATGGGAAGCTGGAATCAAAAGAAATCAACTTCGCAAACAAAGAAGCCTAGAATTTTATTAATCAAAATCCCCTTACAGTTTATTTTGTAAGGGGATTTTTACAAACTTCTTTTCTCAATGGACAGATATCACATTTTGGAGAACGTGCTGTACAGTATTCTCTGCCGAACAAGACCAATCTATGACAAAATGCGCCACTTTCTGCTGGTGGTAGAATTTTCCACAATTGTTTTTCTACCGATAAAGGAACTTTACTGCCATCGGTCAATCCCAACTTTCCACAAATGCGAATACAATGGGTATCGGTTACAACAGAAGGCTTTCCATAGACATCTCCCAAAATTAAATTGGCTGTTTTGCGTCCTACACCAGATAATTTGAGCAATTCTTCCATTGTATCAGGTACAACAGAGTGATATTCTTCTATTAATGTTTTTGACATAGAGATGATATCCCTTGCTTTGGTTTTTCCCAAACCACAAGGTCTTACAATGCGCTCAATATCTTCATACTCTGCTTCTGCTAAAGATTTTAAAGTGGTGTATTTTGCAAATAGCTCTTTTGTGACAATATTGACTCTAGCATCGGTACACTGAGCAGACAGTCGAACAGAAATCAGCAATTCATATGGTTCTCGATAATCCAAAGAACACACAGCATCTGGATATATTTCTTTGAGTTGTTCAATTGCCAACAAAGCCCGTTGTTTTTTTGTCATATGTAAAACACCTTTCCAGTTACTTCTAAAATATTAGAATTTAGTATACCATATTTGTATTGTATTTGCAAGATTTGTCGAATTTTAATCTATCGTATTTCGTTTCCAGAATGGTATCAATATCGCAAATTTGTAAATTTTTAACGAACCCTTACAATTGCCAGTATTGCTACATCATGAAATTCTCGTCCAAAAGGATAGTGATGAAGAATTCCCTCTTGCAGATATCCATTCTTTTCAAGGACACGTATAGAAGCTCGATTCTCTATCTGAACAAGACCTTGAATTCTTTGAAGTCCCAATTCCTTTATGCCAAAATCGGTTACTTTTGCTGCAACTTCAGTAGCCACTCCTTTCCCCCAGCTATCATAAACATAGTGATAAGAGATTTCCGCCATAGTCTTTTTTATAAATCCCCCTAAATCAATTCTTCCAATTACGCGTCTGCTTACTTTTTCCTTTACACACCATGTAAAGACAAGTTTTCTTTTCAAAAGTTTCTCATTTATGTTATTGAGCCAATTTGTAATGTGTGGCTCTTTATCGAACAATGGTACTCCGCCACCAAGAAATTTTTGTACTCTATCATCTCTCAAAATATCAAAATAGTCTTTCATATCTTCCTTCTCAAAGGGAACTAACATAAATCGTTCTGTTTCTAAATACGGAACACAATCAAAATAATCTCGAAACTGCTTCATTTGTTAAAACTTCCTTTCTTCTACACCATGCTTTTTGTAACATAAAATATTTACGAATAACTATTTGAATATTAATACTTCTTGTGCTATAATAGCAACGGATATTACTTAAAATGTCGATAAAATAATTGATGATTGATAAAATGAAGAAAATCGGAGGCAAGCATGGGAAAATATCAAAATGTTGACTGTCCTATCTGTGGAGAACCATTAGAAAATGGAAAAGTTATCGTTATTTGTCCAGAATGCGGCGCACCTTATCATAAAGATTGCGTTGATAAAGAGGGAAAATGTATTTTTGATGAATTACATGCTCAGAAAAAAGCATGGGAAATGCCCAAAAAGGAAGTACACTATACCTCTGATGAACCAAAAAGATGTTCTCGCTGTGGTACACTCAATCCAATCGACGGATTGTTTTGTGAAGTATGTGGCAACCCGCTCAATCAACCAAAACAGCCACCCAATTCCAATCAGCAGACCTTTACAGGGGGATTTCAAAAACCTTTAAACTATATGGCTTATGACCCTTTTACAACTCCTTTTGGCGGGGTCAATCCAGATGAAAAAATTGATGAAATTCCAGTAAAGGACTGGGCAGTATTCATTGGACAAAACACGCAATATTTTATCCCAAAATTCAATGATATGGGACAAAAGCGCAAAAATACTACATTTAATTTTGCCGCCTTGTTATTTAATGGATTCTATTTTCTTTATCGCAAGATGTATCTTTGGGGCATTATGTTAATTGTTGTTATGGTGGGGCTTCAAATTCCAAGTATTTTATTTACGATTCAGGAAATGGCAAAAAATATGATGATGACAGATGTAATACAGATTCCATTTTCTATGGAGGCACTCGCTCATGCTTCTAATATCTGTAGTGCTGCAAGACTGGTTATTATGGTTTTATGTGGTATATTCACAAATCGGCTTTATAAATTTCACTGTGAGAATAAAATCAGAAAAGTGCAAAATCAGGTTACAGAACATCACGAATATATGAAAACCTTGACAAAAACCGGGGGCACTTCTGCAAAATTAATTTTTATTTTGGTTACTATTTATTTTATACTTTCTACCCTGTCTGTATTTTTGTTGTGGTTTAAATAAAATTGTATCGACCGCCATCAAAGCAGGTTGTCTTATCAAATATCATAAAAGGGATACTACTAAATTGTGGTATCCCTTTTATTGTAATATATACTTGATTCAAATGATCATAAATTTTCTATAGACTATAAAATCATAACAATGGTTCCAATTGTAATCAACAATCCCCCAACCAATGTCTGCCATGTAATGGCTTCTTTTAAAATAATCAATGCTAACATCAAACTGATAACAACACTAAATTTATCCACTGGAACCACTTTGGAAGCATCTCCTAGTTGTAACGCTTTGTAATAAAACAGCCATGACAATCCCGTCGATAAACCAGATAATATTAAAAACAACCAACTTTTCATTCCTATCTGTGTAATTCCATGTTGCGTTCCAGTAACAAATACAAGCCCCCATGCCATGATTAAAACAACTACAGTACGAATTGCAGTTGCCAAATTAGAATTGACATGTTCTATTCCAATTTTAGCTAAAATAGAAGTAAAAGCAGCAAAAGTTGCAGATAGCAATGCAAATATCACCCACATACGATTTTTTTTACCTTTTCTTGTCATCTTGTTTTTCAGCTTTTAAATAGCCTAAGTTTCCAACTTTCCAACAGTGATAACACAGTGCAGTATATTTGTCATTTCCCCCAATATCAATTTGTTCCCCATGATAAATAATCTGACCATTTTGATAACGTGTTGTGACAATTGCTTTGCGTCCGCAATGACAGGTGGATTTTATCTCGCGGATACTGTCTGCAACTTCCATCAGTCTTTTACTTCCTTCAAATAGATGACACATATAATCTGTTCTTAAACCATAACAGAACACGAATATGCCATGATCTGCACAAGTTCTAAGTTCATCAATTTGCGCTTCTGTTAAAAATTGCACTTCATCTACAATCAAAACTTGAATGTGCCTGAGTTCTGGTAAAGACAAGATAGATTGCTGCGGATCTAGCGGCACTGCTTTGGCGGATAGACCAATTCGAGAAACGACAAGGTCACTATTGCTTCTGGTATCGATATTGGGTTTTAACAATAAAACCCGTTTTCCGCGCTCTTCAAAATTGAATTTCATCATCAAAGCATTTGCAGTTTTACTTGAGCCCATCACTCCATAATAAAAGTACAATTTCATTTATTATTCTTCTCCAGCCTTAAAGTTATAAATTGGCTTGATGACATTTACAATTTCCACAGTATCTGCAATGTGTTTTACAATGTCATCCATCGTCTTATATGCCATGGGACATTCGTCTAATGTTTTACTACCTACAGAAGTGGTATAAACACCTTTCATCTGCTTTTTAAATTCTGAAACAGTAAAGGTACTCTTTGCCATAGAACGACTCATCAACCTACCCGCTCCATGTGGAGCAGAATAATTCCAATCTGGATTGCCCTTTCCAATACAGATAAGACTTCCATCTCTCATATTAATCGGAATCAATATCTTTTCTCCCTCTTTTGCAGACACTGCGCCTTTGCGCAATATCATCTGGTCGGTATCAATATAATTATGAATGGTTGTAAAGGATTCCTCCACATGAAGTTTCATACCCTTTATAATCTCGCGCATCATTGCTTTCCTATTTAATACAGCAAATTCTTGAATTAATTTCATATCATCAAGATATTGTTGAAATAGTTCTCCTGAAACATAGGCAAGTTGTTTTGGAATATCGGTTTGTTTTATATTTTTTAACTTCTTAATTTCTTTTTCAATTTCTTTTTCGCGATTCTCTGCTTTTAATTTGGTAATCAACTGTTGTATATCCTGTCCGCTGCTTCCATTTAGAATCTCGTATCCCAAATTTTGATAGTATTTTGCCACTTCCAATCCTAAATGGCGACTTCCAGAGTGAACTACAATATAGATATTGCCGTCTTCGTCTTTATTTGCCTCAATAAAGTGGTTTCCACCTCCCAAGGTTCCAATACTCTTTTCTGCTCGAAGGGAATTGATGTGGTCAAAACAATGGAGTTTTAACAAATCAATTTGCTCTATATAATGATGTGGATTTTCTCTGATTTTAAAGCCAGAAGGAATTTTTTCATAAATCAGCTTATCCAATTTTTGTAGTTCGATATGTTTTTCCTTAATGCGAATTGTTTCCATACCACAACCAATGTCAACACCTACCAAGTTTGGGACAATTTTATCCGTAATTGTCATCGTTGTTCCAATGGTGCACCCAGCACCTGCATGGACATCTGGCATTAAGCGGATTTTACTATCTTTTGTAAACTCTTGATTACATAGTAAAATAATTTGTGAAATTGATTCTTCGTCAATTGTATCGGTAAATACTTTTGCCGTATTATATTTTCCTTTTAACTCTAACATAGTGTTCCTTTCTCTTGAATAAATTTTAATAAAACTTCTCTTTTGTTTTCCAATTCTTCCTGTATGACCTTTTGTAGTAATGCGTTTAATAAATACCCGATTTCTTTGCCAGAAAAACCAAGAGAAATCAAATCTGTTCCATGAATAGCCAAATCCTTCAATGAAAAACATTGTTTTTGTTGTATGATGATTTGATTCAATCTTTCTACTTGAGACAATTGTTGTTGTTTTGCCTGTCTTTTTTCTGGTGTTTGCCAAAGTGTATCCGCTTGTTTTACCCTGATAAATTTTTCAAATAAAGATGGTCCCAATCGATACAGATATGTTTTAATCTGTTTGGTATCGGGCATTGGTTCACTGTCATACCAAAAGACCAATTGCTTCACTTGATAAGTCCATTCATTTTTAAACTTTAATCGCTTCATAATCTGATGGGTGATATCTGCACATTGTTGGCGAATATCATTTGTAAAACTGCTCTGTGATTTTGCAATTCCATAGAATAGGATTGCCAAGCGTACGATACAATCATCAAATGCCCCATGCAGTGATATCAGTGTGCGCTCCCATAAATCACTATGTAAACATGTGGTTAATTCTGGAATAAATTGCAACAATACATCGGGAAATGCCCTAAAAATATCTGCGGTATAGTTGCCGCAAATACAGCGACACAATTCGGATTGTATGCGCTCTTTTGCAATATGCTGCAATAAATCGGACTGTTGATGAATCGCCAAAGCAGTTTGGTCTTCTATCTTAAATCCCAATACCGAGGCAAAGCGAAGTGCCCGCATAATTCTAAGTGCATCTTCTTCAAAACGCTTTTTCGGGCTGCCAACACATCGAATACATTTTCCCTTTAAATCTTGTTCCCCAAAAAAGGGGTCAATGATTCCCTTTTTTGGGTGATAGGCAATTGCATTGATTGTAAAGTCTCGACGTGCCAAATCCTCTTTTAAATTGGTGATAAATGCTACTTGTTTCGGACGTCGATGGTCCAGATATTCCCCATCTGTTCGAAATGTTGTGACTTCATAGGGGGTGTTTTGATATAAGACGGTCACTGTTCCATGCTTTAATCCTGTTTGAATAATTGGATAATCTCTTAGTATCTCACAAACCTGTTGCGGTAATGCTGCTGTACAAATATCCCAATCATAAGGAATTTTTTGAAGCAGACTATCCCGCACACAACCGCCGACTACATAGGATTCACAGCCTTTCTGTTCCAGTTGCGCAATCATTACCTTTGCGCCTTCTGGAAGTATGATTTTCATAATAAAAGCCCTTTCATAATGTATTTTATCTCCTTTATTAATTTTACGTTCTATTTATAAATTTTAATTTGAGCAGGTATCATGAATTTTTTGCATTTAAAGGAGCGTGTTATAACTCTGCTATACAATTTTTCATTTACATTTTAGGCATAGGCGCAGTATAAAATCCTAATTTATGAAAATTATACCACTCCAACACTTTATCTTCACTCGCCACATTTAAAGCAAGTAAAATTTCTTTCGCGAATTCCATGGGTGCTGTACCATTTGCAGTTATTATATTTTTATCTCTCACTGCCTGTTTTGCAATATATTTTGTTTCTCCTGTGTAAATATCCCCTGCCCACTGTTTCAAATCATTCAAATCATTACTTGTATGTATTACATCATTTAAAACACCAACTGTGCCCAAAAAAGCACAAGCGTCACAGATACCACCTAATATTTTACCTGTTTGATAACATGCTTCTATCAAGGTCTTTACCTGTTTGGCATTTTCATTTCTCCATGTCATTCCACCAATTAAGACCAAAGCATCATAATCTTTTGGAGCAGACGTAATATCATAATCTGGCAATACTTGAAATCCACCGATAGACTGAACGAGGTCTTTTGATAAAGATACTGTTTTTATATCGTATTGTCCTTGACCCAACATCGTAATTGCAGATGATATATATGCTACTTCCCAATCCGCATATTGAGGCAAAATTACAAATAAAATAGTCTTTTTCATATTGATTTACTCCTTTACAAATATTGCTTGTTCCAATTATAGCATATTGTAAAATATTTTACCACAGAAAATAAGGGCACAATTGCCAACACACCCTATATTTTCTATCTTTTTCAGACTCCAAATGATAAAATTACAATCAAAAAGTCTTTACTTTTCGCAATAAGTGGATTATGATTAAATTAAAGCTCAATGGCATAAAGGAGGATTACGATGAAAAAGGCATTGATTGTAGTTGATTATCAAAATGATTTCGTCAATGGAAGTTTGGGATTTGATAAGGCTATTTTATTGGAAGAGGCGATTTGTTGTAAAATAAAAGAGTATCAATCACAACAGCAGACAGTTTTATTTACAATGGATACACATAAGCCCAACTATTTGGATACACAAGAAGGGAAAAAACTTCCCATAGCGCATTGTATAGAGAATACCTATGGATGGGAATTATATGGAAAGGTCAAAAATTTACTAGCACATGATGCAGTTTGTTTTTGCAAAAACACATTTGGTTCCTTATCACTTGCGGAATATCTAAAGGAACAACAATTTGATTCGGTGGAACTGTGCGGCTTGGTTTCTAACATTTGTGTGTTGTCCAATGCGGTTTTGGCAAAGGCTGCACTGCCAGAAGCGGAAATCATTGTAGATGCAAATTGCACTGCCAGCAATGATGAAACACTCAATCAAAAGGCACTGGATGTCTTAACAGGTTTACAGGTAACAATAAAACAATAAAAGAGGTATTTTACATGAAATTAAATCAAATTAACTATACATTATTATGTGATTACTATGAGCTTACGATGTCTAATGGATATTTTAAATATGGTATGTCAGAGCAAATCACCTATTTTGATGTGTTTTTTAGAAGAATCCCAGATAATGGCGGTTTTGCAATTGCAGCAGGTTTAGAACAAGTGATTGATTATATTGAAAATCTCCATTTTGATGAAGAAGATATTGCTTTTCTAAGAGGAAAACAAATTTTCGAAGAATCTTTTTTGGATTATTTAAAACACTTTCAATTCACTGGAGATATTTATGCTGTCCCAGAAGGAACTCCAGTATTTCCCAATGAACCCATTTTAACCGTCCGCGCTCCTGCAATTCAAGCGCAGTTAATTGAAACATTTATCCTATTGACCTTAAATCATCAATCCTTAATTGCCACAAAAGCCAATCGTATTGTTAGAGCTGCGGAAGGAAGGGCGATTGCTGAATTTGGTTCCCGTCGCGCACAGGGTGCAGATGGTGCTGTTTTGGGTGCAAGAGCTGCATATATCGCTGGATGTCAAGCAACTGCCTGTACCTTAACGGATCAAAAATTTGGAGTCCCTACCAACGGAACGATGGCTCATTCTTGGATACAAATGTTTCCAGATGAATATACCGCCTTTAAAACCTATTGTGAACTCTATCCAGAGCATACTACTTTATTAGTGGACACATACAATGTATTAAAAAGCGGTGTACCCAATGCCATTCGCGTATTTAATGAAGTATTAAAACCCAAAGGAATTCGACATTGTGCCATTCGTCTAGATTCAGGAGATATTACTTATCTTTCTAAAAAGGCTAGAAAAATGTTGGATGAAGCGGGATGGACAGAATGTAAGATTGTCGCTTCTAATTCTTTAGATGAATATATCATTCGCGAAATTTTATCACAAGGTGCTAAAATTGACTCCTTTGGTGTTGGTGAACGTTTGATTACCTCTAAAAGTGAACCTGTATTTGGTGGCGTTTATAAATTAGTGGGAATTGAAAATTCAGATGGTCTGATCATTCCTAAAATTAAAATCAGTGAAAATGTTGCAAAGATTACCAACCCACACTTTAAAAAATTATATCGTATTTTTGAAAAAGAGTCAGGAAAAGCAATGGCAGATTTGCTTTGCGTTTATGATGAACAACTGGATAACAGTCAGCCGTTGACTTTATTTGACCCCAATTTTATCTGGAAGAAGAAAACATTTACAGATTTTCAAATAAAGGAAATCCAGGTACCGATTATTATCCAAGGAAAAACCGTTTATCAACGCCCAAATATTGAGGAAATTCGCAGTTATTGCTTAAATCAAATCGACCTTTTATGGGAAGAAGTGACCCGATTCGAAAACCCCCATAACTATTATGTTGACCTCTCTCAAAAATTGTGGAATATCAAACAGCAATTATTGGAAGAAAACAAATAGAAATCAACCATGTTCCTAAAAAAATAATATAAAGGAGATAATTAATATGAACCCATCGTTTTTTGAACTCTATAAAATGCCGATTATCATCATTGGTTGTATCATCCTTGTGATCTTTTGTTTGCTCTTATTCTGGAAAAAAATTCCTCAGGATAAAGCTGCTGTTGTAACCGGTTTTAGAAAGAGAATTATTACTGGTAAAGGTGGATTGGTAATCCCATTCTTTGAACGAATTGATGTAATTTCCTTAGAGAATATTAGTATTCCCTTTACCACACAAGATGTTATGGACTGCGAAGGGGTACCAATTACAACAAACGGTACAGCAGTTGTAAAAATTAGAAATGAAGAAGAAGACATTTACAGAGCAGTAGAGCAATTTGATTCTGCAACCATTCAAAAGACCATTGAAACAATTAAAAGCACTGTTACAGATATTTTGGAAGGAAATCTTAGAGAAATTATTGCAACTATGAGTGTTGAAGCAATTTACAAAGACAGAGATATGTTTTCCAATAAAGTAGAAGAGGTTGCCAAAACGGTTTTAGGTAAAATGGGATTACAAATTGTTGTTTTAAACATCAAAGATATTGACGATGCAAATGGGTTCTTAAAGGCATTGGGTGCCAGAAAAATTGCTGAGGTAAAAAAGAATGCTGTCATTGCAGAAGCAGAAGCAAAAAAAGAATCTGATATCAAAACTTCTGAGGCAATCAAACAAGGGGAGGCAGCAAAATTATTGGCACAAACCGAGATTGCTCAAGCACAAAAACAAAAAGCGGTAAAAGAGGCTGAATATCGCCGAGAGCAAGACCAATCAAAAGCAATTGCAGACGCTGCTTACTCCATTCAACAAAATATTACGTTAAAAGATGTTACAAGCGCCCAGATGGATGCTGAGGTATTAAAACAACAACGCTTAAAAGAAGTAGAATCTGAAAAAGTACAGATAGAAATTGCAAAAGAATTGAAAAATATTGAACTTGCTGAAAAGAAAGCAGAACGCAAAAAAGCAGAGTTACGCGAAACGGTAATAGAACCAGCTTTAGCCGATAAAGAAAAACAGATTGCAGATGCCGAGGCAATTAAATTTAAAAAAATTGCAGATGCTGAAGCAGAAGCGCAAGCGATTAAAGCCACTGGTGAAGCACAAGCAGAAGCGATTCGTGCAAAAGGTTTTGCAGAAGCTCAGGCACTGGAAAAGAAAGCCGAAGCTTATGCGAAATATAATCATGCCGCTATGGCGAATATGATTATTGAAAAATTGCCAGATTTGGCAGAAAAGATTGCAACTCCAATTTCTAATATTGATAAAGTCATCGTTATGGATGGAGCAAACGGCGATGGTGTAACTTCTATGGCAGGTAATGTGACAAAAGTATTGGCTTCTACAATTGATACTGTAAAAGAAGTTACTGGTTTTGATATTACAGATATCTTAAAAGGACACACTTATGACGCGAAAGTAAATCGAAATCTTAACATCAATGGTGATATATCAACTGAAGTTGCTGCACAACAAGTTAAAACTAAGTCTGAAATAGATTAAAAAAATATCCACCGATATTTTCGGTGGATATTTTTTATTGCCAGTCTTTAACAACAGTCAGGCAAACCAGCGAGTAGAAAAAAATATTCTTTTTCTTAAAAACTTTGCATTTTTGCTTGTTAAAAATACCCCAATCCCCTATCAATCGGAATGTATTAAATCCACTGTATAAATGCCGTCTTATCTTCACTATTATAACCTGCATTTTGATAGAATTGTAAAGTTGTATCCTTCTTGGAACCAGTTAGCAACATCATCTTATAACAATTCTCTTTTATCGCAATTTTTTTCGCATAATTAAGACATTTTGTTGCAAGCCCTTTTTTCCTATATGCTTCATCTGTAATGACATTTTCTATAAATGCATATGGTTGTTGATTATGTGTTAGATTAGGAATAATTACGCAGACACAGGAAGAAACGATTTTTCCGTCTTCCTCAACTACAATAATATGATGATGATCGTCTTGTAAAATCTGATTCCAAAGATTTGATAACTCATTTAAATTTATGACAACTTCGCTGTTATGTAATTGTTCATACAAATGAAGTAATCCATTTAAATCATTTTCCTTAATTTCTCTAACCATTGTAATAAAACATCCTTCAACTTAAATTTGTTGCTCTCTATGACATATACATTTTCCAGTATCGTTTTTTGTGCCCATAGGCGTATTTTTAATTAATACTATTTTTTATTGCGAGCCGCTGACGTTAGTCAGGAAAACTGATTCTTTATAAAAAGCATTTTTATCATATCTAATCAAATAGCGGCGTAGAAAGATATCTTTCTCCTGTATCAGGAAGAATGACAACAATATTTTTATCTTGATTTTCCTCTTTCAATGCCACTTGTATTGCCGCGCTAATTGCTGCGCCAGAAGAGATACCAATTAAAATACCTTCATTTTGTGCAACTTCATGGACAGCTTGATAAGCTTGTTGCGTGGTAATTGTGATAATTTCATCATAAATATCTTGATTTAATGTTTCTGGTATAAAATTGGCTCCCAATCCCTGTAACTTATGAGGACCTGCGACTTTTTTGGACAATAGTGGTGAATCCTCTGGTTCTACAGCGACAATATGGATATTGGAATTTTGTCGCTTTAGATAAGCTCCTACACCACTAATGGTTCCTCCTGTACCAATCCCAGCAACTAAAATATCCACTTTTCCATCTGTATCCTCCCAAATTTCAGGACCAGTAGAACATTCATGAGACAGTGGATTATTGGGATTTATAAATTGTCCTGCTATCCATGCATTGGGAATTTCTTTAGCCAGCTCATTTGCCTTGTCGACTGCTCCCTGCATTCCCTTTTTTCCTTCTGTCAACACAACTTCTGCCCCATAGGCTTTTAATAATTTTCTGCGTTCTATACTCATAGTCTCTGGCATTACAAAAATGGTATGGTAACCTTTATAAGCTCCAATACTTGCCAGTCCAATCCCAGTATTTCCGCTAGTTGGTTCAATAATTGTTGCACCAGGTTTTAATTGACCATCTTGTTCTGCCTTTTGTATCATTTGTAGAGCTGGACGATCCTTTACGCTTCCTGCTGGATTAAAACATTCTAATTTTCCAAATATGTTCGCACTCAGTTGATATTTTTTTGATAAATTACACAGTTGCAATAACGGTGTATTGCCAACCAATTCTGTAATATTCTGATAAATTTTTCCCATAATATCCTCCTATTTCCTATTTATATTATAGGTTTTTTTAAGACTTGTCAAGCAAAAAAGGCTGTCATTTAACAGCCTTTTTATCTATTCACAGATCAACAAACCATAACCTTTTTTCCTTTGGTACATTACCCTTGTTTCCCCATCTTCTCCAATATAAATAAAGAAGGAATGTCCTAACATTTCCATTTGTACAATGGCTTCATCATCTGTCATCATTTGTAAATTTACACGTTTTGTACGTTTGATATCAATAGATGGATACTCTGTTTGAGCATCTGCATCAACATCGATGATGTATCCCAGATCATCCATTGCAGTGGCTAAATTATCAATACCACTCTTTCGTTTTTTATCTACTAAACTAGTTTTTAGTTTTCTCAACTTGCGTTTTAGATCATCTACTGCATAGTCAATACTTGGTTCTATTCGTTCTGCAATTGCTTCCCCACGAATAAAACTTCCTGCATCTTTGACCGTAATATCACACTTATAACCACTTGTAACTTTAGATAAGGTGACATCAAAGTTAGCAGTGTTAGGGAGCATTTTTTCTACACGTTTTAATTCTTTTTCAATTCCAATTTTGGGACCTTGTTTTAATTCAAATCCTCTAGCTGTAATGTTAATCATATTTTTGACCTCCCGTAATGTTCATTTCAGTTTTAACTGAATCAGAAGAAAATTTAATTCTTTCTTCTGTTGTTCTCATTATAACTCATTTTTGAATTAAATAAAGGTATTTTTTGTGAATTTTTTCTAAATAGTTTAAAGGAGTATTTTTTTAGAATATAAAACTTTCTTAAACTTTCATTCATCTTATAAGTGTTATAACAAATTGCTTTTACGAATAACATTTTAAATTTCTTTTGCAATTGAAAAATTTTATCTTAAAACAGAAAAAGCATATCTATTTTTAAAGTTACAGATAAAATATATATAAACAGAAAGTAGGTGAACACTTGACTAAAAAAGAAACTTTTCAAGATGCTTATCAAGCTCTTACCAATTTAATCCAAGACAATCAACAAAGTTTTTATCGTTTATCTTATCAGTACGTTAAAAATGTAGATACTGCAATGGATCTTATACAGGAAGCGATTGTAAAAGCATATAGTAAACTCCATACAATCAAAGATATTTCTTCGATAAAACCATGGTTTTATCGTATTTTAGTCAATGAAAATCTCGGATATTTACGCAAGAATAAACATATCATCATCACAGAACAACTGCCAGAAGATATCGTCAGTACATCAACTGATCTTGCTGAAAACATTGATTTATATCAAGCAATCGGTTCCTTGTCAGAAGAATTAAAAACAATCATTGTGTTGAGATTTTTTGAGGATATGAAGTTAGAAGATATCGCATTAATTACTCATACGAATATCAATACTGTTAAGACAAGGCTTTATCGTGCACTAAAACAATTAAAACCTTTGATGCAAGAAACTATGTATCTTTAAGAAAGGATTGTGAAGTTATGAAACAACCATTTGCAAAAGAAAAAGAACAATACTTATCAACACCAATTCCAGAAAATCTTTCTGAAAAAATTCAACAGGTGATTCCTGAGCCTCAAACAATTCACAAAAAAAGATATATCTTCCCTAAGATCATAGGATCTTTGGCAGCATGCTGTGCAGCTTTTGTATTTGCAGTCAACACCAATACTGTATTTGCAGAAAGCATTTATAAAATTCCCGTTTTAGGTGATTTTGCCAAGGTTGTCACTTTTAAACAATACCAAAGTGAAGATAATATTAAAATTGTGAATGTAAAAATTCCAGCTTTAAAAGAAACAGGAAACAATAAGTTAGAAAATAAAATCAATCAGGAAATACGCAATAAGATAGATTTACTAGTTGAAGAGTCCAAACAACATGCACAAGAATATTATGATGCTTTTATGGAAACAGGAGGCAAACAAGAAGACTTTCTTCCTGTTGATATCGTTGTTGATTATGAAGTAAAACATTCTGATGACAATCAAGTCTCTTTTGTTGTGACTCGCTTTGAGGGTTCTTTCAGTGCTTATACAGAAAAATATTATTATAATATTGATTTGGCATCTGGAAAAGAATTGACTTTAAAAGATGTTTTGGGAGAAAATTATAAAGAAAAAGCCAATACATCTATTCAACAGCAAATACAGCAGCAGATGGAAGATGAATCATCAGATAAGTCATATTTTGTGCCAGAAGATTTAACTGGTTTGGAGTTCAAATCCATTCGAGATGATCAGGGATTTTACATCAATGAAAATGGTAAAACGGTAATCGTATTTGATAAATATGAAATCGCTCCAGGTTATATGGGCTTTCCTGAGTTTGTGATTGAATAATTGTTTTAAATTGTCCGGAGTATGAAATGCTCCGGATTTTTTGTTTTTTCCTAATTGTGTTTTTTGTGTGGTTTTATTTATATATATTGAAAAGATATATTGTTTCTTTATAATTAAACAATGATAAAGTCTTGATGAATTTCATCAAGACCATAAACCAATTACTGCCATTAGCACGCAAATTAACAAAAATATAAATTCAATCTGCATAAATCTATAAAGCAATTCTTTTTTTAAAAATCGAAACATTTGATTCCAATGAATAATTTGCAACTGTTTTTTTAAGAAGCTCATATTTCCCACAAAAATACTTAGGACAATCCAGCATATCAAAATAGCAATATGAAAAATCCAACAACCCAAACCCGCAAACAATAAAGGAAACAATATCTTTAAAATAACCAACAGGGAAATTTCACAACAACAGAAAAAGAAACAGGATGAATATCGCTTTAATTTCTGAATCTCTTTTTGATTCCATAAGAGAAATATCCTACTGTCTTTAAACTTTTGGCAGATTTTTAAAATATCAATCTCAATCAACAGATATTTTATCATGCAAAATAGAAATAAAAACGGTACCCATAAAGCTAGTCCCCAACGAAATGGCGTAACAAGCAGCCCATAATCTCCTATTAGTAACTGTTTGATAACTCCATTTGAAAAAATCTTTGAAATACCATTTTGAAAAAAGTTTATAAATATCTCTGCAACAGGTTCAAAAATTCCATTGATACTTGCTTTTAATAAACATAAAAATGTGATTATAAGGATATAAACTCTTAATATGCTTTCTAATTTATTACAGAATAAATTCGCATTCCACCGAATTTTTTTTAATTTTTTTTGCCCTACTTGTCTCTGAAACACACAACAAAGTAATTGCTGATAAATTTGTTTTGTATCCTGTTGTAATATTAGACCTTCATCTTTTTGTATTTTTTTCAATTGTTTTCTTAAAAGTAACAAGCTATTTGCCTGCTCTAATAAGATAACATTACTTTGTAAAATTGATGATATCGCTTTAAGGTCAAAATCAATCCCCATTTGTTTTGCCTGATAAACCGAAGAAAATATATAAATAATAGGAATATTATATTTTTTACATTCCATTGCCAATTCAAAGCCTGTTTTCAGTTGGGTGGTATCCAATACCAAAATAAGTATTTCTGCTCCCTCTTGTAAGAGTTTTATAGAAGTATCGTCCAACAAAACTTGATTTTCTTGCATTACAAAGTCAAAAGATTCCTTTTGAATCACTATTTTTCCAGACTGAAACGGCATTTCTTTGAATAGCTCTATCCCAGATAATTTTGAAAAAACAAACTGCATACTCGATTGCGCATTTCCCAACAATAAAATACGTTTTGTTTTAGACTTTTCGAATGGTTCTGTTCCTAACTGCTTTTGACAACTTAAACTCTTTGTAATCATCTGTAAAACCTCTTTCAAACTTCTTATTATATTTTTAATAGATATGAAAAAGAGTCATGTATTATGAATTGCATCATACATAACTCTTTTTATTTTATCTTATTATCTTTTATCATGGGTTTTCACAGTGAGCAAACAAAATGATTTCTGATTATTATCTCAATCTTGCTTTTAAAAATTTCGTTTTTATTCCCATCTCAGTGAATTTTTTTTCATGTTCTGTCTGTACATTTTCAGGGTCATTTAAACTATGTAAATCTCTTGTCTGAAATAAAATATCAAATTCTGCTTGTTTTAAATATTCTAACGTATCATCAAATAAGCCGTTATCGTCTGTTTTAAAATAAATCTCTGCATGTTCTGACAAAAATACTTTATAGCGTTGCAATTGTCTTATATAAGTCAATCTCTTTTTAAAATGACGTTCTTTTGGCCATGGATTACAAAAATTAATATAAATACGTTCTACAACATCCGATTCATTCATAATATTTAAAATACGTTCAATATCATAAGCTGTCAAAATAATATTATCTATTTCTCTACCAACTTGTTCAAATTCCCGCTTTACATGGCGACAAGCAGTTGCTAGTACAACACTTTTCATATCAATCCCAAGATAATTAATTTCCGGATGTTTTGCGGCATGTTCTGCAATAAAATTCCCTTTTCCACATCCCAGTTCCAAGTAAAGGGGTTGTTTTCTAGCATATTTCTCATGCCAATTTCCCTTTTGAAATGGGTCATCTATAAAAAATGGTGAACTTTCCAATTCCGGTTTTACCCAAGGTTTATTGCGCATTCTCATTTGAATTCTCCTTTATTGATATCTGTAAGTCATCCACTACTTTATGTCCTGTGATCTTCCAATGAAATCTTCACAAAAATAGTATATAGTAGGCTAACTATATACCATTTTATTCGTTATTCGATTGCTGATAAAGTAATCTTTTTATGATCGGACAAATACTCTGTAAAGCATTGAAGATCTAAATTTACAATCAATTCTTTTGGAAAATCAATTTCTTTTAACAAGGCAAGTGCATCGTCGACCTGTCCAATTTGATAGGCAAAGTGTGCATCAGAATTTACAACTACAGGTACTTGATACTTTTTACATAACTTCGCAATTTCAACACAATTTGAAATGGATGATTTTCGATTTTTAAAGGTATTCTGATTTATTTCCACTAATTTATGATACTCTTTGAATGCTTTTATCGCTGTTTCAAAGTCATATAAATAATTTACTGAACCACTGTGACCAATGACATCTACATAAGGATTTTGAGCAATTGCTATATAAGCAGAGGTAATTTGCTCAACGGTTCCCGTTGGCATAGTCATACCATGCATAGAAGCTATTACCCACTCCAATTTTTTCAAAGTCGAATCGGGTAAATCCACATTGCCTTGATAATCTATTATATTTATCTCAGCACCCCGCAGAATTCTCACGCCATATAGCTCATCGGGAATGGAATCCAAGTTATTAAAATGCCACAAATGTGGGGAATCTTGTGAACCTGGAGCATGGTCTGTCATACCCAATATCTTCAATCCCTGCTCAGATGCAAATTTTGCATTTTCTAAAATTGTGCTGTACGCGTGTGTAGAAGCAATTGTATGTGTATGTGTATCAGCAATGATATTCAATTGATTCACTCCCATTGATTAAAAAACATCCCAATTTGTACTGCCAGTTGTTTCAACAGGCATTCCTAAATTTTGCATTAATTCTTTGGCAGCATTATAACCCATCTTCTTTTGGCGGTTATTCATTGCTGCAACCTCTAAAATAATCGCAGTATTTCTTCCCGGTTTAATTGGAATGGTATGAGATGGCACTTTAATACCTAAAATTGTCGCATATTCACTTTCCATACCCATACGATCATAAATCTTTTCAGGATCCCACACTTCCATCTTTACAATCATATCAATTTTTTCAGTTACCTTAACAGAACCCATACCAAATAGGCGTCTGGCATTGATAATACCAATTCCACGCAATTCTAAAAAATGTCGAATATTTTCAGGAGAAGAACCCACTAAGCTCTTATTGGAAACCTTGCGAATCTCTACTGCATCATCTGCTACCAAACGATGTCCTCTTTTGACCAGTTCTATGGCAGTTTCACTTTTTCCAACTCCGCTATCCCCTAATAGTAAAACTCCTTCACCATAAATCTCAATCAATACTCCATGACGAGTAATACGAGGAGCCAATTCTACATTTAAAAAGGTTATCACATTAGAAAGGATACTAGAAGTAGATTCTGAAGTTCTCAAAACCACAATATCATTTTGTTGTGCTGCCTCTAAAACCTCTGGAAATATCTCCATTCCTCTTGAAATAATCACGCATGGAAATTTTAACGC
Source organism: uncultured Oscillospiraceae bacterium (assembly GCA_910579175.1). GTDB lineage: Bacteria > Bacillota > Clostridia > Oscillospirales > Ruminococcaceae > Massiliimalia. The sequence goes on along the minus strand of CAJTTB010000007.1, from coordinate 59,951 downwards.
AAACATTTCAAAAATTCGTTTTTTTCGTTCTTCTTCTAACAACGTTTCCAAATACGCAAATTCCATACGTCCCATAATTTGTACTCTTTTAGAATCAAAATACTGAAAGAAACCTGTCAAATTTAATCCTGGACGATTTACATCTGTACTTTCAATCACTCTTTCTGTGCTGTGCTCTGACATATAAACAACTTCTAACGAAAGTTCTTTTACTAATTTTTTCAAAGGCACGGAAAAACTTGTACCCATTTTCGAATTCCTCCATTTTCAAAAAATATCAATTATTTTATTATAACCCAACTATCGCGCTTATTCAACTACCTTTTCAAGATTTATCATAAAATTTTACCTATCTCGACATTTCAAAACGAATCTCTTTATCAATAGATTAACCAATTTTTGATAAAAAAATTCGCTCTAGAAGCATTTCCAGAGCGAAAAAATACCTTAACGACAACAACCATTACAACCATTACCAGAATATAAATTCTTACAACACAACCATCTAGGATGTGTAAATTCTGGCCAAAATGGATTTCTACATTGGCAAGGATACATACAACACATGCCACTGTTATCACAACACCAACGATATCTTATATCATCGCCTTGATATTGATTTCTAAAACAATGAATTCCTTCACAATTTGTTTCTCTTCCTGAATCATTATCATTTTCTTCCCCACATTGGTATGTTCCGCAAACATTTCCACAAGAAACACACTTGTCAAAATCAGCTGCTATATAAGTACCTGCAGAAGGACCTGCTATCGCATTCCCACATCCGCAACATCCACAACAACAACCATATGGGTTGATATCTGGTTTGCTATGACAACAACGTTCCTCTTGATTGGGACAACCACAATTATTTATATCAATAGACAAATTATCTCTACATGAATTCGCCATTATATCATCTCCTATATATATTTATAAAACCGTCATCTAACCACTCTGTCTAGTTCATTCTATGCAGGAATATAAAATGGTGTCCCTATTTTTATCTATTACAATAAATGACATATTTTGAAAATAAATCGTTCTATAATAGGTAACTAGAATAAATCATTTTAAAAGTTCTGGTGATATTGTGAATCAACCTACCATTTATTTAGATGTTTTGATTTTAATCAATTTATTTGTGACTTATTTTCTATTATTATCAACTCAAAAATTATTACATATCCGTTCGAGTTATAAGCGTCTGATTTTCTCTGCCTCAATTGGTGGAATTTACTCTTTGGTGATTCTATGGGAAAATCTTCCTCCTATTTTGCTCAACATTTTAAAACTATTTGTCGCATTTGTTTTGGTATTCATTTCTTTTGGGAAAAATTCATTCTCAAAACTTTTTAAATATACACTTGTTTTTTATATTATCAATTTTATTTATGCCGGATTTATGTTCGCAATTTGGTATCTATTTGCCCCCGTCGGAATGGTTTATCAAAATGGTGTCGTATACTTTCATATTTCCGCTATCATTTTAGCCGGTTCTACCATCTGCGCTTATCTAATTATCCAAGCGCTTAGTTTTCTTTTACATAAACATGTTCCACAAAATCAAATCATAGAAGTTACAATTGAATGTGATGGGAAAAAAGTTCTTGTAAATGCCTTTATAGATACAGGAAACAAACTAACAGATATTCTCACTGGACTACCAGTCGTCATCTGCCAATTTGACCAAATCAAAGAGTTATTTCCAACAGAAATTCACACTGCACTTACTACATGCTCTTTGGAAACCATTCAAAATACCATTTGGCAAAAACGTCTTAGACTTCTTCCAATCAGCGCTGTCACCGGTCAAAGCATGATCCCCGCCTTTCATCCGCCCGAATTTTGTTTGCAAAACAACATTCGAAAAGATGTTATCATTGGCATCACCAATCAAACCATTTCGCAAGATGATTTTGGAGCCATTATCAGCAGCGATTTGGTTTCTCAAATATCTTAATTTATCAATAAAGGAGTTTTATGTATTATGCGGTTGATTCAAATTATTCAATCCCGAATTTCAATTACGCTTGAAAAATTGGGTCTTATTAATACCATACACTATATCAATGGACCCCAAGCCTTACCAGCACCCCTCAATAAAGAAGAGGAAAAAATTATTTTTCAAAAATTAGAAACGGATCCCCATTTCGCAAGAGAAACACTGATTGTACATAATCTGCGCCTAGTGGTCTATATCGCTAAAAAATTTGAAAGTACTGGAATTTACGTGGAAGATTTAGTTTCTATCGGTACAATTGGTCTGATCAAAGCAGTCAACACATTTTCTCCTTCTAAAAATATCAAACTAGCAACGTACGCTTCCCGTTGTATTGAAAATGAAATACTCATGTATTTAAGAAAAAACACACAGACAAGAAATGATATTTCCATTGATGAACCACTGAATATTGACTGGGATGGAAATGAACTGTTATTATCCGATATTCTGGGAACGGATAATGATAGTATCAATCGAGATATTGAATTGGAAGTAGAAAAAGATTTATTAAAATCCTGTGTAGAAAGATTAAATCCCAGGGAAAAACAAATTATGCAGATGCGTTTCGGACTAGTTACTGGCATTGAGATGACACAAAAAGAAGTCGCAGATTCCATTGGAATTTCACAATCTTATATTTCCAGACTAGAAAAACGCATTATCAAACGATTAAAAGTAGAACTGGAAAAAGTCTTATAACAAGGAATACCGTTTTTATCCCATAAAAAATCTCTTGTAGTAAATAACTACAAGAGATTTTTTATGATGGAGCAATCGGATTTCTTACTGATTATTCAGCATCTTCAAACTGGTCTTTTCCCACACCACATAGAGGGCAGACAAAATCATCTGGCAAATCCTCAAATGCAGTACCTGGGGCAATGCCATGTTCTTCATCGCCAACCGCTGGATCATATTCCCAACCACAAACAATACAAACTTTTTTCATATTTACAACCTCTTTTCTGTTTTTTAAATCTAGTATATCTGGTAACCCAGAAATAATTGTAAATAAACTGTAACAAATTTCAATGTACATCATTTTATTTACAATTATAATTGTACTATATTAGTATATTATTGTAAAGACCTTATTTTTATTTTTTTTCTAAAATCTTTGCCAAATAATGACCTGTATAAGATTTTTCGTTTTTGGCTACCTGCTCAGGGGTACCCTTTGCAATAATTTGACCACCATTGTCGCCACCTTCTGGTCCCAAATCCAGAATATAATCAGCAACCTTAATCACATCCAGATTGTGCTCAATCACCAACACCGTATTTCCAGCTTCAACCAATCTTTGCAACATCTGTACTAATTTATGCACATCTGCAATATGAAGCCCTGTTGTTGGCTCGTCCAGAATATAAATGGTCTTTCCAGTAGATTTTTTAGAAAGTTCAGTCGCTAATTTCACACGCTGTGCCTCTCCACCAGAAAGTGTCGTTGCAGACTGTCCCATTTTCACATAACTCAATCCCACATCGCAAAGCGTTTGTAATTTCCTTTGAATTTTAGGGATATTTTCAAAAAACAGCAATGCTTCTTCAATGGTCATCTCCAATACATCATGAATGGTTTTCCCTTTATATTTTACCTCTAATGTCTCCCGATTATACCGTTTTCCCTTACAAACTTCACATGGTACATATAAATCTGGCAAAAAGTGCATTTCAATCTTGATAATTCCATCACCTTCACAGGCTTCACAGCGTCCACCCTTGACGTTAAAGGAAAAACGTCCAGAAGAATATCCCCTCATTTTCGCATCCTGTGTCATAGCAAATACATCTCTAATGTCGGTGAACACCCCTGTATAAGTTGCTGGGTTAGAACGAGGCGTTCTTCCAATTGGAGACTGACTAATATCTACAATCTTATCAATCTGCTCGATTCCCAAAACTTCTTTTACTTGTCCAGGTCGAACTCTGCTTTTATTTAATTCTTTTGCAAGTGTTTTATAAATCACTTCATTTACAAGGGAAGATTTCCCTGAACCGGATACACCTGTCACACAAGTCAACGTACCAAGAGGTATTTCAATAGTAATATTTTTTAAATTGTTTTCTCTCGCGCCAACTACCTTTAATTTGTATCCATTGCCATTTTTTCGCTGTTTGGGGATTTCAATAAATTTTTTCCCTGATAAATATTGACCTGTCTGGGAAGCTTCACAGTTCAATATATCTTCAATGGTTCCCTGTGCAACTACCTCCCCACCGTGAATACCTGCTCCCGGACCAATATCCACAATATGATCAGCTGCAAACATTGTGTCTTCATCATGTTCCACAACAATCAATGTATTTCCCAAATCTCTTAGATGTTTTAGCGTATCCAATAGTTTATGATTGTCTCGTTGATGTAAACCAATGCTGGGCTCATCTAAAATATAAACAACACCCACCAAAGAAGAACCTATCTGGGTTGCCAATCTAATTCTTTGACTTTCTCCTCCTGAAAGTGTTCCTGCTGAACGAGACAAAGTCAAATACTCCAAACCTACATTTTTTAAAAATCCCAAGCGTTCTTTGATTTCCTTTAAAATTTGATGTGCTATTAGCGTTTCCTTTTCTGTCAATTGCAGTTGATTGACAAAATCCAGTGCATTTACCACTGACATCTTACAAAAATCACTGATATTTTTTCCCCCAACTGTCACAGATAAAATTTCGGGCTTTAATCTTTCACCATGACAATCTGGGCAAAGTACAGAATCCATCACCAACGTAATTTCATCTCTCATATAATTGCTTTGTGTTTCTCGAAAACGCCGTTCTAAATTATTGATAATCCCTTCAAAAGCCGATTGATAATTGCTAGACCCAAATTCATTTGACCGAACCATCGCAATTTTTGTATCACCAGTTCCGTAAAAAATAATATCCTGTATCTTTTTGGGAAGCTCCTTAAAAGGGGTATTTAAATCAAACTGATAATGTTTTGCCAAACCTTCATAATACATTTGAGCAAAGCTGCCCTCTGAAAAAGACCACCCGCTTGCCTTAATTGCTCCCTCGCGAATGGATAAATTCTGATTGGGCACCACCAAATCAGGAGAGACCTTCATAAAAGTTCCCAACCCTGTACAGGTTGGACAAGCCCCACTTGGATTGTTAAAGGAGAACATACTAGGTGTCAATTCCTCAATGCTAACACCATGTTCAGGGCAGGCGTAATTGAGTGAAAATAACTGTTCTTCTTTCCCAATGATATCTACTAGTACCAATCCATCTGTCATCGCGGTTGCAGTTTCTAAACTATCTGCCAAACGAGAACGCACACTTTCTTTGATCATCAAACGATCTACAACAATCTCTATTGTATGTTTTACATTTTTCTCAAGTTTAATTTCTTCAGAAAGATCATATTGATTTCCATCAATTCTCACACGCACATAACCAGAACGCCTAGCAGCGTCCAACTCTTTTACTTGTGTTCCCTTTCTTTGTCGCACAATTGGAGCCATAATCTGTATTTTGGTGTTTTCTTCCAATGCCATCAATTTATCTACAATTTGATCAATTGTCTGTTGTCGAATCTCTCTTCCACAAACTGGACAATGTGGAACTCCAATTCTGGCATATAACAAGCGCAAATAGTCATAAATTTCTGTTACTGTTCCCACTGTAGAACGCGGATTTTTGGAAGTTGTCTTTTGGTCAATTGAAATTGCAGGAGACAACCCTTCAATATAGTCTACATCTGGCTTTTCCATCTGTCCTAAAAATTGTCGCGCATAAGAAGATAAACTCTCCATATATCTTCTTTGCCCATCTGCATAAATGGTGTCAAATGCCAATGAAGATTTACCAGAACCTGATAGACCTGTCATTACCACCAATTTATCTCTTGGAATTTCAATATCAATGTTCTTTAAATTATGTTCTCTTGCACCTTTGATTATAATTTTATCCTTCGCCAAATTCCTGCCCCCAATTTGATTTATTTTTGTTCGGTCAACTGTTGAATCTTATCCCGAATCTCCGCAGCATATTCAAATTCCAATAGTTTTGCCGCATTTTTCATCTCTGCTGTCAACTTTTTAATCATTGCCTGCTTTTCTTGGGCATTCATGCGCTTTTTTATCTTTCGTACATCATTTTCCACTTCTTTTTTAGAAATTTCAATAATCTCTCGCACATCTTTTTGAATGGTTTTGGGTGTAATTTTATGCTTTTCATTATATTCCATCTGAAGGGCACGACGCCTATTGGTTTCTGTAATTGCCCGCTCCATAGAAGGTGTTACTTGATCAGCATACATAATTACTTGTCCTTGCTCGTTTCTCGCAGCACGCCCAACGGTCTGTATCAATGAAGTTTCACTTCTCAAAAATCCTTCTTTATCTGCATCAAGAATACAAACCAAACTAATTTCTGGTATATCTAATCCCTCACGCAGCAAATTGATTCCCACCAATACATCAAATACACCCAATCGCAAATCGCGAATAATTTCCATGCGCTCAATGGTATCGATATCATGGTGCATATAGCGCACCTTAATATCCAAATTATCCAAATACGCCGTCAAATCTTCCGCCATTTTTTTGGTTAATGTTGTGATGAGTACTCGTTCTTTCTTGGGTAATCTTGTATGAATCTCACTCACCAAATCTTCAATTTGCCCCTCTACAGGTTTTACAGTGATAATTGGGTCAAGCAAACCTGTTGGTCTGATAACCTGCTCTACAATTTGACTGCTGTGCTCACGTTCAAATGGTCCAGGCGTTGCAGAGACATAAATAGCTTGATGAATTTTTCCATAAAATTCATCAAAGTTCAAAGGTCGATTATCATAAGCAGAAGGCAAGCGAAAACCGTAATCTATCAAGGTCTTTTTTCTTCCATAATCTCCAAAAAACATTCCTCTTACTTGTGGAATACTCACATGAGATTCATCCACAATCAATAAAAAATCTTCTGGAAAATGGTCTAATAAGGTAAAGGGAGTGCTTCCAGCTTCTCTTCCCGACAATACTCTAGAATAATTTTCAATGCCCTTGCAAAAGCCAATTTCCTCCAACATCTCAATATCATATCGCGTTCTTTGTTCAATTCTCTGCGCTTCTAATAACATCTCCTGTTCTTTAAAAAATTGCAACCGTTCACTCAATTCTTTCTCTATCTGTTCAATCCCGATACGCAATTTTTCTTCTGGAACAATATAATGAGAAGCCGGATAGATAGCCACATGAGAAAGTATTGCTTTGACTTCTCCTGTCAATGTATTGATTTCTGAAATACGGTCAATTTCATCACCAAAAAATTCAACCCGAATCGCATTGTCCCCAGAATAAGCTGGAAAAACTTCTATCACATCTCCCCGAACACGAAATTTATTCCGAACAAAGTTCACATCATTTCTTTCATATTGAATTTCTACCAGTTTTCTAATGAAATCATCCCTATTTTTCTCCATTCCCATTCTAAGAGAAATTACCATGCTTCGATAATCAATTGGACTTCCCAATGAATAAATACAAGATACACTTGCTACAATGATAACATCTCTTCTTTCAGACAATGCAGAAGTGGCAGAATGACGTAATTTGTCAATTTCCTCATTAATTGCACTGTCCTTTTCAATATAGGTATCTGTGTTGGGAATGTATGCCTCTGGTTGATAATAATCATAATAGGACACAAAATACTCTACTGCATTATTGGGAAAAAATTCTTTAAATTCCGAACAAAGCTGTGCTGCCAATGTCTTATTATGTGCCAATACCAAAGTGGGTTTATTCACCTGTGCGATGACATTTGCCATTGTAAAAGTTTTCCCCGAGCCTGTAACACCTAGTAATGTTTGTTCACGTTTACCATGTTGTAAGCCCTTTACCAATTGGGCAATGGCTTTGGGTTGATCTCCTGTAGGTTGATACTCGGACACCAATTCAAATGAATTTAGATTACTCATAAATTTATTTCTCCGTACTTCCAACGCTTTAGAACAAATGTTCAAACTCCATTGTACTGTATTTTAAAAAAAATGTCAATGCAACAATATGCTGATTTTTCCACCTAAGATATCTTTATTTTGATAGACGTTTTATCTTGACAAAATTATTTATTTCCCAATTTCTCAAAAAAAGGTTTTGAGAAAACTGAAAGCAGAATAATTATCACCCCTGTCCCAATCAAAACAATATAAACCGCATTGGAAAACTGGTCAAATAACATTCCATATACAAGTTGCCCCAATGGCTGAGTACAAAGCACAATAGCAGAAGTATAAGCCATTACTTTTCCCAACAATTCATTGGGTGTATGTTGTTGTACAATAGAAAGTGCAAAGATAGAAAAAACACTAGCAGTAAGCTGTCCAATTGCAAAGGATATCAATAAAACAAGATATTGAAAAAATGTATCTGTTGAAAACCAAAAAACAATCCCGGCTGGAACAAAACAAACACCAATCAAAATTAAAACCTGATACAATTTACTGGTTTTTAATCTGCCTACTAAAAATCCAACCATTAATCCGCCAATAATTGTTGCAACTCCCATCACACTTTCTGCAACTCCATAGTGTTCCACAGATAATTTTAGTACATTGCGCACCAAAAACGGAAATCCAACCACATATGCTCCCACGATAAAAAATCCCATCAATGCCGTCAACAAAAGCATCCATAAAATGGGACGTTGTTCCTTACACAAAAAACGCATACTGCTTCTAAAATCCTCTTGTATCATCTGGATAAGCTTTTGCTTTTTTTCTGATTTTTTCCAAGATAATGTTATAAAACATTCAAACAAAGCGGTGATCCAAAAGCAGAGCATACTTGCATATAAAACAGGTTTCATTCCAAATGCAGTATAAAATAAACTGCCAAGAAACGGCGCTATTAGAGCTGCAATGGATGCGACCTGATTTACTACAGCATTTCCTCGGATAATATTATCCCCCTTTAACATTTGTGGTACACATGCCTGAACAGTTGGTGATTCAAAAGCACCCAAAACAGACAAAACCACCAATAGTGTTCCAATCACTGACATACCATTTCCCTTATCAAATAACAAAGAGGTAATCAACACCGATACTCCAGATAAAACATCTAAAATAACCATCATATTTTTTCGATTTGCCCGATCTGCCAGCATTCCTGCAAAGGGAGATAATATTACAGTTGGAATCATTGCAATCGCTAATAACGAAGCAAAAATGGTTGCTGAACCCGTTTGTTCCAACACATACATTGATAAAGCAAACTTTAATATATAGTTCCCAAAAAGTGAAAAAGATTGCCCTAAAATCAACATTGTAAAATTTTTTGTAAATAACTTTTCTTTCATTTAAAATTCCTCCTGCTCTTATTATTTGTTTTTTATTTTTAATACCAAACAAATGTATGTATATAATTAAAATAAAAAAGCCTTTTCAGGCTATTTTATTATAATTTATTGAGGTATTGTTCCAACAACTCTTTTATTTCATCATCTATCAATGGTATTCCAATACGATTCAACATGTCTGCAAGAAAATAAACTCTTTTGCGTATTTTTTCTACTTCCATGGGATAATCAAATGGAATCAACCACAAATTGGTTAAAAATGGCAACAAATCCGCTAACTCTTCTGCATAATCAGTATGAACTGAACCATCTCGGTTCCCCTCCTCAATCAACTGCTTCCAATAAGGAGCTAACACGTTTTGATTGCCCTGCATAGTCTCAGCTAAAATACGGGGATTTCTTATCATGGGCAACATCTGTTTACTAAAATTCATCTGTTCTGTATTTAACTGATTCACTTTAATCACTTCTTGCATCTTTTGTAGACCATTTAAATCTGTACGATTTTGTACAGCTTCAAAAGGATTATTCTCAAAAAACAGTTTATCCCCCAAAGCATTTATAATTTCTTCTTTTGACTTAAAGTGATGATAAATTGCACCTTTTGTCAATCCACCCAATTCATTTACAATATCTTGAATGGTTGTATTTTCATAACCTTTCTCTAAAAACAAACGCTTGGATACATCTAAAATCTTCTCTATAGTGATTTCAGGATATTTATTTCTAGCCATAAATTCATCTCACTTATCAATAACATTCTTTTGGTATGTTTTCAGTTTAACACAATTTGATACAACCGTCAAGATTTTTCTGACTTTACTTTTTTATCCTTTGGTTATCTGATGTTAAAGTAAACTAAAATACATTTTTTCCAATACGGTTGAAGAATTTTTAATTATATACTATAATAATCATATTCTATTTTTCTATGACCAATTTTATTGTGTTGTTATCAATTCGTTTTATCTTAATGATATTCATATCTATCTATTTAAATATGGGAGGTAACTTTTATGTCATGTTATCAAATTTACTTCAGTCCCACTGGAGGCACTAAAAAAGTATTAGATCTTATCAGCAAACCATGGGAAGAATTCCCAATTGAGTCAATTGATTTATCTATACCAACAACAAATTTTTCAAACTATTCCTTTCAAGAAGAGGATATTTGTTTCATTGCTGTCCCCTCCTTTGGTGGACGTGTGCCAGAAATTGCAGTCAAACGCCTATCTAACATGAACGGAGAACAAGCTCTGGCAGTTATCATCTGTGTTTATGGAAATCGCGCTTATGAAGATACTTTGTTAGAACTCAAAACCGTTTTAGAAAAAGCTAATTTTCGCTGTGTTGCAGCGATTGCTGCAAATGCACAGCACTCTATTATGCAGCAATTTGGACAAGGCAGACCAGATGAACAAGACCAACAACAGCTTCTCTCTTATGGGGAAAAAATCAAAGAAAAATTAGAACAAGACACCAATTATCAATCTATATCAGTTCCCGGAAATCCATCTTATAGAGAATATTATGGTGTACCCTTTAAACCCAAAGCAGATAAAAACTGTACTTGTTGCAAACTCTGTGCAAAACAATGTCCTGTACAGGCTATCCGTCTTGAAAATCCCAAAATCACCGATCACAGAAAGTGTATTGCCTGTATGAGATGTGTTTCTATCTGTCCCAACCATGCCCGTAATCTCAATCCATTAATGGTATCTGTTTCCGTTCAAAAAATGAAAAAATACTGTACTACCCGAAAAGAAAATGAATTGTTCTTATAACGATGAATGTCTGCCTTATATTTGAAGTGATACCAACATTCAAACCCATTGAGATAAAACAATTTTTATAAATCAGAAAGGAGCATTACTGAATTATACCAAACCCATTCAGTAATTCATTTTATCTATGACTATTTTATTTTGTCACATTGATTGGATGAACGATTATCATGGTTGCGAAAGCCATTGTAACCAGACCCAATCCACTTCTAATTGCTATTACAATTTCCAAGACTATAACGGATATTGTTATGGTTTTACGAATGAAATTCCACAGATAAAAACGCCAACGCTTGATAATATTCTGGTCATCTGGACAGCCAAAGACGAATATCAAGAGTGTCCAGTCATCGTAGGGTGGTATCAAAATGCCACCATCTACGCAACAGAACAAATAGAATATGACAAATATGCAATTGGACGCGAATTGCATTATTATACAAAAGCAAAGAGTGAAAATTGTGTTTTGCTTTCTGTTCAAGACCGAAATTTTATTGTTCCAGAACAATCTAAAAACGATCCCCAATTTTTGTCCTCTGCACTGAACTATATAGAGTCTTGTTCTGCTATCCCAATCAATACTGTTTACACAGAAACAAGATTGTTTTCTATCCTCCAAAATCCCGGTTTAAATGTTGCAGAACTACTGGAGGCAGGAGATGATGCAGTTGACCAAGAGGAATATGAAAAAGCACTTATCTTTTTTAACACCGCCTTTCACCTTGAAAAAAGCGTTGATACATTATTTAATATCGCCTCTATGTTGCAGTCATTATTTTGTTTTGATTATGCGATTCAAATTTTTGAAAAACTCAGAGAATTAGAAGGAGATTCTCCAGATACATTAGACAATCTATTAAACTTATATCTACAAGTCAATCAATATGAAAAAGCACTCCAAATTTGTAAATTATGTATTGATTGCGCAGAAGATGAAGAGGAAGTCTGCACTTTACTTTGTGTACAGACAGACATTCATACCCAATTAGGACAGATTGACCGCGCAGTTGCCTGTTTAGACTTTATTCTACAACATTCTCAAGACGACTTGATGAAACAAGAAGCACACCACTGTAAACACCAGCTTTTGCAGACAGAATGTGATTGTCAAACACCACATGATAACAGATAAATTCTTTATTAGAAAAATATATGGATTATTCATCTTTAAAACTCCTATCGTATCTATGATATACATCCGCACTGGATCGGAGGTATCCAAACAATGAAAAAACGATTGCGTCAAAAATCAAAAATTATATTATACACACTAACAGTATTGTTTGTTATTCTGATTATCTGGACAATCTGGGGAAATCAAGCATTGATGGTAAATACTTTTACCATTTCAAGCCATCGCATTCCCGCTGCATTTTCTGGATTTCGAATCGCTCAAATATCAGATTTACACAATACAGAGTTTGGAGAACACAATACCACCCTTTTAAAATTACTGTCTGAAAGCAAGCCAGATATCATTGTAATCACAGGGGATTTGATAGATGCTCACCATACAAATATTGATATCGCTCTTGACTTTGCAAAAGAAGCAATACAAATCGCCCCCACTTATTATGTAACAGGCAATCATGAGGCAAATTCGTCACAATATCATACACTTCAAATGGGTCTTAAAGAAACTGGTATCATAGTACTTGAAGATGAAGCAATACCATTGGAGCACAATCGCGAAAAAATAACACTGATTGGTCTTTCTGACCCCAATTTTATCATAAAAGGCGATATATTTGGAGAAATCCCTGATATTGTTTTAAAAAAATTGAAACCTCTCATAGACAATCAAAATAGCTACCATATTTTACTTTCACACCGACCAGAATTATTTGAATGTTATGCAAGTTATAATATTGACTTAATATTTAGTGGTCACGCACATGGCGGACAATTTCGTTTGCCTTTTATTGGTGGTCTAATTGCTCCCAATCAAGGATTTTTTCCAAAATATGATGCGGGACTTTATACAGATGGCAATACACATATGATTGTGAGTCGTGGTATTGGAAATAGTATCATACCATTTCGATTCAACAATCGACCAGAAATCATTTTAGTAGAACTCAATAGCAAAAAAAATAAGGGTAATTGAAATATATCAATTGCCCTTATTTTTTATTATGAAGCAGCCAACTTGATTGGCGTTCACGGAATAACAAAAAATATCCCTTTTATTTTGTGCCTACAGGCACGCTTTCAATGAATCTATTTTTTATTACGAGCCGCTGACGTTTGTCAGGCGTATCAGCGAGTAACAAAAAATATACCTTTTATTTTTGTGCCTTTAGGCATATTTTCAATGAATCTATTTTTCATATTCTATCATATCATTGTTTGATGACTGTTCTCTTCTCAATTTACAGCTCTGCTTTTAAACGTCGAATCAATTCACTCACTGGTGCAATGGCATCCTTTCCATATTCTGCAACCTTCTCTACTATGGCACTTCCCACAATTACACCATCACAATATTGTTTTATCTTTTGCACCTGCTCTGAGGAAGAGACATCCAGTTCAATGGCTGTTGGAATGGTACTATATTGATTGATTGTATGAAAGAGAACATCAGAATCAGTAGAAAACTCCTGACAAGCTCCAGTTTCTTTCGCAGAAGAAATACAATATAAAAATCCCTTACTTTGCTGAGCAATCATTTGAATACGCTGTTGAGAGGTAGGAGCCACCAAACTAATTGAATAAACACCTGCTTGTTCTGCATAGGCTTGAACTTCATCTTGCTCTTCAAATGGCATATCTGGAACAATTACACCATCAATACCACATTCTTTACAGAGATTGAAAAAGCGCTGTGTACCAAAGCGAAAGATGGTATTGATATACATCATCATTAACAATGGAATCTGAACCTGTTTTCTCAAACGCTTCACCATTTCAAAAATTTTTACCAAAGTGGTACCATTTTTTAACGCACGCAAACTTGCTTGTTGAATCACTGGACCTTCTGCAATTGGGTCAGAAAACGGAATCCCCAATTCAATGATATCCGCGCCAGAACGCTCCATCTCTATTACCAGTTTTTCTGTCATCTCCAAATCCGGATCTCCACAAGTGACAAATGTGATCAGTGCCTTTTGCTCTTGTTGTTTTAGTTGTTCAAATGTATGATCAATTCTATTCATGAATCGTAATCCCCCTATATCGTGCTACTTGATAAACATCTTTATCACCGCGTCCAGACAAACAAATAATCATGCTTTGATCATTGGACATGGTTGGTGCAATCTTTCTTGCCGCTGCCACTGCGTGCGCAGATTCAATCGCTGGTATAATCCCCTCTATTCTGGACAGATATTCAAACGCTTCCACTGCTTGTTCATCTGTAATTGCCAAGTATTCTGCTCTACCAGTATGATATAAATTGGCATGTTCTGGACCAATTCCCGGATAATCCAAGCCCGCAGAAATAGAATACACTTCATCAATCTGTCCTTCTTCATTCTGTAAAAAGATGGATTTCATTCCATGAAAGATTCCAGTACTTCCCTTTGTGAGGGTCGCTGCATGAAGTGTTGTATCAACACCTTTCCCGGCTGCTTCTGCCCCAATTAAACGCACCTGCTTATCAGGAATAAAATCATAAAACATTCCAATTGCATTGCTTCCACCTCCAACACAGGCAACAACACAATCAGGCAATTTACCTTCTAATTCCAAATGTTGACGCTTTGCTTCTTCGCCAATAATCTTTTGAAAATCACGCACCATAGTTGGATATGGATGTGGTCCCATTGCAGAACCAATCAAATAATAGGTTGTGTCAATGTTGTTTACCCAATCGCGCATCGCTTCATTCACTGCATCTTTTAGCGTTTTCGTACCACTTTTGACTGCATTTACCTTTGCCCCTAACAACTCCATGCGATAGACATTTAAGGATTGACGCTTGGTATCTTCTTCCCCCATAAATATTTCACATTCTAACCCAAATAATGCAGCAGCAGTTGCAGTTGCGACACCATGTTGACCCGCTCCAGTCTCTGCAATAATACGCTTTTTGCCCATGCGCTTTGCCAACAATATCTGTCCCAATACATTGTTGATTTTATGGGAACCTGTATGGTTTAAATCTTCCCTTTTAATATAGATTTTTGCCCCACCTAAATCATAGGTCATCTTCTCTGCATAATAGAGCAAAGAAGGTCTATTGGCATATTCTAAATAATATTTTGTCAATTCCTGTTGAAAGTCAAGGGCATTGCGATACATTTCATATGCCTGATTCAATTCATTCACCGCCATCATCACAGTTTCTGGCACATATTGACCTCCATACTCTCCAAATCTTCCTATTTTACCCATTGTATTCTCTCCTTTTTATGATTTCTATCATACGGGCAACTTTTCCCGATTGTTCTTTCTATCTCAACACTGTCTGAAATATCTATTCTGTTGCATGTCACCGTTTTAATGACCTGTGCAATATTTTCCATAAAAAATATAAATTTCACAATTACATTGTCAATCTTCCAACGTTTTTAGATAGCTGTGCAATACCTGAAATCGTTTCCATGCTCTTTTACTGTCAATCGATTGCTTCGCCAATTCGATTCCCTGAGAAATGCTATTTGCTTTTTTGGCAATATAAAGCGCACATCCTGCATTCATCAACACAATATCACGCTTTGCACCTTGTTCTGTGCCATCTAAAATCTGTGTGGTAATCAAGGCATTTTGCTTGGCTTCTCCCCCCATTACTTCCGCTAAAGGGGCAGAAGAAAAGCCAAACTCCTCTGGTGTAATGGTGTATTTTATCAGTCTTTTCCCCTGTACTTCACAAACTTTAGTGGGTGCTGCAATTGAAATTTCATCTAATCCATCTTCTCCATGTACAATCATCGCCCCTTTAATCCCCAAATTAATTAGTACATTTGCCATTGTTTCCATCACATTTTCATCATAAACACCCAACAAAATATAATCAGATGCTGCTGGATTAGCAAGGGGTTTTAAAAGGTTCAATATACTTCTAACAGCAATCTCTCTGCGAGGCACCGTCGCAAACTTCATAGAACCATGAAAACTTGGCGCAAATAAAAACGAAATTCCACATTGTTCTAAACAATCTTGCGCCTGTTCTGGAGAAATATTCAAACGAAAGTCCAAAGCCTCCAATACATCCGCCGCCCCACTTTTGCTAGATACACTTCGATCACCATGCTTTGCCACTGGCATACCTGCTCCAGCAATGACAAAAGCGGCAGTTGTAGAAATATTAAATGTATTTACCAAATCACCGCCAGTTCCCACAATATCCAACACGGGAAAATGATGTGCCACTGTTTTGCCCTTTTTGCGCATTACCTGGGTAAATCCTGTAATTTCATCAATGGTTTCCCCTTTCATTCTAAGTGCAGTCAAAAAAGAATCTATTTGATCGCTGGTCGCACCGCCGTTCATAATACAAGTCATTGCTTGAAAAGCCTGCTCACAAGTCAAATCATGACCATCTATCACCTGAAATAAATAGGGTTTTAACGCATTTCTCTCGCTAATAGGAATCTCCTCTAAAGAAGTATCCAAAGGTGTTACCGATAAACTGGGTATCAGCGTCAAGAAATTTTCCAATATCCTTCTTCCACAATCCGTCAAAATAGACTCTGGGTGAAATTGCAATCCATAAGTTGGATATTCCTTATGTTTTAGCGCCATAATCTGACCCATCTCATCTTCTGCCAACGGCTCTAAAACATTTGGCAGACTTTCCCGTTCCACAACCAAAGAATGATAACATACCACTTCCGACATTCCAGTGATTCCCGCAAACAGAATACTGGGACGATAGTTTAACCGGCTAAGTCCTCCATGTATGTATTGTTTTGCTGGCACAATCTTTCCCCCAAAGGCTTCCCCAATCGCCTGATGACCCAAGCCAATACCAAGAATTGGGATCTTCCCATTAAAGTGGCGAATCGCTTGAATAGAGATGCCAGCATCTTTGGGATATCCTGGTCCTGAAGAGATAACAAGCGCATCCAATGGCATCTTTTCTATTTCTTTTATGGTTATCTCATCATTTCGCACTACTTGAATATCTTTACAAATCTGTCCTATTTGCTGATATAAATTATAGATAAAAGAATCATAGTTATCTATAAACAACACCATCATACCTGCCTCCTCAACCACTTATTCTGCATTTTTGAGTGCTTCTAATATTGTCTTTACTTCAGTTTCAATTGTTTCATATTCGTTTTCTGGATCAGAATCCACAAAAATATCGCTGCCAGCTTGTATATATGCCTTATCATTGCGAAACAACACTGTTCTAGTCGCTATACAGGTATCAGTATTTCCATGAAATCCCAAATATCCAATGGCACCCCCATATAAACAACGCTTTACCGGTTCTAACTGGTCGATGATTTCCATCGCGCGAATCTTTGGAACTCCTGATGTGATTCCTGCTGGCAAAGCAGCTAACAGCGCATCAACCGCAGTACAATCTTCCTTTAAAATCCCCTTTATATTACTAGCCAATTGCATGATTTTAGAATCATATTTAACTTGCATAAAGTCAATTACGTCAACCGTTTTCAATTTGGACACTTTTCCAATATCATTTCTTCCCAAATCCACCAACATCGTATGTTTTTTCTGTTCTCTTAGATCGTTTAATAGAATTTGTTCCAACACTTTATCTTGTTGTCTCATAAATCCTCTGGGAGCTGTTGCAGTAATTGGCTTACTCGTAACCACACGCTTGGTTACATTGATAAACATCCCTGAAGATACTCCTGCAATTTGATAATCCTTTCCTTTTAAATAATACAAATGAGAAGAAGGATTTGCTATCCTGAAATTGCGGTATACCTCAAATGACTCTGGCGGATATGTAACTGTAAAACGCCTAGATGGTACAATCTGAAAAATCTCTCCTGCAGCAATCAATTGTTTTGCTTTTTCCACCAACTTGATATAGGATTCTTTTGTAAAACTAGAAGTGATTTTCATCTTTGGTTTTTGGGATTTTCGCACTATAGTTACAGTGTTTGTGAAAATCTGTTGTGCTAATTTTTTAGCCCGAGCTTTTACTTGTTGATATTGCCATTCCACATTCTGTCCACGATAAATATTTTGAATCACAATTACTTTATTGGTCAGATGGTCAAATGCAATGATTTCATCATATAAAAATAAATGACAATCTGGTATATTCAATTCATCTCTTGGAGTTTGTTTTAATTTTGGTTCTAGATAACGCATTGTATCATAACCAAAATATCCGATTAATCCGCCTGTCAATCTTGGTTGATTGGGAAACATTGGAGAGCGATACTGACCCATTAATTTTTTTAAATATCTATTTAAATCTGTCAACAGGGTTGTTTGGGTCTTTCCATCCTTTGTAAAATAGGCAGTTGCATGTTCAATTTTCAGTTCTGCTTTGGGATGAATTCCAATAAAAGAATATCTCCCCCATTGTTTGACATCATTTATGCTTTCTAGTATAAAACAGGTTTCTTCAGATTGCTGAAATGTCTCAAAAATGTGTATTGGTGTACAAGTATCAGATACGATTTCATAAAATACTGGTACAACATCAAAGTCATTTAACAATTCATCTACTTGTTCAACCGGGGGATAAAACATAACCCATTCTCCTTTTCGTCTTATTTTATAGTAAAAATCATGAAACAGAAACAATCAACCAACAAACGACAAAAAAGCCTATCATCCCATCTCATGGGACGATAGACATTCCATTCTTATCGCGGTGCCACCCAACTTTAAAAATACAATTTCAACTTGTATTTTACTTATTTACAGGTACGCAGTAACATCTTATCCAACAGGTACGCAGCATAATTGTTTTACATCAATACCCTGGTTCTTTAACGCAGACCCTACGGCGCAGCTACTCGAATATCCTTTCACATTGCTTCTCACAAACCCATTCACTTACAATCGTATATATTGGACTTCCACCAACTGCCAACTCTCTGTTATATCGTATTGTAGTTACTTGCTTTTGTTCTTAGAATTTTATATTTTACAATAATCCATTTTTTATGAAATAAATCATTTATTATTATTTAGTATATGTGATAATGATTTATTTGTCAACTATTTTTTTATTGCATTTTTTGAATATCTTTTCAAAAATGGGTCATACTAAGATCATCAAAGAAAAAGGAGGTTTTTATGATGAATCAATGTCATGCAAATCGCAGTATCCAATGTACTGTACAACAGTGTAAAAACCACTGTACAAATGAAAATTACTGTTCTTTAGAAAGCATTATGGTTGGAACCCATGAATTAAATCCAACCATGGATCAATGCACAGATTGCAAATCTTTCCAATTAAAAAAATAGTGTTGATCTCAACTATGCCTATGAATGCAAAGACAAAAAAATATTTTTTATCATGAGTCGCTGACGATAGTCAGGTGTATCAGCGAGTAACAAAAAATATACCTTTTTTCTTGTGCCCGCAGGCACACTTTTAATGAGTACTATTTTTCATTATTTTGCAAACCACCAGCAAAGTTGGCTGTTTTATCGTAAAAAATAATTTTAACTTTAAATGCGCTCATAAGTATAAAAAAACATTTTTACTACCCTACCATATAAGAAACAACAGACACGAAAAATGATTTTTTTCGTGTCTGTTGTTATATAATCCCCTAAACTTTTTTAATTAAATTACATATTTATTTCTATTATTCATAAAAATGGATGATAAGAGGAATGCAAGCACTAGCAGAAATGGTGTCCTATACTACTGTCTTCTCATAAAAAGAGGTAATCTATCATGGATTACCTCTTTTTTATATGTAAGATCATTCTGTTTTATAGAAAATCGTATTCATCTCTGCTCAATCACAAAAAATTACTATGCGTCAATTACTGCATCATCTTTTGTAAAGCCTTCCAGAGAATTTTCTCTTACCTGAATACAAGCAAAGATCATGGCGGTATCATCTGCCGCGAAAAATTGTCTTTTTGCCGCAGGTGAAATGCGAACCCAATCTCCCGCTTCCAGTATCACTGATTCACCATCAATGATAACTTTACCTTTTCCTGAAAGAATAACATAGATTTCTTCGTTCTTCTGATGAGAGTGAATAAATGGCACTCCTGCACCGGCTGGCAGATTGTTTATGCTAACCTCTGCACCTGTCAAAGAAAGTTTGTCGTGAAGTTCTGTTCTTACATCTGGTGCAACGCTTACTTTACTGAAATTACTCATTGGTATTTCCTCCAATATCTTGATATTGTAACTTTTTTAGTTACAACTATATGATAGCATCTTTTAATTGTAATGTCAATAGTTACAACAAACTTTTTTAAAAAAATCAGCTGTGAAAACTGGACTTTCACAGCTAATAATTATGTTTCTTGTGCGATGTATCTTTCTGTATCTTTCTGAACACTTTCAAGGGTTATAGAGGCAAGCTCTTTTTCCATAGCATTCTGTACTTTCATCAGTTTATCGTCGAGAACAAAGTGGATATTTCTCCCAACAGGACATTGTATATTCGGATTGTTGTGAAAATGAAATAGTTCTCCGTTGCCAACACATTCAACTGCTTTATAGATATCAAGAAACGTAATGTCACTTAGGGGCTTGGGGATAGAAGCGCCTCCTGAACCTCTGGCAACTTCAACCAACCCGGCAGCTTTTAGCTGACCAAGAATTCTTCTGACAATTACAGGATTTACATTGGTACTACTGGCGAGAAAGTCACTTGTTACCTTATACTCATCTTTGAAAATATC
Organism: uncultured Oscillospiraceae bacterium; assembly: GCA_910579175.1. Classification (GTDB taxonomy): domain Bacteria; phylum Bacillota; class Clostridia; order Oscillospirales; family Ruminococcaceae; genus Massiliimalia. Next base: position 39,098 of record CAJTTB010000007.1, on the reverse strand, counting down.
AATACAGTCTAATATATGAACCGCAAGGGTAAACCTACTTGAAATCTGCATGATCACAACACCTCACTTTCCACACATATTGTATATTACTTTTATGATAATGTCAATTATAACACCTGTACCGAAAATTTTAATTTTATTTATACGATAAAAACCTGCTCTTTATATCGTATATGGATAAATCCCTATACCATAAATACTTGCGGAAAATGAAATAAAATCCCCCATTTTCTTCTTAGAAGCAATATACTGAATATCAAGCATCTCAAGCCAATCAATATCAAAACGCAAATAATAAACGTCTTCATCGATATCTTCACAAATACCATTAAATATCACTTTATCACAATGAAGATTTACATAAGAAGTCCGTCCAGTCTTTTTTGGAACCGCGATTTCACATGGACAATCTATACTCAATTCAATATGATAATTATTTCCAACGATAGGTGGTTCTCTATATTTCCAGATTCCCTGAATCACTCCAACAGAAGTTTCTCCTGTAACAAGTGTCATATATCCTTGTTGCTCTACTTTATCAACTACAAATCGCATAAAATCACCTTTCTAAACTTCAACTGAAAATATACGATATAATACTTTATTAATTTTATATTTTATCACAGATTGCTAGATATTTCTCTTTGACCAAATCATTCTTTTCCATCTACTTGAGACAAAAAACGCAAACGACTCATTTTACAAAGGCATTCCATCTAGAAGATAATTTGCAAATATCCAATTGCGACAAGCGCGCTGTTTATCTGTAAAGTCACCCTCTGGATTTGGTTTGTAGTTCTTAAAATCAATCTGACGGGCGTCGGTGATCACAAGTCGGATTTTATCATTCTCAATCGAAATATCCTGTCCTTCACATGGTACAAAGGCAATATGTGTATTTTCCTCATATTGAAATCCCTTGCTCAAACCACAAAGATAATAGGCTTTCACACGGCTATCAGGGTCGATATTAAGTTTTACAAATGCCTTCTCCTGATAGCGGGTATTCTCATAAACTTCATTGAATAAGTCCCCTATAAAGCACTTTGCACAGCACTTATCAATTCTTGCTTTTCGTATGGCTTGCAACCAAAAAAATCTACATTTTTTCCGAATTTCTAAAGTCAGTTTCATTCTGTATCCTTTCTTTTCACTGCAATATGTTTTACAATTGCCTTTATTACACCATCTTATATACAAATGTATCATTTATATGATAATATGAACCATTCAATTTTTCAACAAAAAAGCAGATAATTTTATATAAAATTATCTGCTTTCTATGGATTAATCAAATAAGTGTTTGGTTAGTTCTTGAATTTCAGCTCGTCTTTGTTGTGTCCTTTGCTGATCTACAATATAGAGACCATCTATTTTTTGTACCACATCTCCTTCTTTCACCTCTGAAGAAAAACAGTTTAATTCAACCATTTGATGGGAACGGTCTGGCAATTCCAATACTACCAGATGCTCTTCAATGCGGTCAACAATATATTCCATTTTACAATACACCTTTCTATTTTTCAGTTGTCACATTCAATGTCTCCCCATCTGTTGTAAATACAATCGTTCCATTGACATCACTTCGCAAAAATGTTGCTCCTCTATCCGCTACCTTCTGAATGGTTTCCTGATGTGGATGTCCATAGCGATTCTCATAACCCATCAATGCAATATAGTAATTGGCACCTACAGCATCTAAAAAGACGGCGTCATTAGAAGTACTAGAACCATGATGCCCCAGAGAAAAAACATCTGCCTTTACACTTTCGCCAGTTGCCAACAACGCTTCTTCTGCTTGTGTTTCCATATCTCCAGTTGTCAAAAAAACGCGATTTCCATAAGTGTATTTCACCGCAACGGACATATTATTCAAATCATCAAAATCTCCTGATGGACCCAAAATTCTCATCACTCCACCATTTAAATCATAGCTGTCACCTACCTTAGCCTTAATGGTATTGACATGGTGCATTTGAATCGCCTTGATTAAATCCTCATAAGTTTTGGTAGTGGGAACCAAACTGTCTTTTAGTTCTGGCATAATAATATTATCTGTTGGGATATTGCTAATCACGATATCCATTCCACCAATATGATCTGCATGAGGATGTGTTGCGATAGCATAATCCAGTTTATCTACTCCCTGTGCTCGCAGATAATTGACCACTGTACGCCCTTTGTCATTGTCTCCGGCATCTACCAAAACATTTTTCCCATTTGACTGTATCAATATTGCATTCCCTTGACCAATATCAATAAAGTGTACCGATATTTCACCATCTACATATCCCACATCTTCTTGGGGTTTATTAAAATAACTGTCAAACTCTGTTTTAATACTTTGCCAGGTTGGCAATGTACTTGATATTGGATAATAAGTATTCAGCGTTACCAATCCGGCAAAAAATACAAGCATAATTAATAAAGAGACAATACCACCATTTACCGCTTGTTTTTTCTTTTGTCCTGTTTTTCTCTGTGCCATTTTTGTTTTCCTTTCGATTTTAAATTTCGATTATTCGGTTGTTGATGAAAAGAAGTTTGTGGATAGTCTTCTACCAAGGCATCCTTTCCCTTTCCAATCAAATCATAGCGTTTTGCTTTCTTCAACGCCTTTAATACCAAATCCCTGTTTTTTGGTTGAAAATATTGCAATAACGCCCGTTGCATTGCCTTATCTTCCTTTGTATAAGGGATATAAACAGGTTGCATCGTATAAGGGTCAAGTCCAGTATAATACATACAAGTGGATACTGTTCCAGGTGTGGGATAAAAATCCTGTACCTGTTCTGGTCTAATATGCTCCTTTTTCAAAAAACAAGCGAGTTCAATCGCATCCTTTAGTGTAGAGCCTGGATGAGATGACATCAGATAAGGAACTAGATATTGTTCCTTTTGAAACTGATTTGTCTTTTTATAAAACTTCTTCATAAAGTGCAAATATGTTTCAATATGGGGTTTGCCCATCTTATCCAACACAGCATTGCTACAATGTTCTGGGGCAACCTTTAACTGTCCACTAATATGATATTTCACCAACTCATCAAAAAATGCTTCATCCCTATCCTCTATCAGATAATCATACCGAATACCCGAACGAATAAAGACCTTTTTCACCCCTTTGATATCTCGTATCTTTCTCAATAAATTCAAATATTCTGTGTGATCCACTTCCAACAATTTGCAAGGATTTGGCGCAAGGCACTTTTTGCCATCTTTACACAAACCTGCTTTTAATTGTTTTTGGCAAGACGGCTGACGAAAATTGGCTGTCGGACCTCCTACATCATGAATATACCCCTTAAATCTGGGATTATGTGTAAAACTTTCCGCTTCTGCCAAAATAGATTGTTCGCTACGAGTTGCAATCTTTCTCCCTTGATGAAAGGCAATCGAACAAAAATTACAGGCACCAAAACAACCCCGATTGTGCGCAATTGAAAACTCCACCTCTTCAATTGCCGCAACACCGCCTTGTGCTTCATAACTTGGATGGTACATCCTCATATATGGCAACGCGTAAACCTCATCTAACTCCTGTTGTGTCAAACTCCTCATAGGTGGATTTTGCACCAACATATCAGCCCCATGACGCTGAATCACTGTTTTTCCATAAATTTCATCTTGCTCATTCATCTGCTGTCTGGTCGCTTTGGCATAACTTTTTTTATCGGCTGCCACAATTTGAAAATCTGGACATTGTACTGCTCCGTAAGGGGTATGAATTGGTTTTGTAAGATAACAAGTCCCCCGAATATCCGTCATAGTGTCTACCGTTTCACCTGCTCGAAAACGTTTTGCTATCTCTGTAATTTGCAATTCTCCCATACCATACATCAACAAATCTGCCTTTGCATCGCAGAGAATCGAAGGGCGCACAGCATTATCCCAATAATCATAATGGGCAAAGCGCCTTAGAGATGCCTCTAGTCCACCAATTAATACTGGTATCTGTGGAGCAATCTTTTTTAGCTGATTACAATAGACAATCACCGCTCTATCTGGGCGTTTGCCCATTTGATTGCCCGCACTATAAGCATCCGTGCTGCGCAATCTTTTTGCAACTGTATAGTGTGCAACCATAGAATCAATATTTCCCGATGTAACCAAAAATGCATACTTGGGCAATCCCAACTTTAAAAAATCCTCTGTACTCTTCCAATTGGGCTGTGCTATCATTCCAACCTGAAACCCTTGAGATTCCAACACTCTAGAAATAATGGCAATGCCAAAGGAAGGATGGTCTACATAAGCATCACCAGTAATACAAATAAAATCAAACTGTTCAATTCCCCGCTGTTTCATCTCTGCGCGAGAAATCGGTAAAAAACGATTTTTTGTCATGAAATCCTCCCAATTATTCCGATACAACTGCCGTTTCATCGTCGCTATTCATTTTCATCTCAATCCATTCATTTCGAGTTATCAACACTTTTCTGGGCTTACTTCCCTCATAAGGACCGATAATTCCCTTCGCTTCCATATCGTCCATCAAACGGGCAGCACGTGCATAACCCACCTTCAAACGGCGTTGCAAATACGAGGTAGAAGCCTGTCCCGCTTCTATGACACACTCAATTGCCTGTGGCATCAATTTATCTTGGTCGTCAAATCCACCGCCGTCATTTCCCTTTTCTTTTTCCTGTACAGCCTGCTTTTCAATCTCATCCATAATGCCATCATCATATTCAGAGATTGTATCACTCTTTACAAAATCAATCACCTGATCTCGTTCTTGGTCGGTTACAAAACAGCCCTGCATACGAGTTGGCTTTGCCATTCCCACCGGATAGAAGAGCATATCGCCTTTACCCAATAATTTTTCTGCACCACCTTGGTCTAAAATGGTACGAGAATCCACCTGAGAAGACACTGCAAATGCAATTCTAGAAGGAATATTTGCTTTAATTAAACCGGTAATGACGTCTACAGAAGGTCTTTGCGTTGCAATCACCATGTGCATTCCCGCTGCTCTTGCCATCTGTGCCAATCGACAGATGGAATCTTCTACTTCATTTGGCGCTGCCATCATCAAGTCCGCCAACTCATCGATGATAATTACAATTTGTGGCATCGGTTCTAATTCTTCTTTCTGCTCTGCCAAAGCATTAAAGCCAGAAAGATCACGTACTCCATTATTGGCGAATAACTGGTATCGCTTTAACATCTCTGTCACTGCCCAACCCAATGCTCCTGCTGCTTTTTTAGGATCGGTCACCACTGGAACCAACAGATGAGGAATTCCGTTATAAGCACCTAGTTCTACAATCTTTGGGTCAATCATCAACAACTTTACCTGCTCTGGAGTGGCTTTATATAAAAGGCTAATGATAATGGAATTGATACAAACCGATTTACCGGAACCAGTGGAACCAGCTATCAGCATATGTGGTGTTTTTGCAATGTCAAATACCATTTCTTGTCCAGAAATATCCTTTCCCAAAGCAACAGTCAATTTACTTTTTGCGTCCCGAAACGCACTGCTATCTACAATTTCGCGCATAGTTACTGTTTCTGTCACCTTATTGGGGACTTCTATTCCAACCGCTGCTTTATTGGGAATTGGCGCCTCGATGCGCACTCCCGCTGCCGCCAAATTGAGCGCAATATCATCAGAAAGCCCTGTGATTTTACTGATCTTTACCCCAGCAGATGGTTGAAGTTCATATCTGGTTACCGTTGGACCGCGACTAATATCAATAATCCTTGTCTGTACTCCAAAACTCTTTAATGTATCCACCAGCAATTCCGCATTTGACTTTAATTCTTCTGATAGATTTTGATTGGAAATAGCCACAGGAGCTTTTAACAAATGAATAGGAGGGTATACATACTCTTTGGTCAGTTTTAATTCCGCTTCATTTAGTTCATCTACAATATCTTCTGTTTCCTCCAACTCGTCTTCTTTTGGCTCATCTGGTTGATCTTTTTTTATGCAATTGGACTCTGATTTGGGAATTGCTTTTTTTACCAATTCCTCTAATGGAGCCATTTTCTGTTCTTGCTGAAAATCTTCATCAGTCACATCGATATCGAGCAATACAGGAGATTTCTTGGGAGCAGTTGTCTTTGCTTTTGTCATTGGTTTCTCTTTTTCTTTGGGAATTTCTGGCGGTTTCTCCCGAATCAAATCTTGACCACTTTTAAATAGACCTTGAAAATCAAATCGCTTTTTTCTGGGATAAGGTTCTTGTGGTTGTTCAAGTAGAAATACCTGGTTTTGTTCTTCTTCCCAATCTTCTTCTTCCTCTTGTTGCATTTCACGCACTTCGCGAATTTTTAAATATTGATCTTCCATGCGCTTAACTGGTTTAGAAGCTACTCGAAAGACATTGCGTACTCCATAAAAGGTATCTAACAGGGTGGTTCCTGTGATCAACAAAATAAAGGCAAAAATAAATAGCACCATAATAATGGCAGCACCTATATTGCCAAATGCAGCGCTCAATGGTAAACCAATGACCGCACTGATAATTCCTCCACTTTTCAATTCCTGACCTGACCGATATAAATTCCCAAAAATATTAGCCAAAGAATTTCCAGAATATCCATTCATAAAAATAACTTGTATCATTCCACAAGCCAATGCAAGTAATACAGCAATCTGCCATATTTTATGTTTTATTTTTCCGATATCTGGCTGAATGGTCAACTTGACTGCAATATAAATCATCAGTGGTGCAACCAAATAGGTTCCAATTCCAAAGATACCAAATAAAAAATTATGTAAAAACAACCAAACATTTTTTCCCTTAATCAAGGTGATTGTCAAAAGCAGTAAACCTATCACAAATACAATCACTGCCCAAGCCTGCTGACGATTGTACTCCATCCTTGTTGCTTTTGCATGATTGGTAGAATTTCGGCTGCGACTTGATTTTGTACTTTTACTTACGTTGTTCTGACTGCTCTGTTTTTTTGCGGGCATTCAGTTACCTCCTATTATTTTAAACATTAGTTCTTCCCCTTAGAAGCAACATCTTATGTAACCCGTTTCTTTCTCAACGAGATTTTTTAGAAACGGATTTTACCATACTGGTTCCAAGCTGATAATTTGCATTCAAATAATCCTTTGGATTGGTTGATACAATACGGGAAATCAAAATATCATTATTATATTGTACACCCTCTAGGATACAATTATCAACCTTTTTATAAGAATATTTTAAATTTTTCTGTTGTAAGAAAATTTCTTGTGGATCAATTATCGTGTACAACATCATTTTCTCCTTGTTTTTGTTCATCAATCATCTGATTCAAATAAGCAATTGCATCGCTCAATCCGCCCAATTCATCAATGAGTCCCTCTTTAACTGCATCCACTCCATTTAAAACAGTACCCACGTCCATTGCCAATTCTCCTGTCGTCATCATCAATTCGGTAAAGCGCTTTTCTTCAATTCTGGAATTTTGCGTTACAAAATGAACAATGCGATCCTGCATCTTTTCAAAATAAGAAAATGTTTGTGGTACTCCCAATACCAAACCACTCATTCTAACAGGGTGAATTGTCATCGTTGCTGACGGAGCGATAAAAGAGTGCTTTGCACTGACTGCTAAAGGCACCCCAATGGAATGTCCACCGCCGAGTACCAGTGATACAGTTGGCTTACTCATACTGGAAATCAGTTCCGCAATTGCCAGCCCTGCTTCTACATCTCCCCCTACCGTATTAATCATAATGATTAAACCTTCTATGTCTTTATCTTCTTCAATCGCTACCAATTGTGGTATCACATGTTCGTACTTTGTCGTTTTATTCTGAGCAGGTAAAATATAATGCCCTTCTACCTGTCCAATAATGGTCAAACAGTGAATCAAATGTTTTCCATGTGTGGTAATGGAACCCATTTCAGAGATACCACCAAACTGATTTGGTGGTATCTGTTGTTCAGTTTCTTCAACTTCTATTTCTTCTTCTTGATTGGTAAACATAAAAATCCCCCTTTGTTGATGTTTAATATTAGTGTACACCAATCAAAAAAAAATATACTATTTTCCAAGATCAGGAAGATTTTTTTGGTAATTATTTGCCTTTTCCAAAGCGGTTTCATCTTCACTAACAACTTGTGTATAATACTTGGGAACCTCTCCCACAATGATTGTTTCACCGATAATAAATTCTGAGGATACTTGCGTATTTAGACGATAAAACGGGATGGATATCATCATTTCCACAGACAATTGTAACACAATTCGATGGCGTGTTTGATTGATTCCTGCCGAATCAAATTCACTGACTATTTTACTGTTCATATTTCCTTTTGGCAGCAATTTTAATTTTATATTCGGACCGCGCCCAGATAAAAAATCATTGCCAATTAAATTCCCCAATGGTATCTCATAACTTTGAACATCCATTTGTTTTAATTTCTCTGTAATGGCACTTACAATACTGGAACGAATTTGGTTTACCTTTAAACTATCAACCTCAATGGAAGTGACTATCTGTTGCTCTCCTCGTCCCACCTTTACCAAATCATCGTATTGTAAATTCAATTTAGAGGTCACTTCCCAAACAGCTTCGCCAATAATTTCAGTTGCAATGCTTCTACTTTCTTTTTCTACAACAGAACGAATTACCGAACGAATCCCCGCTTCTGAATACAGAAAAAACACACATAAAATCACTGCAATCAAGATGAATTTTATTTTCCATCGCCTTTTTTGCGTGCGAATGTTATTCATCAAAACTCCCCCATTTCAAAATCAAATTCCCATTTTCCAGTATATGCAAATATTACAACAAATTGTTTCATTTTTGTGTGATATTTTAAGTAAAATACTGATATGATAATCATAAATACATTATGACTTATCACTGTATCTTAGAAAGGAATCATATAATGAAACCCAAAATTACAATTTTATTTGGTTCTCCCAGACATAAGGGGTATACCAAACTATTATTAGAAGGATTTTTCAATCAAATTGATATGAATGCTTATGACCTTACCATTTTAAATTGCTATCAGCTTCAAATTTCACCCTGTATTGATTGTAAAAAATGCACGACTGGTAGCTGTCCATTCAATCAAACCGATGATCTCAAGCTGATCATACAAGAGATTTCTTCCGCTGACTATGTCATATTAGCCACACCAATCTATTTTGCAGGATATCCAGCACCACTGAAAGCTGTGATTGATCGTTTTCAACAATTTTTTCAAAACCCTTCTCTTCGACAACAAACGTTTTCGTCCACAAAACAATGTTTTCTCTTTTTTACTGCTGGAGATACCGACCCCAAAATTCACCATGGTATCAAAACAACTGCCAATTTATTTTTTAGGTGCATAAATTCCACATTAACAGACACATTAATATTAGAACATACGGATATCTTACCGCCAGCAGAACGCCAATCCATTCCTATGGATTATGAAAATATTGTAAATTATTTTGAAAAATCCCATCATTTAGTTGAAAATCAGACAAAACAAGTATATAATCAAATAAAATAAAAGCATTATCAGAAAGGGAAATATTTATGGATGTTTTGCATATTAACAGTACAGAAGAATTTAATGAAAAAGTAATTCGAAGTGATGATGTCGTATTGGTCGACTTTTGGGCAGACTGGTGTGGTCCTTGTAAAATGTTAGCTCCCGTTTTAGACCAGGTGGCAAAATTGTTTGATGGAAGAGCTGTCGTGGCAAAGGTCAATGTAGACGATCATCAATCACTTGCTATGGAATATCAAGTGATGAGCATTCCAGCTTTATTCGTATTTAAAAATGGAGCAGTTGTCAATCAATCTGTAGGAGTTCAACCAATCCAAGCAATTCAAAAAATGGTAGAAGAAGCACTTTAAATAATTTGATGTAAACAAAAAAATAAATTGAGATTTAAAAAACTGTTACAGTTTAAACTGTAACAGTTTTTTCCTTTGTCAATATGACTTAGCCTTTTATTCTACTTAAATTTTCAACTGCTGTCTGTACAAATTCCCCCCACTTTCTATCAAAATCAGGATTTTTTTCCAATTTATTCTGATTTTCTGCAATCAAAGAGTTATAAACCAATCGTTTGATTGCCTTTAAATTTAAACCAAAACCCATATATGCCATCCAAAAATCATAAGATAAGCCACCATTGCCAAAAATTTGAGGATCATCATTTGCAATGACACACTGCACACCACGCTTCATCAATTCACAGACAGGATGCGCGCGCAAATCTGGATAATACCGCAACAACTGATTGCTAATCGGGCAAACTTCCAATATAGGCATAAAAGAATTTACAATTTTTTGATAGTGTTCACTCGTCTCCAAAAAATTGATGTTATTTACCAATTCAATATACCGATACATTTGAAAGCCATGCCCAATCCGATATTTTGATATGATACTGGCATCTATGATATTATGATGATACATATCGTGGCTTTCACCATCATGAAGATAAAAATCAATCAACTGAATGCGAGGTTTTTCAGAAATACCTTGTTGGGTTGATGTTCCATAAATAAAATCTTTGTACTCCGATGTAGCTCGTCCTCTATCCTCTTCGCTTACAAAATCAAAACCAATTACAAAATCACTATAATCTTTTTGTTCTGGTAATAATCCATTATGATATTTTATAGCTGCATCTAAACGCTCTATAATTTTATTTCTATCTTGTACTCTCTCTGGATTCAAATCACGCCTTACATTTAAAATCACACGAACACCAATGCCCACTTGTTGAGCAATTTCTCTGATATATTCTAAAAATTCAGGTTGGTTATAATTTATTCTGAGATTCATTTCTTTATAATAAAAGTGATTTCGCCAATGATAGCAATTGGTATAAACAGATTGTAATCCATTTAATTTGTACTGTGATGATTTTTTAGAATTGGTATCTGGCTGTGCAACTGTAATAAAATTTGCAAATCCACTTCGCAGCTCTACATATTGAATGTTATCCCGCTTGCATTCTTCAAAAAACCGTCTTAGATACTCCCGATAAAAATCAACATGTTCTAATAAACTATCTGTTCTGGAAAACCGCATATTAAACTCTTCCCAAATAAACATAGATTCTTTTAAATCAAAGTCTTGTTCAAAAGCCAAAAGCGTCTTTAATTCCTTTTTTATCCGCCCTGTATCGTCTATAAAAGAGCACAATGGTACTGCCTTTTCAACAGAAATCCCATTTTCTATCAATAAATGTTTATATAATAAGGTTCCATTTTTAAAAGATATTCTTCCTTCTAAATCAGACCAATCTTCCCTCAATACAAAAATGGCAAATGCATCCGCATCCTGATATCCTACTTCTGATGGATGTTCTCTGTCATAGTCTACCAAAAACTTAAAAAATTCTTCTGATGATAACGCCGAAGCCGCATGTACATGCAATAAACCGCCTTTAGGCATAATCCGAAATACACTTTGATATAATGGGCAACGTTCCATTTCCTCTTTTATTTGATAAAATGGTTTTGAAGCAGGATATGGCTTTCTATTCTCCAATGCCACTTCTGGACTTAAATCATCATCACGATATTTTTTTCTAATACGATCCATAAGCGTATCTAGCAATTGTTCTTGTTCTGTCAATTCCATACAATAAATATTCGATTCCACCCCAGAAGCGACTGGAATCAATGGAGTGAGATTCCGATTATAAAAAGCAAAGGCATCATCCTTTTTTTCCAATAATCCTTTCAAACTCTGATAACCTTCTAACGTATCTTTATAAAAAAAGTATTCGATAATCAACACCACCCTTTCAAAATTTGGGCAGGATATCACAACCCTGCCCAAATCACATCATAACATCACTTTAAGAAAAATTGACCAATATCTCCATTGTATTCTACTGTATGTTCTCTTTCTTCGGTATAAGTAATGGGAAGAACAATACTATTGATATGACTAATTACAGTAGAGCCTTCAATTTCATTGTGTAAAAAGATATCCAGCTTTTCAATTGGGGTCATGGTGGCGCTATGTCCTTTTGGTACTAAAATTGCATTAATCGGACGGCTAGCTTGCGCATTTCCATTGATCACAACATCTTGTGCCAATCCAAAAGTGAGTACATTGATATTTTCTTGTAGATTTTTCAGCGCATATGTATTTGGACTTAACATAGGTGCCGGTTCTGGGCATTGAAATGTCCCTCTCATAAAATTATACATCACTTGGGTACTGGCAGCTTTATCAGATAATTTCGTAATCTCTGCTCCATTTTGTATTTCTGAAGTAGAAGCGTATAAAGCAAAATTTGTAGACCATGTAATGGTATTGTTTATAAATGGTGCAAAACTCACCCATGCAACCTGAGTATCAGAATCCCCAGCGGTATGTTTCACAATAACGACTTTTTCTCCTGCTTCATAAATTACATTTAAATCTGCTTCTCTAAATGCAATATTCAATTTATAATTTGGCATATATAATTCCCTTTCTAACCAATCTATTTATTTTAAACTGATAATTTATCCTATGTATCTTTTTATCAAAATATGTTTATTATTTATCAAATATGATAAAGTAAAAATCCATCTTTGTGTTTGGATACTCTCTATTAGATCATCCAAACAAATTGTCATAACGAAAATGAATATAGCCTTTTGCCACCTTACAGTCATCCACAAAGTCTATTTGTTTTTGAAAGTTTTCTGTTCCTGCGAATTTATAATCTGCCAAGCCAACATACAATTTACAAGAACTGTCACTGACTAAGTTTTCCCATTTTGCAACAATTTCTGCAAATGGTGCAACCGCATCATCAAAGTCCCAATAAATCTGCGGTGCCACATAATCCAAATAACCTTCTGTGGTACACCACAATTGCAAATCTGTATATTGTGTATTGTCAGAATGTGGGGAATCTGTATAATTTCCCGCAGGACTTACGCCAAATAACACCTGCGTATTCACTGTTTTAATGGCATCATAAAGACCCTTTACCATGGCAGTTGTATTGGCTTTTGCTTGTACATGGTCCTGTCCAAATACTTGCGGTGACGCTGTATAAAAATAATCGTCGATCTGCAAACCATCTATCTGATACTGATTTACCAATTCGGAAGCACCCTGTATAATCAAATTTTGTACCTGCTCATTTCCCGGATTTAAATACCAATAATCTCCCACCTTTGTCATATAAGAGGCATATTCTGCACTTTGGTACCACTGTTTGATAAGATACTGATCAGGAGTTAAACTCATACCCTCATCCTGCATCAATCGATAGGGATTTAGCCACGCATGGACTGATAATCCTCTTTGATGTGCCTGTTCCACCATAATTTGCAATGGGTCAAATCCGGGATTTATCCCAACGGAACCACTTACATACTGAGACCATGGATACCACTGAGAAGGATAATACGCATCACCGTGAGAACGCACCTGTACAATCACTGTATTTAGTCCCAATGACTGCACCTTATCAAACATTGTCTGAATGGCATGATAGAATTCCTGTTCTGATTTTCCCTTTAATGCCCAACCATATTCTAAGTAAGAAATCCACACTCCTTTCATATCCTCGTAATTTATCGACTGATCCCCTTCTTGCACTTCTGTCTGAGCAATTGTTTCCTCCGATGTCAATAAAGTATATCCTTCTAAAGGTTGTAGAAAAGATGGACTTTCTGAAATCGGATAATAAACCGATACACTATCCTTTGATTGTAATTCACAGCTTGTCATGGTGTATCCCAACATAAGCAATAAAAAAACAGTTGTTAACCTCCTTAAATAATTCATCATTTCCCTACTTCCTGATTTTTAAAGAATCAACTTTATTTTTCTTTACATTCTATGCAACAAAATGATGATATATGCCTGCTGTTTTTTATTAAAAAAACTTCTAAAAAAAAGAAATGTTGTATACCACAACATTTCTTTTTATCTGACAACAAATTATTTAAAAACTATTTTTGATCCAGTTCCACTTTAATTTTCGCTTTATAATTGGGAGTATCGATCACAAATCCGTCTCCTGTACCATTTTTTTCAATCTCTATCTCACTGCCTGGCAGATCTTTAAAATTAAAATCCACCTCATGATCTTTTACTTGAATTAAAATACGATCTAAAATCCTTTGATTTTCCTCAAATTGTTGTTCGTCCTTTTTTCTTTTTTCCGCTTCTTCTATTAAAATCCTCTCACGAATCGCATTCATATCAAATTCCATCGTGCGTTCATTCATCATCTTTTTAGCATATTCTTCAATATCATTATCTTGTTGTATTTGTCGTTTTGGAGGTTTTTGAATAATTGGCTTTGATGGATCCATATATGGCACGGTGTTCTCCAATTGTTCTTTGCGCTCAAAGGCATCCTCTCTTGGATTCCTTGGCACATTGGGTTCCATTTTAGGAGTGGGCGGCATAATTGGTTTTGGAGGCTGCACTTGAGGTGAGATAGGTTGTTTTTCTTCTGCTGGGCTTTTGGGCTCTACAAAACCCGCTTGTCCCAATACCACTTCCATCACAGGATCTTCTTTTGTAACAAACGGCTTTATCAAATTTGTTTTCAGCTCATATTCTCCACTAATTGTAGAAACTGTTTCGCTCTTAATCTCTGTTTGGGCTGGTTTTTTTGGTTTTTCAAACAATGGTTGATAGGTTTCCTCTTCCAACTTACCCAAATCTTCTTGAGAATCGGCATCATCATCTAGAAATTCATATTCATCAAAATCCTCTTCTATTTCCACAAAGCGACGAGAGAGTACCTTAATCAATACAATCACCAACTGTAATACCACAAATAAAAATGCTGGAATGATAACAAAATAAAACAATCCTATTTTTGTTTGAATCAAACCCACCAAATTTCCAACAGATGCAATGGTATGAGTTGCTTCTCCATAAACCGCAGCAGAAGGCACTGCAACGATACCACTTGCCGATTGCACATTTAAGATGGTGTCGCCTTCTTGTTGCTCAATAGAATTGACCAAACCAATGCTAAAGCTGGAATACACGACATTATCTTTTTCAGAATTAACATCTTGATATAGCACAGCATGACCCACTTCAAGATCATCAGCAGTCGCCTTTTGAGCAAGAATCAAATCGCCTTTTACCGCAATTTGTTCAATATTATCCGTTTCCACTGGCATATACAGTTTGCCAAATATTGTTGGTATTTCCTGATTTGCGTTTGCACGTTTTATACTATTGGAAACAGCAAAATACATAAATGAAGACAATACCGCCAACAATAAAATAACAATTGTAACAATTTGTAAGATTGCAACTTTTTTACTTCGTTTTTGTTCCATAAATGCCTCCCAGGTAAGAAATATCTTATGATAAGTCTTATCTTAATTTACTATAATTCAACGTTTATTATCATTATCCTTTTTTTATGATAAAAAGTCAAGGCATATTCTCTAAAAAATTATCGTTATCCAATTTATTCAAAGAGTTTATTCCAAAAATTTTCCTTTTTCGTCTTTACTTTACCATCTCTGACATAATCATTTACCAAAATAATATCCTCACCAATCACTTGTATTTGGCTGCACTGAATTTTAATATCATCATATCTGCCAAACAATCCAAAGAATCGACTTTTTCCATAAGAGACAAAATATTCTATTGCCCAAGTTTCTGGATCAAATTCAATATCATCTACAAATCCAATTTTTAATCCATCTTTCACACAAATGATTTCTTTATTGCGAAGTTGAATAAACTGTGATAACATACGATCATCAATCCTTATCTCTATCTTAAAAGGGCGAACTATTTGGTTCGCCCTTTTGCTATCATCATATGCATGAATATTATAATTTATACGTTTACTTCAGTTGTACAATGGTAACACCAGATTCTCCTTCTCCAAATACACCCAAACGATAGGATTTCACCTGTTTATGGTGTTTTAAATGAGAATGAATTGCACTTCTCAAAGCACCTGTACCCTTACCATGAATGATTGTAATCTGTTCTAGACGGGAAAGTGCAGCACGGTCAAGAAAAAAGTCCACTTCCATCAGTGCCTCTTCTACTGTAGAACCGCGCAAATCAATCTCTGTAGAAGTATTTCGATTCGCTGCTTTGGTAATATTTCTAGTCACTTTACTGGTTGGTTTTTGATAGGGATTTTTTTGTTCTATTAAACGCAAATTGCGAATGTCCACTCGCATTTTCATAATGCCAACTTGTACATTTACCATATTAGATTTATCTGGCAATTCCAAGACCGTTCCCCGCTTATCAATGTCATAAATCTGCACAGTATCTCCAATTTTCAACTTTCTCGGTAAACGATATCCCTGATTACTTCTGGAAGTCACTGGATTTGCTTGACTGTGTAACGAATCCAAGCGACTTCTCAGTTGAACCCTTGCCGCGGCAGTTTTCTTGGTGAACTCTTCATGTTCTTTCTGCTTGCGCAGACTATCAATTTCGTCCATTAAAAATTGCGCTTGCTGTTTTACTCCTTCTACCAGTTTTCTCGCCTGTTCTCTGGCAGAATTTAAAATTTCAGCTTTTTCCTGTTCTAAACGCTGTTGTTGTTCTTCCATCTTTTGGGTGCGATGTCTTAAATCATATAATTTTTGATGGTACTCTTGGTATTTTTCCTCATATTCTTGGCGGGATTTTTCCAAATTATCTATAACTGTTTCCAACTTTTTATCCTGTTGAGAAACCAATTCAGAAGCGTGTGCCAAAATGTCTTCACTCAGTCCCAATCTCTTAGAGATGGCAAACGCATTGGAGCGACCTGGAACACCAATCAACAAACGATAAGTTGGGCGCAATGTCTTAACATCAAACTCACAACAAGCGTTTTCTACTTGATCCGTTTCAATGGCATACATTTTTAATTCTGGATAATGTGTGGTTGCTGCCACAATGCTTTGTTTTTCCTTTAAAGATTCCAAAATAGAAATTGCGATTGCTGCCCCTTCTACTGGATCGGTACCAGAACCCAGTTCGTCTACCAATACCAAAGAACGGTTATCTGCTTGTTTTAAAATCGAAACAATATTTGTCATATGGGCAGAAAAAGTAGATAAGCTCTGTTCAATACTCTGTTCATCTCCAATATCCACCAATATTTTTTTAAAGACAGAAACCACACTGCCATCCTTCACTGGAATCAACAGACCACACATGGTCATCAATGTCAACAGCCCAATTGTTTTGAGAGTAACTGTTTTTCCTCCGGTATTTGGTCCAGTAACCACCAGCGTTTTATATTCGCTTCCCAATTGAACATCAATTGGAACTACCTGAGTAGAGTCAATCAAAGGATGACGCGCTTTATTTAATACAATTTCACCAGTAGAGACAATTTCAGGGATTCTGCCATCCATCTTCGCTGCCAAATTTGCCTTTGCAAAATAAATATTTAAGATGATAAATACATCAAAATTGTGATTGATTGATTCTGCATAAGAGGCACAAAGCGCAGACAATTCATATAAAATCCGCTCAATTTCTGCTTTTTCTCTCATCTCCAAAACGCGAATTTCATTGTTGGCTTCCACTACGGACAAAGGCTCTACAAAAAGAGTTGCGCCGCTAGAAGAAGTATCATGTACCAACCCTGGAATTTCAGATTTATATTCCGCCTTTACAGGTACCACAAACCGACCATCACGGATGGTGACAATGTTTTCTTGCAATGCTTTTTGATATTTAGAGGAACGGATAATTCGTTCAATACTTTCCTTTGCTTTTGCCTGTTTGGATTTTATCTTTCGGCGAATATCTGCAAGTTCACTGCTTGCAAAATCATCAATCAAATCCTCTGTTAAAATAATAGAATGTATTTTGTCTTCCAATGTTTTTTGTGGTTCCAAGTAAGAAAATAAATCCTTTAGATGATTTTGAGTCCCTTCACATTGGCGAAACCACTCTTTTAATAACCGAACTTGACGCAATACCTGAGCAATGTTTAAAAAGTTTCTAGGGGTCAACAAGCCACCTGCTTTGGCTAATTTTAGCGCATCAGCAGGACTTTTGACATTTGCAAAAGATGGTGTCCCAAATTTCGCTGATAACCAAAAAGCATCATTTGTCTTTTGTACTTCTTCCCTTACAATATTCACATTGGTAAAGGGACGAATATGTAATATTCTTTCCCTTGCATAATCACAGCAGGCAAATTCTGCAAGTTCTAAAAGAATTTTATCTAGTTCTAATGTTTTACAATATTTTTCGCTTATATACATGTTGTAACCTTTCTATTTTATTTTGATAAGTCTGTTTTTCTAACTGTATTTTACGGATTGGTCTGTATCATTTGTTTATATAATTGCAATGATTTTATCGTTGTATTTGTATGTAAAAATGTATATTCTTCTGTAATAAAATTCAGTTGTTCCAGAGAATGACCCACCAATTGAAATCCAAACATCTGTTTATCTTCTGCATAAATAATCTGTCTCATTGCCTGTAATACAGCAGGAGGAAGCAACCACTTTACAAGTTCTCTTGATTGTTTTTCCAGACATTCTTTACACAAAATACGAGATTGCACTGGCAAAAAATACATTTGTTCACTCTCATAAGTGGCACAACCAGCGCAACAAGTTAAATCTGGCATAAATCCACAAATAGACATCATTCTCAATTCATAAATGGATTTTAACAGGCGTTGCGATTTTTTTTCACTCTGTAAAAAGAACAGACAATTCAATAAAAAGCGCAACTCATCCCAGGCTTGCTCACCAGAAGGAACCAGCAGATAAGCCAAATCACAAAAATAACAGGCCAATGCCAACTTTACAACATCCAACCGAAGGTGATAAAAGCTCTCAATGAGTTGCGCGCTATTAATGGAATAATAGTTTTTCCCTCGATAAAGACAAAACTCCGAATAACAAAGTATTTGAGAAGCTCCTGCAAGCTGATTTTTTATTCGTTTGACGCCACGTGCAGAAGCCTCTAATATACCATAGTCTTTTGTCAAAATCGTCAAGATACGATCGTTTTCACCAATACTTCTCTGTTTGATGACGATTCCCTGTGTTTTGATCAACATAAGAAAAATCTCCTGATTGTTTCAACAATTGATTTTTCAAATCAATATACTGTATATAATCTGCCACTGTCCCGGTTGTTTCAAATTGTTTCCATGCTTGGGCAGCTTGTTGCGAAAGTAAATCCATCTTTCATCCCTCCAGATGTATTTTCTAAGCATAGTATCTACCGCCCAAAATAATTTATAAGTGGGAATTTTTGTGCACCCTATCTCATTCCCGGAAAGATAAGCCAAAGTTTTGAATCAAACCGTCTTTGTTTCTCCAATCATCCTTTACTTTTACCCAACATTGTAGGTTGATTTTTGTATCCAAAAACTGTTCTATCTCTGTTCTCGCTTGAGAAGCGATTTTTTTTAGAGTTTGTCCACCTTTTCCAATTAACATTCCCTTGTGGGTACTTCTTTCACAATAAATCATGGCATCAATATCAACAATGCCCTTTTTTTCACGTTCTTTCATCTTTTCGATTACAACTGCTGTCCCATGCGGGATTTCCTGCTGCATATGCAGCAATATTTTCTCTCGAATCAGCTCAGAAATAATCACCCGCTCCGGTTGGTCAGTCAATGTGTCATCTGGAAAAAAATGAACACTCTCTATTAAAAATCGGTCCATTTCAGAGAATAATAAATCCACCCCATCCTGTTGGAGCACACTCATTGGAATCACCGCATCAAACGTATGCAGCGCCTGAAACAGTCCAATCCGCTGTATCAATGTCTCTTTGTCATGGAGTAAATCAATTTTATTGATCACTAAAATTGCTGGAACCTTTAAACGCTTGATAGTGGCAATCAAATCCTCTTCTGCTTGATTGATTTCCCCTTGTGCTTCTACCACCAACAATACCACATCAATGTCATTTAAAGAAGTATTGACCGCCTTTATCATATGATTGCCCAGATGCGTTTTCGCCTTGTGAAGCCCAGGTGTATCAATAAATACATATTGCTTTTCTTCTTTCGTCAATACACCAGTAATTTTTGTTCTGGTTGTCTGGGGTTTATTGGTAACAATTGCCACCTTTTCACCCAACAGGGTATTTAACAAAGAGGATTTTCCTACATTTGGTTTTCCCACAATCGCCACAAATGCGCTATAAGTCTTCATTCATTCATTCCTTTTCTTTATTTTTTTGTAATTCCCTTCCAAGTTGTTTTGCAATGATTCCAAAAAAAGATAAACAGTATTGCGGCTATTATCTCAACCGCCAACAACAAAAACAGTATGGGATGCTCCACGCAATGCCAAAAGCATTCCTGTAGACGATTGAAATCGCCAAATAAAATAATGCCTATTATCATTGCCATAATTGCTAAAACCAATACTGCTCCCGCCGCGACATCCTTTGCCACTCTGGCAAGCGCATGATAACTGCTGGTCTCTAAATCTACCAACACTTCCACCACTGTATTTATCATTTCCGCTGAAATAACCAATCCAAATATCAACAATAGCAAAACATATTCTATCGAGCTCAATCCATAAATAAATGAAAATTGCATGACAAAACAGGCAACACTCAAATGAATTCTCATATTGCGCTCACTGTCTATCGCAAAACAAAAACCTCGAAATGCAAAGCGAAAACTCTTCGCCAAACTGTAAATTTCCTTTTTATATTGCGCAGCTCTTCGCCGCTCTGCCAGGCGCTTACTCATACTGGTCAAGCACGTAACTGGAACCTCTTGGGACACCCAATTTTACCAATACACTTTCTTCTTTTTCTCTCATCTGAACCGCCTTTAAACCGCCCTCTTCATGGTCATAACCCAACAGGTGAAACATGGAATGAACGGTTAAAAATGCCATTTCCCTTTGAATATTATGTCCATATACTTCTGCTTGCTCTACTGCCTTTTCTACAGAAATCACAATATCCCCCAACATATAAACTTCCTGTTCTTTTTTTGCTTGTATTTGCTCTTTTTCCATCATAGGAAAGGACAATACATCTGTTTCTTTATCAATATTGCGATATTTTGCATTTAATTTTCGAATCTGTTCATTATTTACAAATGTTACACTGACTTCTGCTTCTGTATCTATTCCCTCGTCAAGTAAAACCGCATTGCAGCAGCGACGTATCAATAACCGAATCCCCGTTGGAATTTTAACATCTTTCTGATCATTTTTAATCAATACTTTTACTTTGCCCATAATATCTTTCCCTTCTTATGATTGTATTGTTCAGTTTTCATTTGGATTTTTTGCAAACCTTGACCCGATTATCTTCCCCCACGAAACTTATCATAAGCCCTAATGATATCTTGTACAATTTTACTTCGCACAACATCCTTTTCACTAAAACGAAGAATTTCAATATCCTCTACACCTTTTAATACCTTCACAGCCTCTACCAATCCAGATTTCTTCTGTTCTGGTAGGTCAATCTGTGTAATATCCCCAGTTATGACTGCTTTTGATTGAAATCCCAGTCTTGTCAAAAACATTTTCATCTGTTCTCTTGTAGTGTTTTGTGCCTCATCTAGAATAATAAAGGAATCATTTAAACTGCGTCCCCTCATATAAGCCAATGGAGCCACTTCAATATTGCCCTTTTCCAAATGCCTGTTAAAGGCTTCCTCTCCCAACATTTCAAATAACGCATCATATAACGGTCTTAAATAGGGGTCTACCTTCGTCTGTAAATCTCCAGGTAAAAATCCCAAGCTTTCACCTGCTTCCACTGCTGGTCGCGTCAAAATAATACGTGTTACCTCTTGCGCTTTGAACGCCTTTACCGCCATTGCAACCGCCAAATAAGTTTTTCCTGTGCCCGCCGGTCCCACACCAAATACAACGGTATTTTGTTTGATAGCTTCCACATACTTTTTTTGTCCCACCGTTTTTGCTTTTACCGGCTTTCCAGAAACGGTAATACAGATACAATCGCTATTTGTAATCTCCTTAATATGTCCTAAAGAGTCGTCTTCATCCGCAAGACCCATGACATAGTAAATATTCTGTTGGGTGATAGCCTCTCCTTTATCCAAAATCATCAACAAACCCTCAATTGCATGGCTTGCTTTTTCAACTTGTTCTTGTTCTCCACACAATTTCAAATCACAACCGCGATTAATCATTCGTATTTGATAATGATTTTCTAGAATTTTAATATTCTCATCAAATTCTCCAAACAGACTATAAATATGCTCTGCATTTTCAATATGGATTATCTTTTCAATCACCCAGCGATACACCCCTCAAACCATTTTTTCAACTATTTTTGATAATAAATCATAATATACAAAAATATCCTTGTACATTATAGCATAGTTCCTAGTTTTTGTAAGCCTATAAATTACACAAATAATATTTTATTTTTTCGTCACTCGTTGATATATAATCCTACTTTTTGTGCGATATCTTCCTCACAAGTGTATTTTCTAGCCACATAAAGGGTTTCTTCTGTCACTGTTATCTCCTCGGTGTAATCAATAATTTTTGCATCTTTTAATTCGTTCTGTTCATAAATCTTAAAATTTTGATCTATAATTTGTTTGGCTTCCTCTTGTGTATATTGTTTTTGTTCTATCAAATAAAAATGATGTGTATTTCGATAGATTCCAAATGGCATCTCCTGACCAAATAGTATCGTAGAGATATATTGTTCTTTTACTTCTGAAGGATATGGTAAGTCAAAAGCAATAAACAGTGGTATTTTTAGCCCAAAAAACTCCAAATAATATCGGTCAGTTGTTTCCCCAGTTGAAACATGCTCTTGTTGCACAAGTGGAAAAGTTAAGGTATGTTGATTGATTGTTTGCGCAATGACCTTCCCTTCTGCATGTTGATAAAGCACATCACCAGTCTTGACTGGATTGATTCCACTGATCAATAAATCTCCAGCAGAAACAATCTGTTTAAGCTTTACAACTCCCTCACCATTCAATACATCCATTGATAAAATCTGCCCTGTTTTTTTGGCAATTACATTACAAGGGGTATTGGGATCAATATCTGGCATTTGTGTTTTTTGGGATAAATCTACATAGACAGTACTCCCCTCTAAATTAAAGGTAATCCAAGCAAGATCGCTCACCTCCATCAATACCTGTTGCTTTAATTGACGCATATTTAAATTTGGGATATAAGCACCCTTATGTAACCCATGTTTTTCCATAACCTGTAGTAAATAAGCAGATTTTTTTTCATCATAACTTTCAATTTGAATACGCCAGACAAACTTTTGACTTGTCAATAAAAAAATCAGAAAAAAACAAATGCCAACAATCATCCCCCAACGCTTTCTATAGCGATGGCACACAAATGGAAACCCCTTTTTTTGTATCACTTTTGTAACGACACTACATTGTTTTGCACAATGGGTCAATATTCGATATTGTCTGACAGGTATTTGCCCATATAAAATTTCATCACGATAATACAACTGTTCCACTTGTAAACCCGCTTGATGAGCGATATTTACAAACTTCTCCAAATTTTCTCCATGTGCCTTAAATTCAACCTGACCTGCTAGATAGCGAATCAATTTTGAATCCAACATCATCTATCACCACCTTTTTTATATTATTTTATAAATTCAATCCGCTCAAATTCTCCTGTAATAATCATACTTTCTGTATTCATTCGCTTTACAGTCAAATTCGTCCCATAAAACTTTAATTGCATTTGCTTTGTTAAAATTTGCAAAAAATCATTTTCATATTTTACCAATCCTCTGCACCCCTCTATAATTGCCTGCTTATTGGATTGTAAAAAAATTTGTGGAGATACAATTGAAAGTTCAGAAAACCACTTTTCCATTAATACTCCCACCCTTTCACTCATATAGATGTTGTAATCACATTATTTTATATATATTATTTATCTCAATTATCTATTACTTTTACTGGGAGGAATGATTTTAACATGTTCCAAAAAGGCAATCATATCTTTCTATTTCTGCTTACAGTTTGTCTTTGTCTGATTTGTCTACTATATTCTAAACAACTTTTTGATGGAATCAGCTATGGAATCCAAATTTGTCTCAACACATTAATTCCTTCTATGTTTGGTTTTATGATTCTATCGGACTTTATCGCAAATTCTCCGCTTAATTCCATTTTAAGCAAACCATTTTCTATCATTTCTAAATATTTATTTCGCATGGAGCCAAAACTATTTCCCATTTTTTTAATGAGTATTCTAGGGGGATATCCCATCGGAGCAAGACTCATTGCACAAAAAATCAAGCAACAACAGATTTCTCCCCAAGCTGGACAGAGATTGTTGAGTTTTTGTATCAATTGCAGTCCAGCATTTTTACTAAGTGGTGTTTCACTCATTCTTTGGGGTAATTTACAAATTGGTGTCTTGATCTACCTTTCCCAAGTATGCGCAGCCATTTTGATTGGTATTTTAAGTGGTATCAAAAAACCTGTTTTTCTGTTAAAAGAACAAATAGAATTGCCAACAACCAATTGGTCGGTCACATTTGTCAATGCAGTCAATCATTCCACCAAATCTATGGGAGTTGTATGTAGTTTTGTAGTCATCTTTTGCGGCTTATTTCGCTTTCTTGATTTGATTCCTTTATCAAAAGACAATAACCTTATTATAAAAGGATTGTTGGAAGTCACTTCTGGTTGTCAGCTTATCCAAGATGTTTCTTTTTTCAACAGTATACTATTGGTATGTTTATTTACTTCTTTTGGTGGAATTTGTGTCTTTTTACAAATTGCCGCCTTATTAAATGGATGTCAAATTAAAATGCTCCCCCTTTTGGGTTGGAGAATCCTCTACACTGCATGTTCGCTACTATTTACCTACTTGGGGATTTTAACATGGAAACCCGTTATTTCCTGTTTTCAACAGATACAAAAGGTAACCTTTCGCCTCTATTCAGTTTCACCAATTTCTTCTATTTTTTTGATAATTTTGGTAATTTTGCTATTGTTATTCTCCCAAAAATCTGCTAGAATAACAGATAAGAAAAAATAATTTAGAAAGGATATATTTGATGAAACTTTTTGGAAAATCGATTGACCCTTGTTGTTATTATTGCAAACTCGGAAAAAAAACCAGTGACCAACAGATGATATTGTGTGCAAGATGTGGCGTTGTTTCGCCCTCTTATAGTTGCAAACACTTTCAATATGCTCCATTAAAACGCACTCCCAAAAAAAATTTAATCCTTCCTACTTATAAAAAAGAAGATTTTTTGTTATAACATATGAAAACTGCTGTAAAGAGTATCAATTTCCTTTACAGCAGTTTTCAATTGTAAATTTCTATATTGCCTTATAATTGAAAAAATTTATCAATCAAAGTGTATCCAGGTACTACCATATCTTTTGTTTTGGCAGCGCTTTGTTCATCAAAAACAACCATATTTACATCTTCTTTTGCCTTTGATTTGCGATACATCAAATAAGGCACTGGATCAGAAGTATGTGTCTTTAAAGCCAATGGTGTTGCATGATCAGGCAGTATCATAATTTTGTAATCCTCATATTGTTCCAATGCCTGTAAAATCACTGGCAATACCACCTCGTCAATGATTTCCAAAGACTTTACTTTATTTTCAATTTCATGCCTATGACCACATTCGTCTGGCGCTTCTATATGTAAATAGACAAAATCCACTGTCTTTAGTGCCTGTGCACAAGCATTTGCTTTTCCAACAAAGTTCGTATCCAAATAACCGGTGGCTCCCTCTACTTCAATGACATCCATATGAGCCAACTTTCCAATTCCTTTGAGCAAATCTACTGCAGAAATCACCGCACCAGTACAGCCGTTTTTTTGTTGAAAATCAGGCAAACAAGTGCTTTTTCCATCTCCCCAAAGCCAAATGGAATTGGCAGGACGCAGACCCTTTTGTATTCTTTGTTGATTGATTGGGTGATCTTTTAAAATATGATAACTTTTTTTCATCATCTCCAACAATATCGCTGCATGTTGCTTTTTTGGAAGATAATCAGAAATCACACGACCTGTGATATCATGCGGTGGTGTCAAATCTCCCAATTCATCCAAACCATGATGCCAAATCACACAATGTCGATAACTCACCCCACTATAATAGGTGAATTCCTCACTGTCAAACGCTTCTTTTAATACTTTAATCAATTCCCTTGCCTCTTGGGTAGAAATATCATCTGCACAATAGTCCACCAACGTTTTTTGATCATAATCCGCTTCATCACTCAACGTCACCAAATTACAACGCATTGCAATATCATCGGACTGCATTTGAATCCCAATACTTGCTGCTTCCAATGGAGAACGTCCTGTATAATACAACATTGGGTCATATCCCATCACAGAAAGATTGGCAACATCGCTACCAGGTTTGAGACCTTCTGCCACTGTTTGAACCAGTCCCACCTTTCCAAAACGAGCCAAACGATTCATATTTGGTTTTTTTGCAACTGTCATCGGTGTCTGATTGTCCAATTCTGGCAGTGGATAATCTGCCATTCCATCACAAAGTAAAACAACTTGTTTCATACTTATAAACTCCTCTATCATATGAAATCATTACCTTAATATCATAACAGGATATTTTTAGAAATACAACCATTTTGATAAAATTGTTGTGCAAACCAAATATCCTGTAATATAAAGTGTTTTCCATTTAGATAATCTAAAATCCCTGCATCAGATTGAAATTTAAATTTCAAATAGTAAGAACACAAGGCTTGATGTTTATATCCATATTTTTTATTTATCGCATTGTTTCCATATTTCCCATCACCCAACAGCGGATGTCCAATATATGCCATATGTGCTCTAATCTGATGTGTGCGCCCTGTTTTCAAATCCACCTCTACCAAAGACAAATGATTTTTGCTGCTTATCACCTGATATTTTGTCACGATTGTCTTTGTGTTGGCATGAGGTTTTTGATAAATCTTTACTTTGTTTTCCTGGTGATTCTTTTCTAAATAGTGTATCAATGTCGCATTTGATGGTTCTGGTATACCCAATACCAGACAAAGATATTTTTTGACCAGTTCACGATTTTTGATTTTTTCATTTAAAATTCTCAGCGTCGCTGCATCTTTGGCAATGATTACAATTCCACAAGTGTTGCGGTCAATGCGGTTACAAAGTGCTGGTGCGAAAGAAAGTTCATCTTCTGGTTGATATTCCCGTTTGAGATATAGATAATGTTGAACGCGATGAATTAACGTATCCATTGTATTTTCATTATCCTCGTGAACCACCAAGCCTTGTGGCTTATTTACCAATAAAATATGTTCATCTTCATAAATCACCTTAACCGTAGCAGGTGCTGACAAAAACTGATATTCTGGCTGAGCGGAAAAAAATTCATCTCCAATATACAAATCCACTCGGTCATTCAACTGCATTCGATAATTCAATGCACACTTTTTTTGATTTACCTTAATTCTTTTTTTTCTAAGATATTTATATAATAAATTTTGGGGCAAACGCGGAATGCTCTTTTGTAAAAACTTATCCAAACGCTGATCTTTATCATTCTCTTGAATGATGAATGTTTTCATAATTATAATTCCTTTCTTTTACAATAAAAAGATTGTCTATTTATGTCAATTATGATATACTATGTTCGTAAATCACAAATCGAAGGGAGACATCATGATTGGAAGAAAATATCCACGAGAATCACCGAAGTCGTATGCGAGAAAAAATCAAACGTGCTGGATTAAATAGCCTTGCCACTCACGAATTAATTGAATATCTCTTATATTACTCTATTCCTCGTCAGGATACCAATCCCATCGCACATCGTTTATTGAAACGTTTTGGCTCTATTCATGGAATCTTAAATGCAAGTATTCGCGAACTTTGTACCATAGATGGCATTGGAGAACGCTCTGCCGAACTATTAAAAATTTGTGCAGAAATGGCAAAAAAGTTTCTCCAGGATGACTTTCAATCTTCAATTGAAAAATTAGATTCTTTAGAAAAAATTGGTTCCTTTTGCATCAATCTTTTTATTGGAGATAAAATGGAAAACACCTTTATTTTATTGTTAAATGACCGCTGTGAACTATTGAGTTGTGAACATATCGCCAAGGGCTCTTTAAATTCCACCCAAATAGACAATCGAATGATCGCAGAACATTTAATTCACTATGAAGCCACTGCTCTTATTTTAACACACAATCATCCAAATGCAAATAATCTTCCATCCAACGAAGATATACAATACACCAATTTTTTAAAGCTATGGCTTCAATCTATGAATATTACCTTGATAGATCATATTATTGTCTCTGGCAATACCTATAGCTCTATCAAACAACTAGGATATTTAGTCGATTAATGCGCAGTAAAATAAAAAATCATTGTAAACAGATAACAAACTAAGAAAAAGAAGTGTTTTTTGTGATAGCCAAACAAAACCAAACCCATTTTTATCACACCCACAACGATTGGTATTATTTCATTTTTACAACAATTGACAGATATCATTGTTTTCTCAATCCACTGCTCTATAAAAATAAATTGAATAATTATTGACTTCTTCTCATCTTATATCGTATAATGATATATATTTTAAAAATCTTTTCAACCGTAAAAAAATAATAGAAGGGGAGCTATTGCATGAGACAATTTTTCGGCATGAGCCAGAGCGGAAATTTAGCGGAAGCAGTTCGCGGACTGGATCGGCCTCAGTTTATTATGCTACTATCCAATCGTGCTCAGTTTGAAGCTCATGTCAAAAATCTGGAAGCACTCTATCCTGGAATTCCCAGTATTGGCTGTATTGGTATGAGTTATCATAACAAAGTTGTGGAAAATGGAGTTGGTATCATTGCATTCTCAGATGGGGTTACTGTAGCTGCCAACGCACTTGAGAAGGTATCCACAGCACCGGTGAAATACATTCAACGACTAGAACACGATTTGGCAAAGGTGGGCGGTTCAAGGCGCGATACTGTATGTATCGACTTCTGTAGCGGAAACGATGCCTGTGTATTGAGCACCATTTACTCTGTTTTAGGACCCAAAAATATTTCACTGGTTGGAGGAACTGGCGACGCAGGTCTTGTATCTGCCAATGGTGTCATCTATCAAGATGCTGTTGCCTATGCAATCGTTCGAAATCTTCGAGGTCGAATCAAAACATATAAGGAAAATATCTATCATCCACTAGGAGATTATCGTTTTATTGCTTCTAATACGGATAAATCCAATTACACACTCGGTCTGCTAAATGGCAAATCTGCTAAACAGGTTTATCAGAGTATTCTTCATGTAACGGATCAACAGATTCTGACGCAGACTTTTAAAAATCCATTTGGAAAAATCAACGGAGATGACACTTGTATTATCTCCATCAAAGAAGTAAAGGGAAATGCCCTAGCTTGTTTTCGTCAGGTCAATGATTCCGACGTCTTACTTCTTCTAGAACTTGGCGATTTTAAAGCCATCACCGAAAAAACCATTCGTCAAATTTGTCAGGATTTCCCCACTCGTTCCGCCGTTTTTTCTGTAAATTGCCTGTTCCGATATAAATTATTTACAGAATATAACTATATGCAGGAGTATCTAAAAAAAATGTCGACTTTGGGCAGTCATGCTGGTCTTGTTGGCTATGGAGAGCATTACAACAATCGCTTTGTCAATCAGTCTATGACCTGTGTCGTATTTGAATAAAGGGGGAAAAGAATGTTTTTTTTCAAAAAACGCAAACAAAAACCAAAACAGACACAAAATACTGGCAATAATCTCTACCCAATATTACATGTAATCAACAGTTTAAACGATTATAAAAAAGAGCTCATTCAAAAAGAAGTAGAATCTTTGTGGGCACTCAACAGTGTTGGTTCTTCTTTTTCTAATGTTTTAAATGAAGCCGATACATTTCAAACACAACTACAGGATTTAGGGCAATCTTTTCAGAATATCCACCAAGCAACTAATCGATTCACAGATGTAAGAGACACTATTGCTGAAACTGTTTCTGAAGCGGAAGATAAAATGACAGAACTAAAATCCACCTCTATAGAGGTGGAAAGATCCTATAGCGAAATGGAACATACCTTTGAACAGCTTCAAGCAGCAGTAAAAAGTATCCAACAATGCATGGGGGGAATTGTATCCATTGCAGAACAGACAAATATTCTTGCAATTAACGCCTCTATTGAGGCTGCTAGAGCCGGTCAAGAAGGTAAGGGTTTCGCGGTTGTTGCAATAAAGGTTCGAGAGCTAGCTGAACAGATTAAGGAGCTGACCAATGAAGTAGATATTGGTATTCGCAATGTTCAGTCTAGTGCAAATCATCTAAATGACAGCATTCGTACCTCTCAGGAAGTACTCGGTCAAGGTATTCACACAGTAAACAGTACCTCTGATGCGTTCGCTAAAATTACTGCTGCTGCAGATGGTGCTTCTTCTGTACAAGATGAAATCTCCAATGTAATCGGTGACTCTAACCAAGCACTTCAAATTATTTATCAATTCTTTCAAAATATCCAACAAGACTATCAGAAAGTTGTTGGTCATATCGAACATGCCAAAAAACTCGGAACAACCAAAAGTTGTATGTTTGAAGATATTGATAATATGATGAGTCAAATTCCGGTTATTGTGAAAGAGGTAGAATCAGAAAATAGATAATTGAGATAATCTACAAATCATTATGGATAAACAATAGCAGTATAAAAAGTCGTCTGTTTTCTTACTGGACGACTTTTTATTTTTGAGTAAAATTCCTATATTTTTTAAGAGAATTTGAGGAGTACCAAATAGATACCCTTCAAATTCTCTTTGCATTTACGATATATTTCAATTATACTTTAAATTCTGTATAAATCTTTAACAACTCTATAATTATTTTTACAGTAATATCCATACCCTCTACCGTAATATGTTCATAAGGTCCATGTCCTGCAAAGCCGCCTGTTCCAAGGTTTGGACAAGGCAGTCCCATAAAACTTAACCTCGCGCCATCTGTTCCCCCTCGAATCGCCACTACAATCGGTTTTACACCCACATGTTCCATTGCTGTTTTTGCATAATCAACCAAAAACATCTTGTCTTTTAAAACTTCATTCATATTATAATATCTGTCATTTATCGTTAAAACAACTGTATGTTCACCATATTTTTCATTGATGAGTTGTTCTATATGGCGCATAGTATCTTTTCTCGCTTTAAATAGGTATTTATCATGGTCACGAATAATATAGTGCAAACTTGCTTGTTCTGTATTGCCCTTCATAGAAACCAAATGATAAAATCCTTGATATCCTTCCGTTTTGGCGGGCACATCTCCGCTTGGAAGCATAGCGTTGATTTCCATCGCCACCAGACTGGCATTTATCATGCGATTTTTGGCACTGCCAGGATGAATGGCATAACCGGTAATTTCAAAATCTGCATCAGCACCGTTAAAATTTTCAAATTCCAATTCTCCTTCTTCCCCGCCATCTACTGTATAGGCAAAATCTGCTCCAAAGCCCTCTACATCAAAATGGTTGGTTCCCTGTCCAACTTCTTCATCAGGCGTGAAGGCAATACAAATCTTTCCATGTGGAATTTGTTGGGTCAAAATCTGCTCACATGCTGTTAAAATCTCCGCAATTCCCGCTTTATCATCGCTTCCCAACAACGTTGTACCATCTGTTGTTATCAATGTTCTGCCCTTTAAGCGTTCTAAATGTGGAAAATGTTTTTTAGAAATCACCAATTGATTTTTTAATACGATATCGTTTCCATCATAATCCGAAATGATTTGTGGATTGACATGACTTCCACTTGCCTCTGGAGTGGTATCCATATGGGCAATCAAACCCACTGCTGGCTGATTTTCATATCCATCAGTCGCTGGAATCACTCCATAAACATAACAGTATTCTGTTACACGAACCTGCTGTATTCCCATTTCTTTCATTTCTTGTGCCAAATGATTTGCAAGATCGAATTGTTTGCTGGTAGTCGGTGATGTTTGAGACTGTTCAGAAGATGTTGTATCTATCTTCACATAGTTTAAAAATCTTTCATAAGCTCTCATAATGCTTTCCTCCTATATTTGATTATTTATATTGTCCACTATTGGGCGTCTTGCCACTCATCTGATAGATAATGCTTCATCATTTCAATGACCAGCCCCTGTTTTCCACATTCTGGACAAGTATAGGTTCCATAGTAATAACGAAGCTTCTCTTGAGACTTCTCATCACCCAATAAATGCAATAAATTACAAAACCAAAGATAAGTATTCTGTAAAGATTGGTTGTCCCATTTATCCATTAGGGTGTCTGCTGGAATGATTTTTTGACGCTGTTCTTCTATCTCTAAATCCAAATTTTCATCATAAAAATCACATTGTTTGCAGGCAATATTACAATCAGTCCAACCAGATAGAATGATAGCAAATGCCGCTTGACTATCTCCTAAAATTGACAATACTGCTGTTTCAAAATAATTCTTTGTATTCCAATCCAATTGTTTTAACTGTGCTTGATAACATGCAATCAATTGTTTGGTTTTTTCTTTAAAAATATTCACACATCTTTGGTAATTTTCAATCAATTCTTTTTCTACTTCTACAGGATACTCTTGTGATTGAGTTGCCAAACAAGTGCCCACAACTTCTATGATTTTACACTGCCAATCAAAATCATGTTGTTGTTGCATACGATTCAATAACTCCAACAGATAAGGAACTACCAGATAAGTAGCTGGATAAAAACTCATCTGATGGGTGATACTTTGGGATAAATTATCAAAAGCCTCTTGATAACTTTCCTGTTGCCTTTGTGTATCCTGTACCAATATCTGAACCCATTCTTTTATATTTCCATAAGCGCCCCGATATCGCTCCCAAAAATCAGATTCAAAATCAATTAATTCATATTCCAAAATAAACACATCCTCTTTATTCTTTTATATCCCATTACATCAAATTTTGTCCATTGACTATCAATTTAAATTTTAGTGATAACTTTTCTGCTGCCTTTCTACACAGTAACATTCGATGCAAAAAGATTTCAAAATAATCCATCACAGAAGAAATGCTACTGTCAATATCCAATTCCAAAACAATCGCCATATGGTCTTGTGTCAAATAGGTATTTGCCTGTTTCACTGCATAGTTTACACGGTCATGAATATCAAAGGTGGCAAAATCAGGATTGCGTACTCTGGTTCTTCGCACATCGGTTTTATCCGCCAATATCAGTGCCGCTGCCACCTCATTTACTGGAAAAGCGGTACTTTCATCATGATTTCCAATTGCACTAACGATAGTGGAAAGCTCCTCTGCATCTGCTTCCAGTTTGTCCAAAATACGAAATGCCATTACCGCTCCACTTTGCGCATGGTCAATGCGATTGATCACATTTCCGATATCATGTAGATAACCCGCAATCCAAGCAAGTTCTGCCTTTCGTTTGTCATATCCCAAATCCAATAATAATCTTTGGGCAAAATCAGCCACCTTTGTCACATGGGCAAAACTGTGCTCTGTATATCCCAATGCAATCAAGGCTTCATCTGCCTTTGCAATATAAGTTTTAATCGCTGCGTTATTGCGAATATTTGTAATAGTCAACATCTTAACAATCCCTTTCTAAATGATTTTGGTGGTACTACTAGAATGTGTATTGTTTTTATGACGGTATTCATTTGGAGAAAGTCCAAACATTTTTTGAAAACTATATCCAAAGTGCTGACGCGAGTTAAATCCACAGGCAAATGCAATTGTTGTTATCTTTAAATTGCTATTCTTTAATAAAAATTGTGCTTTCTGCATTCTAACAGTATTCAAATAAGTAATAATTGAAACACCGTACTGTTTTTTAAATAATGTTTGCAAATACGCATCATTAATGCCAGCTACCTGTGCAATCTTCGCTACATTCAAATCATCTTCAAAGTGTGTAGCAATGTACTCTGTCG
Organism: uncultured Oscillospiraceae bacterium; assembly: GCA_910579175.1. Lineage (GTDB taxonomy): Bacteria > Bacillota > Clostridia > Oscillospirales > Ruminococcaceae > Massiliimalia. The sequence continues at coordinate 5,287 of CAJTTB010000007.1, read as the reverse complement.
CTTTTCGGGTATAGATAATACCTGTTTTAATCTCTCGATACTCATAACACCTCAACAATTCAATTAACATCCGTGTACAAAGAACTTGTTGATAATAAGGGTCAGAAGTGCTGGATTCCATTTCTGCAATCAAATCCTTCATTGCAGAACAAAGTCGAACACGGTCGCTCGTATAGATATAATCTAAATCAAACAACTTCGCAGCCTGTGGATATTGATAAAAAAATTCTGTTACATCAATTCCTGTGTTTTTTTTGGTCAATATAAATTGCAAGTTGAGAATATGACAAGATTGTCCTTGTTGTATGGTGAGCTGATGATACACTTTTTCTTTTATGATCATAAATTGACCTTCTTTTAAAATGTATTCTTTTTTGTCAACTACCATTTGACATTCTCCAGAAGTGACATACATCATTTCATATTCGGAAGTATGACGATGAGGGCATGTATGACTTTCTTTAAATTTTACACTATAAAATGATTTTACTTTTATAAAATAAGGCGTTTTGGCAGACATTATTTCACCTCGTTTCTAATAATTTCTTGCCTTTTTAAAATCACTTTTTTTGGGCGATAAAAAAGCTACAACTTTAAAAAATTGCTAAATTGTCGGTTTATAATTTCATTTTTAAGCGAAGTCCATTTGATTCTATTATATTCTAATTTTTGAAAAATACAAGAATATCTTGCATTTTTTTTAATTCAACCTGTTTTTCTTCCCTTTTCTGTTTTTATATCAGATATAATGCTTAAACATCCATCAAGACCAAACAACCATTCACCAACAAAATTTATAATCAAATCAAAGGAGGAGGAACTATGCAGCAAATTCGATGGGTATGGGAGAATATGAAAGGATTCCAAAAAAGTTATATCTTTGCCCTAATCTCAACTGCAATACTGCAAATTATGCAATTAATCAACCCTATTATCAGCCAAAAAATTGTAGATGAAGTTGTCTATCAACTTCCCAAACAACAAGACAACTTAAAACCACTCATCCATACACTTTATGTTTTAGTTGCTTGTATGATTGGATTTACACTTTTAAGAACAACACTTCGTTATATTTCTATGGTTGTTTATGAAAACTGTGGTCAAAAATTTTTATTCAACATCAAAGCAGAACTATATGATAAGCTCCAATCCCAAGACATGAAATTTTACTCCAACCACCGCACTGGCGATTTGATGACGCGCTTAACTGGTGACTTGGAAATGGGAAAACATGGAATTGCCTTTATCAGTCGTTGTTTATTAGAATGTCTTTTCTTATTTGTGGCAACCAGCATCTATATGTTTTCCAAAGATGTTTTGCTAACCCTTTCCCTACTTGCAATCACACCATTTATTTTCTGGGTTACACGTCTGTTTAGTAATAAAGTTGGTCCTTATTTTGTAGATTTACGTGAACGCCTTTCCCTACTCAACAGCAATGCACAAGAAAATATTGAGGGAAATCGTGTCGTAAAGGCATTTGCACAAGAAGCCTATGAAATAAAAAAATTTGATGAAAAAAATCTGGATTACCGCAATGCCAATTTAAAAACCACCCTTACTTGGCTGCGCTATTTCCCCGCAGTAGAGGGATTATCTCAAGCACTTGCCATTGCCGTATTATTGGTCGGTGGCTATTTTATGATGATTGGTAGAATTACCGCAGGTACATTTTTGGCATTTAACTCTCTGTGTTGGACGCTTTGCATTCCCATGAGAATGCTCGGTATGTTGTTAAACGATTCCCAACGCTTCTTTGCCAGCATCAACAAGGTCATTGAACTCTACTACAGCAAACCTGATATCAAAAATCATCCAGACGCAATTGTGAAAACAGAAAAACTGCAAGGTGTTATTTCTTTTCAGGACGTCTGTGTATCAATGCATAAAACCAATATTTTAAACCATATCAATCTAGATATCAAAGCGGGTGAAACCGTTGCCATTATGGGAAGTACTGGAGCAGGAAAAACAACTCTTATCAACTGTATTGACCGATTTGTCGATGTCACTTCTGGAAAAGTTACCATAGATGGAATTGATGTGCGAAAGTACGACTTAAATACTTTGAGAAAAAATATCGGTTTAGCAAGCCAAGATGTCTTTTTATTCTCCGATACCATTGATGGAAATATTGCATATGGGGATCTCTCTTTAAGTGAAGATGAAGTACGACATTTTGCAGAAATTTCCGCGGCAGATTTCATTGACAAAACATCAGATGGATTTCAAACCATTGTTGGGGAACGTGGTACAGGTCTTTCAGGAGGGCAAAAACAACGTATTGCTCTTGCACGTGCATTGGCAGTGCGTCCATCTATCCTCATTTTAGATGATACCACTTCTGCTGTGGATTTGGAAACAGAAAAATTCATTCAAAATAGCTTAGCCAACTTAGATTTTCCCTGTACCAAAATTATCATTGCGCAGCGTATTTCCACTACCAAACGCGCAGACAAAATTGTGATAATGGATAAGGGTAATATCATCGAATACGGAACTCATGAAGAATTGCTCAAACAAAAAGGCTATTACTATGAAGTCTACTTGCTTCAAAACGGCATTTCATCATTAGAACAGGAGGTGTGTTAAATGGCAAGAAATAAATTTGATGTCGATGAAAATCTAGAGTCTCCCTTTAATATAAAACATCTCAAACGCTCTTTTATTTATATTAAAAAACATTCTAAAAAAATGATTTTATCGCTGGTTCTTTCTGGATTATCGGTTATTTGCGCGCTCATCACCCCGAAAATTGTCGGATATGCAGTGGACTATACCATTCCCAATCAAGATTTTCCACAGCTCTTGTTGTTGGCGATTGCAATGGCAGCATTAATTGGACTGAGTGTATTTTTCGCCTTAATTCGTTCTAAATACATGGCTTATGTGGGTCAAGATATCATCTATGATATTCGTAAAGATTTATTTGAACATTTACAAGAACTTTCCTTTCAGTATTATGATGACCGCCCCCATGGAAAAATTTTAGTTCGTATCGTCAACTATGTAAACAATGTTTCGGATATGCTTTCCAATGGTATTATCAACTTTGTACTAGAAACATTTAACATTATTTTTATCTTAATCTTTATGTTTACAACCAATGTTCAATTGACCTTAATTGTACTGACAGGTGTACCTGTGTTTTTGATTTTTATCTTTATCATCAAACCAAAACAGCGCCGCTCTTGGCAAGCAGTTAGCAACAAGAATTCTAACCTCAATGCCTACTTTCAAGAAAGTATTGATGGAACGAAAATCACACAGAGTTTTGTCCGTCAAAAAGAAAACGCAAATATATTTGATAAACTCAATCGTGCCAACAAAGATGCTGTTATGTATGCTGTGCGTTTGTCCAACTTTGTACCATTTACTGTAGACAATATATCAGTTATCGTAATATCCTTAATGTATTTAGGTGGAATTGCGTGGACCGCACAAGTTGTTTCTTTTGGTATATTGGTTACTATGGGAGATTATGCTTGGAGATTGTGGCAACCCATTTTAAATATTGCAAACCTCTATAACAATTTAATCAATACACTTTCTTATTTAGAGCGTATCTTTGAAACCATTGATGAACCTGTTACAGTTAAAAATGCAGAACATGCGACACTTCTTCCACCCATTACAGGAAATGTTGTCTTTGAAGATGTCACCTTCTCTTATGATGGTACAAAAAACATCTTAGAACATCTGAATCTAGATATCAAAGCGGGAGAAAGCATCGCATTGGTTGGACCAACAGGAGCCGGTAAAACGACCGTTGTCAATCTTATCTCTAGATTTTACAACGTAAATGGCGGTGCAGTCAAATTAGACGGAAATGATATTTCTCAAGTCACATTACATTCTTTGCGTTCTCAGATGGGAATCATGCTACAAGATAGCTTTATCTTCTCTGGAAATATCATAGATAATATCCGATATGGAAAATTAGACGCAACAGAAGAAGAAATAAAAAAGGCATGTGAAACCGTTCGCGCTTCTGAATTTATCGAAGAAATGGAAGATGGCTATTATACTCAAGTACAAGAACGAGGTGGAAGGTTATCCCAAGGGCAAAAACAACTGATTGCATTTGCTAGAACATTGCTCTGTGATCCAAAGATCTTAATCTTAGATGAGGCGACCTCTTCTATTGATGCCAAAACAGAAAAACTATTGCAAGAAGGATTGCAAAAATTATTGGTGGGCAGAACCTCCTTTATCATTGCGCACCGACTTTCTACCATACAACATTGCGACCGCATTTTATATATTGCAGATAAGGGTGTAGCAGAAAGTGGCTCTCATGAAGAATTGATGAAAAAGAAAGGGCTTTATTATCAATTATATACTGCTCAACTGGAACAAGCATAAATTTGCCCAACTCTATATCAAAACAAATCATGTAAATCCATGATATCATTTGTGTTATTATCAGAGCCAAAGGAGACTTTTATGATTGAATCAAGATGTGGTATTTTATGCAATGAATGTTCTTATCAAAAACAAGTGGGCTGTCAAGGCTGTGTAATGATTAAAAAACCATTTCGGGGAGAAAGTTGCCCTGTAAAATCCTGTTGTGAAACAAAAAAATACGAACATTGCGGACAATGCAACCATTTTCCCTGCGACTTATTAAAACAGTTTGCTTATGATAAACAGCAAGGTGATGATGGAAAGCGAATAGAACAATGTAAATGTTCCTATAAAAAGTAGGTGTTATTATGGCTTCTAGTTTGGATTTTGTAACCTATGTGTGTGACCAAATCAGCGATGCAGGTGAAATTACATATAAAAAAATGTTTGGAGAATATACCATCTATTGTAATGAGAAACCAATTGGTGTTGTTTGTAACAATCAATTTTTTGTAAAAAAGACAAAAGCTGGAATCGATATTTATCCAGAATGTGAACAAGCTGCACCATACAACGGAGCAAAAGCACATTTTTTGATAGACCATATTGATGATCGCAGTTTTATAACAAAATTTATATTGGCTACTTATCAGGAACTTCCCTTACCTAAGAAAAAAAAGAACACTTCTTCTAAAGAAGTATAAAATTTTGTTATTCAGTATTATGATAATGGCAGCTTTGATTTTAAAATCAAAGCTGCCATTTCTTTGAATATATTATAATCTATCATTTGTATCTTTATAAAATTAAAATGTGTCTGAAGATACAAAAATAAAAGGTATACTTTTTGTTATTACACAAACATCAGCTACGCTGCCGGCTCCATAATAAAAAATAGTATTGATTGAAAGTGTGCCTGAAGGCACAAAATAAAAGGTAT
>CAJTTB010000006.1 GCA_910579175.1 uncultured Oscillospiraceae bacterium | reverse complement strand
CTCGCCAAATCGCTGGACAATCGTCAGCGGCTCGTAATAAAAAATAGTATTGATTTAGAGAGTGTGCACAGACCCAAGGGACAAAGAATATTTTTTAAGATGTGTTTGAAAACATAAATATGGAAAGCTGTTTTTAAAAATAGCTTCCAATGATAAAAAGATGAAAATTGTTTAAAGGAGTTAAAAGTGATGTTAAAAACAGATATTGAAATTGCTCAGGCAGCAACCATGAAACCAATTTATGAAGTGGCAAAGGATTTGGGAATTGATGAATCATATGTGGAACCATATGGAAGATATAAGGCAAAATTGACAAACGCTTTGGCGGATTCTTTGCAAGATAGACCAGATGGGAAACTGATTTTGGTGACTGCTATTAATCCAACTCCTGCCGGAGAGGGAAAAACTACGATTTCCGTTGGTCTGGGAGAGGCAATGAATGTCATTGGAAAAAAAGCAGTGATTGCTTTGAGAGAGCCTTCTTTGGGACCAGTGTTTGGAATCAAAGGTGGTGCAGCCGGAGGCGGTTATGCGCAGGTAGTTCCCATGGAGGATATCAATCTTCACTTTACAGGTGATATGCACGCAATTACAGCCGCGAATAATTTGCTCTGTGCGATGATTGACAATCATTTACAACAGGGAAATACATTGGGTATTGACCAAAGAAGAATTCTATTTAAACGCTGTATGGATATGAATGACCGTGCATTGCGATTTGTCAATGTGGGCTTGGGGGGGAAGATGAATGGTATCCCTCGTGAAGATGGTTTTCAAATTACAGTTGCCAGTGAAATTATGGCAATCTTATGTCTTTCTTTGGATATTCAAGATTTAAAAAATCGTTTGGGAAACATTTTGATTGCCTATACTTATGATAATCAACCAGTTTATTGTCGTGATTTAGGAGTACATGGTGCAATGACAGCACTGTTAAAAGACGCAATTAAACCCAATTTGGTGCAGACACTGGAGAATACACCAGCCATTATGCATGGGGGACCATTTGCCAATATTGCACATGGTTGTAATTCCATTCAGGCAACAAAATTGGCATTAAAACTTGGTGATTATACCATTACTGAAGCGGGATTTGGGTCCGATTTGGGTGCTGAAAAGTTTTTGGACATCAAATGTCGCTATGCTGGTATTGCTCCTAATTGTATTGTAATTGTTGCGACCATTCGAGCACTCAAATATAATGGCGGTGTGCCAAAAGCGCAGTTGAATGAGGAAAATTTACAGGCATTACAACAGGGCATTCAAAATTTGGAAGTACATGTGGAAAATATGCAAAAGTATGGTGTTCCGGTTGTGGTTGCAATCAATCGTTTTCATACTGATACCGATGCAGAAATTCGTGTATTGAGTGAATGTTGTGATAAACTGGGCTGTGATTTTGCACTTGCAGAGGTGTTTGCAAAAGGTGGAGAAGGCGGCGTGGAGTTGGCGCAAAAGGTAGTGGCTGCATGTGAAAAACCATCTGCATTTCAATTATTATATGATGAAACACTTTCAGTAAAGGATAAGATTTTAAAGGTTGCACAAGAAATTTATCGTGCAGCTAATGTAAATTATACACCTGCTGCTTTAAAAACCATTGCAGAAATAGAGGTATTGGGGCTTGAAAAATTACCAGTTTGTATTGCCAAGACACAATATTCTTTGTCTGATGATCAGACCTTGTTGGGAGCGCCAAAGGGTCATACCATTCATGTCAAGGAAATTAAAATATCTGCTGGAGCAGGTTTTATTGTGGTATTGACCGGAAGCATTATGGTTATGCCAGGCTTGCCAAAGCAGCCAGCAGCGCTAAAGATTGATATCAATGAACAAGGCGAAATTGAAGGCTTGTTTTAGCAGTTTGCTTGAAGGATAAAAAGAAACAATAAGGGGAAAGCAATGGGAAAACATTTGGATACGATTAGGGAGTATGTAAAAACCACTGATAAACTGATGTTGATGATTTGTGTTATGATTTCATCTTTTAGTTGTATTTTGATGTTGTCAGTTTATCAGGCAGGTTTTACAAATGGAAATCGCAGAATTGTCATTATGCAAAGTCTTTGTGCAGTATTGGGATTGGTTGGTGCAGTAATTGTATCATTATTTGATTATCAGGTGATTATTAAGTTTTGGCCTCTTTTTACTGGAGTGGCTGTCTTGCTGATGCTGGCATTGAAGATACCAGCATTGGTATATACTCCGCCTGGCAGTGATGACGCCGCTTGGATTAAGATTGGATTTTTTTCTTTTCAACCGTCAGAAGTATTAAAAATGGCATTTATCTATACCTTTTCGCTGCATTTGTCGAAAGTAAAGGAAAAAATTAATATCTTTTCTACCTTCTTGCTATTGTGTGTACATGGGGCGATCCCAACACTATTGGTGTTTGCAACCGGTGACTATGGTTCTGCACTGGTATTTGTAGCGATTTTTGTAGCGATGATTTTTGCAGCGGGCTTATCTTGGAGGTATATTGGAATCGGATTGGCAGCAGCTTTGATCGCTTCCCCATTTATTTGGAAGATGCTTCCCAAATATCTAAAACAGCGCTTTTATATCGCTTGGGATCCAGCACAGGATATGATGGATAAGGGCTATCAGCAATATAAAGGACAAGTTGCCTTGGGCTCTGGAAAATTATTTGGGCGTGGATTGTTTTCAGATGAATCACTTTATTACGTTCCAGAATGTTATAATGACTTTATTTTTTCCTACATTGGGCAGACGTTGGGATTTGTTGGTTGTGTCATTACGGTATTGTTTTTAACGATTTTATTGGTGAAAATTTTATTTACTGCCAAAAAGTCAAAAGATGATTTGGGTATGTATATTTGTATTGGTGTGTTTGCAGTTATCTTATTTCAGTCTGTCATCAATATCGGTATGGTGCTTTGTGTCATTCCGATTATTGGTATTACGCTGCCATTTGTCAGCTATGGAGGAACTTCATTGGTGATATCCTATCTGTCGATTGGAATGGTTTTGGGTGTTTATAGGCACAATTATCATGAAATGATGTTTGATTGATATTGTAAATACAATAAATTTTATATTGGAGAAAAAATATGAGAGTAATTTCAGGAAAAGCAAAGGGAAGACGTTTGAAAACATTGGAAGGATTGGATGTTCGCCCTACTGCTGACCGTGTAAAAGAGGGCTTGTTTAGTATCATTCAATTTGATCTGCCTGGTTGCCGATTTTTGGATTTGTTTGCAGGTTCTGGACAGATTGGGATTGAAGCATTAAGCCGAGATGCGGCATATGTATTGTTTAATGACCAAAACCGCAAAGCACAGGAATTGATAAAGGAAAATTTGATTTCAGTGGGACTTTATCAAAAATCGCGTGTAATTGCGATGGATGCAAGGGCATATTTGCTGTCATTAAAGGAACAATTTGATATTGTCTTTTTAGACCCACCTTATCATCAGCAACTATTAGATGAGATATTGCCTTTGGTGGCAGAAAAGACAACACCACATGGAATTATTATTTGTGAGCATGAGACAGATGAACAGCTCCCGCAGCAGGCAGGTGCATTTGTGTTGGTAAAACAGTATCGTTATGGAAAAATTATGTTAAGCAAATATATGATTCCACAACAAGATGATTTGAGATAAAAGGGGATTCTATATGAGGGTTGCAGTATACCCAGGAAGTTTTGACCCCATTACAAAGGGACATTTGGATATTATCAATCGAGCTTCCAAGCTATTTGACAAAGTAATTGTACTGGTTTCGATCAATGTGGTAAAAAGCTATGTTTTTTCCAAAGAAGAAAGAGTGCAGATGATTCGAAGTTGTACAACAACTTTAGAAAATGTAACGGTGGATACCTTTTCCGGTCTGCTGGCGGATTATGTCAGTCAAGTAGATGCTTGCGCAATTGTAAAGGGGCTTAGAGCGGTCAGCGATTTTGAATATGAGTTTCAACAGGCATTGGCAAATAAAAAGTTAAATGCGCAAGCAGAAACGGTATTTTTGACGACGACAGCAGAGCATATGTTTTTAAGTTCTAGTTTGGTAAAGCAGATAGCTTACTTTCATGGGAATATTTCTGATTTTGTGCCAGATGAGATTTTACAAACTGTAGTTTTGCGCTTAGAACAAAAATCAATTGAAAATGGAGGGTAATGTTATGACAGTAGAACAAATTTTAGATGCAATGGATGACATGTTGGATAAGGCTTTGGCGATTCCGTTATCTGGTGGCAAATGTATGATGAATGCAGACCATTTTCGCGATCTAATCGGGGATATACGATTGAATTTACCCCAAGAAATAAAACAGTCAAAGATAATTATCAATGACCGCAAAGCTATCTTAGACGATGCCAAACGAGAAGCAGAAAATATTGTAAGGGTGGCGGAAGAAAGAGCGCGCCGTTTGGTGGATGAAAATGAAATTATCCGCAAAGTAAAAGAACAGGCGACAGAAATGGCACGCGCAGCCAATGTACAGTCACGAGATATTAAGCGTGCAGCCAATGAATATGCCAATAATATTTTAAAAACTGCTGAACAGAGTTTGATAGATTCGTTGAATCAAGTAAAAGAGGGAAGAGCTGCATTGCATTCACAGGCAACTGGACAGAGAAAAAACTCTTTTGACCTGGAATGATAAAAAATAGTGTTGATTGAAAGTGTGCCTGAAGGCACAAAAGAAAAAGGTATATTTTTTGTTATTCCGCGAACTGCCAATGAAGTTGGCTATTTGATAATAAAAAATTGTAAAGGAAATGATACATGTATATCAATGAAGAACAGCGACAGACGGCTGTGTTAGTAGGAGTTTATACAGGAGAATATGATGTAGATGTTTCGTTGGATGAATTGGAGGAATTAGCCAATACTGCTGGCGCAGAGGTAGTTGCAAAATTTGTTCAGAAGATGAATTCAATAAATCATCCCAACTATCACAGTGCAACCTATGTCAGAAGTGGAAAACTAGAAGAAATTAAACATTTTTGTGAAATGCAGCAGATAGATTTGTTGATTTTTGATGATGAATTGACTGGAATACAGTTGCGCAATATTGAGCAGATTACCAATGTGCGAGTGATTGATCGCACGATGTTGATTTTGGATATTTTTGCAATGCGTGCCAGTTCCAAAGAGGGAAAGTTGCAGGTAGAGTTGGCACAACAGAAGTATCTGATGCCTCGCCTGATTGGATTGGGCACAGTGTTGTCTAGACAGGCAGGGGGTATTGGCACCAGAGGACCAGGAGAAACAAAATTGGAGAGTGACCGCCGTCATATCCGTCGTAGAATTGATAAATTGACCCAAGAATTGCAGGAATTGGAGCGGCAACGTGAAAGAACTCGTCAAAGACGTCGAAAAAACAGCGTAATCACTGTTGCCATTGTGGGCTATACAAATGTGGGGAAATCCACTTTATTAAATGCGTTGACAAATGCGGGTGTATTGGAAAAAAATCAGTTGTTTGCAACACTGGATCCCACGGCGAGAGAACTGAAATTACCCGATGGACAAAAAGTGGTGTTGATTGATACAGTTGGCTTTATTAATCGTCTTCCTCATCAGTTGGTCGAAGCTTTTCAGTCCACTTTGGAGGAAGCAGCGAGTGCTGATTTAATTTTAAATGTCTGTGATATTTCCAATCCCATGATGGAACAACAACTAGAGGTGACAAAAAGTATTTTAAATGATTTGGGCTGTGCAGAAACTCCGATGTTGACCGTTTATAACAAAACAGATTTGTACCAATGGCAGAGTATGGCAACGATTACCAATAAAAGTGTTTTTATTTCTGCAAAACAGAATAAGGGAATTGATGATCTGTTAAATGCCATTTGCAAACAACTTGCAGAACAGATTCGCACGATGGATTTGTTGATACCTTATACAGAAGGAGCACTATTGGATAAAATTCGCAGATTTGGAAAGATAATACAGGAGGACTATCAGACTGAGGGAGTTTGTGTCCGTGCCAATATTGATATCAAAATGTTAAAATTAGTTGCGCCATATGTGATAGAATCCGATAAATAGAAAGTAAAAATCAAGTGGGGGAATCAAATTGAAAATAGTTTTACAAATTGCAATTGTGTTTGGTATATGTTGGATAGGAAATATACTATCCAGTGTGCTTCCGATACCATTTCCAGCAAGTGTAATCAGTATGATATTGTTGTTTGTTCTACTGCTAATCCGGGTGATAAAGGTGGAACACATCAAACAGAAAGCAGAGTTTATGATGAAAAACATGGCGATTTTTTTTATTCCAGCCGGTGTGGGAATCATAGATAACTATGGCTATGTAAAAGGGAGCATTTTGCCGCTATTGACGATTTGTTTGGTATCCACTATTTTGACCTTTGCCGCAACTGCTTATACCATCAAAGGCGTATTATGGATTCAAAATCAATGGAAAAAGGGGAAAAAAGTATGATGAGTCAAGTATTTTCTTCTCCTTTTTTTGGGGTTACCCTTTGTATTGCAACATATGAATTTGGTATCTGGTGCAATCGAAAATTAAAAACACCCATTGCCAATCCGCTGTTGATTGCCATCGCCCTGGTAATTGTCGTTTTAAAAATTGCCCATATTTCATTAGAGGATTTTAATCAGGGCGGCGATGTGATATCGATGTTTTTGGCTCCAGCAACCGCTTGTTTGGCGATGTCAATCTATAGTCAATACGAGCAGTTAAAGGCAAATTTATTGCCAATTTTAATCGGTTCAGCAGTGGGCAGTGCAGTCTCCATGGGCAGTGTTTATGGTATGTGCAGACTGTTTTGTTTGGATGAAAAGCTCACCATTTCGATGTTGCCAAAATCGGTTACAACTCCAATTGCAATGGAATTGGTCTCCCAAAATGGTGGGGTAGTTCCAGTAACGGTTGCTGCGGTTGTGGTAACGGGAATTATGGGGGCGATGCTTGCGCCATTTTTGATTAGGCTATTTGGTGTGCACAATCCCGTAGCTGTTGGGGTTGCAATTGGAACTTGCAGTCATGCACTTGGCACCACCAAGGCGGTGGAATTGGGAGAGATAGAAGGCGCCATGAGTGGGATTGCGATTGGAACGGCTGGATTGATGACAGTGTTATTCAGTATGTTGATTTCTTAGAATGATTGACAATCCCAAGCAAAAAATAAAGTGAAATTTGGCAGCTTTATCAAAATTTGAAAGCCATTAGAAAAAGCGTTGCATTTCTAGAGAAAATGTGTTATCATGGATAAGCATTTAAAATGCCGCTTTTGTGAGAGAGTGGGGATTAATGTAACAAATGCAAATAATTTGCAGAAATATCATTAAAGCGGGCAGTCCTCTGTCAACGATTGGCAAGAATGTCTGAAAACTAGGAGGAAATCATATGGACGCATTAAAATTAATCAGTAATTCAAGTTTGAAAGCAGAACTTCCAGTGTTGAATATTGGTGATACTGTAAAAGTACATTGCCGTATTCAAGAAGGCGACAAATCCAGAATTCAGTTATTTGAAGGCACCATCATTGCAAAAAAACATGGTGGAGTCAACGAAACATTTACCGTTCGCCGTTTAGCTCATGGTTGTGGAATTGAAAGAGTGTTCCCAGTACATTCTCCAAATGTAGAGAAAGTAGAGATTGTAAGAAGTGGTCGCGTGCGCAGAAGCAAATTGTACTATTTGCGTGATAGAGTTGGTAAGGCTGCTAAAGTTAAGGAAAAAATTCGCTAAGAAGTGGTATGGAAAGGACGGTTTCGGCTGTCCTTTTTTGCTTTATATCTATGAATAAATTAAAACTGAAATGAGGATGAGCTATGAATCAGCCAAAGGCATTGCCAGTATTGGAAACAGATGAAGAAAAAAGACGATATTTATTAAAATATGAGTTGATGGATTGGGCAGAAACACTGTTGATAGCTGGAACAGTAGTCGTGTTTGTACTGTTGTTTATCTGTCAAATTGTGGTGGTAAACGGTCCATCTATGCAGCCTACTTTACACAATGGGGAGCGTTTATTAACCTGGTCTACGTTTTGGAATTTGGAGGCAGGAGATATTGTCTGTGTGAATCGAGATGGAGAAGAACCCATTATTAAGAGGGTCATTGCAACAGAGGGGCAGACAGTAGATGTGGATCCGCAGGAAGGCAAAGTTTATGTTGATGGCAAGGAACTAGATGAATCCTATATTTTGGAACCAACTTATACCGATGGAAACAATCGAAGTATTGGATTTCCAGCAGAAGTCCCAGAGGATTGTGTATTTGTCATGGGAGACAATCGAAATAATTCGTTGGACAGTCGTTTTCAAGAGGTCGGAATGGTTCGGATTGACCATGTTTTTGGAAAGGTTGCCTGTCGGATTTATCCATTTGATAAGTTTGGAGATGTATATCAGGAATCATAAACAAAAGATAAGGAGTATGAAATATGTTAGAAGCACCTTCTATACAGTGGTTTCCTGGGCACATGGCAAAAACCCGGCGATTGATTACAGATAATCTAAAGATGGTAGATATTGTGTTGGAGTTGGTAGATGCCAGAATTCCGCAGAGTAGCCGTAACCCTGAGTTAGATAAGTGGCTGGGTGATAAACCGCGTATTATCATGTTAAATAAAGCAGATGCCGCTGATCCAGCAAAAACACAACAATGGTTGGAATATTATCAAAGACAGAAGATTGCCGCCATTGCTTGCGATTGTAAATCTGGGAAAGGATTGCACCAGTTTTTGCCATTGGTAAAGAATGAGCTTTGTGAATTGCTGGAGCGTCGCAAACAACGTGGGGTAGTAAATCGTCCAATTCGCATTATGGTGGTGGGTATTCCCAATGTGGGGAAATCCTCTTTTATCAATCGTATGGCGAAGGGAAAACGCGCTAAGGTGGAAGATAGACCAGGGGTGACCAGAAGCAAACAATGGGTAAATCTTGGAACAGATTTGGAATTATTGGATATGCCTGGTGTATTGTGGCCGAAATTTGAAGATCCTTTGGTGGGGGAAAAGCTCGCATTTACCGGTGCAATAAAGGATGATGTGGTAGATATCGAATTGTTGGCGATGAGGCTGTTGGCTTTTTTGCGTCGAGAGTATCCCAAGACCATTGAACAGAGATATAAGTTAGAAGGTACCAATTATCAGGATTTAGAAGAATTTGATTTGTTGGAATTGGTAGGGCGCAAACGCGGTATGTTGATTTCGGGCGGTGAAGTGAATACAGAGCGCGCCGCAATTACGATTTTGGATGAGTATCGCGGCAACCAATTGGGCAGGATTACTTTTGACCGACCAGATATCTAAGAATAAAATTCTATAAAAAGGACGGATGCGAAGGTGACAATTTTTGAATTTGATAAAAATCAATATTGTGATTTATTGTGTGGAGTAGATGAAGCGGGTAGAGGTCCACTTGCGGGCGATGTTTATGCAGCGGCGGTGATTCTTCCAGCTGATTGTGAGATAGAGGGCTTAAATGATTCTAAAAAATTGACAGAACAAAAGAGAGAGAGACTATTTGATGAAATTGTGAAAAAGGCAGTCTCATATTGCGTGGCAACTGCTTCAGTAGAGGAGATTGAGCGGGTTAATATCTTACATGCAACCTATCTTGCAATGCGAAGAGCAGTCAAGGGGTTGTCTGTTGTTCCCAGTTTGGCGTTGGTGGATGGAAATCGCGATCCCAACTTGGGTATTTCCACAAAGTGTATTGTAAAGGGCGATGCTACTTCTGCCAGCATTGCTGCCGCTTCTATTTTGGCAAAGGTATCCCGCGATCGCTATATGAAGGAGATTGCCAAGCAATATCCCGAATACCAATTTGAACAACACAAGGGCTATGGTACCAAGCTGCATTATCAAATGTTGAATCAGTTTGGAGAAAGTCCCATACACCGGCATAGTTTTTTAAAGAAATATTATGCACAGAAAGAACAGGAATCAGCGAAGTTGTCCGACGCAAAAAAGTAGGAAGAGCAGGAGAGGCTTGGACAGCTAAATACCTGCAAAAAAAAGGTTGTATCATTTTAGAGAGAAATTATCATTGCACCTATGGTGAGATTGATATTATTGCACAAAGCCAAAATTTCATTTTATTTGTGGAGGTAAAAACGAGAAAAACTTCTAGTTGGTATACGCCAAAGACCGCTGTAAATGCCAAAAAGCAGCAAAATATCTTACAATCTGCAAAGTGCTATCTATCAAAACATCATGTTGTATTACAACCGCGTTTTGATGTGGCGGAAATTTATGTTACCGATCAGAAAAAAGTCTATATCAATTATCTGGAAAATGCTTATCAGAATTGGTGTAAAGAAGAATCATGATTGATACTATCTTCTGCATAGAGTATATATTGTATAGAGACGGGAGGGATTGTCAATGGATATTTTTGACCTACACAGTGATACAGTGGTCACTTGTATCGAAAAGAATCAAACATTGTTTCAAAATATGTTGCAACTGGATTTACAACGGGGAATAGAGCAGATAGATACTTGGATACAGACATTTGCTTTTTGGATAGATGACCAATATCGAGGAGAGATAGCTTGGCAGCAATTTTTAATCTATTATCAATTTTTTAAACAGCAGATGGAACAACATTCTATTCGATTGAGCTTATTCCAAGATACGCCATCGCGCCATCACTGTCATGCGGTATTGGCAGTGGAAGGGGGCGCTGTCTTGGGTGGTAATCTCTCTCGCATTGCAGTGTTAAAACAGATGGGAATCTCTTTTATAACCTTGACTTGGAATGGAGAGAATGAAATTGGTGGCGGTGCCTTTTCGCAAGCGGGTTTACACGATTTTGGAAAACAAGTAATCCATAAGATGGAACAATGCAATATAGTGGTAGATGTTTCTCATCTGAATGAGAAAACATTTTATGATGTGGAAAAAATTGCGAAAAAGTCCTATATTGCAACGCATTCCAATGCAAAAGGCGTATGTGCGCATCCAAGAAATCTTTCTGATGAGCAAATTCGCTGTATCATTGATCGCAAAGGACTGATTGGTATCAATTTTTATCCGGAATTTGTAACTGGAGAGAAAGATTGTACCTGTGATGATATCTGCCGTCATATTGAACACATTTTAGTATTGGGTGGAGAAGATGTTTTGGCATTGGGAAGCGATTTTGATGGCGCTCGCATGCCATCTGAAATAACGGATATAAAAGGTCTTGCGAATTTATATGATAGTATGTTAAAATATTTTCATAAAGAAATCGTAGAAAAGATATGTTATCAAAATGCAGTTCGCTTTATAAGAGAACATAAAATTTTGCAATCGTAATCATTTCTAGTTGGACGAGAGGGGAAAAAGGATGTTATATCATAGTACTAGGAACAAACAAATTCAGGTGAGTTCTGCTCAGGCAATTACCCAGGGAATTTCAAAAGAAGGTGGGCTATTTGTACCAGAGAGCCTGCCAACAATTTCTACACAGCAACTCAATCAGTTGATTGCGATGTCCTATGCAGAACGTGCGGAATGGGTTTTTAGTCAATTTTTAACCGACTTTACTTCAGAGGAAATTCATGATTGTGTAAAAAATGCCTATCATGCACAGAAATTTCATTCTGACAACATTGCAGAACTATCTTTATTATCAAAAGATACTTATATGTTGGAACTGTGGCATGGACCAACCTGTGCATTTAAAGATATGGCATTGCAAATACTACCTTATTTATTGACCACTTCTGCAAAAAAAGTCACAAAGGATAAAAAAATTGTGATTTTAGTAGCAACGAGCGGCGATACAGGAAAAGCAGCTTTGGAAGGGTTTAAAGATGTAGCTGGCACACAGATGTTGGTATTTTATCCAGAAGATGGCGTATCCGCTATGCAGAAACGTCAAATGACAACCCAAGAAGGCGAAAATGTTGCTGTTTGTGCGATCCATGGCAATTTTGATGATGCGCAGACAGGTGTAAAACAGATTTTTACCAATCCAGAAATAGCACAAAAATTAGAACAACATCAAATGATGTTTTCTTCTGCAAACTCCATTAACTGGGGCAGATTATTACCACAAATTGTATATTATGTCTCCACTTATTGTGAACTCTTAAAAGATGAACAGATTCAAATGGGTGAGCAGGTCAATGTAGTCGTCCCAACTGGTAATTTTGGCAATATTTTGGCTGCTTATTATGCAAAGAAAATGGGTGTGCCACTTGGTAAATTTATCTGTGCTTCCAATGCAAACAATGTATTGACTGATTTTATAAAGACAGGTACTTATAATCGCATCAGAGATTTTCATGCAACCATTTCACCATCTATGGATATCTTGATTTCTTCCAATCTAGAGCGTCTGTTATATGATTTATCTGGAGAAGATGAAGAAAAAATTTGCGAGTGGTTTACACAATTGAATCATACTGGTGCTTATACCGTAGATGAAGGATTAAAACAACGCTTACAACAGGAATTTTATGCGGGATGTTGTGATGATGTTCAGACAAAAGAAACCATTCAGCGCATATTTAAAACATATTCTTATGTATGCGATACCCATACTGCTGTAGCGGTAAAGGTAGCAGAGGATTACAAACGAGAAACCAATGATAATCGAAAGATGATCATTGCCTCCACTGCAAGCCCTTATAAATTTGCAAACAGTGTATTAGAGGCGATTGGTGGAGAGATACCAGCGGATGATTATGAGCAACTAGATAAATTATATCAGTTATCTGGTTTAGAAATTCCAAAGGCATTGGCAGAGTTAAAAGAAAAACCAGTGCGCTTTTCTGAGTCCGTTGATCGTAATGAGATGCAAAGAGTTGTATTGCAGATGCTTGATTTAAAATAATTTTTCATAGAAATAGGACTGCTTCAGGCAGTAAGCCAGGCAGTCCTATTTTTATTTTGAGAGACTTTATATCATTTTAATTTAGGAAAGAGGGGAACGGTTTTGCATCAGAATTTAGCTTGTTTAAAACAGGCAATCATAGATGCTGGCAGTCTCAATTGGTATGCCCAACGATATCCCAATTCTGTCCAGTTGGAATTTATCCATACACAGTTATATGATAAAAACCAGCAAAAGCCACTCTATCAAATTGCTTTGAATTTCTCACAACTGCAATCAGTCACCATTTTTGCAACTACATCCCATCAGCTCGATTGGTGTGAACGGCTTCACCAAGATAAGCTCGAAGAAACAGATTTGGTAGATAGTTCACTTTCCTTTCAGAGAGATCAAATCGATTTTTCTGGATTTTCTGCGAAAAGGATATTATTTCAAGGAGAAAGAGCAGAAAATATCCAAGAATTTAGTTTGATATTTGGAACATATGGGATTCAAATTTACTATCAGGTATTAAAGGTATATGCACCTGATGAAATAAATTTGAATCAGATTCCGCAATTTTATGAAGATTGGTGGAATTATTGGAAAGAATATCATCATAAAAAAGAACAGGGAATTGAATTGGAAAAAGATTGGCTGTGTGAGACAATCGTGCCATTAAAATAAATGGTTATTTTTGTTCTTTAAAAGATTGACAAACGGTGTCGCTACAAGTTGTTGCATAGGTTGGTCCAACTTTAATATTCTTTGCAGTACATCCGCAACTGTGGTTGTTGTGGATACAGTTTTCTACTTTACATTCAATTCCACAGATACATTCTTTATTTGTTTGTTTCATGTGTAATCACCTCTATTAATCATTTGGAAATGAGAATGTCAATTCCGATTATAGTATCACTCATTTTAGAATTAATATAACAAGAAAGAAATGGAAGGTGTTTTTTTGAGTTTATATACATTGGGAGATTTACATCTTTCGTTGGGAACAGATAAACCGATGGATATTTTTAGAGGATGGGATAATTATACCAAACTGATACAAGACACTTGGAATTATTTGGTAAAACCAGAAGATACGGTTGTGGTGCCTGGTGATATTTCTTGGGCGATGAAATTATCCGAAACTTATGAAGATTTTTCTTTTATTGATAAACTGCATGGAACTAAAATTTTACTAAAGGGAAATCATGATCTTTGGTTTTCTACCAAAAAAAAAGTAGAAGATTATCTGCAAGAACAGGGCTTTTCTAGTATTCGGATTCTATTTAACAATGCTTATCCATATGAAGATTATGTGATTTGTGGCACACGTGGTTGGATTTATGAACCAAATCAACCAGCGGATCAAAAGGTGTTGGCACGAGAGGCAGGCAGATTGCGCCTTTCTTTAGAAGATGGAAAAAAGACAGGCAAACAGCCCATTGTATTTTTGCATTATCCACCGATTTATGCGAGTAATGAAAGTTATGAAATATTACAGGTACTACATGAATATCAAGTAAAGCAATGCTATTATGGACATATTCATGGACATAGTTGTCAGTATGCTATCAATGGAGAACGCGGAGGAATCCAGTACCGATTGGTATCTTGTGATTTTGCACAATTTACCCCTGTAAAAGTTTTATAAGAGGTAAAAAATGGATTTGTCTATCTCATATAAACGGAAAACAAGTTCTCCCCAAGGCGCTGCACCATTAACAAATTGTAAAAAAGCAAAAAAAAATCTGGAGTTTTTTTCTAGAGTATGTTATAATCAAAAAGATGTCATGTCAATGTGTTTTTATCGGAACTTGACAGATTTATAAATATTTTGGAGGAAGTAAAAATGAATTTGATAGAAAATAAAAATGTAGACACCAATAAATTTCAACTGATTGTTGAAGTTGGCGCTGACCAATTTGAACCAGCAGTTGAAAAGGCTTATCGCAAAAATGTAAAGAAAATGAATGTGCCAGGGTTCCGAAAGGGAAAAGCACCTCGAAAAATGGTTGAAAAACTCTATGGTGAAGGTGTCTTTTTTGAAGATGCAGTTAATGAGTTATATCCTGCTGCTTTACAGCAAGCTGTTGAAGAAGCACAATTACAGTTGGTTGCTCGTCCAGAGGTAGAAATCACACAGGTGGATCAAAATGGCTTTACCTTTACAGCTACTTGTATTGTAAAACCAGAAGTAACTGTTAAAAATTATAAAGAAATTGCTGTAGAAAAAGAAGTAAAGGCTGTAACAGATGAAGATATTGACAATCGTTTAAAATCACTTCAGGAAAAAAATGGAAGAACCGTCAATGTAGAAGACAGACCTGCTCAAGATGGCGATACTGTTGTATTTGATTTTGAAGGATTTGTTGACGGAGAGGCATTTGATGGCGGTAAAGCAGAACAATATACATTGGTATTGGGTTCTCATCAATTTATTGTTGGTTTTGAAGAACAGATCTGTGGAAAATCAGTCGGTGAAGAATTTGATGTCAATGTGAGCTTCCCAGAAAAATATCATGTGGAAAATTTACAGGGAAAACCTGCACTCTTCAAATGTAAATTGCATGAGATCAAAGCACAGGAATTGCCAGAATTGGATGATGAATTTGCAAAAGATACCAGTGAATTTGATACCTTAGAAGAACTCAAAGCAGATATCCGCAAAAAGACAGAACAGGCAAATGAAAAAGCAGCAGAAGATGCTGTTGAAAATAAATTGATTGATATCATTATCGAGAATATGGAAGCAGTTGTTCCAGAAGAAATGTATCAAGCGAGAATTGATGATATGGTTCGCGATTTCCAATATCGTTTGCAATCTCAAGGATTAAATTTAGAAACTTATATGCAATACACCGGAATGAATATGGAATCTTTCCGTAAAACATTCTATGAACAGGCACAAAGACAGGTAAAAATTCGCTTAGCGTTAGAAGAAATTGTGAAGTTAGAAAATATTTCTGTAGATGATGAAACCGTAGAAGCAGAATTTGCAAAACTGGCTGAAAATTATAAAATGGAAGTAGAACAAGTGAAAAACTTTGTTCCGGTAGAAGAGTTTAAACAAGATATTGCTGTAAATAAGGCAATTGACTTGGTAAAAGAAACTGCAAATATCACAGTAAAATAAAAAATTTTTTACAAGAGGATTTCAAATAATATTGGAAAATCATTGATTGTTTTGCAATGAGTACTTTGCAGCGGTTCGGAATATTGATAACTTGATGTTTCGAAATTTTTTTGAATAGATTAGCCTGTCTGATGGTATCAGGCAGGCTAATTATACTAATAGCGTTTTTGCGGAAAACTTGATTTTCTGTCGAAATGATAATAAATAATAACATGAAAGGATGATTTCAAAATGGCATTAGTACCATACGTAGTAGAACAAACAAGCCGAGGCGAGCGTTCTTATGACATTTTTTCCCGTTTATTAAATGACAGAATTGTAATGTTATGCGATCAAGTAAATGACCAAACTGCTAGTTTGGTGGTGGCTCAATTGCTATATTTAGAAGGACAGGATCCAGATAAGGACATTGATTTATATATCAATTCTCCAGGAGGTTCTATTACTGCTGGTATGGCAATTTATGATACCATGCAGTTTATTAAATGCGATGTATCAACAATTTGTATTGGACTAGCAGCTTCTATGGGTGCTTTTTTATTGACCTCTGGTGCAAAGGGAAAACGGTTGGCTTTGCCAAACAGCGAAATTATGATACATCAACCTTTGATTGGAGGCGGTTTATCTGGTCAAGCAACAGATATTGAAATTCATACAAACCATTTGTTGCGCACCAAAAAGAAACTGACCCAATTGATTGCGCAGTCAACCGGACAACCATTTGAAAAGGTTGCAGCAGATTGTGAACGTGACAATTTTATGTCAGCAAATGAAGCAATGGAATATGGTTTAATTGATAAAGTAATCACAAAACGATAGGACGTGTATGAATCGATGTCGAATTATGGAGATAAAGCTCCAAAATGTAGCTTTTGCGGAAAAAGCGAATTTATGGTAGAACGTTTATTGTATGGAAGCAGCGCTTTTATTTGTGACAGTTGTGTAGATCTGTGTTATGAAATGATACATGATGGAGAGGAAAAAGTAAAAATTTCCAAAAAAACTTCTCAAAAACCAGTATCAAAAGAGAATACCTTGCTCAAACCAGTTGAAATTAAAAAAGTATTAGATGAATATGTAATTGGACAGGAAGAAGCGAAGATTTCTTTGTCTGTGGCGGTATATAATCACTATAAGAGAATTCGTTATTCTGAGAATTTGGATGTTGATTTACAAAAAAGCAATGTTTTGTTATTGGGACCAACTGGAGTAGGTAAAACATTTTTAGCACAGACTTTGGCAAAAATTTTGGATGTTCCCTTTGCAATTGCCGATGCAACAACTTTGACCGAAGCAGGTTATGTCGGCGATGATGTAGAAAATGTATTGGTGCGCTTAATACAAGCCGCTGATTATGACATAGAAGCTGCTGAACAGGGTATTATTTATATTGATGAAATCGATAAGATTACCAGAAAATCAGAAAATACTTCTATTACGCGTGATGTAAGTGGAGAAGGTGTACAACAGTCTTTATTAAAGATTGTGGAAGGAACTTTGTCCAATGTACCTCCTCAGGGAGGAAGAAAACATCCACAGCAGGAATGTATTCAAATTGATACAAAAAATATTTTGTTTATCTGTGGTGGTGCTTTTGATGGGATTGAAAAGATTATAGAAAAGCGCAATAATGTTTCTTCTTTGGGATTCCAAGGAGAGGTCACTTCAAAAAGCCACAAAAAGGACAAAGAAGTTATGAAAAAGGTCATTCCGCATGACCTTGTAAAATTTGGTTTGATTCCTGAGCTAGTTGGTAGACTTCCAGTGATTACCGCTTTGGAAGATTTAGATGAAGATGCTTTGGTACGCATTTTGACAGAACCCAAAAACGCGATTATCAAACAGTATGAAGCACTGTTTAAAATGGATGATGTTTGTCTGGAATTCCGTCCAGAAGCATTGGAGATGATTGCAAAAAAAGCAATTGAAAGAAAAACAGGTGCAAGGGGTTTGCGCGGCATTATGGAAGATATTTTATCTGAATTGATGTTTCGTGTACCATCTGATGAAAGCATTATTCGGGTAGTGGTAACACCTGAAAGCGTTGACGACCATACAAAGATTAAAGTATTTCACAAGTAATAACAAAAAAGACTGTCTATGCTGTGAGGATATTCCAGCAAAAGACAGTCTTTTTTTGATTGAATAAAAGGGGTAATAAAATGGCAGTTAAATTATTGGCACTGGATATGGATGGGACAACTTTGATGAATGACCATTACACTGTTTCAAAAAGAAATCAACAAGCGATCAAATGGGCAATTGCACAGGGTATTGAGTTTGTACCTGCAACTGGACGTACAATAACCCATTTGCCAAAAGATATCTTAAATTTAAAAAATTGGCGTTATGCAATTACTTCAAATGGGGCATTCGTTTATGATAGGCAACAAGATAAGGTGATTTATTCGGATTTTTTGGATATCCATTTGGTATTGCAGATGATAAGAGAATTAAAAAAATTAGAATTGTTTTTTGAAGTCTATATTAATGGCACTTCTTTTATTGAAAAACATTACTTAGAACACGCACAGAGGTATCATATTACGGAGCAATCACAGTTATTTTTACGGGAAAAATGTAATCAGATAGAAAATATTTTTGATTTCTTATTAAAAGAGAACATTCATGTGGAAAAAATATTTGTTCCATATATCCCTGATGAAATTCACCCACAGGTTACGCAGATGTTTTTGCAATTTCCGGTTGCATTGACTTCTTCTGTAGACACCAATATTGAAGTGAACAATCAAACCGCAAATAAGGGAGAAGCATTAAAATATTTGGCAAAACAATTGCAAATAATTCCTGATGAGATTATGGCGATAGGGGATAGCAATAATGATTATGAAATGTTAGAGTATGCTGGAATTTCTGTGGCAATGAAAAATGCAAATGAGAAAGTAAAAAAAATTGCCAAATTTCAAACTTTATCCAATGAACAAGATGGTGTTGCCCATATCATTGAAACTTTGGTTTTACATCGTGAATTAGAATGATTTTCTGATCGCAATTGTTGTTGTTTTTATGTGATAGGGAAATTGATATTCAAAAATGATATCAAGTAAAAAAATGCTTTTATTGATTTAGTCAATAAAAGCATTTTTTATTATGAAACAGTCAATTTGGTTGGCGAAATAACAAAAAATATATCTTGTTTTTTATGTTTACAGACACACGTTCATTTATCATTAGTCCAATCCATGTTCTAAGATAAACGCAGAAAGCAATCCAATATTACAGCAGGCTTCTACAACTGGGACTGCACGAACAGCAATACAGGGGTCATGTCGTCCTACGATATGAAGTGTTGTATTTTGATATGTTTTGACATCAATTGTGTGCTGTTTGGTGGAAATGGAGGCAGTTGGTTTAAATGCAACTCGAAAATCAATTGGCATACCAGAAGTAATACCTCCTAAAATGCCGCCATGGTTGTTGGTTTTGGTTTTTACCTGATTGGCATCATCGATATAAAATTCATCATTGTTTTCGGAGCCATAGAGTTTGGTACATTCAAATCCTCTGCCAAATTCAATTCCCTTTACTCCGGGAATGGCAAACATCAAAGAGGAAAGAATGCTTTCAATTCCATCAAAGATAGGTGAGCCAATACCAGCAGGCATTCCAATTGCGATACATTCTACAACGCCGCCAACAGAATTGAGATTCATACGGGCGTCATTGATAAGATCAATGATTTCTGTTCGTGTTTTCTCCTGGATAACTGGAAATGGCAATGCTTGAAGCTGTTCGATTTGCTGTTTGGTGATTGAAATAGAGTCAAGTTTTTGGTCCTCAATGTGGTTGACAGAGAGTAGATGAGCACCAGCATAAATCCCTTTTGAAGCGAGAATCTGACCACAGATAGCGCCTGCTGCCACCATACAAGCAGTCAGTCGACCAGAAAAGTGTCCACCGCCTCGGATATCATTGGCACCGTGGTATTTTACAAATCCTGTATAATCTGCATGACCGGGGCGGACAGTTGTTTTAAGATTATCATAATCGGACGAATGAGTATTTGTATTTTGAACCATAAGACATAAAGGGGTTCCAGTGGTGGTATCATTGATCAATCCAGAAAGAACCTGCGGTAAGTCTGGTTCGATTCTAGAGGTGGTAGTACCATCAGGCTTTGCCTGTCGGCGTCTTAAAAAATTGCGTACCTGTGCCATATCAATGGGTTTTCCAGCTGGCAGATTGTCAATGACAACGCCAATTGCTTCTGAATGGGATTCTCCAAAAATAGAAATTTTTAAACCATTATTCCAAATAGATGGCATCGCAGTTTCCTCCTAAACGTTTGTATTCTTTAAAAAATGTAGGATAAGATTTGTTTACACACTCTGCTCCTAAGATAACCACATCATCGGTTGCGCGGGTGGCTGCAATAGCGGCTGCCATTGCAATTCGATGGTCGTGATAACTATTGATTTCCGCTCCATGAAATTGATGACAGGGTAGGATGACAATACTATCATCTTGATAAGAGATAGAACCTCCCAATCGAGAAATCAGTTCAAGGGTGGAGGCAATTCGGTCACTTTCTTTGATTTTTAGCCGCTCCACCTTAGAGATGACACTTTTTCCATGACAAAAACAGGCTAGTACCGATAAAATTGGAACCAAATCTGGAATATTGGAAGCGTCGATAGAAAAGCCTATAAAGTCTTTTCCTTGATTTGTGAATCCATCATCTTCTAAAATGGGATTGGCACCAATTTGATTGAGTAATCCAATGATATAGCTGTCGCCCTGTATGGAACTTTTGGAGAACTGATGTAATTGTATCTGACTTCCTAAACAATTGGCAGTTAAGAAGAAAGCGGCTTGAGAGTAATCACTTTCCACTTGATAATTGATGGGCAAATAACGCTGATTTCCTGCAATTTGATAGCAGTTATCATGAGATTGTATCTTAATTCCAAAAGCGGCTAATACATCAAGTGTAATATCGACATAACTCTTTGACTCAAAGGGAGGCAATACCTCTAATGTACTTGGACCGTCCAATAACGGCAGTGCAAACAACAGCCCTGTAATAAATTGAGAACTGACATTTCCCCGAATGGTGTAATGTCCGGGCAACAGTGTCCCTTGTATGGATGCTGGAAGTGTTCCAGTGTATTCAAACTGTACGCCCTTTTGTGCGAATGCCTTTTGATAAAGATCAAGAGGTCGGGTGATGAGTTTGCCTTTTCCAGAGAAGGTGGCAGAAATGCCAAAAGCTGCCGCAATTGGAATGAGAAATCGAATGGTAGAGCCGGATTCATTACAATCCAACAAAGCCGATTTTGGTATATTTGAAATACCTGTGACAGAAATATGATTTTGGTGAATGTCAAAGCAAGCTCCCAATTGTTCTAGACAGTGGATTGTTGCCAAAATATCCTCCGAAAGATAGCTATTTTCAATGATACAATGTCCGTCGGATAGTGCACCACAAATCAAAGCGCGGTGCATAATACTTTTAGAGGCGGGAATGTCAATTTTTCCCTTTAATGTAGAGGGATGAACAACAAGATTCATAATTGATTGTCCTTTGATTGATTTAAAAATGCTTGAAATTCTGAATGAGAAAGTTTATGGATCAAACAAGTTCCAATTTCTTTTAACAGAATTAAGTGAATGGATTGATTGAGATTTTTTTTGTCTAAACAACAGATATCAAATAGTGTTTGTGTGTCTATTTCACAGTCGGTTGGCAATCCAACAGATTGACAGAGTTTTATGATTTGTTGTGCACATCCTGGTTGGGTCAATCCCGCTTTTTCACTCAATTGTGTCATCTTTACCATACCAATTGCAACACCTTGCCCGTGAGTATAGGTAGAAAAGTGATAGTGTTTTTCGATTGCATGACCGATTGTGTGTCCAAAGTTTAGTATCATGCGCATTCCAGTATCAAATTCATCTTTACAAACGATATCTGCTTTGATTTGGATACAACGCGTAATGATATCTGTCATATTAGCATGTTGAATGTCTTGAATTTGCTCAAACAAAGAACGGTCGTAAATACAGGCATATTTGATGACTTCTGCAATGCCACTGGAAAAGTTGACCTTTGAAAGGGTGGAAAGGGTATTGGTATCACACAGTACTCTTGCAGGTTGATAGAAACTACCCACTAAATTTTTGCCAGCTGGAATATTAATCGCTGTCTTTCCACCAACAGAGGAGTCTACTTGAGCCAGTAGCGTGGTTGGAATTTGGACATAGGGAATACCACGCAAAAAAGAAGATGCAGCAAATCCTGCTAAATCACCGACCACTCCTCCGCCCAACGCGATAATAAGGTCAGAGCGAGTAAATTGATTTTGAGCAAGAAAATGATAGATTTGTAACAGTGTATCCGCGGATTTGGATTGTTCTCCATGTGGAAATATATAGCAAAACACCTGCTTGTCCGTTGAAAAACTGGAAACAACAGTATTTAAGTAATAGTCTGCAACCATATCATCAGAGATGATTGCCACTTTTTGATAGTTGCAAACGTCTTTGATAAGTTCAGCAGTGCGAGGGAGCAATTGTTCACCAATCAGTACAGTATAAGGGTGATTGGTTTTGACTTCAATTGTTTTCATAAAAATTACCTGCCATTATAATGTTTTATTACAGAATTGTGCTTGTGCAGTTATTTTTTTCATAACTTCGTCAAATTGTGTAGGAGTAAGAGACTGTGCGCCATCACAGAGTGCTTTTTTAGGATTGTTGTGCACTTCGATCATCAGTCCATCTGCTCCCGCAGCAATTGCAGCTTGAGATAGTGGTTCTACCAACCATGGAATACCAGTCGCATGGCTGGGGTCTACTACAACTGGAAGATGAGAATAGTGTTTTAGCAAAGGTACTGCGGATAAATCTAAGGTGTTGCGTGTCATGGTTTCAAAGGTACGAATACCACGTTCACATAAAATGACATTTTCATTTCCGCCTGACATAATATATTCTGCACTCATTAAGAATTCTTCTAGGGTATTGGCGAGTCCTCTTTTTAATAAGATAGGCTTTTTGGAGTGTCCCAATTCTTTTAGCAGTTCAAAATTTTGCATATTTCTAGCGCCAACTTGAATGATGTCAACATCTGCAAATAAATCCAGATGTGCTAAACTCATAATTTCAGTGACAATGGGAAGCCCAGTTATTTTTTGCGCTTTTAAGAGCAGCTTAATTCCCTCTGCATGAAGCCCTTGAAACGCATAAGGTGAAGTCCTTGGTTTAAATGCGCCTCCACGTAAAAATTTTGCTCCACTTTTTTTGACAGCCTTTGCAACTTCGATGACTTGTTCTTCTGTCTCGATAGAGCAGGGACCAGCGATTACTTTGAAGTGTTCACCACCGATTTTTTCATTCATCACTTCAACAATGGTATCATCTGGATGAAATTTGCGGTTGGCTGCTTTATATGGTTCGGATACGCGCTTGATATCATATACGACCTCTTTGGAGTGAATGCGTGAGACATCAATTTGTGTAACATCGCCGATTAGCCCCCAAATGGTGGTTTGCGTACCTTCGATGGGTTTGATATCCACATCATATTGTTGCAATTCTTGATATAATTCGTCAATTTGTTCTTTTGAGTGTTTGTCTTTTAAAATAATAATCATATTCTACCCATTCCTTTCAAAATCACAAAAACATCTAAGAGATAAGCATGAAAAGTTGATAAAAAAACAGGTCTATTGCTTTTTATACAAAAAGCAATAGACCTGTTTTGTATGATAATCAACCAAAAATGAGAAATTACGCTTTTTGTAACAAATTAAATTTTTCCTTGACAACATAACCTAAGCCTTGAAAGTAAAAGCTTAAGCTAAAGTAGAAAAAGAAATTTGCACAAACAGTGTGTTTCATCGGTCATACCTACTTTATCAAAATTATTTTTATGATTGTATTACAGTTCTAAAGTATATACCAGTTTATAAAATCTGTCAAGAAAAAATTTGATAGTTCTAATTGAGATGATTGGAACATACAAATATAAAAACGGACAAGAAGCAGTAAAAAAATAGTAAACAAAACATGATTTTGTCCATTGGAAAGGGTTGAATCATATGGAAAACAATCAGAGATATCAACAAATGTGCGATTATTTTCCAGGCGAGCTTGGGAGATTATTACATAAATTGCCATACTTTATTCGGTCGGATTTACATGAGATCAGAGTGCGTGCCAATCGACCAATTTCTTTGATGACTGCAAAGCAGTGTTGGTTTTTACAAAAGGATGGACAGCCTGTGAAACAGCCATCTTCCAATTGTTGGATATTTTCCACAAGACAGATCGAAACATTATTCAAATCCTTTTGTGAATATTCTGTACATAGTTTTCAGAATGAAATTGTCAACGGCTATATTACCATTGTTGGCGGGCATCGCATTGGCATCTGTGGAACAGTATTGACTGAGGCGGGAAAAGTGATTGGTATTCGAGAGATCAGTTCTTTAAATATTCGAATTGCCCGTGAAGTCCGCGGTGCAGCAGATGAGATTTTTTCACGTGTACTTGGTGGAAAATTGCAATCAATATTGATTGCTGGGGTACCTGCGAGTGGAAAGACAACCTTGATTCGAGAGATAGCAAGAGGCATTTCAGATGGCAGATTGGGAAGATTTTATAAAGTTGCGATGATAGATGAACGAGGAGAACTTGCTGCCATCTATCAGGGAGCTCCTCAAAATGAAATTGGCATTTCAACAGATGTATATCATTTGTGTCCAAAAGCGATTGGAATGGAATTGGCATTGAGAACAGGTGCGCCAGATATTATCTTTTGTGATGAAATTGGACAAAGTGATGATGCCAATATGTTGATAAGAAGCATGTTGGCAGGTGTAAAAGTCATTGCCACTGCACATGCAGATAGCATTTCCACACTGATGAAAAGGGAACAGATACAATATTTATGCAAACAGCAGATTTTTGATAAGATTGTATTGTTAAAACAAGAGGACACTCCCTGTGAAATCGATAAAATCGTGCAGGTGGAACAGTTATTCCATACTAGAGAGAAGGTAACAAGTTGAATTTATGGATTGCACTTTTATCCATCATACTCTGTAGTTTGATTGGGATCGTAAAGGGACGTTCTTTTAAACACCGCGTTTGCCAATTAGAACAATCCCTTGTGATGTTGGAAAAAATACAAACCTATTTGCGCTATGAACAGATGCCCACCAAAGATATCATAGATTGTTTGGTAGATTGTGAAGAATTGCAACAGCTTTGTTTTTTGAAGTTTTGTCATCAACAATTAAAAAAATCACATGATTTTCCCAGGTTATGGACACAAAGTATCGAACAAAGTGCAAATAAAATGGACTTTCAAAAAAACGATCAAAAAGTGCTCAAGATGCTTGGGAATATTTTGGGTAGTACCAATACAGAAAATCAGTTGAATCAATTGGAATTGGTGAGACAACTATTGGAACAATCTTTTCAACAAGCGACCCAAGAACATCAACAAAAAGGCAAGTTATTTCAATCCCTTGGCGTACTTTCTGGGATTGCGATTGCTATTTTGTGTATTTAATGCCAATGGAAAGGAACTAAAAAACAATGGATATTGATTTGATTTTTCGGATTGCTGCAATTGGGATTATTGTTGCAGTATTAAATCAGCTTTTGATTCGTTCTGGCAGAGAAGAACAAGCATTGATGACTACTTTGGCAGGATTAATTGTTGTATTGATGATGATTATTGGAGAGATACAAAATCTGTTTGAAACAATCAAAACGATTTTTGGTCTGTGGTAAAATCGGTCAAAAAAAGAAAGGGGATTGCGATGAAATGGAATTGTTATCGATCATCGGTTTGGCAGTTGTTTCCACTGTTTTTTGCATTTTGTTAAAACAGTATAAGCCCGAGTATGCGCTTATGGTTTCACTGGTTTGCAGTGTATTGATTTTTGTTTCAATTGTTGTTTCATTAAAACCAGTTTTGACAACGATGAATGAAATGTTAGAAAGAACCAGTGCAGGGTATTATGGAAAAACATTGCTAAAGGCATTGGGCATTTGTTATCTGGTTCAACTTGCCTCAGATAGCTGTAAAGACGCAGGACAGACGGCGATTGCGGGCAGGGTGGAACTTGCGGGAAAAGCGGCGATTGTATTGTTGAGTTTGCCTTTATTTCAAAACTTGGCAGAAATTGCTTTGGAGTTGATTTATGTATAGAATCGTGAAATGGTTTTGCTGTACTATCATGATGGTCTTTTTGGCATTGAATGGCATAGTGGTATTGGCACAGCAAACAGATGATGATCAAACAGAACAGGAAATTTTAAACCAAAGTGGAGCCGCACAACTGCTAGATCAACTTCCACAAGAAACAGCGCGTTTTTTTGAACAAAATGGAATTGAAAAGGTAGACAGCAGCGAAATTTTAAACTTAGATGGAAAACGCTTTTTTGAAATGCTATGGGATGGCATTTTGGCGGGTATGTCAACACCGATTCGCATTCTGGCAACGATTGTGGGAATGATTATGCTTTCTGCTCTGCTTGGAACCTTTGAACATGGCTTTGCTGATAAGAGTTTTTCCAAGGTGTTTCATGTCCTTTCGGTTTTGTGTATTAGTGGAATCATTGTAACGCCAGTGATTTCATTGATAGAAGAGACCGTGGAACTGATAAAGCAGGTCAGTTCTTTTTTAATGGGCTTTATTCCGGTTTTTACTGGAATTATCTCCGTGTCAGGAAAACCGCTTTCTGCTTTTGCTTATCATGGAATGTTACTTGGCTGTGTAGAATTGGTCAGTGTGGTTGCCGCCAATCTATTGATACCACTTTGCGGGATTTATCTGGCGCTTTGTTTGACTTCAGCGGCTACCGATCAGGTGGAGGTTGGGGGCATTTCAAAATCCATTCAAACAATTGTTAAGTGGATATTGGGCTTTTTATTGACCTTATTCGTGGGAATTTTGACGATTAAGAGTTTTGTGGCAAACTCTGCTGATACCATTACATTAAAGACGGGAAAGTATTTTATTGGTTCTTTGGTCCCTATGGTAGGAAGTGCAATCAGTGAAACGCTCTCTGTGATTCAAGGGTCGGTGAATGTCATTCAGTCAACAGTTGGGGCTTTTGGTATTTTGGCAATTGTAATTTGTTTTTTACCTGGGATTGTCCATATTTTATTGATGAATTTTGCAATTCGCATTGCGCAGGGAGTGGGAGATATGTTACATACACAGCGTATTTCAGGGTTATTGCAGGCAACTAGCTTTGTATTGTCATTTTTGCAATCACTGTTGATCTGTTATGGAATTATGGTGATTATTTCTATTTCTTTGATGTTGGTATTGGGGTTGAGTACCACATGAATGGAATTAAAATGATTACAGAATCGGTTTGTATCACTTTGATTATAACAGGCATTTTTTCTCTCTTGATACCTTCTAATACCTTGGAAAAGGTGATAAAGTTTGCTATTGGATTGTTTTTTATCAGCAGTTTGGTATTGCCATTTACCAAACAGCAGTTGGACTTTTCATTTGACTTTCAACAAGAACAACAATCCATGCAAAATCAAATGTTAGAACAGGGAGTGGAAAATTATTTTATCACCGTAGCGGAACAAAAATTGGAAAGTCAGATACAGACATTGTTGGAGTCCAACCAAATTTTTCCCGAATCAGTTCGCTTTCAAATTCATATCGCAGAAGATAACAGCATAGATATTAATGAGATTTGTGTTACGCTCTCAGAGAAATATCAATTTGAGCAAGAAAAAGTAATATCTTTGATAGAAAAGGAGGCAGGACTGGTTCCGAAAGTAGTGATAAAGAAATGTTAAAACAATTGGAAGAAATCATCAAAGATGAAAAAAAATTAAAGGTGATTGTCATCTGTGGTTTAATACTAATTGCATTATTATTCCTTTGGGAATTACTGCCTGAAAAAAAGGAAAAGGAAACTACACCGGGCAGTCAAAAAGGAGGGACAATAACAACCGAAGAATATACAACACAGTTGGAACAAAAGGTGAAACAGATGGTAGAAGGGATTGAAGGAGCTGGCAGAGTTGAGATAATGCTTACATTGGAAAGTGGGAAAGAAACGGTTTATCAGTCTGATGTAAAAAGGCAAACCAATAAAATTTCAAATGATGGAAACTATCAACAGGATACACAAGAGACGATTGTGTTGGTAGAGGGGGATAATGGAAGAAAACAGGCTTTGGTACAGACAGAAAAAATGCCAGCAGTACAAGGGGTGGTTGTGTTGTGTGATGGAGCAGAGAATATACAGGTGCAAAAGCGCATTATTGAAGCGCTTACAACTGCCTTTTCGATTCCCTCTACACAGGTTGCAGTAGTACTGCGCAATTCACAAGTACAACAGTAAAGCGCATGACAATTTATTTGAATTTTGATAAGAAAGGAACAACACAAATATGAAAGCCAATTTTATTATCGGAAAAAAACAAATCATCTTATCTGCATTGGTTGTAATTTTGGGAGGAGCAATCTATGTCAATTATATTTATGCCAATCAAGAAAAAGATTATCCTGTTACAGATGTTTTAAATTCGGTGAGTCAATCACAAACAGTTTCGGACAATGGTGAAGTAAATGCTGTGGGAGCAGATATTTTTCCAGATGAGACCGTATCCACTGCTGGGGAAAATTCTGTTTCTGTGAACCCAAGTCAGCCAAATGATACTGGAAAAAATTATGGAGATGCTCAGTTGGTCAACGGTCCAGTCACCACACAAGATGATTATTTTGCACAGGCTTCTCTAAATAAGACAAAGTCTAGAGATGAAGCAGTGGAGACGGTGAAATCTGTACTTGCAAAAGCAGATGCTTCTGATGAGGAAATTTCACAAGCAACCGCTAAGATAGTGGAGATATCCAAACAAATTTCAGACGAAAGTAAAATTGAAAATTTGATTAAGGCAAAAGGATTTGAAGATTGTGTTGTTTATTTGGACAATGGTAATGCAAATGTAGTGGTAAAAACAGATGGATTGTCCGCAGAACAAGCAGCACAGATAAAAAATATTGTGTTGTCTGAAAAAGATGTGGCACAGGAAAATATTTCTATTACAGAGGTAGCTGGATAAGATTGTAAAACCAGAGTGTGTTTGATTGGAATTTTATGTATATTTTTTGGATATATTCAATAAAATTCTTGAATTTTTAATTTTCAAACGCTCTCTGGTTGTTTCTTTTTCATTTTAATGGTATAATAAAAAAATAAAATTGATTTTATATGCATATACAGCCATGATAAAGGGATACATTTGGCTGTGGTATTTGATATCAAGAAACAGGTTTGTGGTATGATAATAAAAGAGATTTTAAAGTAGAAAGGATGAATGTGGTCTATGGATGTGAAAAAGAGAAATAAAAAAGGAACCTTAAATATATCAGAGAATGTCATTGAAAAGATTGCCCAATTGGTAATTGACGAAATGGATGGCGTTTATAGTATGGCAAAATCTCCGTCTAAATGGGGAGATTTTTTGTTTTCTTCTCGCAAACATCGGTCAGTGCGTTTAAAATTAGAAGCAGGTGTGGCAGAGATAGATATTTATATCATCTTAAAAGCGGGTTATCGTATGAAGGAAGTTGCAGAAAACTTACAGGAATTTATTAAGGATTCTGTGCAAAATATGGCTTCTATCACTGTTTCAAAAGTAAATGTGTTTGTTTGTGGAGTAGCTTCTGAACAAGCCTCATAAGCTTCTGGAAATTTTTTTAAAATCAAAAGGCAGTCTCACTATCTCAAGGTGGTGGGATAAGATTGTCGAAAGATGAAATGTTACTGGCACCTGCACAGATAGTAATTTACAACAGGTAGCAGGTGTATTGACCATAGAATCATAGATAATTTAGTAGAAGATGGGGTATAGATGGTTCAGTAAAATATCAAGGATTGTGAAAGGATAAAAGAATTATGACAAGACACCAAATGAGAGAAGCCGCTTTTATACTGACGTTTGAGAAGATATTTAGCAATGAAACAACGCAGCAATTGATTGAAACAGCAAAGGAATGCAATGACTTTGAAATCAATCAAGAGGCAATTTGTCTGTTTGAAAATGTAGATCAGAAAAAAGATGAACTGGATGAAATTATTAAAAAATATTTAAAAAAATGGACAATTGACCGCATTTCGAAAGTCGCTTTGGCAGTGTTGAGAATTGCAGTTTATGAAATGTATTATGTTGAAGATATCAACGATGATATCGTGATTAGTGAAGCAGTTAAGATTGTACAGACATATACATTAAAAGACGATGTGACATTTGTAAATGGCTTGTTGGCTTCTATTTCAAGGGAACGTACAAAATGAGTTGGTTTTTAGGTTTTGATACCAGCAATTATACCACTTCTGTAGCATTATACCATGATAAAACAAAAGAGGTGCGGATGCAAAAACAACTTCTGCCAGTGAAGGAAAATACCTGTGGTCTGCGTCAAAGTGATGCGGTGTTTTTACATGTAAAGCAACTGGAACAATTGACTGCACAATTGATACAAGGTGATAAAATTTCTGTGAAGGCAATCGGTGTTTCAGCATACCCAAGGACAGTAGAGGGTTCTTATATGCCGTGCTTTTTAGTTGGAAAGATGGTGGCAGGAGTATTGTCCCAAGTGATGCAGATTCCACAATATTCATTTTCTCATCAAGAGGGGCATATTGCAGCGGCACTTTATTCTACAAATTCATTGGACTTGATGAATCGTTCCTTTTATGCCTTTCATGTTTCGGGAGGAACGACAGAACTATTAAAGGTAACTGGACATCAGACGAATTTTGAAATTGAATTGTTGGGAAAAACACTTGATTTAAATGCAGGACAGGCGATTGATCGAGTGGGTGTCATGTTGGGGTTGTCTTTTCCCTGTGGAAAGCAATTAGAACAATTGGCACTCAAGTGTGAGGAGTCCATTGTGGTTTCTCCAACATTAAAAGGGCTTGATTGCTGTTTATCCGGCGTAGAAAATCAGTGTAAAACACTTTATGGACAGGGAAAAGACCCTGCTTATATTGCAAAGTACTGCTTATTGACTGTTCAAAAAACAATTGAACGGATGACCGAGCGGGTATTGCAGTTGCATGGGAAAAAGCCATTGATTTATGCTGGTGGTGTGATGTCTAACAGCATGATCAAATGTGCAATAGAAAAACAATACAATGGCAGATTTGCACAACCGGAGTATTCCACTGATAATAGTGCGGGAATTGCCATATTGGCATCATTGGCAGCGAATCAACAAAATAAGGGAAATCATTGAGTGAACAAAAAATAAACGAAATGAAAAAAAGAGTTCGGGAAAAACGGAGATATTTTTTGACAATGACAAAGATAGATGATATCCAATAAAGAGGTGGAAAGAGAGAAATTATGCAAAAAAAATCACTGGAAAAAGCAATCAAGAATTTGGAAAAAATTATCTTTCAAATGGAAAACGAAGAACTTTCTATACCAGAATGTTTGTGGTTATATACTAAGGGTATGCGTTTGGTGAGGTTTTGCAATCAGGAATTGGATAAAAAAGAAGAAGAACTTGAAAGACGAAAGGCAGAGATATGAGATGAGTTGGTATGACGACCAGATGGAAGCGGATTTATATTTAATTAATCAGCAGTTGGACCAATATTTATCTATGCAGGGAGAAGAGTATGATAAGGTGACCGAAGCGATGCGTTATGCAGTGATGAATGCTGGGAAGAGGTTGCGACCAGTATTGACCATTGAGTTTTGCAGAATCAATGGTGGGAATATTCATTATGCAATTCCATTTGCGTGTGCTTTGGAAATGATTCACTGTTATTCTTTGATTCACGATGATTTGCCCTGTATGGATGACGATGATCTGCGTAGAGGAATGCCCTCTTGTCATAAAGTTTATGGAGAGGCAATGGCATTATTGGCAGGAGATGGATTGTTGACAAAGGCATTTGAAGTGACGGCAAAAAGTCCACTTGCAGAGGAGTTTCCCGCTTTGGCAGTTCGATGTATGGCAGAGTTGGCTTTTTATGCGGGCAATGATGGAATGATTGGCGGTCAAGTCATTGATTTGAGTTTGGAACAAAATGATTCTGTATTTGCAGGATTGTTACATAAAATGTATAATTTAAAGACCGCTGCGCTGATAAAGGCTGCTTGCAAAATGGGAGCCATTATTGCGGGGGCAAATGTAGACCAAATTTTTTTAGCAGAAGAATATGGTGAAAAATTGGGTTTGTCATTTCAAGTAATTGATGATATTTTAGACGTGACTGGAACAGAAGAACAACTTGGAAAACCAATCGGCAGTGATCAAAAAAATCAAAAAGCGACCTATGTATCTTTATCTGGGATAGATGAGTCAAAACAACTTGCAGATTTTTATACCAACAAAGCGCTTGAGTTGATCTCCAATTATGAGGACAGCGACTTTTTAAAGAAGTTAACGAAGGATTTGTTAGAACGTCAAAATTAGTTGGTGATTTGATGTTGCTGAATGATACAAAAGTGAATTAGAACCATGAAGAAAGGTGGTAGGGAGAAGTATTTTGTCAATTGGGGCAAAATACTCTTTTATCATGAAAAAGCCACAAATTTTAAATCGTATCCATTCACCAAGGGATTTAGATAGATTGTCCCAAGAAGAAATAAAACAGCTTGCGCAGGAAATTCGTATTTTTTTGGTAGAATCTATCTCCAAAACAGGCGGGCACCTTGCTTCTAATTTGGGTGTTGTGGAATTGACCTTAGCGATTCATCGCGTATTTGAATCTCCATTTGACAAAATTTTATGGGATGTAGGGCATCAAAGTTATACACATAAAATCTTAACAGGCAGAAGAGATAAGTTTCATACATTGCGTCAGGAAAAGGGTTTATCAGGATTCCCAAAATCTTGTGAAAGCGTTCATGATGCATTTATTGGAGGGCATAGTTCTAATTCTATTTCGGCTGGATATGGAATTGCAAAGGCCCTTTCTTTAAAGGGAGATCAACATCATGTGGTGACTGTGATTGGAGATGGTTCTTTTACAGGAGGAATGGTTTATGAGGCGTTTAACAATGCTGGTAGAAATCATGACAATTTAATTGTGATTTTAAATCACAATGATATGTCTATTTCAAAAAATGTAGGTGCATTTGCAAAATATCTTTCCTCCATTCGTTCGAAACCCGGATATCGGAATTTAAAAAGAAACGTAGAAAAAATATTACAAAAAGTTCCACTTGTGGGCGAAAGGGTAATTGGTTCCTTGATCTCTTCAAAATCGCTGCTCAAAAAATGGATTTATAACACGACATTTTTTGAAGAGATGGGCTTTGAATACTTGGGACCGATTGATGGACACAATTATGAGGAATTAAAAGCGGCACTGGAAACTGCAAAAAATATGAAATGCCCCGTTGTAGTACATGTAGATACAACCAAAGGAAAAGGTTATCCCTATGCAGAACAAAATCCTGGAGCTTATCATGGCGTTTCTACGTTTGATATTTATACAGGAAATCCAGATGTTTCGCCAAAAGAAAGCTATTCTACTGTGTTTGGACAATATTTGGTGAAGTTGGCACAAAAAGACCCTAAAATTTGTGCAGTGACGGCAGCGATGAAATATGGAACAGGACTGCAATATTTTTATGCAAAGTTTAAAGACCGCTTTTTTGATGTTGGAATAGCAGAACAACATGCAGTGACCTTTTGCGCTGGACTGGCAAGTCAAGGTTTTCATCCTGTGTTTGCCGTATACTCCTCCTTTTTACAGCGCGGATATGATCAGATTATTCATGATTGTGCCATTGAGCAACAACATGTTGTGTTTTGTATCGATCGTGCAGGTATTGTGGGAGATGATGGGGAAACACATCAGGGGATTTTTGACGTTTCGTTTTTGAGCTCTATTCCTAATATAACGATTTATGCACCAGAAAGTTATCAGGAATTAAAGATTATGTTGTACCAAGCGCTTTATCATACTCATGCAGTGGTGGCGGTGCGATATCCCAGAGGGGCAGAATCCATACAACATCATCTGGTCTGTCAAGAATATCAAGATTTTCTTTATGAACAACATGGAACGCAAATATTGATTATCACTTATGGCAGAATTACAAACCAGGCTTATCAGGCGATGGAAAGTTTAAGGCAACAACAAAAATCTGTCTCTATTTTAAAGTTATTGAAATTATCCCCGATTCCTTCCAAGGTGTTGGATTTGGCAAAACAATATCAGTCTATCTTCTTTTTTGAAGAGGGAATTAAAAAAGGAGGAATTGGGCAAGAATTGTTGTCTGATTTATATGAATCTGGATTTTGTGGACAGATGAGAATTGTTGCAATCGAAGATGAATTTGTAAAACAAGCGTCGGTGGATTCAACGTTTAAACATTATGGATTTGATAAAGATTCTATGATAGAAATGATTCAAAAGCAATCGTTTTGACAGAAAGGAAGAAGAGATTGAAAGATAAGATTGAAAAGGTGCGTTTAGATGTTGCGATGGTGGAGCAAAATCTAGCTCCTAGCCGTGAAAAGGCAAAGGCCTTTATTATGGCAGGTATTGTATTTGTCAACCAAGAGAAGGCATATAAAGCGGGGGATATGATTAAAGCAGACGCAGTCATTGAAGTGCGCGGTGATGGAATGAAATATGTCAGTCGCGGCGGTCTGAAATTAGAAAAGGCAATGAAACAATGGGGATTTCGATTGGATCATCAGATTTGTATGGATATTGGTGCTTCTACAGGGGGGTTTTCAGATTGTATGCTGCAAAATGGCGCTAAAAAGGTATATGCAATTGATGTTGGATATGGACAGCTTGCTTGGAGTTTGCGAAACGACAATCGAGTTGTGAATTTAGAGCGCACCAATATTCGCTATATTACGGATGAGCAGGTTCCAGAGCAGGTTGATTTTGCTTCCATTGATGTTTCATTTATTTCTTTAACATTGGTGTTGCCAGTGCTGTTTCGCTTTTTAAGAGAGCGGGGACAGGTGGTTTGTTTGGTAAAGCCACAATTTGAAGCGGGAAAAGGCAAGGTTGGAAAAAAAGGGGTTGTGCGTGAACCGGAGATTCATCAAGAGGTCTGCGAGAAAATTTATCAGTTTTGTATAGAACATGGATTTTGTGTCAAGGGAATGACATTTAGTCCCATCAAAGGACCAGAGGGAAATATTGAATACCTATTTTTTTTAGAAAAATCAGATCCAATACAGTCTGTAGAAAAATTACAAATTGAACAAATTGTAAAAACGTCTCACGAAACATTGCGACAACTGTCATAGCAAGGAGTATTGTGATATGAAAATTATGATTATGCCTAATCTTTCCAAAAAAAATGCTTTGGATTGTACAAAACAGGTATGTGAAATACTCCATCAGTTGGATGCCGAAATTTTAATAGAGAATCGATATTACAATTATATTAAATTTGATTATATTTCTTATGATGCGTTTGATTGTCAATTGAAAAAATGTGACATTGTGATTGTAATCGGTGGAGATGGTACCATCATTCATGCTGCAAAACATGCTGTTTTGAGACAAAAGCCAATTTTGGGAATCAATGTGGGTTTTTTGGGCTTTTTAGCTGCTTTGGAACAACATGAAATACCATATCTCCATCAATTGGTGATGGGTGATTATCAACTGGAAAAGCGCATGATGTTGGAGGTAGAACATCGTGTTGGCAATCAGATGGAGGTCTATCAGGCATTAAATGATGTGGTAATTTCTAAGGGCGCTTTGTCAAGGGTAGTTGATTTAAATGTCTATTGCAATGAGACATATGTCAGTTCTTATCGTGCAGATGGTATTATTTTTTCCACTCCAACTGGTTCAACTGCTTATGCGCTGTCTGCTGGGGGACCAATTGTAGAACCAAGTATGGATTTAATTGGCATGACACCGATTTCACCACATTCTTTATTTGGAAGAACCATCTTATTTGGTGCTGAGAATATATTGGATGTTCGAGTGAATGAACAGATGAATAGCCAAGCATATATGACAGTGGACGGAGAAACAGAAATCAAAATCACAAAAAAAGATGAATTGACCATTCGCAAAAGCAATATCTATGTTGAAATGGTACAGATTTGCAAAAAGCCTTTTTATGAAGTATTAAATAAAAAATTAATTATACGTGCAGGAGACCTATAATTGTAGATTTTGTAGAAAGGGGAAGTAAATTGGTATGAAGGAATATCGCCATCAGAAGATTTTAGAGATTATTGAGCAATACCCAATCTGCACACAAGAGGGGATTTTGGAAAAATTGCATCAGGCGGGTTTGATGGTCACACAAGCAACGGTATCCCGCGATATGAAACAATTAAATTTGGTAAAGCGCTTAACAGAAGATGGAAGATACATTTATACTTGCCAAGAAAAAAAGACACAGGCGATTACAAAACAGAAATTTCATTCCATCTTTTCAGAAGCAATTATTTCCATTGATTATGCAATGAATACTGTGGTGATTAAGTGTCATGTGGGGATGGCAAATGCCGCCTGTACAGCGCTGGATTTGATGGAATGGAAAGAGATTGTTGGCACATTGGCGGGTGATGATACCATATTTGTGCTTTTGAAAACGCCACAAAAAGCAGAGGAATTTATGCGGGAATTAAAAGAAATCATTCGCTGATAAAGGGGATTTACATCTTGTTAAGAGAATTGTATGTTGAAAATCTGGCTGTCATTGAAAAGGCAACGATTCGTTTTTTAGATGGTTTTACGGTATTTACAGGTGAAACAGGAGCAGGAAAATCAATTTTAATTGATGCAATTAATCTGGTTTTGGGACAGCGTTCTAATAAAGAAGTGGTGCGAACTGGGACGGATAAAGCAGTTGTATCTGCGTTGTTTTCTCATCTAAATTGTCATGTACTCCAAAAGTTGTCCGACTATGGATATGAGGTGGAAAATGATGAAATTGTCATCACGCGGGAAATCTCAACCGAAGGGAAAAGCATTGCTAGATTGATGGGAAGACCAATAACAGTGAGCTTATTGCGAGAATTGGGAGCAGATTTGGTGACCGTTCATGGGCAGCATGACAATCAGATATTGTTGACACAGGAACGCCATATTGATATTTTAGACAGCTATGCGGACAATCAACCATTTGAACAATCGACTGATATATTGACGCGTTATCAACAGGAGTATGACCAATTTACAAAATTAAAACGACAATATCAAAAGGTCAATTTAGATGAGCAGCAGAAAGCACGTAAATTGGATTTGTTGACCTATCAAGTAGAAGAGATTGAAGCAGTCAACCCAAAGGTGGGAGAAGATGAACAGATAGAGCAATCTTTGAATATGATGAGAAATGCTCAAAAGATATCTGAAAATTTATCTGCCGCCTATCGGGCTTTGAGTGGACAAGAAGAAGTTTTGGGAAGTTATGACCTGACCAATCAGGCGATTGGACTGTTGGATGAAATTG
Source organism: uncultured Oscillospiraceae bacterium (assembly GCA_910579175.1). Lineage (GTDB taxonomy): Bacteria > Bacillota > Clostridia > Oscillospirales > Ruminococcaceae > Massiliimalia. The sequence goes on along the minus strand of CAJTTB010000006.1, from coordinate 93,462 downwards.
CAGATTACAATCAGAATATTCAAAAGGTAGAAGAACAGTTGGAAACTGTTCGCTATGAGATGGAAGAAGTTACGGAAAAAATTTCTGATTTTTTGGAATCATTGGAATATGATCCAGCTGTAAAAGAGCAACTAGAACAGCGTTTTGATGAGATTCATCAATTGAAACGCAAATATGGAAATACCATAGAAGAAATTGTAAACTACTATCAGAATGCCAAATCAGAACTACAACAAATACAGCGCTCTGATCAGTTGCAAGAGGAATTGTTAGAACAACTCAATCAACAAAAAGCAGTGGTTGTGAAGTTGGGGAAAGAGCTTTCTCAGATGCGTCAGAAAACAGCGCGGAGATTTGAACAGGCAGTGTCTCAAGAACTCGCGTTTTTGGATATGCCCAATGTGGTATTAAAAGTGGAAATAGAGAAGGCAAAATATGGAATCAAAGGCTGTGATGTGGTGGCATTTTTGTTTTCTACAAATTTGGGAGAGACGCCGAAACCCTTGGGAAAGATTGCTTCAGGGGGAGAGTTATCTCGTATTATGTTGGCAATCAAAAGTGTATTGGCACAAAAAGATGCAGTGGATACTTTAATTTTTGATGAGATTGATACCGGTGTGAGTGGAAAATCTGCGCAGAAGATTGGCAAAAAGTTAAAATCAGTTTCGACTGTTCGACAGGTGCTCTGTGTGACGCACTCTGCGCAGATTGCAGCTTTGGCAGATGAACAATTTTTGATTTCAAAACAAACACAAGGAGAACGAACCTATACAAATGTAATGTCTTTGGATACCGATGGACGTATTTGGGAAATTGCTCGGATTATGGCAACAGACCAAATCACTGATTTGATGTTGCAAAATGCTCGAGAGATGTTAATTGCGGCAAAAAATAATGGTTGACAAATCAAATGCAATATGCTATCATGTACCTACATATTAAAAAGGCTATGAAAAGAAAGAGTAGGCTTTATACAGGCTTTTAGAGAGTGTTTGGTTGGTGCAAAAACATAGAATGTAATTGCTGAATACCTCTTTGAGCTGTAACCTGAACTGCAATTGCACAGTAGGGAAATCGGGTTCGCCCGTTAAAGCGACGGTAAGGGTATGTTTGTACTCTTGTGAGTGGCTTTTTGAAAGAAAAGCAACAGAGGTGGTACCGCGATATATTTCGTCCTCTATTTATCCAAAATGGATAGATAGGGGTTTTTTTATTGCCTAACTATTGAACAATACGATTTACTTTCATAGGATAAATCTAAAATCAAATGTCAAAATAACAACAATCAAAAAAATAAAAAGGAGAATCAATCAATGACTGTATTTCAGGAATTAAAACGAAGAGGACTCATTGCACAAGCAACCCATGAGGATAAAATTGAAGAATTGTTAAATCAAGAAAAGGTTACCTTTTATATTGGATTTGACCCAACAGCAGACAGTTTGCATGTAGGACACTTTTTGCAATTGGTTGTTATGGCACATATGCAAAGGGCGGGACATCGCCCAATTGCACTATTGGGTACAGGTACAACGATGATAGGTGATCCAACAGGAAAAACGGATATGCGCAAAATGTTGAGTATAGAAGATATCAATCACAATGCAGAATGTTTTAAACGCCAGATGTCACGTTTTATTACTTTTGACGAACAAGGTGCTTTGATGGTACAGAATGGAGATTGGTTGTTAAATCTCAATTATATGGAATTTTTGCGCGATGTAGGGGTTCATTTTTCTGTAAATCGCATGTTGACAGCAGAATGTTTTAAAACGCGACTAGAAAAGGGATTGAGCTTTTTAGAATTTAATTACATGCTATTGCAAAGTTATGATTTTTATCATCTCAATCAAACTTACAACTGCAAGATTGAGTTTGGCGGAGATGATCAGTGGTCTAATATTTTAGGTGGAGTAGAATTGGTACGCCGTAAAAAGAATCAAGAAGTTTATGGAATGACCTTTACGCTTTTGACTACCAAAGAAGGTAAAAAGATGGGAAAAACTGAAAAAGGAGCTGTGTGGTTGGACCCAGAGAAAACTTCTCCTTATGAGTTTTTCCAATACTGGAGAAATGTAGATGACGCTGATGTAATCAAGTGTTTAAAATTGTTGACTTTTGTACCCATTGAAGAAATTGAAGAAATGGAACGCACCTTAAGTGGTAGTGAACTCAATCAGGCAAAAGAAAGACTAGCCTTTGAAGTAACCAAAATGGTACATGGGGAAAAGGAAGCAATCAAGGCATTAGAAACTTCTAAATCCGTGTTTGGTCAAGGAGTACAAGATGAAAATATGCCAACGACTACATTGAATGCGGATGATCTTACAGATGGTGCAGTTGGAATTTTAGATTTGTTGTGCAAAACAAAACTGTGCCCATCAAAAAGTGAGGCAAGAAGATTGGTACAACAGGGTGGTATTGCAATTGATGATTGCAAAATAACAGATGCAACCACTCTGCTTCAAAAATCAGATTATACACAGGGCTATTTGATTATCAAAAAAGGGAAAAAGGTATTTCACAAAGTAGTATTTTAAGTCGTTGGGTGTAACTTCTCAATGAGGATAACAGAAGATTGTTGCAAAAATGGATATAAATGGAGATAGAAATTGATTTTTTGGTCAATAATTCCAAAAATTTCCTTTTGTTTTTGTAGAAAAAGCTATTTTTTACTCTAAACATGATTTTTATCTTTCAATTTGTTTACAAAAGAGTTATAATTGTAACCAGTTTGTAATACTCCTTTACGAACTCTTTACAAATTGAGGCTTTATTATCTAGCTTTGTAAGGAGTATAACGATTATCAATAAGAAGGAATTTAATTTTTGGGAGATTGTTTAGAATGAGAAAATCAAATATAAAAAAAATTGCTGCTTCTGGTTTATTGGCTGTTACTATGATGTCAAGTGCTGTACTTCCGTCCATGTCTGCTGTTTCCATTGCGACCCCTGTAACTGTATCCGCGGCATTCACTTGGACAGAAACACCAACTGATAAAGTGATGTATTTGACCGACCCTTGTAACCGCCGTCAGCAACCTACTACTGCTTCTAAGTCTTTTGGTGTAACACCTGCTGGTACTGCGGTTCATGTGGTAGCAACAACTGATAAAAATTTCTATAAAATTGAAGATGGTACCTTTATTTGTTCTGACTATTTGGTAGAGTCTGTAGTGAGTAAACAAAAGGTGCACAATGCCAGCATTCAAGAAATTTTAAATGGTGCGACACTCAATCCAAAATCCACTGGATTTGCAAATGTAGATCAGAAGATTCAAGAAGTATTTGATCAAATTGGCATTGACCAAATGCCAGACACCTATTCTAAAGTAAAAGCAATTTATGATTATCTCATCAATACCACTTCTTATGGAACCAATATTTATCCATCTGCTGGATATGGAAATGTAACAGAAGGTTCACAAGGATATATTGCATGGAATGCAATGGCATTGTTAGATCGCCATATTGGACCTTGTAATAAATATACTGCTGCTTTTATTGCAATGGTCGAAACAATTGGATTGGATGCAGGCTATATTGATGGCATGACTGCAAGAGCAGGCGGGGGAAAGATTGGACATGTTTGGGCTGAGGTCTATATTGATGGCGTGACTTATGTATTTGATCCACAGGTAGAAGATAATATGACAGTAAATGGCAATATTCGTTATGATCGTTTTTGTAAAACTTATGCACAGTTGGGAACCAAATACAGCAATCAAAATCGTTTGGGTTAATTAAAAGATACAATTATAAAGATAGGGCGAGCTATTACAATGGATTTGTAATAGCTCTTTTTTTGTTCCGCATCAATCCCATTGGTACAATCAAAAGATAATTTGGGACTGGTATTTTCTGATAGATGTCTGCATAAATATGAAGTGAGTGCAGTCGTATCGAGAGAGGGATGGAAAAGTAAAATACATAGTTATAATCTGTCCACTCTTTGAATATGCTTAATTTAGAAAAACTCGTATGGAGAATAAAGGAGCTGTATCAGAGTGGAATTTCATGTTTCTAAGGAAAATATTTGTGTCAATGAAACAATATTTGATGGGGTGTTAGAGCAGTCTGTGGAGCTAGATTATATGTTGCCAGACTATTGTCCAGGTATCTTTAAAGTATTAAAGAGCCATATTGACACTGCGATTATTTCTCAACGAATGAATGGGAATAAATTGACCATTGATGGTGTTGCTGTGATTAAGATGTTGTATGTCAGTGAAAATGACAACAAATTAACACAGCTAGAACAAAAACAGGCATTTACAAAATCAGTAGAATTAAAGGAAGATTGTACTGGAGGATATGCGATTATTTCTTCAAAGTGCAATTATGTAAACTGTCGTCCCGTAAACTCAAAACGGCTGGATATTCACGGTGCTATTAGTATGAAAACCGTGGTTATAAAACCAAAAAACATTCAAATTATCAGCGATTGTAATGATCTTCAACTACATAAAAGAGAAACCAATATCTGTGAAAATAAATTGTTTGTGACCAAAGATTTTACCATAAAAGAAGAATTGGAAATAGGACATGGCAAACCAGCGATTCATGATATTTTAAGTTATCGTGCAGTGGCGACTGCACAAGATTATAAAATGCTGGCCAATAAAATTGTATGCAAAGGTGAAATTTCTTTACATACTTTATATTTATGCAGTAAAACACCTGATAAACCAGAAGTGATTGAACATACCATTCCCATTAGTCAGATTATTGATTTAGATGGGGTAGATGAAGATTTTAAGTGTTATGTTCGATTTGAAATCGTCAATTATGATATTGATATGCAGATTGAAGATGATGGAGACTGTTATTCATTTACAGTTGAACTTGGAGTACGTGCAGTTTGTGAAGCGGGTAAAAACAAATTGGTACAATTGGTAGATGATTGTTATTCCACCTGCTATGAAACAGAAAACATAGAAGAAAAGATTAAGCTAGAAAAAATGAACCGTTTGATTCAGGAAAATATCGTTCTAAAAAAGAATATTTCGCTTAACCAGAGCAATTTAGAATATATCTATGATATGATTTACGATATTGGAGCTGTCAATTGGACGCGCAAAGAAAACAGTATAGAAATAATGTGCAGCTTATCTTTGACAATTCTTGCAGTGGACCAAGAACATACACCAATTTGTGTGGAGCAGACCATTCCCTGTGAGATGAATATTGACATTGGTTTACTAGAGCAAGAGTGTGGATTTGAACCCTATTTGCAAATATTAAATATTGCTTATACAATCAATTCTATAGATGAGTTAGAATTGAGAATTGAGTTTCTAATAGATGGTGTTCTATATGAATTTAGTTATGAAAATGTGATGATGGATATCCAAATTCATGAAGAACAACTCAAAACAAGAGATGATAAATGTGCTTTACGACTTTACTTTGCCGATGCTGGTGAAAGCATTTGGGAAATCGCTAAAAAATATAATACCTCTGTAACGGCGATTATAGAACAAAATTCCATTGACCAGGAAGTTTTGTCTTCCAGAGGAATGATATTAATTCCGATTGTAGATTAAAAGAGAAATGGAGTAGAGATATATGGAACAAAATATTTATAAGGATATTGCACAGAGAACACAAGGCGATATTTATATTGGGGTTGTGGGTCCGGTTCGTACTGGAAAATCTACATTTATTAAAAAGTTTATGGAAACTTTAGTGATTCCGCGCATTACAAGTGATTTTCGCCGTGAACGTGCAGTAGATGAATTGCCGCAATCTGCCGCTGGAAAGACAATTATGACAACAGAACCCAAGTTTATTCCAGAGGAAGCTGTACAGGTGGAGTTGGAAGAAAACGTCAAATTAAATGTGCGCTTGATAGATTGTGTAGGCTATATTGTGCCAAGCTCATTGGGATATATTGAAAATGAAATGCCTAGAATGGTAATTACTCCATGGTTTGAACAGGAAATCCCCTTTAATATGGCAGCAGAAGTGGGAACACAGAAGGTGATTACAGAACATTCTACAGTTGGAATTGTGGTGACAACCGATGGCAGTATCAGTGATATTCCCAGAGATGAATATGAAGAAGCAGAAGAACGAGTTGTGAATGAACTCAAGCAAATGAACAAACCATTTGTTGTATTGCTGAATTGTATCAATCCCCATGCTGAATCTTCCAGGGCATTGGGTGCAGAATTGACTGAAAAATACCATGTACCAGTATTGCCAATGAACTGTTTGGAATTGGATGAAAATGACATCAAACAGGCAATTAAACAAATTTTATTTCAATTCCCAGTAAAGGAAATTTCCGTTGAGATGCCAAAATGGATTAATATGCTTAAAAAAGACCATTGGTTAAAGGTAACCGTTTTTGAACATATTAAAAATTCTGCAAAGGATATTAAGACAATTCATGAGGTAGAAGGAATTACAAAGGGAATTGCTGAATGTGAACAGATAAAGCGTATTTCGGTTCATAAAATTGATTTGGGCACTGGATGTGCAGAGATTACAATTGATTTAAAAGACGCGCTGTTTTATCAAATTCTTTCGGATGAAAGCGGTTTAGAAATACAAGGGGAAGAAGGCTTGCTGCCGTTATTGGTAGAATTGGCACAGATGAGAAAAGAATATCTGCGCTTTAAAGACGCTTTAGAAGAAGTGGAAGCTACAGGTTATGGTATTGTTATGCCAACATTAGAGCAACTTTCTTTAGAAGAACCCGAAATTATGAAACAAGGCGGAAAATATGGCGTTCGATTACGCGCACAGGCTCCTTCTATTCATATGATGAAAGCCAATATTACAACTGAGGTGAGTCCGATTGTGGGAAGCGAAAGTCAATCTGAAGATTTGGTAATGTATGTGATGAATGAATTTGATGATAACCCTCAAAAAATATGGGAATCTAATATCTTTGGAAAATCATTGCATTCTTTGGTAAATGAGGGATTGCACAATAAGTTGTATCGTATGCCAGCAGAAGCAAGAATTAAACTACAAGAAACCATTGAACGAATTATCAATGAAGGATGTAGTGGATTGATTTGTATTATTTTATAGAGAAAGATTCCAAGGTAAGGGATGGATTTTTATCATATAGCAGTCAACTTTGTTTTTGGCTTGTGAAATGACAAACAATATATCTTTTCCTTTTTGAGTAATATTATGATTTGAAAACATCATAATAAAAGTAATGCTGTAATTTTTTACAGCATTGTTTTTTTGTTATCATAGAAAGAGTAGGATAAACTATCAAAAGAGATTTACATTTTATGTGATTCGAGGTATAATAATCTCACAAAAAGAAAGGGTGAAAGATTATGTTAGAGGTGATTCAAAAACAAATACAATCAGCAACGATGGAATTGTTGGAATTGGCAAAGGTTTCAAAGGGTGCTATTTTGATTGTAGGTTGTTCTAGCAGCGAAGTAACAGGGCATAAAATAGGTTCTCATTCTAGTATGGAGGTTGCAAAGGCACTATTTGATGGAATGTATCCTATTTTACAGCAGCATGAAATTTATTTGGCAGCTCAATGTTGTGAACATCTCAATCGGGCGATTATTATAGAAAAGGAAGTTGCCCGAAGAGAGCGTCTAGAACAGGTTCATGTAGTTCCACAGCCAAAAGCAGGTGGTTCCTTTGCCACAATTGTATACCAGTCTTTGTCCTGTCCTGTTGTAGTAGAGGAAATCAAGGCAGATTGTGGCATGGATATTGGAAATACTTTGATTGGTATGCATTTAAAAAAAGTAGCTGTACCAGTGCGTTTATCTATTTGTAAAATTGGAGAGGCTTCTTTGACCTGTGCCCGTACAAGATTAAAATTTATTGGTGGAGAGCGAGCTTGTTATGACATTGAGAGAACATTCTAAAGAAAATTGCAAATTTTTTCATTTTTTTTAAAAAAAGGGGTTGACTTTTTTTGTCAGTTCTAGTATAATAATCACTGTCGCCGGTGTGATGGAATTGGCAGACGTGATGGACTCAAAATCCATTGGTAGCAATACCGTGCCGGTTCGAGTCCGGCCACCGGCACCAATTCCCAATAAGCCGTATTATATACGGCTTATTTTTTTGCAGGGGTGGCGGAATTGGCAGACGCGCTAGATTCAGGTTCTAGTGGTAGCAATACTGTGTGGGTTCAAGTCCCATCCTCTGCATCATCAAATGATTTTATAGTGAAACCCAGAAGAAAAACACAATTGTTTCTCTGATTGGGTGAAGACATTGGGACCGAATGAAAACATTCGGTTTTTTTATGTTGTTTGTAAAGTTGTAGATGATCATGAATTTATGAAATGACCAATAAATAGAATTGATAAAACATGTAATGATATCTTGGTTATATTTTTTTAGTTTGCCAGACATTTTTTTGGAATTGGGAAAGAATCAAAGTAATGTGCGTTTGTGTTAAGATACGACGTCAAATTTTGCATGTGTTATCAAAAAGTCTTTTTTTGAGTATATATGAAAATAATTTTGTGTATAAAAATTAAAGCTATTAATTTTTGTATCTGATTGACGATTGGTTAGCCATTTTTGCATTGTAATTTAGAAATAGAGGACTGTACAGTTTTTTCATGAATGAAACAATTGATTTTATCTCATAAAAGAATCCTCAGCCAATCATTTATGATTGGCTGAGGATTTGGAGAATTACTAAAAAACTTCTTATACCTGTTTTAAAGTTGCAGCCTTAAAACAGCTTTTGTTTTTTTAGATACTCTTAAAGACTATCTATTTATATTATAATAAAAAATAAGCGATAAGTCAAGAATGAAATGCTATATAAGATAGAATAAAATATACAATTTTTTAATCTGAATTTTTATAGGTTTGAATAAATTTTTCAAATTGTTGTAACATTTGTTTTTCCAGTGGATGCTTGCAGAATAAATCTCGTTTATAAAGTTCTTTCATTCGAGCGGCTCTAATGGATGCAGACTGTTTTGATATATTACACAGTTTCATAATTTGTTCTGCGGTATGAATATTTAAAGCAGCTAATACACAAGCTGGTGCCAAAAGCCTGAGTGCAAACATATCGGCTTCTTTTTCTTCTCGTATTTTGATATTAGAGCGTACAGGGTGTCCTAGAATAGATACATGACCAAGTAAAATATGACCTAACTCATGAGCCAATAAAAAGCGCTTATCCGCTATAGAAAGTATATCATTTTGATAGATAATATACCATTGATTACTGTTGTGTTCAAAAAGACTGACCGCCATTTCATCTTTTTTGAGTTCGCAGACTTCATGATTTTTTATGATGGTAATCTGATAATGCTGAATAATTTTTACGATATCAACTGGAAGTGATGAGATATGATTGTCTAAAAAGATATTCCATGTGATATTTCTAATTTTGGTATATAATCCATATAGTTGTTGTGACATATTTATTTATAAATCATCTTCGCTGGTAATTGGAGTAGCATTTTGTAATCGCTGTTTTAGGTTAGTGGTATCTTCTATCAATTGTGGAGGAGTATTCGTTTTACTTTTTGCAGCACGATAAAATGTAGTTGTTATTTTGGTTTCTGTTTGATATTTACTGCTGCTAACTAGATCATCTGCATATTCTAAAAGTTTTTGTTGACCTTTTTCATTAAGTTGTTGATAACGATTTATTAATAACTGTTGGTCTTTGGTAAGTGTATTGTTGATAAGGTCATTATCAGAATCTTCCCCCCAACCCATGATGATATTTGGTGAAACTTGAAGTGCTTTTGCAAGTAAAACAATTTTATCGCGCTTCATATTTGCAATATCCCCAGATTCCCATCTAGAAATAGTAGCCTCACTGACGCCAACAATTTTAGAAACATCTAACATAGTTAATCCCAAATGCAGACGTTGTTGTTTGATTTTATCTTTCGTTTCTATTGGTATTCCCTCCCTTATGGTTTTATTATATAGATGATATTGCATTTTTGCAAGTAATCTATTAAAATTTCTATTTTTATTGCGTTTACGTATTGACATTATAAAGAACATATGATATATTTTACTTACGTAAATGCAAGGGGGTGATACCATGTTTGATAAAAAGCGGTTTAGAGCAGCACAGGCTTTATCTGGTTTATCAACGGAAGATATTGCAGATAAATTGGGTATTAATGTGACTACTTTATATCGAAAGATTAATCGAGATGGAAATTTTAGTCGAAATGAGATACAGATCTTGCGTTCAATTCTACCTATGGAAAAACCAGATGAAATTTTTTTTGCGAATGAACTTACGTAAACGCAAAAAAATGAATTGTGCCAAATAAAAAAGATTTGATCTATCAAATTAATATACTTTTTATATATGAAAATTCTTATCATATGATTGCAAAAATTTATTATAATATCATTTGAAATTTAACAAAAAATATTAAAAAGTTATTGAGATTAGGTTAAAGATGCTACAAATTGGGTCGAATTATGATGAATTACAATTGATGGAGCAGTTATTCAAAATGAATAACTGCTTGTTGTTTCTATGATTTTTTCTAAGAATGCTTTTTGTTTGTACTTTCTTAAATCAGAAGTATTGATTTAAAATAATCATTGACAAAATGAAAAAAATTAGATATCTTAATGTTATAATGATATATCTTTATAGTATATAATAGAGGGAGAATCTACTATGAAAACATATGCAGTTGATTTGGGTGGCACAAGAATTAAATTGGCAATTATCATTGATGGTGAAATTTGTGTTACTAAAATAATTCCAGCCCATTCAGATCAAGGATTGGCAGATAGATTGCCACAAATTAGTGATATTTTAAAGGAAATGGATTTAAACTATCAGCAAATTCAGTTAGATGGGGTTGGTATGGCATTTCCGGGAATTGTAAATTTTTATGAAAATCGGATTGTAACTTCCAATGAAAAATACAAAGATGCAGCCAATACAGATATCATTGGCTGGGCGAAGCGAGAATTTCATACAAAAATCATATTGGACAACGATGCCAATGCAGCTTTGTTGGGAGAGGTTTATTATGGGGCAGCAAAGGGTTGTGAAAATGTTGCGATGATGATTTTAGGTACTGGAGTAGGAACAGCTAGCATGATAAGAGGACAGATGATTCGGGGCATTCATGGACAAGCAGGTTGTTTAAGTGGGCATATTACAATGAATCTCAATGGAAGAAGATGCAATTGTGGAAATCAAGGTTGTTTGGAAGCCAATGCGAGTACGTGGGCGTTGCCTTATCTTGTAAAGGAAACCGAACAGTATTTGGATAGTCCCTTTCGAAAAGAGCCTGTACAGGATTTTAGTACATTGCGAACCTATTATCAAAAAGGAGATCCTTTGGCAAAGTATTTATTTGATCATTGTGTTGCCTATTGGGGTGCTGGAGCAGTCAATTTAATTCACAGTTATGATCCTGAATTGATTGTATTAAGTGGTGGAGTGAGTCGATTTACAGAAATCATTAGACCAATCCAGAAGTGGATAGATGAATATGCTTGGACACCTTGGGGAAGGGTTCGGATAATTCCAGCAAAACAACCGGAATCATCTGTATTGCTGGGGCTTCATTATTTAGTAGAAGAATCAAAAAAAGGAGTACAATAAAGATATGAAACAACTAGATATGAATCGTGGAGCAAGTCCATTGTATTTGCAGATAGGACAGATTTTAAAAGAAGAAATTCTCAATAAAATATATCCCTATCAGGCAATCATTCCCAGTGAGGCAGAATTGCAAAAAAAATATCAGGTCAGTAGAATCACTGCAAGACAAGCCATTCAGGAATTGGAAAAAGAGAGATTGGTCAAACGTGCAAGAGGAAAGGGAACCATTGTAATTTATCAAGAAAAAATCAATGAGAATTTATTGGGAATTAAGAGTTTTACAGAGGAAATGAAGGAAAAAAATATTACTCCAGCAACTTCTTACGCCCATATAGAACTGGTAAAGGCAGATAAAGTATTGGCAGAAGTGTTTTCTGTGCCGATTGAAACAGATTTTTTTCGTTTAGAGCGCGTGCGCACAGGTGATGGGGAGCCAATTGTTGTATTTGTTTCTTATTTTCCAAAGGAATGTGATTTAGCACTAGATGATTGTTTATATTTTGGAAGCATTTATAAAATGCTTGAGCAAAAAGGACTAGAACCAGTGTTGGTAAATGAGCAGTTTGACTGTATGTTGCCAGATACTTGGCTAAAAAAACAATTGGAGATTTATGGTACACTTCCAATTTTTCGTCGCATTCGTAAATCTTATACCCAGCAGGGAATGATGTTAGAATATACGATTTCCTATTATCGTTCAGATCGCTATGCCTATCATATTGAATTAAAAAAATAGAAAAGATATTGACAAATAAATTAAGATATAATATTATAATGATATAACATTTAAGGTTGGTAAAATTATAGTATGAATTAGAAAGGGAACGCAAAAATCATGGAATTTTATCCCGGATTTCCAATCGAGGTACAGCGCAATCCATTGGGATTTTGCTATGCAGATGATGTCTTTGGACCCAAGCCAGAAGTTCGACGATTGTGTGATATTAGGAGTTCACTTCAGGATCCCAATTGCAGTGGTCCAGAAGAATTATATGCCATTGTAATGGATGTTGGTTTAAAACAAGATAGAGAGCGTATATGTGCTTGCAATTTGTTATTTGGGGCGGTTACCTATGCAGCAGGAACCATTGGTAAAGAACCAGTGCGGTCTCAAGGGCATATTCATGCAGTTAGTCCCTCCTGTGGAATGTCTACTCCAGAAGTGTATGAAATTTGGGAGGGAGAAGCAATCATTTATATGCAGCAATTTGGGGAGGACGATCCTGGAAATTGTTATGTTGTACATGCAAAAGCGGGTGAAATGGTAATTGTGCCACCCAATTGGGTACATGCAACAATCAATGCTGATGTTACTAGAAATATGACTTTTGGAGCATGGTGTGTAAGAGATTATGGATTTGAATATCAGGCAGTTAGAAGTCATCATGGCATTGCCTATTTTCCACAGATAGAGAATAATCAATTGATTTGGAATCCAAATCCAGCTTATCACGATAGCAAATTGATTGTAAAAAATGCCAGAACTTATCAGGATTTTCGACTAGAGCCAGGTATACCCATTTATACACAATTTCAACAGCAAAAGGAGAAGTTTTTATTTGTTTCTAGACCGATGGAATATCCAGAATTTTGGAAAGATTATCAGCCATAATGAAAAGGAGAATAGTTGATGAAGATTATGAAACCCAAAGCAGTCCATGAAATCAATGGTGTAATTGTGGGAGAAAATGTACAACGCGCTGTAAAATTATATCGAGATGCGAAATACTTTTATCGTCATATAGATGGGACTTTAGAGGATGACACTGTGATGTATGAAGTATACCACTATACGCAAGAAGATGACAGTCATCCTGGACACTTGAGTTGGGGATTAACGATATTATATCCTGTGACAGTATCTGACGAATGCAATATGACAAGAGGTCATTTTCATCATGATACCGAATGCGCAGAATTTTATTATGGAATTGCAGGAAAAGGTTTGTTATTGTTGATGGATAAAGAGGGAACAACTTGGTCAGAAGAAGTTTTTCCAGGATCTCTACATGATATTAAGGGGGTTTTTGCTCATCGGTTAATCAATATAGGAACACAACCATTGAAGGTGGCAGCTTGTTGGTCTACCAAAGCGGGACATAATTATGAGCAGGTGGAAAGAAAACCATTTGGATATCGTGTTTATCAGGGTACAACAGGATTGGAAATCAAACAGGAAAGGGAAGAAAAAGACAATGATAAGTAATTATGAGAAACATCCTTTTACAACAGTAAAGGGGTGGGAAGATACTGCGATTTGTGGTTATCAAGATATTATGCAAACACTGAAAAAACACTATGAGCAATCCGGTAAAACAGATTATTGTATGGTTTTTGACACCTATCCAGGGGTAGACGATAAGGAGGTGTTACGGGCGATTACATATTTAAATCCCGATTGTATCATTGATATGAGACAGGTGTTTCAATCAGAGGAAGTTTTGGCTGAACGATTAAAATATCACTTGACAGACGATCGTGTATTTGGAAAGATGTATTTTGGACAATTGGAAGACTTGATGAATTTACAAATGTTAGAACAGATAAAAAATCAGATCAAGCAGCAAAAGGGATTGACTGTTATTTATGGATTTGGCGCTTATCTGGTGGCAAGAGCAGATATATTGATATATTTGGATTTGGCACGTTGGGAAATTCAATTGCGTTATCGCAAGGGAATGCCCAATTATCACTGTTCCAATACACAAGAAGATGTGTTGCGCAAGTATAAAAGGGCATTTTTTATTGAATGGAGAATTGCAGATAAGCATAAAATGCAGTTTTTTGACCAGATAGATTATTTTTTGGATACCAATCAAAAGGATTGCCCCAAAATGGTTCCAGGAAATGCGGTGCGTGATGGTCTTTGTCAAATGGCACAACAGCCATTTCGCACAGTCCCTTATTTTGACCCAGGTGTATGGGGTGGTCAATGGATGAAAGATGTTTGTGGTTTGGATAAAAATGAAAAAAACTTTGCTTGGAGTTTTGATGGCGTACCAGAAGAGAATTCCATTTTATTGGATTTTGGAAATGGTAGGATAGAACTGCCTGCAATGGATTTGGTACTATATCAACCTAAAAAGCTATTGGGTCAACAGGTGTTTGCAAGATTTGGGGCAGAGTTTCCGATTCGCTTTGACTTTTTGGATACCATTGGTGGGCAAAATCTATCACTGCAAGTGCACCCTTTAACAGAGTATATCCGCAAACAGTTTGGCATGAGTTATACACAGGACGAAAGCTATTATATTTTAGATGCAAAAGAAGACGCCTATGTATATCTGGGACTGACAGACCAAGCAGATCCACAAGAGATGTTTGAAGAACTCGAGCGGGCAAATCGAGGGGAATGTACTTTTGATGCAGAGAAATATATCAATCGATTTCCAGCAAAAAAACATGACCATTTTTTGATTCCAGCAGGAACTTGTCACTGTTCTGGCAGCAATGCAATGGTATTGGAAATCAGTGCAACTCCCTATATTTTTACCTTTAAACTTTGGGATTGGTCAAGATTGGGATTGGATGGAAAACCGCGCCCAGTACATCTGGAACATGGAAAACAGGTAATTCAATGGGATAGAAGAACCGATTGGGTAAAGAAAAATCTAGTAAATGCCATTGATATCATAGAAGAAAATAAAGCATACCGAGAAGAACACACTGGATTGCATGAATTGGAGTTTATTGAAACCAGAAGATATTGGATTGAAGACCGAGTTGTGATTCAGACACAAGATACTGTCAATATGCTCAATCTGATTGAAGGGGAATCCGCGGTAATAGAAAGCCCTTGTGGCGCATTTGAACCCTTTATTGTTCACTATGCGGAAACATTTATTGTTCCAGCAGGAGTGAAAGAATATTGTATTCGCCCTGAAAAAGAGGGAAAGATTGGTGTGATTCGCGCATATGTCAGAACACCAAGGGCATAATTGTAAACAAATTTGAGATATTTATTTTTCCCCCTTTTTGGAATTGCGTACCCATTGAAAAAGCCAAAAAGCATAAATATAATAACGAAAGTTCTTGTTTTAGCATCTATATGGATGATAAAGATATGGGGAGGCTCGGTATGAAAAAGAAAGCGCTGATAGTTATATTAATATGTATCTTCCTGATAGGAATTATCATGATTGTTTATCATACTGTTGGTGGCAAAAACCCATTTAAAGATTTGGAACCATCGGAAATCGTGTCCGCCACAGTGCGATTGACTCCGCCGGACACAACTATTCAAGTTGTAGAAATCGAGGAATTAACCAGATATCTAAATGATGTGGTTATCTATAATAAAGACAATTCCTATACAGAGTATAGTGGACAAGGCGTGATTTTTACGCTGATATTGTCAGATGGAACACAGACAGAAGTCATGGCATATAACCCATTCTTTGTGATTGATGGTGTTGGTTATAAGACGAAATATGAACCATGTGAAGCACTGAATGCATATGCAAACAGACTGTTAAATGATGAAAATGCCAATATAATATTAGAAGAACCACCTGAATTAACTGTCATAAGTGATGAAACTGCTCTTAATGCACTGTTGGGGACTTATTCGTGGCAGAAAAGAAATGGCGATGGAACTTCTACAGAAATACAAGCCGATAGTCCACATCCGCTAGATTGCGAAAATTTATTGCTCAAATTTGAAACTATAAAGACAACAGCTACTTTGAATTTTACAGAGAACCCCAGTTCAATTTTAAATATTCAGTGCTGGAACGAGAAATATTGGAACAACCATAATGCAAACAGTGAAAATATAGTGATTGACAACTATGAAATAGAGTTGAAACCAGGCGGATATATTTATGAAGTCATTGCTGAATGGGATACTAAAAGAAGTGGTTATGGTGGTATAGTACACTATTATTTCTATATACAGGTTTTGGAAAATGAGCAGTAGGCACACTCTTCCGAAAAGAATATTATTTTTTTATAGGAAATCCCCTATTTCTTGTATGGAGGTAGGGGATAAATTGCGTTCTATACAGAGCATTGGCAAGCAAAAAATAATATGCTATAATGAAAAAAATGGTAGAAAGGAGGAGTATTATGACAGAAGAACAAAAGGCGATTTCTGGGGAATTGTTTAGTCCCATTCATCCAGATTTGGTTGCTGTGAAAAGAATCTCTCACAATCTTTGCACAAAGTATAATTTAACTTATGAGGATGACCCTGAGCGTGACCAAATCATTCGGAAAATCCTGAAAAAAACAGGGGAAAGCGTTAGAATGCAGGGTCCTATCTTCTTTAATTATGGATGTCATACTACAATTGGAGAAAAGTTTTTTGCAAATTATAACTTTACAGTGTTAGACGATGCTCCAGTAACGATTGGCGACCACTTTATGGCAGGTCCAAATGTGACCATTGCGACGCCGATGCACCCATTGGTGCCAGAAGAACGCCTTTCCATGTTGGACGAAAATGGCAAGCCATTTGCTCCTTGTTATGCAAAACCAATTGTGATTGGAAATAATGTTTGGGTGGCAAGTGGTGTAGTTATCTGTGCAGGTGTGACCATTGGGGATAATGTTGTCATTGGAGCTGGCAGCGTTGTGACCAAAGATATTCCCAGTGGCGTGTTGGCAGCTGGAAATCCCTGTAAAGTGATTCGAGAGATTACCGAAAAAGACAGTGTAAAAAAATAAGGAAATAAAGAAAGAGATTATATTTTATAATCTCTTTTTTTATATGATATTTTTTACTATTTTATATCATATCTTTTGATAAATTGGTAATTAATACTATTTTTATCTAAATAGAATGATAGTAAAAATATTAAGGGATAAGTTATAAATTATTTGAATAATATAGATAAAAAATATAAAGTATATTTATATTTTTTGAAGTATTATTAAAATTATAAATGAGTTTTTAAAGAAAAGATTGCAAATATTTTTTAAATATGGTAATATATACCTGTAATTACAAATTAATATCTGTATACAGAAATAAAATTTTTTGACATAAGGAACATTGTTTATGAAATTTATTTTTAGAAAAAAACTCATTCAGAGCATTGTGGCAGCTTGTTTATGCGCGTCAATGGCAGTAACTTCTGTTATGGCGGCAGATAGTTCTCTGGATACAACTCCAGAAAATATCAATAACATTGAAAATGGCGGAAGCTATTTTGTGAATGGATTAAATAATCGTATATCACCAAGAGATATGCTTACCGAAGGTGATTATCATATTTATATGGATAAAGGCTGGATATTAAATAGCCGTAATGTTGGAGTTGGCGCATGGGGAACTAGCAATGTAGTACATAAATATAATGGAACACTAAGATGCCATTATACAAATGTAGTGGTGTATGCAGATGCTGCAGAAACTCTTCAATATGCAGCCGGAAGAATATGGGGTACTGGTGTTGTAAAAGCATCAACAGGAAATATAGGAAAAGGTGCCATGCATCATTTTTATGTTTTTTACGGCTGGTGATATTAAAAAAACGATAACATAATAAAGGATATTGTATCATAAAAATAAATTTATGATACAATATCACTTTTCAATAGAAAGGCAATATGAAAAGATTAATATTCGGTTTTTCTAGTTTATTTTTATTATTAGAATTGCTGTTAATGGGTTTTATCAATTATATTGGATATATTAATATACAAGTGGCATTGTCAAATGCCTTGATTTCTAATCGTGCCCAATCGTTGATATTTAGAAAAAATTCCTTTCCAGAATTGTCTGAATTTGTAGAAAATTATTCAGACATCACTGTATTTGCAAAATTGGACTTTATTCCTGAGTTTACTTTATGGGGAATTTGTGGCAGTTGTCAATTGGAGAGCGAAATTGAAAGATGTGTTTCGGGTGAATTTTTTCAGAAAGAGGATTTTTTCAAACAGAAGAAGAAAGCTGTTGTAGGAGAAAATGTTTTAAGTTCCAAATATTGCACAATAGATGAAACCGGAAAAAGACAATTTTATTGTCTGAATGAGGCTTATGAAATCGCAGGCGTATTTTCTTCAAGTGGCAATGATATGTTAAAAGATGTTGTTTTTATCAATCTGGATGCTATAAGCGATTCTATTCCCAGCAAAATAACCATTGATGCCATAGATAAGCGGGTGATAAATCGGAGCATCACCGAACTACAAAAGGAATATACCATTGATTTGATCACCGAAAATGATAACTTTGTACAGCGCTATATCTTATATGAAGTTGACGCGCAGTTGCTTCAGACGCTTGTAATGATATTGATTGGTATTTTAATGATTGTATTGGCAATCTTTATTTTATACTGTTATCATAAAGAAATTCGGGTAAGACAACTATTGGGGTTGAAACGTCAACAGATTTATTGGGAATTATTGAAAAATATATTGTGTTTGACTGGAATCAATACAGCGATTGGCTTAATGGGATATACAATTTTTTATCTTGTTGTGCTACAAAGGCTGTATTTTCGTTTTTATATATGGAACTTTTTGATTTATTCTTTTGGTATATTGGTGATAATTGCGGCAGTTGTATATTTATATCTGATATTGTCTTATCAAATTTTTCATAAAAATGGGGTAAAATAATAATATGAAATATCGTTTAAAAGACATGATATTTGTGATTATTTGTTTTTTGATTTTGTTATTTGGTATGACAATTTTGATTCGTACCAATTATGACTATCATCAAATTACGCAAAAAATAATTGTTTTTGATGAACAGAATGTTGATTCTGTTTACTTAAAGATAGTAGACAACTATGATCGGGAAAATTATAAAACGCTGAGAGAATTTTTTTCAGAACCACATTCTCTAGAACGAATGAAACAGTTCTCTGAAGAAATGCATGATAAATATAATTATTTGGAGCTGGATAAACAATCACTGCTGGTTTTAGACCAGTTTCCTTATCAAGAGGAATTTAGAATTGATTATGGTGAAGATTATTATGGCGTCAATGATGCAATCGGAATTTCTTTAAAATCGCTGCAAATTGGCAAGAATACATATGATATCTTTGGATTGGCACAACAGATAGAAGTGGGTACTGGATTTGGGTCAGAGGACTTTTTATGGGAAAAACAAAAGAAACTGCCAATGTTATTGGGTTATGAATATCAGGGATTGGTAGAAATCGGGGATACCTTTTCATTTAATTATCTGCAAGAAAATATTTCATTTGAAGTGGTTGGATTTCTCAAAAAAGACGCAGTCATTACATTAAATGAACGGGCTTATTTTATGGACCAACAGATTGTAATTCCATTTTTTGATTGGAAAGAGCAACCAACCAATGAAGAAGATACCGAATTCCAAAGGAGTCTCTATTCATTAAAGAATTGGGGCTATATTCAGATAAAGAATGGCGAAGATATTATGGATTATGAAGCGGAAATTAACAAACTAAATGAACAATTGGGATTGGCATATGCCACTAGCGAAGGGGCTATTCACTCTTATATTCAAAATATTTCCAGCACCATTAGTTCTATCAAGGGTGTTCTTTTTGTTGTTTCCATCTGTTTGTTTGTGGTGTTATCTGGTATATTTTTATGTGTTCAGATTTGGAATTTTCATAAAAATAAAGGAATTTATGCGATTCATTTACTTTGCGGGTGTAGTTTTACAAGGATAAAACAAAAGATAATACTTTCTGTGATCCTACAATTTGCAGCAGCTTTGACGGGTGCCGTTTGGATTCATTCTGTGTTATTAAAGACAACCAATCGGTCTGAAGAAATCATATTTGAAGAGGCGGTACAACAGACCATATTATTTTCTATTGTGATATTGGCGATTACTTGTTTACTATTAAGTAAATGTGTTCAAAAAAATAATGTTTATTTATCCCTTAGAAAATAGATTGTGAAAGGAAGACATGATGATTGAGTTAATTGGCATCAATAAATATTTTTCTTATCGAAAAAACAACATCACTGCATTGCAAAATATTGATCTAAAGATAGATAGTGGGGAATTGGTTGCGATTACTGGACCAAGCGGATCTGGAAAATCAACGCTGTTGAATATCATAGGCGGTATTTTAAAACCAAGTTCTGGGACCTATTTATATGATGGCGATCCGATTGGAGACACTGAAACACAAATGGCACAGTTTAGAAATACATATGTTAGTTTTATTCTTCAAAATATGGCATTGATTCCAAACCGAACTGTGTTTTATAATATCGCTTTGCCCTTACAGTATCAACGGATTGAAAAGAGCAGTATCAAACAGATGGTATTGGAAATCAGTGAATCTCTTGGAATTGCAGATAAGTTAGATTTATATCCACATTTATTATCTGGTGGAGAGTGTCAACGTGTTGCGGTGGCTCGTGCGGTGGTTTCCAATCCCAAAATGATTTTAGCGGACGAACCCACCAGTTCTTTGGATGGTGAAAATAAATATGAAGTTGTTCAGAGATTACAGAAATTAAATGAAAGAGGCATTACCGTTCTAATTGCTACCCATGACGAAATAGTGATTCAAAATTGTAATCGAAATGTTGTTTTACAGCAAGGTAAAATCATAAAAGATGATGAAGTGTAAATGTTTATTATGGTGTGATGATATAATGATATTGGGGGTATCCCCCAAAAAGCCCTGTATATTTTGTAAAATATACAGGGCTTTTGAATAGAAGATAAATAAGAAATATTGACATGTGTTTTTATTCGTGAGCGGTTGTATATTTTTAAAAGTTACATCAGTGGTGCAAAAATATGAAGTATCATTTGGATGAACTTAATAATAGGGTTTGTCTGTTCCAATTCTAGACGGGTGATTTTTTTGCACAAAGTAAGAATAGAGTCATCGTCATTGCGAACTTCTAGAACGGATTTGGTATGATATAGAAAAACACCACATTCAAAATGTAAATAAAAACTGCGAAAATCAAAATTTGTTGTGCCTACAATTGCATAAATGTCATCACTGACAATGGTTTTCGAGTGAATAAATCCGGGGAGATATTCAAAAATTTGTACACCTGCTTTGATAAGACGCATGTAATTGGAACGGGTTAAAGCATGAACAAACCATTTATCCGCAATATGAGGAGTGATGATTTTGACATCAATTCCACTTTGTGCAGCGCTGCATAGGGCGGTTGCGGTTTCATTATCTAGGATAAGATAGGGCGTTGTAATGTAGATATATTCTTTTGCGCGATAAATGATATTTAAATAGGCTTGTTTTCCAATTAAATCGTCATCTAAAGGGCTATCCCCAAAAGGCTGAACATAACCATCTGTAAAGTAATGATGTTGAGGCGGTTGATATTCCAAAAGATCACATTCAAAGGTATCCTTTTGATTGTCCCAAAGTTGTAAAAATAAAATTGTTAGATTCCAAACGGCGTCTCCTTTGATTAAAATGGCGGAATCTTTCCAGTAACCATGTTTGACACGAGCATTGATATACTCATCTGCGATGTTAAACCCTCCAGTCATTCCAACAATTCCATCAATGACACAGATTTTTCGATGGTCGCGATAGTTCATAAAAATATCCAAAGAGGGCTTAAAGGGATTAAAAATTCTAGTTTGGATACCATATTTTTTCATTTCCTTTGGAAAGTTAGAACGAAGCGTTGCGATGGAGCCCAAATCGTCATATAACAGGCGAATACAAACCCCTTGAGAGGCTTTTTCCTTTAAAATAGCAAAGATTTTTTGCCACATCTCTCCATCTTCAATGATAAAGTATTCCATAAAGATATATTTTTTTGCTTTTCGAAGTTCTTCTATCATTCGTTCAAAAATGCGTTCTCCAGGAGAAAGGAATTGAGAAGTGGTGTGCTGATAAATTGGGGCAAGGGCTTTTTCATTCAGGTAATATGCTTGACGATAAGCGTCAGGGCAACTGTTTTTTAATTGTTGCAACACATCATCGGACTGGAGTTGTAATGTATTTTTTGTATGAATATAAACTGTTTTCATATATTTTCGAATATGTCTGGGCAACTTTTTAGAGCCAAAAATAAGGTAGAATAATCCACCAAATACAGGGACAAGCAGTATTGGAATCATCCAAGCAATTTTATAAGCTGGATTGTCATTGCGAGATAAAATATAAAGTATTGTCAACCATGATAATAGATTGAGTACCAGATGAATGATTTGGAACTCTTGAAGATAAATCAGTCCATATAGCAAAATCGCCGTCTGCAACAGTATGAGTAAACTGATGACAACCACACGGCTAAACGCTAATTTTAGAATCTTTTGAATCATTCACAACACTCCTTTCCCAGATTTTAATTGTTTATAGATGTCTGGCGTCGATATCTTCTTTTGCCATTTTCACATCCTCATCTCTTAAATATAATGCTTGGTCATGCGTTCTTTTGGAATGAACGTAATTGGTGATGACCATTGATTGATATAAAGGTGTCATATCCTCTTCGGGATTGATTCTAGCATGATTTCCATGTAGTATCTTTTTCATCAGAAAGCTCCTTTCTGGTTGATTGCAACCATCATTTATCTCAGCTTATATAGTATGGGGCAAAAATAACAAAAATATCATCATAAGTTAATTTTTATTACAAATCAATTCAAATGGATTATACTGATTTCTATTGCGTTTGTTGGTTAATCATGATAGAATAGGTCACAACGAATATAAAGGAGGGATTTTTTATGTTATTTACCGTTGATATTGGAAATACCAATATGGAATTTGGTATTTTTGAACATGATAAATTAAAAGCAAGTTTCAGATTAGGCAGCAATCGCGATGTGACTTCAGATGAAGTGGGACTGATGATCATGCAGTTTTTTTCCATTCATCAAATACGGTTAGAGATGATTGAAGATGTGATGATTGCCTCTGTAGTGCCACAGATTGTATATTCGGTGCGAAATGCAATTTATAAATATCTGCATAAAGAACCATTGACCATTCAAGACAATATTAATGTGGATATTGTCAATAAATATCATAATCAGTCTGAGGTAGGGGCGGATAGACTGGTCAATGCTTATGCTGCTTATCACAAATATGGTGGGAATTTGATTGTTGTGGATTTTGGTACTGCTACCACATTTGATGTTGTCGATGATCAAGGGGCTTATTTGGGCGGCGTGATTTATCCCGGAATTAAAATTTCTTTGGATGCTTTGGTGGAAAAAACTTCAAAATTGCCAAAAGTAGAGATTGAAAGACCGGAAAAGGTGATTGGAAAGACAACTGTGATGAGTATGCAGTCAGGAATTGTTTATGGTTATACTGGGGCAGTCATTAATATTATACATAATATTGAAGAGCAGTTAGGAGCCAAAACAAAGGTGATTGCGACTGGAGGACTGGCACGAATGATTGGACAACAGACAGATGTGTTTGATATCATTGATAAAACCTTGACACTAGAAGGACTAAATTTAATTTATAAAGATTATCGTTCTCATCAAGCATAATATTTTTAATAGCATTGTATATTACCAAAAATTACCGTCCATACTTGTGATATCAAGAGAAAGGACGGTAATGATAAATGATAGATAAAAAACTTTTTGTTTCAGTTGGTATTGGTTTACTCGTTGCAATTTGTGCCAGTTTTATGAGCGGGTTTGCAAAAGAGTGTGTTCAAATTCGTGAAAGTGTGTTGCGATTACATATTTTAGCGAATTCTGATTCTCAGGAAGATCAGGCGTTAAAATTATCGGTTCGTGACCGAATTTTGGCACAGACACAGGATTTATTTTATCAGGTAACTTCCACAGAAGATGCAAAGGAAACTGCCCAAAAAAACCTTGAGAAAATCATTGCAATTGCACAGAGAGAAATCGCTCGTCAGGGATATGATTATCAAGTGAATGCAGAAGTTTGCAATATGTTTTTTGATACGAGAGTATATGATAATTTTAGTTTACCCGCTGGACGTTATGATGCAGTTCGTATTACCATAGGAGAGGCAAAAGGGAAAAATTGGTGGTGTGTGCTTTATCCTCCCATGTGTCTGCCATGTGCAATGCCTGAAAGTGAATTGGAAGAAAATTTGACTTCACAACAAGCCGAGATAATTGAAAAACCGCAACACTATAAGGTTCAGTTTGCAGTCATAGAAATTTGGGAAAAAATTAAAAATCTATTTCAATCATAAATGATAAAAATAACCGTTAGAAATTTGAGTGTAATAAGAATATTGAGAATGGGGTGCTGGTAAGAGCCGCACCCTGTTTTGTTATCATTTTGAAAATTTAGAAAAGAAAAGTGCATCTATTCGCATTTTCTGAATAGATGCACAAAAAGTGTTGATAAAAATTGAGCTTTAAATCATAGGTGGGTAGACATTTTTTGACAGTAACTAAATAATTGAGATTGATATAAAGTCAGAGATTATTTATTTTCCAATTGTTTTTGCCGTTGTTGTACAATATTTTTTAAGAGTTCGACACATCCATCAATTCCTAAATCAGAGCTTTTGATAGTAAGACTATAATTTTCCATGTTATTCCATTTTTTATCTGTAAAATAGCTGTAGTAATTGGCACGTTTCTTGTCCATGCGCTTTACTTCTTTTTCTGCTTTTTCTTCAGAGAGATGATATAGATGAACCATTCTGTCTACTCTAAAGGGTAGATTTGCATGAATAAATACAGAAATGCAATTTGGATGATGCTTTAATACATCATCAGCACATCTTCCCACAATAACACAGGATTTTTCTGCTGCAAGTTGTTTGATAATTTCGGACTGAGCGATAAAAATACGGTCAGTAATTGGAAGCTCTGTTCCCAAGGGGGCACCACCCCAAGCAGCTGTAGAAAGTGAATACAATAGACTGTTTGTTGCGGTTTCTTCAGAATTTTTACAGATATTTTCATGGATTCCGCTTTTTTGTGCGGTAAGCTGAATTAATTCCTTATCATAAAAGGCAAAACCTAAAAGGTCAGCTAATTTTTTACCAATCTCTCTACCACCGCTGCCATTTTGTCGTCCAATGGTAATGATAATATTTTTGTTCATTTAAAAGCCTCCTTTGATATGATTGTATGATAAAACAACAATATGTTTGACATCTTTATTATAGCACATAATCTGTAAAAATGCACTATATTTTTTGATTTTAAAAAATAATTTTATGAAAAATAAGAAAATATTTTTTGTATTTGGTGTGATTTATACGATCTCCAATTGACTGATAATCTTTTTAAACTGAAATCGGAAGGTGAGAATGGTCACGCAGGTTGCCAAAATATCTGCAATTGGCTCTGCAAGAAATACAGCAAATACTTTGTCAGAGAAGAAAGGAGGCAATAAATAGATCAGAGGAATTAATAGGATGATTTTTCTAAGCAATGCCAATAGTAATGAGATTTTGGCTTGACCAATCGCAATGAAAGTCTGTTGACAACAAACCTGTGCTCCAAAAATAAAGACGCCTGCCAAATAAATACGCAGTGCCCAAACGGTATGTTCAATTAATTGAGGATCATCATTGAATAGACGAATGAATATTTGCGGTTGTATCATCATCAGTGACCATAATAAAATGGTAAAGGACATGCCAGAGATCAACAACAATCGAAAAGTCTTTTGTACCCTTTGTACATTTTTGGCACCGAAATTGTATCCAATAATTGGTTGAGCACCTTGTGTAAGTCCACTGAGGGGCACCATAATTAATTGCATTAAACTGGATAGAATAGTCATAGAAGCAACTGACAGGTCTCCACCATATTTTTGTAGAGAAGAATTTAAAGCGATATTTAATAGACTTTCTGTACTCTGCATAATAAAGGGAGAAACACCCAAAGCTATGATGGGCAATAAGACAGAAGATTTTAATTTTAAGTATTTTTTTTGAATTTTTAATTTTGTTTTCTTTCCAAGTAAAAAGTTTAATACCCAAAAACAAGAGATACCCTGAGAAATAATAGTGGCAATCGCAGCCCCTTTTACGCCGAGATTCAATACAAAGATAAAGATGGGATCTAATATAATATTGGTAACAGCGCCTATAATTACCGTTAGCATACTGGTGGTTGCAAATCCTTGGGTGGAGATAAAGGGGTTAAGACCCAAGGAAAGCTGTACGAAGATTGTACCTGCAATATAGATGTTTAGATAATCTATGCCATAAGATATGGTTTGTTCACTGGCACCAAAGAGAAAGAGCAACGGCTTTCCAAACATATAAAATATAATGGTTAAAATAACAGAAAATCCCAATAGAGAGGTAAAACAGTTTCCCAGTATCTGTTCTGCACCCTTGTGATCTTGCTGTCCTAATTTAATGGAGGCATGTGGTGCTCCGCCCATTCCAATTAAGGAACTAAATGCAGAAATAATCAAAATAATCGGAAACGTAACACCTACTCCAGTGAGTGCGTCAGCACTAACCATATTTCCAATATACATGCGGTCTACAATATTATAAAGCATATTTACCAATTGAGCGGCGATTGCCGGAAGTGCCAATTGGAATAGTAGTTTTCCAACAGGTTGTGTACCTAAACGGTTTGTCTGAGTGTCTTGTATCATGGATAAATTCCTCTTTTCTGTAAAAGTGATAGGTAAAAATTGTAAATTTAAATTAACCGATATTTACCTACGATAATTATAACATATCTTCATATAGTAAAGAAAGAGGAGAAATTTTTTAATTTATTTCATATAAAGCAGGTGATAGTATATGAGAAAGGTGTTTCGGTGTCTTGCCGGAATCATTGCTATATTTTGTATGATGATTATGGGAGCTGTGATTTATTTTCAATATCATCTTCCCAATCGATACTATGTGAACCGAGGGGAAACACTGACTTTTTCACAGGATTTTTTAGATAGCAATACCATATTTCAACCAAATGTATCGGTTTCCTCTAGCCTCAATCCGCAAAATCAGCAGATAAATTTAATGGGATTATTTCCGATTAAAAACGTTTCTGTAGAGGCGGTGGAGCCAGTATCGTTAATTCCTTCAGGAGATACCTTTGGTGTGAAAATGTTTACCAAAGGCGCAATGGTAGTTGGTATGATGCAAATTCCAACTGCTTCTGGTGCTTGTTGCCCAGGAAAAGATGCGGGAATCAAAGAGGGTGATATGATTTTATCAGTCAATGAGCAACCCATTTCCAGAAATGAAGAAGTAGCACAATTGATTGAAAATAGCAAAGGAAATAGCCTTCATATTGAGATTCAAAGAGGTGAGCAGGTAGAAAATGTTGTATTGACACCAGTATTGTCCAGTATAGACCATAAATATAAAAGTGGAATTTGGATTCGGGACAGCGCTGCTGGTATTGGTACTATCACCTATATAGATCCTGTCAGCAATGTATTTGCAGGTTTGGGACATGCCATTTGTGATATTGACACAGGAGAAATTTTACCCGTTGGAAAAGGAGAAGTATGTGATGTTACCATTCATGACATTACCAAGGGAAAGTCAGGAACACCAGGGGAACTATTAGGTGTATTTACTTCCAATGAGTCAATTGGAAATATTGTATATAATAATGATACTGGGATTTATGGGCAACTTTTTCAAAGCACACAACAACAAACAAGTTATCCTCTTGCCTATAAACAGGAGATTCAACCAGGTGATGCTACAATTTTATGTTCCTTAGAAAATGGAGAAAAAAAAGAATATCAGATACAAATTTTATCCGTGGATTATACAGATAAAACCCAGACCAAAAATATGACAATTCAAGTAGTGGATCCCACTTTATTGGAACTCACTGGCGGAATTGTGCAAGGTATGAGTGGAACTCCTATTTTACAAAATGGCAAATTGGTAGGAGCGGTTACGCATGTGTTTGTAAATAATCCAGAAAAAGGGTATGCTATCTTTGCAGAAAATATGTACCAAAACTCCAAAACCATTCATAAGTTTGAAAATGCTGCTTGATTTATTATCATAATCAATGACCAACCAACAAAGTTGACTGCGTCACAATCAAAATACTGCAAGAACCTTTTTTTGAAAGATTATTGCAGTATTTAGTATTATATGTAATTTTTTTCCATTTAGCACAATTTTAAATGGATTTCTCGTATAAAGTACCGAAAATATTAAATTAACAATGTTTTTTATTAAAAAACAGTTGAAATACATGGAAAATAATGGTAATATATTCTTACGATAAAAAAGGAGGAAAATTTCAAATGAATAGTAAATGTAAAGTGCTAATTGGTGACGACACATTGAATTTTGGAATGATTTGTAGTGAAATTTTAGAAAAGAGAAATTTTCAGGTAATTTTAAGACCACGAGATGGAATAGAAGTATATGAAGCGATTAAAACACAATCTCCAGATATTGTCATTATGGATTCTAATATGCCTCATATTGATGCTTATGGGGTATTAAAAAGTTTTCATAAAAATTCCAGTAATATACCTTATTTTGTAGTTACCAGCAATTATGAAAGTGCTTACCAAGAAAAAGAATTATTGGAAAACGGTGCGTCATACTTTATGTTGAAACCATTTGATTATAATTTGTTATGTGATAGGGTAAGCAGTTTAGCAAAACAAATTGTTACTCAGCCAGTACAAAAATCATTTGTAGCAGAAGACATTGAAGTACTTGTCACCCAAGTGATTCATCAAATTGGAGTTCCTGCACATATCAAAGGATACCACTATTTAAGAGAAGCTATTATTTTATCCATTGAAGACAGTGAAATGATAAACTCTGTTACAAAAGTGCTGTATCCAACGGTTGCCAAAAAGTTTAAAACAACCTCTTCAAGAGTGGAAAGAGCGATTAGACATGGTATTGAAGTGGCATGGGACCGGGGCGATGTAGATGTTTTAAATTCTTACTTTGGATATACAGTACATACTGGTAGAGGAAAACCCACGAACTCTGAATTTATTGCAATGATTGCTGATAGATTGAGTTTACAATTAAAGAAAAAAGTTGCAGTAAATGCTTTGTTGAGTTCCTAAAATCATGATTTGAAATCATCACTTCAAGCGGATTGGTGGGTAGTTTTTTAAATGTTACAGAATAAATGATATAGAAATAAGGTGGCAATATTGGGCAATTCGTTTTAGATGATTTCATCCAAAATCAATTGTGATAATATTGCACCTTTTTTGTAACAAATAATTTCTGTTGTAAAATAAAACGCAGGTAGTTAAGCGATATGATTTTCCTTTTTTCGGTTTTTATGTAATCGTTTGAAGTGTGGCTTTTTTTGATATTGCTCATAAAGATAATTTCCAAAATAGCTGATGAAAATAAATAAAAGACCAATGATAATCCAAATAATGGTGGATTTAAATTCCATATTCATTGTTTCCATTGAGCCAACTGCTCCAATTAATAAGATAATACCCACAAAACCGACGCCCATTAAAATATTTTTTATCATAGTCAATTCCTCCGTCAAGAACATATGTTTTATTATATCAGTAATCAACGATACTTGTCAATCTTTTTGCAAAAGAAATGGATTATTTATGATATTTTCTATAGGATAAGAAATAGAAGTTCAGAAAAATAGTTTGAGTTTTTATGAATCGATGATAGAATATTCAAAATTTTCCCATAAAACGGTATCTCCTTCTTGCAATTCCATTGGAAGAAGCGCCATTGCAACAGTATTTTCAATTCCAGTATCGGTTATCATAATTGCATAATCTCCATTGATTTTAATAACCTTATAGATGATAGAATCCATCTTATTTCCTCCTTTGATATTTATCATTCGCTTAGTATTCAGAGATCTTTTATCCTAAAATGATAAGATTTTAACAAATGGGCTTATCAAAAACCTCCATTGTATTAGATACCACATTTCTAGAATAAGTCGCCCTTATATACCAATAACTATTTCCTTATTTTAACATATATATTTAAAATATTCAATATTTGAGATAATTTGACAGCAATTTTTTAAGGGTAAAAACATATTTGTTTCGATTGTGTAAAATACTGTTTATACAGGATATGATTTTGATAGAAAAGTCCTTTTAAAATTGTATTTTCGCTATTTTGAATGATTGTTGCAAAAGAAGATAAGCGTCAATCCAAAACGGAAAAGGACTCTTTTGTTGTTTTTTGGCGGAACACTTGAAACTGACCATTGACATCATAAGTTGCCAATAATACTTCAGAGGCACCAGCGATATTCTGTTGATCCAATTGTTTATTTAACCAATTGAGATCTTTTCCAATTCTTTTTAGATGATGCTTCATAATCTTTCCATCAATAATCAGATTACAGACAAGCCCTTCTGGTTGGGGGTTTAATTGAAAATCTTCAGGTGTGCAGTTTCGTTTATTGGGATAGGGTAGAAAGCTAATCGTTCCTGTATGTTCCATAATCGCATATTGAATGTCATTGATATCAAAATAACCAGCACTGCGACAAGCTGTCAAAAAATCGCTGAGATCATAGTGTACTTTATTTAAGTTTTGTTTTAACAGTTCTCCATTTTCAATTAATATCACAGGCGTACCACTTAAAAAACGTCTGGCTTTTACACTTTTCATAGTCCATCTAGAAAGCAACAAAGAGCTTATTCCATAAATTACCAAGGGCACAAAAGTATGCCACCAGTCATCATCTAATCCGACTGCCATATCCGCAGAAATAGATCCGATTGAGATACCAATAATATAATCATAAAAGGATAGTTGAGAAATCTGTCGATAACCCATTAATTTTGTAATGATCAATAAAACGATAATAGAAAAAAACGAACGTACTAAAAGCTCTAAAAATTCCATATAAAAGACTCCTATATTTTTGAAAGTTATATTTAGTTTTCCGTTTTTTATTGGTTTTATTCTAACTACAAAAATGTGATATAATAAGTTGATATATCATAAAAAGGAGTTTAAACGATGGATTTAAAATTAAAGACACCAATCTATGAAACAATTCCGATTGGGATATTATTGGCAGCGGTTGGCGGATTTTTAGACGCTTATACCTATATGCTTAGGGGAGGCGTATTCGCCAATGCGCAAACGGGAAATATTGTATTATTGGGTATTGAGGCGGCACAGGGAAATTGGAAACAAATACTATTTCATCTGCTGCCAATACTGGCATTTTCCTTGGGAGTCTTATTGACAGAATTGATAAAGAAGTTCACAATTTCATTGGGATTGATCTCATATCATCACATCATAATTTTTGTAGAAATTTTATTGTTGTTTGTAATTGGATGGATTCCATTGCATTTTTCTAATGCAGTTGTCAATATTGCCATTTCATTTATTTGTTCGATACAGGTATGCAGTTTTCGGATATTGGAAGGGAGCCCTTATGCAACAACAATGTGTACAGGAAATCTTCGTTCTGCAATGGATTGTTTTTGTCAATGGTTATTTGAAAAGAATATGTTAGCCAAGAAAAAATGTGTTCGCTATTTGATAATTATTGTCGTTTTTTGTATGGGAGCAGCTTTTGGCAGCATTTTTTCTTTTTTCTTAAAGGAACGAGCAATTTGGATTGCCTGTGGAATATTGCTGATTATCTTTATCTGGATGCTTTTCAACCAACAACAAAAGACCACTGTAAAATCATAATTTTACAGTGGTCTTTTTAATCATTAAATGATAATTCGTCGATATCTTCTATGGAATTGAGTATGACAGAAGTTTTATTTTCTCCTGAAATTTTTTGATAAAGATCTTCTACAGCAAGACCAAAATTTTCTTTTGAAAACTTTTCAGAAGAACTTCTAGCCTGTTTTGATAACTGCTGTCGCAATTGTGGTTGATGAATCATATTTGAAATAGCTTGTACAAATTGGGTTTGATTATCAAAGGTATAACCATTGTATTCTTCAATCAATACACCTTCTAAACAAGAATCTTTTCTACATACCAGTGGGGTTCCACTAGCCAGTGCTTCAATATAGGTCAATCCCTGTGTTTCACTGATGGAACTACTGACAAAAA
Organism: uncultured Oscillospiraceae bacterium; assembly: GCA_910579175.1. GTDB lineage: Bacteria > Bacillota > Clostridia > Oscillospirales > Ruminococcaceae > Massiliimalia. The sequence goes on along the minus strand of CAJTTB010000006.1, from coordinate 61,028 downwards.
TATCCCCCAATTGGTAGTATTTCCAAGTTTCTTTGCAAGGGACCATACCAGTGAATAAAACAGAGTCTTTTAATTCACTGGAGGAAATGATTTGCTGTAGTTCTTCTTTATAAGGACCATCGCCCACGATTACGTAAAAAATGGGTTCTGTCTTGCATAATGGTGTTAAAAATTCAATGATTTCGTCTAGATTTTTTTCTTTTCCAACACGTCCAACTGTAACTAAAATTGTTTTATCTGATGGAATGTGAAGTTGTTCTTTTAATTCTTGTTTCTCTGTATCGGTAAGAGAATGATGAAAGTCATCCAAATTGATGCCAGTAGGAATTACTTCAATTGGAACGGGAATGCCAAATTCTTCTAAGGATGATTTTGCTTTTTGTGTAGGGGCAATGACAGCGCTAACTGGTTTTAAAATATCTTTGACAATACGACCAACTAAGCGATTCTTACCTTTTCGAGAGGGCAATAGGTAATCAATATAGTGTTCATACATTGTGTGGTAGGTATGAATGATGGGAATACCCAAATGGCGAGCAATTTTTTTAGCAAAGTGCATGGTAAAAAATTCACATTGGGTATGAATTAAGTCAGGGTACCATTCTATAATTTCATCTAAAAAGAAATGTTCGTTTGGATAAGCTCCTCGAATACCTGGATATATATTAAAAGCATAAGATTTTACATAATAGACATTATCTGCTTTCCAAGAAGAAGCATCAGGAGATAATGTTAAAATACGCACTTCATGACCGAGCTGTGTCAATTGTTCATGAAGGTTTAAGACAGAAGTGACAACCCCATTGATAGTTGGTGTAAACGTGTCACTGGTAATTAAGATTTTCATAAAGTTTCATAGGTACAGAAATCCACTTCCTTTAGATAGGGAAAAGCGTACCATTCTCCTTTCTGATTGACATACTGATTATTGGAATTATTTGACTGGTAAAACAGTAGAGAAAACCGTTGAATATCTTGTATCAAAGGCATCTTTTATACTTTGAAAAGTTATGATAGGAGGTTTTTACATCGAATTGTATGTAATGTAAATTCTAACATGTGAAAAGAAGTTTTTGGTATTGTGTAAAAACGAAGTACTCAATGCAATTGTTTCAAAATAAACTTTGTCAACCACACTTTCATGTACGGTTATACTAAGTAGAGTAATATCTATTAGAGTGAAAGATTGGAGTGATTACCATGTTCTTTCGGTTGTGTATCATTGAAATATTTGGTTTTCTATTTATATTGTTTAGAAGTTATCATTTTTTCAAAGTAATACCCATTGTATCATATCTATCTAATTGTTGTAAATTTGTTTAGGAAAGTTTTAAGAAATAAAATAAAAAACCTTTACAAATTTTTGAAAAGCATTATGATTTAGTTTGTTTTGTTTTTTGCCATTTATGCAATGTGTTTTTAAAATATCTAAACTGAAAAAACCATCTGGTACCAAGACCAGATAGTTTTTGGATCATACATTACTTTTAGAACATATTTTATGATTTATCCAAGTTAAAATGTGATGATAAACTTCATCTCGATTTAATTCATTGATCATTTCGTGTCGACCTTCTCGATAAAGTCGTAGACTGACATCTTGAATGCCAACTTTTTGTAAGTGATGATAAACTCGTTTCACACCTTTTCCAAAGTCTCCCACAGGATCTTCATCTCCAGAAAACAGATAGATAGGCAATGCTTTGCGAATTCGAATTCCCCAATCGGGACTTGAAGTGTGATTGATTAAAGAAAATAAATCAATATAGCCACTCAATGTAAAGACGAAATTGCATTTTTTATCCTTTGCATATTCATCAATGATTTTATGGTCATGTGTCAGCCAGTCTAATTCAGAGTAGTGGTCTTTATATCGTTTGTTGTCCAATCCAGTTAGTTTTTTGACAAAATCACTGCGAAAGCGCTCGCCTCGAATTTGTTTGAGTGCAGTGGCGATTGCAATTCCGCCAGATGTTAAAGAACGCGGTATGTCTCCTGTACCACTTAAAATGACACCATCGATATCTGAGCTATATAAATCTAGATACATTCTTACAATAAAGGAACCCATACTATGTCCCATTAAAACAAAGGGAAGGTTAGGGAATTGCCTGCGCATGAGTATGGTTAATTTATGAACATCTTCGACCAAATAATGCCAACCATTTTTTGGAGCAAAATAACCCAAATCATCATATTTAGAAATGGAACTGCCATGCCCTAAGTGATCGTTGCCACAGATAATAAAACCATGATCGGTCAAATAGTTGATAAAATGGTCATATCTAAGAAAATATTCACACATGCCATGCGAAAGTTGGATGACTCCCTTTGGCGTAATAGATTCTTTATAACAGATATAATAGGTAATGATATTAATTCCATTAGAACTGGGATAGGTTGCCTGTGTGATGGTACATTTCAAGATAACACCTCCTAAAAGTAAGTTGTGAAAAGGAAAGTTCCCCTACTTTTTATTTTTTGTAAAGTCGTAGGAGTATCTTATTGATAACAAGATTGTAACATGAAATTTTTAAAAAATAGTGTCATGTTTGCAAATTTTATCATTTTTTCTTTTGAAACAATTACTAATTGTTGGCATTTTGCGCGAATTTAATCGATTTTTTATTATGCAGCCGCCAACTTGGTTGGCGATTTGCGGAACAACAAAAAATATACCTTTATAGTGTATTTCGCTAAGTGGTCGATTTGACTGACATTGTTATTTCACTGATAAATAGGAATTTTAAATGTTACCAACTGCAATCATAACGCAGTTCATTCCAACGATATGATACATTTTCACTAGAGAAAGAGATTTCGCATTCTGAATGATATGGTGCTTTGTCAAACCATACCCAACATTTAAAAAGAAAAGATTGATAACTTTTATACTGTGTAATAAACTCTAGTTTAAAATCTCCTGTATTGACAGCATTGATAAAGTTTAGTGGTTCCCATTTATCGCGAATAATTGTTCCCTTTTTCGTTTTTTGGAATATATAAATTTCGATTTGGTCAATATCTTTACCAATCTGAAAATCCACTTGAGATAAATCTGTTAAAACAGTTTTATCTGAGTTGTTTAGAGAATGCTGGTGTGTTATCCAAAAACCATCAGGAAAAATGAAAGATAGAATACCATTATCAAAGTTTATCTTTTCAGCGCAACAGTCGTGAAGACTGATATAGCAGTCATTTAAATCACAGTGTTTATACATAAAACTTCCTTCCTTTATTATGATTCTATTTTTTTAATATCTGTTTATTTGTGTTGTATACTTTTTAACAGTTTAACAATTTGTTTTCTGTTTTTTGCTGTTTTCATAAAGGTTGGGAGACAGTCCGATTGCGTTCTCATTATTTGATATTTAGCAGGTTTTTCTCGCAGACTGGCACTTAAATATGTAATTAAATAAGCGAGGTGTTCCCGATTAAGTGCCCAGATAAATTTATTTTGAAAGGTAGAGAGAAACCAAAGTTCCAGCCCAAAAAAAGGCTCATGTCCATTTTTGATTTCTCCTGGGTACTGAAATCCCTTTGCTGTTTTGTGAACCTTGCCCGAGCTTATCGTTTTACAAAATGGGCAAGCAACATGTAAAACTGGAAAGCGCTGTTTATTTACATCTTGAATGTCCACACGATAGTACCGTCCACAACAATTACATTGATTATGGACACTATAACGGTAAATTGTGCGCTCTTTTGTTTTTGTATATCCGCAGTTTGTACATCTGAAAAAAACAGTGTTTCCTTCCGCTGTTACTATGGCAAAGCTATGACATTTGGGACACTTCACATTCAGTCCCGATGAGATAGCACGATAAACAGAATAGGTACAATAGGGTTTATCCACAACTCGTTTCATGTTTTTGCTCCTTTTTGATTGATTGCGTTGTTTTTTGATTTTATCATGGTTTTAAAAATCTAAAAATAGAAAATTTTTCAGTATGATTTTGATTTCTTTCATCCTTGGTGTTTGGGAAAACATTTAAGTGGGTAGTCATCTTATTTCTGATAACTGACCAATAGACCAAAATATGCTAAAAAGCCGATTGAATTGATGATATGGTTTTGGGTGATATTTCTTTTTTATACTCTGATAGTTTGATGAACTCGTCTAATGTTTTGCAATCTATCCATCCAGACCTGTTATTTATTTCAAAAAGTTTTTCATAGCCATAGTGTTGTATTAAAAAATCCCAGCCTTCTTTTGAAATTACAGCCAACAGGATTTGCATATAATCAAATAGCTTTTCTACGTTGTTGGGAATAGAAAGATCACGAGCAGTAAATGAAGTTCCTTGTGGAAGTGGATAGATATAAAATGCCAGTGTGTTCACGTTTCAGTTTCTCCTTAGATTCTGATTTGTTTACTTCATTTTATCACAGTCATCAGTGGGGTACAAGGGACATAGATAAAATCTCTGGAGTATCAATTCATTGATACAAATGGTAAGGGGGAGTAATTTGTTGTTTTTTTAGCATATCATATAGGTGGTGATAGGGCTTTGAAATAAGATTGATTATTTTTTGAAAGTAATTATTTTGGCGACCAAAGAGTAACAGATATGGTTTTGTTGATTTATACTAGTTTTTTTGCTCTTTTTAAATAAAAAACGAGAAAATTAAAATTATTTACACAATTCTGGTAAGATTTATGATATAATGAATTATATTAATTTTTTGGAGGCTTTAACGATATGAAATTTAAAATGCGTGTATTACATTTTTCAAAAGCAGATAATGCTTCTGCGATTGCTGCTGCAATTGCAAAATCCCAACAAACCAATAGCGATCAGATTCCCCCAGCTTACAACTGTGAAAATGAAAAATTGGTGTTTGTTTGTGTAGAAGTAAGCAAAAAAATTGATGAAAAAGTAGTGAATTTCTTAAAGAATTTAAATTCCAATCGCGTGAAAAATCTGGCATTTATTACAGTTGGAAGTGATACTGGAGAAGCTATGAATGAGCTGAAAAGTATGGCAAAAAATGTAGGTGTCAATGTTGCAGCAGATATGGAATGTACAGTAAAGAGCAGTTTGTTTAAAAAAGGCAAGGTGACTGAAGCAGATATTCAAAATTGTGTGGATTGGGCTGCTAAATTGGTGAATTCTTTAGCGGTTTAATCGATTGATTTTTTACATAAAAAAAGCTGAAAAAATGGTGTAAACCTTTGGTTTACACCATTTTTTTTACAGTGTCACTTTTTGTTTTTGGTTTCCATAGAATAGAAAGAATGAACTCTCATTCAATTTAAAATAGATGATTGGAGGAAGGAATGTAATGGAAGATAACAACTTAATCAATTCACCTTGCCAAAAATTTTCCTCTTTAGCAATTGCATATGTAGCATATCAAAAATGGCAAAATTTATATTCCCCTGAAGTTGGATTTCATCGAGGAACACTTTTTACAGAATTAGACAAACCATTTATTGGCGAGGAGGCAGTGTGTAAAAATGACAAGTAGAGAAACACTTTTAAAACGTCTTCAAGTCTGTGATTTTAATTTAACTGAAACAGCCCTTTATCTGGATACCCACCCAACGGATAAAGAGGCGTTAGAATATTATAAAAAATATTTACAGATGCAAAAGGAAACAACAGAAACTTATGTTGCAAACTACGGTCCAATTATGCACAGTCAAGCAGCTGGTGAAACAAAATGGGAATGGATAGAAAATCCTTGGCCTTGGGAAAATAGTGAGGTGTAGTGTATGTGGGCTTATGAAAAAAAATTAGAATACCCTGTTAATATTAAAAATCCAAATCCAGCTATGGCGAGAGTAATTATTTCACAGCTTGGTGGTCCACACAACAAAAAGTTATAATTTTTACTGATAAAAGAAAACCTCCATCTGTTCTGTCGTTTTGTTATAAACCATATGGTCAACAAAACTCAACAGTAAGGCATTTTTAAATTGTTCGTCTATCATTTCATTTTTTAGGGTTTTAACAGATTCCAAATGCTTTTGGATAAATTCTTTTTTCAGTTGTTGATTGTCTTTTGTAGTGGGAAGTTGTGAAGTAAGATGTTCTATTGTCTGAAGAACCCTTTTTTTGTTTTGTGTATATTCTTCAACAGAATCAGCACCAGCATAGTAGGCTTCTTTGATTTTTTCCAACTTTCGCTGTTCTTGTTTGATTTGTTTTTCAATGATATCTCGTTGTTGTGTGTATTCTGTATCCCTGTGTATCAACTCAAATTCACCCGTTGTGAGCAATAATTCTATCAGAGAAATTGCCATTGAATTTAATCGGTGCATTGCGACAAAATGAGAGACAGAACAATGCCCCTTGGCATAACCATTGCACTGTAAGGAGGTTTTGATACTGCGTGTTAAGGTGTTTCCACAGCTAGAACAACGTACAAGCCCCTTTAATAGATAAGCGTCTTGACTTGGTTCTCTCCTATATTTAACATGTTTAGAGCGAATCTGATGAACTTTCTTTTGTACCTGTTCGAATATATCGGAATCGATAATTGGCTCATGTGTACCATTTGAAATAATGGTATTTTCTCCTTGTTTTAAACGATTGTTTGTTTCATGGGCATTCCATCTGATTTTTCCGGTATATACAGGATTGGTAAGAATATATTGTATCGTTCGATTTTCAAAATGATTTCCCATTCGAGTAGTAATTCCCATAGTATTGAGCTTTGTAGCAATTTGTCGATAACCCATTCCATTTAGAAAGTCAGAAAAAATCATTTGTACAATAGGAGCATATTCTTTGTCAATGACAAATTCTTGTTTCATATTCTGATAACCAAATGGGGCAATGCTCACTGGTTTTCCACGTTGTACTTTTTCTGTCATACCTCGGCGCACTTCTTCCGCTAGATTGATACTATAGTATTCATCCATTGCCTCAATTAACGCTTCGATTAGGATTGACATTTTGTCATCGCCTAGATTTTCAGTGATGGAAATGACATCAATTCCCAACTGCTTTCTAAGCATGGATTTATAGACAACACTGTCTTCTCGATTGCGAGCAAATCTGCTGAATTTCCAAAGTAGAATAGCATCAAATGGCTTGGGTTTTGTTTTAGCAATTCCAATCATTTGATTAAATTGGATTCTTTTTGTGGTATTTTTTCCGCTGATACCTTCATCGATAAAAAGATATTCATCTGGTACTAGAAAATCATGTTTTTTTGCATAATCGCGTATTTGTTTGAGTTGACTGTCCGGTGATAGTTCGATTTGGTCATCGGTAGATACTCTGATATATGCAGCGGCAAGTTTCATAAATAATATTCCTTTCTTTATAAAACGGAAACGGTGAGAGGTCTTAAAAAATCAGGTATGATATCATATAGATAGGGTGTCTGATTGATACTTTATTTTGTTTGATAGTGATTTCCCCCATTGGTGCTATAACATCAATGGGGGATTTTTGTTTTCAAAGTTTTCTTAAATAGTTTATCCATTCTTCAATATAGGGAAGCAGCATTTTAACTTTTCCTTCAAATGTCTTTGCTGTGTATAAGCCTTTCAATACTTAAATATAATGATTTCTTCCTTGTAATTTCACTTTTCCGATGGGGTAACGATTATATTCAACCAATAGAGTACCATCTGACATTCGAGGAAGTTGAATGTTTGAATTTTCTATTTCTGTTAAATTTAAAAATAACTGTTCAAAGAACAATTCTTCTGATTTATTTATTGAATAAATCTTTGTTGGTGGATTTACACTATATCGAATAGGGTAGGCTTTCAACGGTTATTTTGTTGAAATATAGTTGCTTTATAAACCCCAAAGCAATTCCTGCTTGTGCAGCCTCACCACCTAAAACTTGTTTTCCGGCATAATCTCCAGCAATAACCCTGTTCTTTGTACTCATAATAAATTTCTGTTCTGAATTTGAAATTGGCTTTTTAAGATTTATATGTTTTAAGTTCAAAATACCTTTTCTGATTCTTTTTATATTTTGAATTCAATATAATTTTGTAAAGTATCAGATTTCAAACTATTCAGAACTGAGGAATAATTTGAACATTTCAAATATTTTACAAATTGCAACTTCATTTTGAAAGCGTTGTTCTAATTTGGTTAATTCATCTCTTGCGACGGAAACATGATACCCCACAAGCTGTCAACCAAAACGGCATAAAGGGCTACATTGTTCCAGCTTGGATTCCTTCCCTTACTGGTTTACTTCTGGGTTATCTGTCCTCCCAAGTAAATAGTCTACAGAACAGCCTAAATAGTCGGCAATTCGGGCGAGGCTAATACAAGACATTTGTTTTCCTTTTGAAAATTCTGATATAGCGTTAATGCCCATATTTAGGGAAGAAAGCATATCTTTTGTACTTTTATGTTGTGTTTTTAAACATAACTTGATTCTATTAGCAATATCTTGTGTAACATACATAAAAATTACCTCCTATTTTGTATATAACATAAGTAATCATGCTATAACATGAAAAATTAATTGATTATCATGCTATAGAGTGATATAATATGACCAAGTTAAGCGATTAACTTAAATATACCGCAAAAAGAGAGGTCAAGACGACGGACAAGAAATAACCGCAATGAATTTGTTATTTATTTACTTCTGGGTTATCTGTTCTACCTAGTAAGTAGTCTACAGAACAATCAAGATAGTCGGCGATTCGAGCGAGAGAAAAAGAAGATAAACCTTTTTTATTAGAAATTTGGCTAATTGCATTGATGCTTAAATCACATTCGGATAGCATATCACGAATAAGAATGTTTTGCTGTTTTGCCTGACTTTTAATACGCTGTACAAGTTCTTGTGCATTATACATAATCATTTCCTCCATTTTTGTGTAGAACATAAATTCAAGAAAAATCGTGATTAATATATTTACAATCAAGAAATTTCGTGATACAATATAACCAAGTTAAGCGATTAATTTAATAATATCATAAAAAAGAGGTTAAGACAATGGGTAAGAAACAAATGAAATGGTTTCAGATTGCGATTGATTTGTGCATTATAGTAGCAGATTTGGCTATTATTATAACAATTTTAAGGAGGTGCAAGAAGTGAATGTAGGTGAAAATATTCGCCGAATTAGAGAAGAAAAAAAGCTAACACAAATATGTGTAGCAGAACAAGTTGGAATTTCTCAAGCAATGTTATGTCAGATTGAACGAGGGACCAAAAATCCGTCTTTACAAATCGGGAAAGAAATTGCAGACGCGCTAGGGTGCGAATTAAATAATTTATTAGAATAGCGACAATTATTTGTTTATTTCAGGGTTATCTGTTCTACCCAGCAAATAATCGGCAGAAACATTTAACGCTTTACATAAACCAATAATAGCATCAAAATTAGGTTTCCTTTCTCCAGATTCATAACGTTGAATACCACGTTCTGTACTGTGGATTAAAGCGGCTAATTGTTTTTGAGTTAATTGCTTCGAGATACGAATTTTTTTTAGATGTTCACCAAAATGAAACATTCTAATTACTCCAAAGATTTTACTTGACAACGAACAATTGGACGTGATGCAATTTAGAAAGGGGAAGGTGATATGAAAAATAAATTGAAAGAAAAACGCAAAGAAAAGGGCTTATCGCAAGTGGAAGTTGCAAAGAAAGCCAAAATATCAGAAAGAACATATCAACGATATGAGAGTGGTGAACGTTTATCAGATGTATTAACAGCTCTGATAATAGCGGATATATTAAATAGCGCAGTAGAAGAATTGTTTTTTTTATAATAACACAGAAGGAAGATATCAGCAAGAAAAAATGTATAAGACAAGATTTGCAATACATAGATTAAAAGGAGGTGATAAATATGCCTAAAATTTATCGGGGCAAAGCATCTGCTCACATTATTATCAAAGAAACAAATGAAGTTTTAGATATTGCTACATATTCTTATGTCTCTGTCAGAAATAAAGATGGTACCTATACAACAACCTATACTGAAGAAGAAAGGTATATGTCAAAAGAAGAATTTGAAAAACATAAAGTACAAATGATGAAAAATGTGGGTCAAGAGATGTCTAGATTATATGGATAGCAAAAAAAGGAAAAGCAGATAAAATGAAAAATCAATTTTAATGATTTATCTAAATGAGAAAAGCATTAGAAATAATAGCCAGGATAAAACATCAATACCCACAAATGCGGATTAGTTTAAATTCAACAGGAAGAAAGTAGGTAAAAAAATTGAAAAAGGCATTGTATTTTGTAAGTGCTGTATTAGCAGTTAGTTCTACAATAGGTGTTATCTTATTGATTCGTCTAGCAATGATGTCAGATAAATTACTAAGTGGTCTTTGTATTGCGATGGCGTTTATTATAGGAAGTATCGCAGCTTATCATACTATAGATGTTTGCAGATTGAGAGATAAAGAAAGGGAATGAGAAAAGCTCCTCGCCAGAATGAATTTTCTAGACGGGGAGCACATAAAAAAATCTATTATAATAGAACAATTATCAAGATTTGTCAAGAGAGAAAAATAAAAAATATATGATTGAATAATCAAGAGTCAGGAAGATTCATCTTTAGAGGAGTGTGAAAAATGAATTACATCAAACAGATAAATGGTTTTGAACAGTGGTTAGAAACGAATTATCTATCAAGTTCAGCTCAGTTATTATGGTATAAGTTGATGAATTTATTTAATAAAAGTGGTTGGATTGAGTGGATTTCAGTGGATAATCAAAGACTGATGGCAGCCATTAAGGTAAGTCGAGAAGCCACCTTAATCAAAGTGAGAGATGAATTAATAAAAGCAGGGTTGATAGACTATCAAAAAGGAAAAAAAGGAATACCCAGTCGATATAAAATGGAAGATTTTCCTTTCAAAAATGAAATGATAGGAGAAGTACAAAGCGAGGTAAAATCAGAAACTGTAGTAGAAAGAGTAGTACAAAACGAAGTAGAAAGAGTAGCACAAAGCGTAGATATATATAAACAAAAAATAAATAAAAAAGAAAAAATAAATAAAAAAGAAAAAGTGCTCCTACGCTTTGAACGATTTTGGGAACTCTATCCAAAAAAGATAGCTGAACAACAGGCAAAGAAAGTGTTTATAAACCTAGGTGTTGATGATGAGCTTTTAAATATTATGCTAACTGCTTTGGAAAAACAAAAGAGAAGCTTACAATGGCAGCAAATGCAATACATACCTTCTCCGGTAACTTGGCTAGAGGGGAAACGCTGGAATGATGAACTAGAATCATCAGATGGACAACTCCAGTCAGAAGTACTCCAAGAAGTACACATACCCACAATGGAGGAAATCATTGCCACAGACCACCCATTGCCACCTGATCAAATACGCAAGATGTCAATGAAGGAGTTGTTTGCATGATACAGCAATTAGTTGAAGAAAGCGAGAAAACGCTGTTAGGGGCATTGCTATCTCCTGATATTTCTGATGAAAATTTTAACTATATTTTGTCAAAACTCACCCCAAAGTGTTTTTCTGTTAAACCGATGTCAGAGCTGTTTGGAGCAATTCGAGACATTTATCAGCAGCAACATGCAATTGATACTGCATCCGTATTGGAAGCGATGAAAACAGGTGAACTGGAACAAAGAAAAGCATTAGTGGTAGAGTGTTTGGGATATTATATGACACCTGTAACAATCCCTCATCATGTGACACAGGTATTTTCTGGCTATCGGTTGAGGTTGCTCAAAAAGGATTTGCAAAACTTATTGGGAGAGATAGACTTTGGTACAGAAGTATCAAAAGTACTGGACTGTTTTCAAAAAGTGGTGCAGGTACAAGATGAATTGACCAAAATCGAAGATTGTTCTACATCGATGGATATGGTGGATAGTATTATCGAATACTTAAACCATTTGTATTCCCTGAAGAAAGAAGCACATAAAACTGGGATTAGTCGGCTGGATTATCTGTTAGGAGGTTTACAACCGAAAAGTTACAATGTGCTGTCTGGACGTTCCGGAATGGGAAAAAGTGACTTTGCTATCTATTTGGCAACCTGTATGGCGAAAGAGGGTATTCCTGTATTATATTTGAGTATGGAAATGCCAAGAGTGCAAATCATGGAGAGAATTGTTTCAAGAGTAGCAAAAATTAATAGTGTAAAACTGCGTGATAAGAATTTAAATAAAGAAGAAAACGATAGTATTCAAATAATCTTAGATACATTGGGGAAGATGTCTCTTGTTTTAGATGAACAACAAAACTTGACCACCTATGACGTAGCAAATAAAATTAGACAGCATAGACCACAAGTGGTTTTTATGGACCATATTGGACTAATGGCACAAGATGAACAGAAAAAGCACTGGGAGAGCTTACAACAGACTTCTAAAGTACTCAAACAGATTGCAATGAAGGAAAATATTGCATTTGTTGTATTGGTACAGCAAAAGAGAGAGGTGGAATATCGAAAAGAAAGTGTATCTATTTTAGGGGATTTAAAAGGGTCAGATAATATTGGGAATGACGCTGATACTGTAATGTTTATCAGGGCAGAAAAAGGTGAGCAACTGTTATTGGGAGATGAGTTTTTGAATGCTTCATTGCAGATTGTGAAAAACCGTCATGGAGGGACTGGAACAGTCAAATTTAACTGGTATCCACAATATCACAAGTATATCTTACAGGAACAAAGATGAAATTTGCGTTTAAAGTCGCAAAGTATCAAGAGAAGATGTAAGTGAGTTTTTGTGAAGATATTTTATTTGTAAACTTGATGGATAGAATCATTAATTTTGAAAAAGAATATGTGAAATTCAAGAAGTTTGAAACAATCTCCATTGAAATGAACTTTACATATCAGTATGCAGTAGAATTACATGGTTATGCTTTGGAAGATTTTCAAATAACCTATGCAAACCAATTAAAACCTATATCATTCATATTGTAACTTATGATAATAAAGAGGTATTATATATTATGAAAAGTCAGCAAGGAAAACCTGCTGATTTTTTTGTTTTTCAAGTAAGAAATTCATAGCCGATTTTTGGCAGAATCAGTGGTTTTTTATTTATCAGGAAAATGTTTGATGAAAACCAACTTGCATAAAAGAGAGTTATTGTTTATGAATGCGAGGGAAAAGAAGTTTTTCTAAAAATATCTGATTGCAATGTTACACAGATAGTAATTTAGATAAAATATTTGTGAAAAACACTTAGATAGATGGAATAGGAAAACTTGATAAAGCCTATATTGAACGGTAACTTGAACTTTTGTAGGACAAAAATACCACTGATACACAGGAAATTTTCAAAGATATTGTTCTAATACATATGGTATGAACACATAACAAATTGATAGCCGATTGTAAAATTCAGATAGTTTTATGTTTTGTAGGAAACATTTTGAAAGGTATAAAAACGATTGAAAACCGACAAAGTGCTAAAAAAGCATTCTTTTTCATTAGTGGAGTAGAGAAAAGTGTTCTGAAATGGGGAGAGTCCTGTGATTGAGATAATCAATCTGATTAAGTATGTACGTTATGTGAAATATGAGTACCAGACGACCAATCATAGCAGGTGGATTCAAGGTCATTTTATGCTTGAGATTTCAAAACAGAAAATACAGAATATCGTTCTTAAAGTGTTTAAAAGCAAAATTAAAAAGTTTTTAGAGGAGTGTTTACAATGATAAATTCTATAATTGAATCAATCGGTGTTTCCTTAAATGCTGAATTTGGTGATGAATATATTATTTATACAGAATCGATTGAACAGGGTCTAAGTGAACCCTGTTTTTTTCTGTTCTGTATAAATCCCACAAGCCGAGTATTTCTTAAAAACCGATATTTCAGGGAAAATCAATTCTGCATACAATACTTTCCGGATGACAAAGACCGAGCGAAAGAAGAGTGTAATGCGGTTGCTGAAAGGCTTTTTTTGTGCCTTGAATATATTACTGTTACCGGGGATTTGGTGCGTGGCACAAAAATGAAGTATGAGATAATAGATGGGGTGTTAAATTTCTTTGTGAACTATGATCTGTTTGTTTACAAGGTGGTTACCCCTGATGTTATGGAAGAAATTTCTGAAAATGTTACTATGAAAGGATAAGGTGATGTGAATGACTGCAAAGAAAAAAGACAAAACTGCCACAAGCGAATCAGACAAAATTGAAAGTTTATTTTCAAAAGAGCAGTTGCTTGTGGCTGAACGATTTCAGGATAAGAAGGATATTTTAAACGCCCTTCTTTCCCCTGATAAACAATATACGGTTGAAACCGTAGAACAAGAGATTTTAAAGTATATGAAAGGACAGGTGAGATAATATGGCATTAGGTGGTGGAACTTATGTAACACAAAATAAAGAATTACCAGGTGCATATATCAATTTCATTTCAGCAGCTTCCGCAAATACCGCTCTTTCTGAAAGGGGTATTGTAACAATGCCTCTTGAGTTGGATTGGGGTATTGATGGGGAAGTATTTGAAGTAACTAATAGTGATTTTCAGAAGAATAGTTTAAGAATTTTCGGCTATGATTACACCCATGACAAGTTGAAGGGGCTTCGCGATTTATTTTTAAACGCACGAACTCTTTATGCATACAGGCTGACTTCTGGGGGTACAAAGGCGGAAAATACCTTTGCAGAAGCGGTTCATTCTGGGATTCGTGGCAATGATTTAAAAATCACAATTCAGGTAAATGCAGATGACGATACTCTATTTGATGTGAAAACGATACTTGATACAGCGGTTGTTGATGAACAAACAGTTGCGAAGGCGACTGACCTAATTGCGAACGACTTTGTGAAGTTTAAGACCTCCGCAACATTGGCAGCGACGGCGGCAACGCCTCTTTCTGGTGGTGAGAATGGTACTGTTGATGGAACAGCTTATCAGACTTATCTTGATAAGATTGAAGCTTATACCTACAATACAATGGGCGTGGTGGTAACAGATGATACTACAAAAGGACTTTTTGCTTCTTTTGTCAAGCGTTTGCGCGATGAAATGGGTATCAAATTTCAGCTTGTACTTTACAACAAGGCAGCTGATTATTACGGCACAATCAGCGTGAAAAATCGTGTGCTTGATGAAGATTGGAGTGAAGCAGGTCTTGTCTATTGGGTAACGGGTGCTTGTGCTGGTTGTGAGGTAAACAAGAGCAATCAAAACAAGATTTATAATGGTGAATTTATCGTTGATACAAATTATACGCAGAACCAATTAAAAGCTGCTATCAAGGCAGGAGAATTCACACTACATAAGGTTGGCTCTGATATTCGCGTGTTGGAAGATATCAACACAATGGTTACTACTTCCGATACACAAGGCGATATTTTTAAGGATAATCAAACTGTGCGTGTAATGGATCAGATTGCAAATGATATTGCAGTTTTATTTAACACAAAGTATTTGGGTGTTGTTCCCAATGATGCAGCGGGAAGAATTTCCCTTTGGTCAGATATTGTAAAACACCATGAACAATTGCAGGAAATTAGAGCCATTGAAAACTTTTCAGATTCTGATGTGACTGTTACACAGGGTGATACAAAGAAATCCGTTGTCGTTACTGACCTTATCACAGTTGTAAACGCTATGAGTAAGTTGTATATGACCGTTACAGTAGCATAGGAAAGGAGTGAAATAAAATGAATGGAAATGTAGTAATGAAAGCCAAAGATACAGTATTTGCAGCTTTGGCTGAATGTTTTGTGACAATTGGTACACGCCGTTATAACTTTATGCAGGCTATCAATCTGGAAGCGAAGTTTGAGAAAAATAAAACAGAAGTTCCGATTCTGGGTAAAACGGGCAAGGGAAACAAGGCTTCTGGTTGGAAAGGTACAGGTTCAGCGACCTTCCACTACAACACTTCGATCTTCCGTCAAATGATGTTGCAATATAAGGAAACTGGGGAAGATATCTATTTTGAAATTCAAATTTCAAATGAAGATCCCACTTCTGGAGTAGGCAGACAAACTATGATTTTGATGGATTGCAATATTGATGGTGGTATGTTGGCGAAATTTGATGCAGATGGTGAATATCTTGATGAAGATATGGATTTTACCTTTGAAGATTTCAAGATGCCAGAGATGTTTAGAGATCTGGAAGGATTTCTTACAAACTAAAGAATAAATGAAGAGATTGTTCCCCTTGTATGTGACTGCGATAAGCCCATATAAGGGGGACTATTGAATGATAAAACAATCGTGAAAGGAAGATATAAACATGTCTAGATTTGCAAAATTTATGAAAACGAACAAAATTGTGAAGGAAAATGGGTTTTATCCGGCAACAAAGTCCCTTTGTGATGAAAATGGCAAGCCTCTTGAATGGGAATTCAAACATATTTCTTCTAAGGAAAATGAGGAAATTAGAGAAGGTTGTACCATTGATATCCCTGTTACAGGTAAACCTAATATGTATCGTCCAAAACTGAAGTCTAGTCTTTATGTTCAGCGTATGATTGCTACTTCTGTAGTTGCGCCCGATTTGTTCGATTCTGAATTACAGGATTCCTATGGTGTAAAAAGCCCTGAAGATTTGCTGATGGCAATGGTTGACGATCCCGGCGAATACAACGATCTGGCGGCATTTATTCAGAACTTTCAAGGGTTTAACGTCTCCTTTGAGGATAAGGTAAATGAAGCAAAAAACTAATTGAAGAAGGGGATTGGGAAGCAAATTTTGCTTACTATGCCCTTCTAAAACTTCATATTTTGCCTTCTGTTTTTCTGGCTATGGATGAACAGGAAAAGGCTTTTACTGTGGCAGCAATTAAGGTGAAATTAGAAGCTGACAAAAAAGAGAGAAAGAAGATGGAGAGTAAATCTAGAAAGAAAGGCAGGTGATTTATATGTCAATATATACCGATATGGTTCAATTACAAAACATTTTTACAGGAGTTATGAATTCGATTTCTAATTCTGCAAATTTGGCAATTTCTGCTTTGCAAAATTTAAATGGATCTTCTATTTCACAACCTAGAGGATGGCAATCTTCTACCGGACCAGAAATTTTTACAAACTCAGGAATGGCTCGGTTTGAACAGGAGGTTCAAAGTGCGAATGATATGTTGACTAATTTGAAGGCAGCACAAAACACGATTATAAACAGAGCGGCACAAACGAATTTACTTCCACCGGCTGCCATTACGGATATGAACAATATGCAGGAGCGTTTGAAAGCGATTCAGCAGCGTATTTGGACAATCCAAGATAATCGAGAGAGTATGGGTACAAATACTGCAAATACGGAATTAGAACAATTGCGGGGACAGCTAAATCGTGCACTACAAGAACAGCAAAGTTTGAGTCGGGCTATTAGTAATATGGATCTTCAGGCAGCAAATGCGGCTTATTTGCAATTGTCACAGACAGTAGGTAATACAGAAACTTCTATTCGGGATAGTATTGATGAACAAGAACGACTGAATCAGGCAATAGAAAAAGGTGCTACTCATTCAAGTAAGGTGATGAGTGCGGTGAAAGGGCTTGTGTCAAAATATGCTACACTTGATACGATGAAAAATGTAATAAATCTCTCTGATACTGCAACTCAGAAAGCAACCCGCCTTAGTATGATTGTTGATGATAATGGCAGCGTGGAAGATTTACAACAAAAAATTTATGCTTCGGCGCAAGCTTCACGGAGTTCTTATTTTTCAACGATGGATGCTGTTTCTGAACTTGGAATTGTAGCAGGTGATACATTTAGTAATCCAGATGAAATGATTACTTTTGTAGAGCAGGCAAATAAACAATTTGCACTTGCTGGGATGGAAACACCCGACATGGACGCTACTATGTCACAGCTTATAGAAGCGATGGGATCAGGTACTCTTAATGCTGAAGGGTTTGAAAGTCTTTCACAACAAGCACCCAATATGATTCAGACGATTGCTGATTATATGGGGGTTCCTGAAGAAAAGTTAGGAGATTTGGCAGAGAAAGGACAAATTACTGCTAATATTCTAAAAGCAGCTATGTTTACAGCGGCTGGTCAAACCAATGAAAAATTTGAGCAATTACCTAATACTTTTTCTCAAATTTGGACCTCTATACAAAATGCTGGTTTGATGGCTTTTCAACCTGTTCTTGAACGATTGAATGAATTGGCGAATAGTACAATGTTCCAAAACATGGTAAACGGTATAATAGAAGCAATTGCTATGGCAGCGGAAATTGTTCTTGGAATTTTTGATCTTATCGCAGCGGTAGGCAGTTTTATCGCTGAAAACTGGTCAATTATTGAACCTATCATTATGGGGATTGTTATAGCTTTGGGATTATACTATGGAGCAATGCTTCTATACAATACAATTAATGGAATTTCAACGGCAATTACAGCGGCAAAGACTTTTGCCCAAAAGGTTCATGCAGCTTCACTTGCAATGCAAACGGGGACAACCTTTAAGGCCACGGTAGCACAAAATGGCTTTAATACAGCTTTACTTGCGTGTCCTATTACATGGATTGTATTGGGCATCATCGCAGTTGTGGCAGCTTTATTTGCTCTATGTAATTGGATAGCTAAAACTACAGGAGCGGCACAGACAGGATTTGGCATTATCACAGGTGGTATCAATGTGGTTATTCAGGCTGTGTGGAATGCTATGTTAGTAGTTGCCAACGTTGCAATTGGAATATGGGATGCCCTTGGTGCATGTTGTTACAATATTGGTACTGCGTTTTATAATGTAGTTGCACATATTAAAGGTTGGTTTTATAGTTTGTTGTCTACAGTATTGACAGTTATAGGAAATATTTGTGCTGCTTTGAATAAGTTGCCATTTATAGAATTTGATTATTCAGGAGTTACAGATAAAGCGGAAGAGTATGCAGCGAAATCAAAAAAAGCCCATGAAAGTGTAAAAGAATATAAAAGTATTACAGATGCTTTTAATAAAGGGTTTCATACTTTTGACACATTTCAGGAAGGTTGGGCATCTGAGGCATTTCATGCTGGTGCAGCATGGGGAGATAGTATTGCCAATAAATTCTCAAATTTATTTGGTAAGGATAAAGCGCCAAGTCCTGAAAGGGAGGAGCATTTCGAAGATTCTGGCAGGGGAGCTGGTGGCATTGGTGATAGTGGTATTGGAGCTGATGGCATTGGTGATAATGTTGATAATATTGCAGGAAACACCGAAAGCATCGCCGATGGTATGGAGATTACAGAAGAGGATTTGAAATATCTTCGTGATATTGCAGAGCAGGAAACAATCAATCGATTTACAACTGCTGAGATTGTGATTGAACAGACCAATCACAACACTGTTTCTGGAAAAATGGATTTAGATGGTATTGTTTCAGGATTGACAGATGCTGCAAATGAAGCAGTGTTTATGATAGCAGAGGGGGTACACATCTAGATGAGTAAAAATGGATATGATTTTTATTTAGATAAGTGTTTGTTGCCAATTGCTCCTGAGAAATTGGAACTAAAAATCAATAATGCGAATGACACATTGGTTCTGATTAATGAAGGGGAGGTAAATGTTTTAAAAACCCCAAAACTTACAGATATAGAATTTGAGTGCAGAATCCCACAAGTAAAATATCCGTTTGCCACCTATCAATCAGGATTTAAGGGTGCTTCTTATTTTCTTGATTACTTTGAGAGTTTAAAAGTAAATCAAAAGCCCTTTCAATTTATTGTTTCAAGAACAATGCCAAATGGTAAAGTGTTGTTTTCAACGAATATGAAAGTGTCATTGGAAGATTATAAAATCACTGAACAGGCAAAAGAGGGTTTTGATGTAATTGTAAAAATTAAATTGAAACAATATCGAGACTATAGTACAAAAACTGTAACGATTTCTGAAGACAAAGCAGAGGTTGAACAACAAAGGGCAGCAGATCCCCCGGCAAAGGAAAGCTATGATGTGGGAGATATAGTGAATTTTCATGGCGGTACACATTACTATACTTCTTATGCAGGGGCAAAAGGCTATTCCGCAAGGGCGGGAAAGGCAAAAATCACAATTGCAAATGGTTCGGGAAAAGCCCACCCATGGCATTTGATACATATTGATTCCAGTTCCAATGTGTATGGTTGGGTAGATGATGGAACATTTGATTAAGGAGGTGCAATTTTGAATATAGAACTTTTGATTTCTGATCCTTCTGGTTCAAAGGCATATATTCCAGTTGTAGAAGAAGGGATTGAATGGAGTACAGAAAGAAGAAGCACCCCTGGTAAACTGACTTTTAAACTTGTGAAGGATTCTATCATCGATTTTCAAGAAGGGGCAGCAGTTCGGTTGAAAGTGGATAACAAACCCGTTTTCTTTGGGTTTGTATTCACCAAAAAGCGGGATAAAGATCAGATTATACAAGTGACAGCCTATGATCAATTGCGGTATTTAAACAATAAAGATACCTATGTCTATGAGAACAAGACCGCTTCACAGCTGATTCAGATGATTGCAGCGGATTTTAACTTGAACACTGGAATATTGGAAGATACTAAATTTGTGATTGCTTCACGTGTGGAAGATAATACTTCTTTATTTGACATGATAGAAAGTGCGCTTGATTTGACGTTACAAAACGACAAGGAAATATTTATATTTTATGATGATTTTGGCAAACTGACATTAAAAAATCTTTCTTCAATGCATGTTGGTGAGTCAGGAGCATATCTGATGATTGATGAAGAAACTGGAGAAAATTTTGAATACACTTCCAGCGTTGACAGCGACACCTACAACAAGGTGAAGTTAACCTATGACAATGAAGAAACTGGGAAACGAGAGGTTTACATTGCACAGGATTCAAGTCACATAAATGATTGGGGTGTATTGCAATATTTTGATACACTACAAGAAGGTGAAAACGGGCAAGCGAAAGCGGATGCCCTGTTAAAATTATATAATAGTAAAACTAGAAATCTAAAAATTACAAATGCAATTGGTGATACACGGGTAAGAGCCGGAAGCATGGTTATTATAAATCTTGCTTTGGGCGATATGAATGTAAAAAATTTTATGCTGGTTGAAAATGTGAAACACACTTTCAAGCTGGACGAGCACTTTATGGATTTAACACTTCGAGGAGGTGAATTTATTGCCTAACGCAGTTGAGTTGATGAAAACGATCAAACGAGCAGCATTGGATACGGTAAATGCTTCAAAACCTGTTGAAATTTGTTTTGGAAAGGTAATAAATGTTTCCCCTTTGAAAATCCTTGTAGAACAGAAAATGACATTGGGAGAACCACAACTTGTTCTTTGTCAGAATGTTACGGACTACAAAACTGAAATAACTGGAGGCAACATTCAAAATTTTTACTATATGGGAACATCTCCCAATGAGAACACGCTTCCAGTTGATCCCTCCCATGTTCATGCTATGGGCAATATTCAAGTCACCATTCACAATGGGTTGGTTGTGGGTGATGAAGTTATCCTTTTCAGGCAGCAGGGTGGGCAAAAATATATTGTGGTGGATAGAGTCGGATGATACCAGGAATGACAGCTTTCCTTCAACAGGATTTTAAGATTGAAAAACAACCAACCCATACTTATAAAATGAATCTTGAAAGCAAATCAATAAGGGGTTATACAGATAATCAAGAGGCTATGAAGCAAGCAATCTATAAAATTCTAAATACACAACGATATCAATATGTGATGTATTCATGGAATTATGGGGTTGAATTGCTTGATTTATATGGAGAACCTCTTTCTTATGTTTGTCCTGAACTAGAACGTAGAATCACAGAAGCTCTTACATGGGATGATAGAATTCAAAGTGTAGACAACTTTGAATTTGACATTTCAAAAAAGGGTGAAATTTGTGTAACTTTTATCGCACACACTGTTTTTGGTGATGTGGTTGCAAAAAAGGTGGTGAACTTTTAATGTATGATGTAACTTATCATGATATTCTCAAACGGATGCTTTCACGGGTATCCGATAAATTTGATAAACGAGAAGGCTCCGTTATCTTTGATACCCATTCCCCCACAGCCCTTGAATTACAACTGCTTTATATTGAGTTAAACACCTTAATAGCAGAGGCATATGGAGATAGTGCTTCTAGGGAATACCTTATCAAGCGTTGCAAGGAAAGGGGAATTGTTCCATATGAGGCGACGCATGCTGTTTTAAAGGGGGAATTTACCCCAGAAAATATAGATGTTACTGGGCGACGGTTTAATATCGGTTCCACAAATTTTATTGTACTTGAAAGCATTTCAGATGGCGTATATCAAGTGCAATGTGAAAGCTCTGGTATCATCGGAAATCAACAGTTGGGAACCATGGTTCCAATTGATTACATAGAGGGGCTTGAAACGGCTGAACTTACAGAAATTCTTATTCCCGGTGAGGATGAAGAGGATACAGAAGATTTGCGAAGTCGTTATTTTGACAGTTTCAATGAAAAAGCTTTTGGGGGCAATGTGCAAGATTATCTTGTTAAAACAAATGCGATCCCAGGTGTTGGAAGTACCAAAGTAACAAGAGTTTGGAACGGTGATCTTCGCCCTGCTGAAATGATACCTTCTACTGCAGTTCAAACTTGGTACGATACAATCAGACCCACTTTAAGTGGTGAACCTGCTATATGGCTTGAAACTGTATTTGGTGCGGCTGTAGATAAAAAATTAACAACTGGGGGAACAGTTCTTTTAACAATCTTGAATTCCGATTTTGGAATTGCTTCTGATACTTTGATTCAGACCGTACAACAAACCATTGATCCTGATGAAAATGCTGGGGAGGGTTATGGTGTAGCTCCTATTGGGCATATTGTGAAAGTAGAGAGTGCAAAAATCCAAACTATAACTGTAAAAACCAATATTACATTTGATTTGGGTTATGGGTGGTCAAACCTTCAAAGTACAATTGATGATGTGATTTCAAACTATTTACTGGAACTTCGTAAATCGTGGGCGGATAGCCCTTATTTGGTGGTTCGTATCAGCCAAATTGAAACGCGTCTTTTAGGTATCAAAGGTGTTGTGGATATTGGCAACACTAAAATCAACGGGGTTTCTGATAATTTGACTTTGGAAAAATATGAAGTTCCTGTGTTTGGGGGGACAAGTGCATGACAAAAGAAGTGGATCTTGTTTCTTACTTACCCCCATTTTTAGCAGAATTCAAGGAAATAGCTGCTACTTTGGAAGCGGAAAACCCTGAATTTATGCTTGTTTGGAACGCTGCTCAAAGGGTTTTACAAAATCAATTTATTGAAACAGCGGATGAATATGGGATTACACGGTTTGAAAATATCCTGAAAATCCTACCTTCAAAAGAAGATACCCTTGAAAGCCGCCGTGTAAAAGTGCAAGCTCGGTGGCTTAGTATTATCCCCTGTACTTTAAAAATTTTCATTACAAAACTGATTGCCTTATGTGGGGATTCTGATTTTACTATCATAAAAGAATATCAGAATTATCGAATTGAAATTTTAACGAAACTTAACTTGCTTGGACAGGTTGAAGAGTTAAAACATATAGTTGATAGTATATTGCCTTGCAATATGGTTGTGTCTTCTGTAAATCAAGTTTCCTGTCATGCATCAGGAATTGCTTTTCTTGCTGGAGGTGTGTCTTCTGTAGAATGCTTCTGTATGACCAATCAAGGAAAGAAAAATATTGCAGTTGGTGATTTCACTTTGTATAGTAGCGAGACAGTCAATTCTACTTCTGTCCTTATAACCAATGATTTCAATGAATAACTGTATATATATTATCAAAATTCAATTGCCATAGTTGGCACTGAATTTATTGAGATAAAACAATAAGAAAGGATAAAAAGAACATGGCAGAATTTTCAAAGTTAGTTATTACTAACAAAGGGCGAACATTGCTTGCAAAGATGATCGCAGGAAGCAGTAATATTGAATTTACTAAAATTTCAGCTTCTAGCACTACCTATACAGATACACAGCTTGAAGGGCTTACTGCACTTGCAAATGTGGAGCAAACAAATTTGATTTCCAAAGTAACTCGTACAAATGACGTCACAATTAAAGTTGAAACTGCTTTCACCAATACCGAACTAACAGCAGGGTACTACATGAGGGTTTTGGGTTTATATGCCATTGATCCTGATGATGGGGAAATCCTTTATGCTGTAACAAAAGAAACTTCTGGAAATTGCTATATGCCTGCATACAATGGAACTACTGTTTCTGGTGCATATATACAACTTGTAACCACAGTTGGAAATGCTCAGAATGTTTCTCTTGAAGTAGAACAGGCAGTATTTGCTACCATTGGAGATATTAAGAGAATAGAAGAAAGACTGGAAAGAATTAACGGCGATGATAGAAAAGTAGCAGGTGAGGGGTGGATTTACCAGGAAGACACTCGTACAGGAGTATTTAAAAGCTTAAATGTTAAGGGGAAAAGTGAGTTAAGTCGTAATATAAAAGAAGTTAATCCGGGGAATCCTGTAGAAATTACTGGGATTGGAGAAAATAGGATATTAGTATTGACTTGCAGCGGGAAAAATTTGTGGAATTTGAAAAATCAGCATTTTCCAGCCACAGTAAATGGAGTGACCGTAAACTATGATAGGGATGAAGACGTATATATTTTGAATGGAACAATTACACAAAGCGGATTTTTATTTGTTCCAAATTACATGAATTCCTTGCCTTGTAGAGTGAAAAAAGAAGAGAAGTACACATTGTCAGCGAAAGTAATTTCAGGTAGTAGTACAGCGGATAACGATTTGGCATTTGTTACAGAGTTTTATGATGAGAATGATGAGAAATTGGTACCAAGAGCGAATCTGGATTGCAATATAGGA
Source organism: uncultured Oscillospiraceae bacterium (assembly GCA_910579175.1). Taxonomy (GTDB): domain Bacteria; phylum Bacillota; class Clostridia; order Oscillospirales; family Ruminococcaceae; genus Massiliimalia. The sequence continues at coordinate 36,349 of CAJTTB010000006.1, read as the reverse complement.
GGAAGTCAATCAGAATCAAGTGTCTACAAAGTAGTGGATGAAAATACTCAAAAAAATGCAAAAAAGATAGGGTTTGGGATATATTTGCGCAATATTGGATCAACATTTACAAATTACCAATTGCGTGTACAGTTTGAATGTGGAGAAAAAAGTAAGTGGGAAAGACCAGATTATCAACAAGCACAAATTGTATTGCAAAAACCCCTTTATAGTTTGCCGAATGGAGTCTGCGACAGCATTGAAAAGCGAGGGGAAAGCTGGGGAGTTGTTCGAAGAGTAGGAAGAGGAGAGTTTAGAGAGACCAACCGGATAGCCAGAGATGCAAGATTTGACACAGAAGAAACCTTTTTATTTAAAATTTACTTTCCAATGCCAAACAAACTGATAACCCGAAATGATTTTAATTTGTATTGCAATTTCTTTTATGTGGAAAATATCTATGCTCAAAGTGAGAAAGAGGGAGCATATACCACTGATGGGCTTTGGATACGGATGAAAAAAAGCCGACTGGAAAACACAGAAGAAAATAATTTACGGGAGTGGGCAACAACAGGAGAAGGAAGCGAAGGGTTTGTATTATATGAAATCGAAGAACAGTTTGAGGAATTTGATCAGGGAATACAAACGATATTGAATAACCTAAGAGTCAAAGACGGAGAAACCAATTTGATTTTAAGTGAATTGGCACCAATATATGCGGAGTTTTACAATCACATTAAAACAACAACAGAGGAACTAGAAGAGAAAATTTCGAGTTTGGAAGAAGATACACATAATTATTTACCGCTTGAAGGGGGAACTTTGAGTGGTGATTTAGGAATGTCAAAAGATGGAAGAGAACAACCAGTATTAAGCGTATTAACAAGCAGTGCGAATGGAAACTCTGTAGGTTTAGAGGCTTGGCAATCATTATTATTATTTGCTGGAGAATCAAAATCTACTGTATTGCAAAATCTTAATCCAGATAGTCAGGAGTCAATGTTTGTATTTGCAGATAATGATATTAATTTTTATAGCAATTTACAGGGTAATAATTGGGAAGTAAAAAAAGAATTTGTTATGAGTAGAGATGGGAGTTTTAAGGCTTCAAGGATCTATGAAAATGGGAAAGCGTTGAGTGAAATTTATACAACCAAAGAATTATTTGAAGAAGTTAAAAGATTGGCACAAGACGCGAAAGCAGTTGCAAAAGAAGCGTTAAAAACGGTTACAGAAATGACAAATGTAATTAAAATGCTGCCCTCACAGAGCAAAAGTCTTACTTATACAGGAAGCTTACAAACTCCAGAATGGAATAACTATAACCCTTCGTTTCTGACAATGAGCGGTAGTACTTCTGGTACAAATGCGGGAACTTATACGGCAACTTTTACACCAAAAACAGGATATAAATGGGAAGATGGCACTACTAGCGCTAAAAACGTAACTTGGCGTATTGGAAAAGCCGCTGGTAGTTTAAGTATTAGTCCAACCAGTTTGTCTTTTACAGCTGTAGGAAATAAGACAATTGCTGTTACACGTGTAGGCAATGGAGCAATTACAGCAGTGAGTAGCAATACAAATGTTGCCACTGTATCAGTAAGTGGAAATACTGTTACTGTTTCAGCTAAGAAAGGTGGTACTGCAACCATTACAATTAAGGTGGCGGCTGGAACAAATCACAATGCTCCAGCGAATAGAACCTGTTCTGTTACTGCAAACTTTCCCAAAATTTATGGTGTAAGCTGGGATGATACAAGTACTACAAGGTGGACCCGTACTGATGATGCGGCAGGCTTTACAGATCCTGTTCCATATGTTGCTGGTGCAACAAGATACAGTTCTCCTTTTGATAATATCCAACCTTGGGCGGGAATGGTGAAGAGTGAACGTGCTGGAGGAACGATGGTGGCGATTCCAAAATTTTGGTACAAATTGACACAGAATGGTATAGGACTGAAGATACAAATTTCCAATCAGGCAATCTCTGGCTATTCTGTTTCACCGGCGCATATGAATCGGGGAGATGGCAGAGGAGAGCGCGATGTGGTCTATATTGGACGATATCATTGTGGAGGTAATTCTTGCAAAAGTGTAACTGGAGAAATCCCTAATGATCATGCTGGGCGTTCTGAAGCAAGGGAACATATTCACAGGCTCGGTGCGAATATTTGGCAAACAGACTTTGCAATGAGATTTACACTGTGGTTGCTTTATCTTGTAGAGTTTTCCGATTGGAATTCTCAGGAAAAAATTGGTTATGGGTGTGGTGATAATAAGGGAATAGGTAGGATGGGTTATACCGATAGTATGCCCTATCATACTGGCACAACACAGAGTTCCCGAACGACCTATGGTCTTGGTACACAGTATCGCAATATTGAAGGTCTGTGGGACAACCTATACGACTGGTGCGATGGCTGTTACTGTGACAGCAAAGGCTTGAATATTATTTTGAATCCAAACAAATTCAGCGATAATGCAAATGGAGTGAGTATTGGTGCTCCAGTAAGTGGTTCCGCATTTAGTGTGAAAACTGAGGGAGGTTTTCCCTTGTTTGTTCCAACGACTACGGACCCCACCGATAGTTCTGCCTATTTATGTGATGCTTGGGCGATAGAAGCAGATAAACCTTGCATATTTGTTGGTGGAGAATATTATAACAGTTTAGGATTCGGTTTATTCTGTGTTGGGTCTAAAGATAATGCATCTTCAAATAGATTCATCAGCTACCGTCTACAGGAACTTCCATAAAGAGAGAGCAGGTGAAATCTTGAGGGTCTTAGGAGCGATTGAAAGAGTGGTACCACTTTTGGTTGCAGTACTGACAGCAGTAATGCCATTGATGTTGGCAATATTAAGTAACTCCAAAAAGCAAAGAGAGCAAGAGAAAGAGCATTCAGATAGACTTTGTGGAGTGATGGAGCAACTAAAAAGCAGCTTTGAGCGGGTTGAAGTGAAGGTGAATACTTTAGAAAATCATTTAAGAGAAAATTATCGTAGGATTTTGATGATGGAAATTATGGAAGAGAATCTGCCAATGGAAGAACGACTAAAAGCGGGAGAAGCATATGTAAAAGAGGGATGGAATGGAGCGGTGAAAACATTGTATCTGACTTTACAAGAGGAATATCAGGAGAGCTTGAAAGAAAGAGGATAGCGATGGAAGAAGCAAAAAAATTGCTGAGTTTTATGAGCAAGGTTATTTTGTACTGTGTTTTGTTTTTGAGTATGTACACAGGCTGGAATCTCTATGAAGCACATCGATTAAATATGCCGGTTAGCGATATGTTGACTACTTGTGTATTTGCGTTTTGGGGTACAGAGATGTGTCTTTTGATGGCGAAAAAAATTATTAGTAGAAAATTAGATAAGAGGGAGGAAAGTGGAAATGGAATGGATTGTAAATAACTGGTATTTACCATTTGTATTTTTGGTAGTGTTGGCAATAGCCGCGATTATAATAACGAAATTTTATTATTTACCCACCAAAGAACAAATTAAAAATATAAAAGAATGGTTATTATATGCAGTCACAGAAGCAGAAAAACAATTTGGAACTGGAACTGGAAAGTTAAAGTTAAGACAGGTGTATGATTGGGCAGTGATAAAGTTTCCATGTCTCCAGTTTGTGAAGTTTGAAGTGTTTTCGAAATGGGTTGATGAAGCTTTGGAAATTATGCGTGAACTATTAAAGAAAAATCAGACGGTTTTGGAGTATATAGAAGAAACATAAAATGAATATCATAAAACAATTTTTAACACCAAACAAATACAGCCGTCCACAGTTAAAATTAAAAAAGGTAACTGGGGTAGCATGGCACTATGTAGGTAATCCAAATACAAGTGCGCAGGCAAATCGAAATTATTTTGAAAATTTAAAAAACACTCATGCCGCCTATGTATCATCTCATTATATTATTGGATTAAATGGTGAAATTATCCAATGTATTCCAGAGACAGAGCAGAGTTATTGCACAGTACAAGCAAATAGTTATACCATTAGTATTGAGTGCTGCCATCCAGATAGCACTGGGAAATTTAATGTAGCGACTGAACGGGCTTTGATTGAATTGACTGCTGATATTTGTAAGCGCTATGGATTACAACCAGAACAGGCAATTATGCGGCATTATGATGTAACTGGTAAAAAATGTCCGCTTTATTATGTCAATTATACTGCCGCTTATACAGCAGCGAAAGAGCGAGTTGCAGAGATTATGCGAGGACAAAAAGCGGACTGGGTTGAACAAAATGGTCGCTGGTGGTATCGACATACAGATGGGGGATATACTCGAGATGGCTGGGAAAAGATTGATGGACAGTGGTACTATTTTGATAATGATGGATGGATGAAAACTGGCTGGCAGAGTATCAATCATAAATGGTACTATCTAAAGCCTAATGGAAGTATGGCGACTGGTTGGCTATTATATAAAGAAAATTGGTATTATTTGGATACTGATGGTGTTATGATGATAGGTTGGCAGGAGATAGATGGACGTTGGTATTATCTGAATCCCTCTTCTGGAGAAGCCCTTAGAGGTACACATAGCATTGATGGGAAAAGCTATCATTTTGCTTATCGGGCGGAGAATGGTCTAAAAGAATGTCAATGGGTTGAAAGATAAAAAATAGCCAACAGAATTTGATTTCTGTTGGCTATATAAGGACACGAATGATAACTACAATTGATAAGACTAAAAATAGTCATACCAATATGAGTGTGATTACAATATAAAACCGAATTTGACTTCTTATTACAATTGCTGTAAAAGTTCTGTGGGGGTAAAAACCTGAATATCAAATTCTTCAAAGTCCTTTTTGTTGCGGGTAACAATACAATCGCAATGAATCGATTTTGCGCAGGTGACTACAAGACAGTCTTCAAAATCTTTTGCCTTTTTCTGAAATGCGGTTAAAACGTCTTGATTGGTAACACTACATACCTTTACAATTTCCAGCAGTTTTCCAATTGCTTTATAAGCAAGTTCTGTATTGTGGGTATATTTTCTGACTAGATAGTAAATATCTGTGACAGAAGATGCAGATACAAATCCGTTGATCTGGTGTTCTTCACAGAGACTTAGAACTTTATAAGAATCTTCCACAAAAGGCTCTCGCTCTAACAACACATCAATAATGATATTGGTGTCACACATGATTTTCATATTTTGACAGCCGCTCCTCTCGTAAAGAATCAAGGTCAACATCAGAAGGTATATCTTTCAGCATGCCTCTTAAAGAATCTACGGCAGAGATTTGAGGATTTACTACTTTAGCGATTGTTTTTCCATTACGAGTAATAAAAATATCTTCTTTGGCAATCATCTCAAGATATTTACCAAAGTTGGTTTTGAATTCGGTTGCTGTAACAATCATGAATGTACACTCCTTTCTTTTGAAGTTATTTATATTATATGCGATTTATAAAGAAAAATCAATACAAATCGAACGAAATATAAATAAAATGAAAAAATATTGTTCGATATAGAAGGATAAGTGGTATTTCGAAAATCAAGAAATATTTTTTTCGAATCCACACCATAAATTTGATATGATAACTTTTTGATTTGTGGAAGTATTCTTTAGCAAATGATAAATAGAACAATTACAAGAATAAAAAGTGTAAAAAACCCGCAGAAGAGTAATAAGTCCAAGCGGGTTTTTCTTTTATTTGGTAGTAGGTACAAGTTCAAGCTTATAGTTCAGAGCGGTAGCAACCTTTACAAGCGTGTCAAGTTGAGGGATAGCCATTTTACTCTCCAGCCGAGCTATAGCAGGTTGAGCGAGATTTGCTGCTTCGGCTAATTCTTTTTGTGTAAGTCCTTTAGTCTTTCTGAGTTCTATCAACTTATCAATAATGGCAGCACACTTATCAGGCAATGGAGACACCTCCTGTTGATTCTCCCTTTTCATATAATATTTCTGGAGCTATATCTATGCTTCCATCATTCCATGTGGGAATACCATAATCAATATAAACGCTTCTAAAAATGTTTAGATCTGAAAGTGGGGAGAAAGCTGGGGTGTTCAAAAGTGGTTTAAAATCAAATATCTTTGCTTCACTATTATTAAAGCGTACCCATAAACGGAAATTATCGAGTGGGCGAACGCCACTAACACGCAGAATAGGGGATTGTTCCCCCGCATAGGCGATACCATTGACAATATACATTTTATTTCCCCCTTATCTTAAAGGCTCAATTTTACTAAATGGGATGTTTCTAACTGCATTATTCCAAGCGGCATATAATTCATCTTCATGGATTGCTGCCCATGCCTGTACAAGTTTTAGTTGCTTTACTGGCAGGCTCCCTGCTAATAGTTCACCATCAACTCCTACAGACGCTTCATATTCAGCATAGTATACATGAAAATGTGGTTTGTGATGTTGATCATTATCACTGAAAATCATTTTGATAACAATATTAAAAAATCTGCAAAGTTCTGGCATTTTCTTCATCTCCTTTACTGTGAGTATATTATAACAAATTTGTTATTAGTTGTCAATAACAAATTTGTTATAATATAAAGATGTCTTTTCTGAATCTACACCATAAATTTGATGTTATAACTTTTTGATTTGTGGAGGTCCACATGGTGAGTTGGGTGCTGCTACTAGATATTTAAATCAACGATATAGTATGCCATATGCAGAAGTAAAAGGGGCATTGACCGATATTGGAACAGAAGAGTTGGCACATATAGAAATGGTTTCAGCTATTTTATATCAGTTGACTCGAAATTTAAGTGAAACAGATATAAAAAAGAGTGGATTTGATACTTACTTTGTAGATCATACAACAGGTATTTATCCAATAGCGGCATCAGGTACACCATTTAGCGCAGATACATTATCTGTATCTGGAGACGTTATTACGGATTTAACAGAAGATTTGGCAGCAGAACAAAAAGCAAGACTTTCTTATGATAATATTTTGAGATTGGTAGATGACCCAGAAGTAAGAGACCCCATTAAGTTTTTAAGAGAGCGTGAGATTGTTCATTTCCAAAGATTTGGAGAATGTTTGGAAATTACAAAGAGCAAATTGGATTCTAAGAATTATTACGCCTTTAATCCTGCTTTTGACACACCAAAAAGATGTAAATGACAACAACCATCAGATTGAGATATCGTGTTTTATAAGATAAGTAATTCAAAACCAGCTGGGTTCAGCTGGTTTTAAAATCGTGATAAAGAATATTTTTTATTTATGTCCTGTAACCCATCTAAATCCAAAACCATATGCACGATCTACTTCCATATGACTTCCAAAAAATCTCTCTTCTCTTTTTACTTCCAACTGATTTTCTTTTGCTGTTAAACTGGCAATTACACAGAATCGATTAGTATAGTCTGGATTATCAATAAGGATTTCGATAGGCGGTTCTCCCAGTTGCTTTAATACTACTTTTGCATTGGTATCTTGCCAATTGGGCGTTCCATCATAAATATAGGCAAATACAATTGCAAATTCTATAAACTCTGGCTTTTTAAGCCACATATTTTCTCCATTCATACTTTGCCCTGTTCTATCGTCTTGGTCAAGAAATATATAAGGTGCTGTATGAGCAGAACCAAAACTATTTCCCAATGCTTGAATCACTCCTCTCTCTCCTGTTTTCAGACGATACATACATGCCAAATCTAAATCAATTCCTGCCGTACTTTTAGCTCCAAACCATCCCGTTTTCTGTCCCATATTCATATTCCAATTTAAATTAACATGAATTTCTTTTGTGTTTTTCTCTAAACTAATCTTATGACTATCTCCTCGTTTCTTCAAATTCACTGGTGCTTTTTGTGATGTCGTTGTATTGTTTACAGTTGAATTGTCTATGGAAGAAGATGGAGATTTTATTTCAGTTTGAAAACCATCGCGCTTTACAGGTTCTTTTATCTCTTCGCCTCCAAAATGTGCCAATAAAGCGCTCAGTCCGCCATGAAATCCGCTGGATACTAAAGATAGACGCCAAATGCCATCTTTTTCATAAATTTCAGCTAAAATGATTGCTTTTTCCTTTTCATAATTTTCTCCCAAAATTGCGAAATGAGCAATTGTTTGTTGATTTGCTAAGACAGAAAATTCTCCTCTTTTGATATCTTTGATCATGCTATTTCCATCTGCTGCAACTGTAATCACTAATTTTTTGATAAATGCAGGAATTTTTTTAAAATCTATTAAAAAACTTGTTATATTTTTATCTGTTTTCATTGAAACTGCATTTTCAGGAGTATGTAACTGATTGTAAAATACAAAATATCGATCATCTGATAGTTTATTTTGAGCGTCTACCCCAAAACAGCTTATATCTATCTCGCCATGAGTAATGGGAACAGAAACTTTTAACTCTATCTGATGACTTGTTGTGGAATCCCCTATTTTTATCCTTTGTCCCTTTTGTAATTCCATGATTGCTTCCTTCTTTCTTTCCATTTGGATGTTATATCCATTTCCCTTACTAATTTTTTATTATATCTCATCACATGTAATATTTCTAGGTATTTTTTCTTTTTTACTCTGATAAAAGGTATATTTTTTGTTATTCGCCAATTCCTCGACTATCGTCAGCGATTTATAATAAAAATAGGAAAAATTTAGTTGAAAAATTTAGATGAATCGGATACAATAAAGAAAAGAAATTAAAGGAGATATGTAAAATGGATATTATTTTTCATGATTCATCAAAAGAATTTCATATTTTTAATGGACAGGTAAGTTACATTTTTAAGATTTTAAAAAATCAGCAATTGGGACAGCTTTATTATGGAAAAGTGATTCGTGACAGAGAATCTTTTGAGCACTTGCTTGAAATGAGTGCAAGACCAATGGCAGTTTGTGCTTTTGAGGGAGATTTAACCTTTTCCATGGAACATATCAAGCAGGAATATCCATCTTATGGTTCCGGGGATATGCGTTATCCAGCATATGAGATTGTACAAAAAAATGGAAGTACAATTACTGATTTTCAATATCAGTCTCATCGCATTTATCAAGGTAAGTCAAAATTAGAGGGATTGCCAGCGACTTATGTAGAAGATGAACAGGAAGCAATGACACTAGAAATTGTATTAAAAGACAGTGTGATTGAAACAGAGTTGGTATTGTCTTATACAATTTTTAAAGATTATCCTGTGATTGCTAGAAATGCAAAATTCATTTCTCATCATGCTGATTCATTATTGTTAAATCGTGCAATGAGTGTTAGTGTTGACCTTCCAGATTGCGATTATGAAATGATAGAGTTAACTGGTGCATGGGCAAGAGAGCGCAGTGTAAAGACGCGCAGGTTAGAACATGGTGTTCAATCAGTTTACAGCATGAGAGGATGTAGCAGTAGCAATTACAATCCATTTTTGGCATTAAAACGCCCCAATACAGATGAGTTTTCTGGTGAAGTTTATGGCTTTAGTTTGGTTTATAGTGGAAACTTTTTGGCTCAGGTAGAAGTAGATACTTATGATGTTTCTAGAATTACAATGGGGATCCATCCAAACTGTTTTACATGGACTTTAAAACAGGGAGAATCTTTCCAAACTCCTGAAGTGGTAATGGTGTATTCTGATGGTGGTTTGAATAAAATGAGTCAAACTTATCAGAAACTCTATCGAACCAGATTGGCAAGGGGCTATTGGAGAGATAAAGCGCGCCCCATTTTAATTAATAACTGGGAAGCTACCTATTTTAAATTTAATGAAGAGAAAATTTTAAACATTGCTCAAAAGGCAAAAGAATTGGGTATAGAGCTGTTTGTATTGGATGATGGATGGTTTGGAAAGCGCGATGATGATACCTCTTCTTTAGGGGATTGGTATCCAGATACCAATAAACTGCCCAATGGTATTCAAGGATTGGCAGAAAAAATCAACCAAATGGGATTGCAATTTGGACTTTGGTTTGAACCGGAGATGACCAATCGAGATAGTGACTTATATCGCGCTCATCCAGACTGGCTACTTCAGACACCAGAGAGAAAAATGTCTATGGGTAGAAATCAGTATGTATTGGATTTTTCTAAATCAGAAGTGGTTGAATATATTTATCATCTGATGGAAAAGGTGTTGAGTGAAGCACCCATTTCTTATATTAAATGGGATATGAATCGTTGTATGTCTGAGGTGTATTCTATTGGAATGCCTCCAGAATATCAGAAAGAAGTAGCTCACCGCTATATTTTGGGAGTTTATCGCTTATATCAAATGTTAAATGACAGATTTCCAGAAATTTTATTTGAATCTTGTGCAAGTGGTGGAGCAAGATTTGACCCAGGATTACTTTATTATGCTCCTCAATGTTGGACTTCAGATGATACCGATGCAGTAGAGCGTTTAAAAATTCAATATGGTACTTCTTTTGTCTATCCCGTTAGTAGTATGGGCTCTCATGTGTCTGCGGTTCCAAATCATCAGTTGTTCCGTACAACTCCAATACAAACACGCGCAGATGTTGCTTACTTTGGTACGTTTGGATATGAATTGGATGTTGCAAAACTTTCAAAAGAAGAACAAGAAAGTGTGATAGAACAGGTAAAATTTATGAAGAAGTACCGTGATATCATTCAAAAAGGTACATTTTATCGCTTGTTGAGTCCTTTTGAGGGAAATGTAACTGCATGGATGGTTGTGTCAGAAGATAAAAAGACTGCATTGGTTGGTTATTATCGCGTATTACAACAAGTAAATGTTGGATATCAACGTTTGAAATTGCAGGGATTGGACGAGCATTTAGAATATGAAGTTTCTATAGTAAATACCAAACACTATGGAGATGAATTGATGAATACTGGATTGATTGTCAGTGATGCATCTTCTGGTCAGAGCATGGATTTCAATCATCAAAAAGGGGATTATCAGTCTAGAATTTATATTTTGAACGCAATTACACAATAATTGAATGGATTAACTATCTGCAATATCTGAACGGTTAATAAAACAGAATGCGGAAGCATATGAGGTTCTTGCAAAGTGATTAAATTAAGCAAACAGCAGGTGCTAAAACTTCATGTAAGTTTAATGAAAGCCAGTAGACGGTATTCGCGATGAGGGAATGTTGGATATGGCGTTAAATAATCCGTTTCGGATATTTGGCGGAAAAGAACCTTATCCGAGCATACAGGCAAAGGCGGCAAGGCTTTGTTTTGGATTGTTATAGAACCATGCAATGCCGGACGGAAACAAGAGACTTGGTGTGCATGTTATGTTGGTTTTTCTTGCGCGAAACGGATATGAATTATCTTACAGCCAAAAGGAGTTATGTGATGTCATTCTTGCGTTGGCATCCGGTGATATTGGCGAAAAGAAAATCTTACAATGGACTATTGAGCATCAACAATAAGTTTTTGATATATGAGAACGAAATATACCCATTGCACAAACAGCGTTAATGTGATGGGAATTTCGTTTTTTGTAAGCGCAAGAGTGGAGGCAGTTAGCATGCAAATTGCAGTTTTTTCTGATATACATGGTAATCACGCAGCATTTGAACAATGTGTTAAATATGCGTTAACAAACAATATTAACAGCTTTATTTTTCTGGGTGATTATTTAGGAGAATTTCCATATCCATAAAAGACAATGGAAATGATATACAGCTTAAAGGAAAAGTATATTTGTTACTTTATCAGAGGAAATAAGGAAGACTATTGGATAAGTCGAAGAAATAATCACAATTGTGAATGGAAAAACGGGAATCAAACGGTTGGAGCCATGAAGTATTGTTATGAAAACCTAACTGAAAAGGATATTAATTTCTTTCAAAGCCTTCCGATTTTTCAAGAGATAAAATTTGAAAATATTTCTACAATAATGGCTTGTCACAGTTCGCCAAATAGAAACAACGAAAAAATGCTCCCTGCTAATGAGAACACAAATCATATCATTGATGAATGTGCGTGCAAGTATATTCTTTATGGTCACACACACATACAGGGAGCTATCAATCATGATAATAAAATAGCGCTGAACCCTGGAGCTGTAGGTGTGTCTTTACACAGCGGCGGAAAAGCACAGTTTATGATTCTTCAGCAAAAAGCACAGGAATGGACGCACGAATTTATCAGCATAGATTATGATAAAGAGATAATTATAAAGGAATTGCAAGAATCAGGATTAGAAAAGGCGGCACCTTATTGGACACAAATAACAAAGCATTTGATACTTACAGGAGAGGTATCACATGGAATAGTTTTGTCAGAGGCAATCAAGCTATGCGAGGAAGAAACTGGGAAAGCCAGTTGGTGTAATATTTCTCCTAAATATTGGGAAAAAGCCATTGCAGAATTACTAACATAATTTTTTGTTACCAATTGATGTATGTGATTTTGTTTCCCTTATTTTTCCCCTTATCAGGGTTCAGAATATCCTGTGGAAAGATACAATACAAGGGAAATAAGCGCGAAAAGTTCACCTGCGATAAGCTTAGTGTTTGCAAGGGTTAGCGAAGATTTTAATAACAAAATATAACAGATGATATTTCCCTATATTCAAAAAAGAACATTCGCCATTTTTTATAGCGAATGTTTTTTTGCAAAATGTATGGCAATGAAACTGAAAATCAATCGTATATTACTTTGAACACGGGGACGCATCAAGCCTATGTAAATAACTTTCTCCCCAGTTACACATAGCGTCTAATATAGGAATTATACTTTTTCCAAACTCACTTAAAGAATATTCAACTTTCGGTGGAACAACGGGATATACTACACGAACAATTAAATTATCCGTTTCAAGCTCCCGTAATTGTTGAGTTATCATTTTAGGGGTGGCTTTGGGAATTAATTTGCTAATTTCGTTAAAACGTAGAGTTTTGTCTATCAAATGCCACAAAATAAGTGCCTTATATTTACCACCGATTAAATCTAAAGTTGCTTCTACAGGACAATTATAATTACTTGCACATTTCATATGTTTTTCTCCTTACACTATATTTTTAGATACTATGTACCAAAAAAGTGCGTTCTTGTTTTTATGAAAATTAATGATAAAATTATAGCATAGGGAATTGGGAACATCAACTAACCCTTAAAGTAACAACTGAAAATACAGAAAGGAAGTAACGATATGAATTTTTTAGAACTTGCAAAAAAGAGGTACAGTGTCCGTTCCTACACACCGCAGAAAGTTGAAAAGGAAAAACTGGACAAGATTTTACAGGCGGCCCATGTAGCCCCAACAGCCGCAAATCTACAACCAATACACTTAATTGTAGTACAGGACAAGGACGGTCTTGCAAAAATTGGAAAAGCTACAAATATCTATGGTGCGCCACTTGCAATCATTGTTTGCGCAGATCATAACAAAGCATGGGTTCGTCCGTTTGACAAAAAGCAGAGTGTTGATATTGATGCTTCGGTTTTAACAGATCATATGATGATGGAAGCAACGGAATTAGGCTTAGGTTCCGTTTGGGTTTGCTATTTTAAGCCCGATATTATCAAAAATGAATTTTGTCTGCCACAGAATCTTGAACCTATCAATATTTTGGCAGTTGGATATTCTAATGAAAAAGCTGCTGACCCCGAACGCCATTTACAGACTCGCATTTCCGTAGAACAATTAGTTTCTTATGAGAAATTATAACAATCCATATAATTCCCTTGTGTCCGTTTACAATTTTGTAAACGGGCGTATTGTGTTCCCTGGTAAAGTCTTTCTAGAAAGTCTATAACATGATACTTTAGGGGTATCATACCATAGGCTTTTTGATTTGCTTGCTGTTTGTTTATACTGACTGATTTCTATATATAAGAACTTCTAAAGAGATAATCTAAATTCACCAATCATATAGATATACCATGCTGAAAAATGAAAGGCTATTCGCTGTTATCCCAACCTTTATTGAATGTTGGGTTTATATAAATAATTTTCCTTATATGCAGATATTTGATATAAAAAACAGGAAATATATATCAAAACAGTATTTTGGAATTTAATAAATTTCAGCTTATGGGACTGTTAAGTTGTTGCAGTTTATGTGGTTTGTGTAGAAATATATTTTAAAATTTGTATCCTGGGAACACTTTTTCGAAAAGAGAATTGATTATAATTGCTGTAATATATTTAACTTGGAAACTCTATTTTAAATCAATTTTATTTTTAAGTAAAACGGTTACAGATTAAACATGGTATTTATTGTGTAGGTTGTTTAAATAATTTCTGAATCGTAAGTAACATGGTGATAAAACAGGTAGTTCCACCAACCAAATTAGAAATTGGTTCTGCAAGGAATACGCCGTTGACGCCAAGCCCGAACAAGTTTGGCAAAATGAGTATCAGTGGAATTACAATGATGACTTTGCGAAATAAAGCGAAAAATACTGCTTGTTTGGATTTTCCCAGAGCAACAAAGGTTGATTGTCCTGCAAATTGTAATGACATTAGGAAAAATCCAAAGAAATAAATGTGAAGAGAAGGTACACCCTTGTCGATGAGTTGAGGATCGCTGTTGAAAATATGAATAAAATATTCAGGTATGATCATAGTGGACAACCAGGCAAAAATAGTGTAGACAATACAAATAATAGACATAAATCGCACGCCTTGACCAACACGATCGTATTTTTTTGCTCCATAATTAAATCCCAAGACAGGTTGTGCTCCATTGGTAATACCTGAGACAGGCATAGTTAATACTTCTCGAATGGAATTGATAATTGTCATAATGCCAACATATAAATCGCCTCCATAAGATTGTAAGCTGGCATTACAGACAATCTGTACTGCACTGTTGGTAATTGCCATGCTAAATCCAGATAGTCCCAAGCTGGTAATTTCTTTGATAAGAGAAATTTTTAATTTGAAACGGTGAATTTTTAGTCGTAAAATTGCCTTTTTCCCAGTTAGAAATTTCATTATCCACAAGGCGGATAAAAATTGTGAGAGAATGGTTGCAAGTGCAGCACCTTTGACTCCCATTTGAAAAATAAAGATAAAGATGGGATCTAATATCATATTGGTAATTGCGCCAAGTAAAACGGTCATCATTCCGATGGTTCCGAAACCTTGGGAGTTGATAAAACTATTCATACCTAAGCCTATCATAACAAAAATGCTGCCAGCTAGATAGATGGTAACATAATCATTGGCATAGGGAAAGGTCTCATCGCTGGCACCAAATAGATATAAAATGGGGCGTTTGAATATCAGACAGACAATGGTGAGAAAAATGCCAGAAGTGAATAGCAATACGAAGGAATTTCCCATAATCATTTCGGCACGTTTGTATTCTCCCTTACCTCGTGCAATAGAACATAAAGGAGCTCCACCCATTCCAAATAGATTCGCGAAAGCAGAGATGATTGAGATAATTGGAAAGGTTAATCCCAGACCTGTTAATGCAAGTGTAGAAGCATCTGGTATATGACCAATATACATGCGGTCGACAATATTGTATAAAACATTGATAAGTTGCGCGAGGGTCATGGGGAGTGCCAATTTTAAAATATTTTTAGAAACACTTCCTTTTGAAAAATCATATTTGTCATTCATAAAAATCATTCCAATCTGAAATAGTAATAAAATTAGTTTATATCAGTTTGGCAAAATAGGCAAGTGAGTCATACGATAGAATTCCTATAAAAAGATGAAAAAATTTATATGATTTCACAAGAAATATGTGCTTGTACTTTGGAGATAGATATGATATTATTTTATATAAATATTGAATATTATATAAATATATAAAATAATAAAGGGAAGTGTGATTATGAAAAAAGCAAACATGATAGTAGACAAGGATTGGCAAATTTCTGAAATTGATAAGAGAATTTATGGTTCTTTTATTGAGCATTTGGGGAGAGCTGTCTATACCGGAATCTATCAGCCTGACCATCCCACCGCCGATAAAAATGGCTTTCGTCAAGATGTTGCGCAATTGGTAAGAGATTTACAAGTACCGATAATTCGTTATCCAGGTGGGAATTTTGTATCTAATTTTTATTGGGAGGACAGTGTAGGACCTGTAACAGAGCGCCCTAAGCGTTTGGAATTGGCATGGAGAAGTCTTGAAACAAATGAAGTGGGCTTAAATGAATTTACAAAATGGGCACGCAGTGTGGATTCTGATGTGATGATGGCGATTAACTTGGGCACAAGGGGAATTGAAGCGGCATGCAATTTATTGGAGTACTGCAATCATCCATCTGGCACAAAATACAGCGATTTAAGAATTGCGCATGGAGTAAAACAACCTCATAATATCAAAACTTGGTGCTT
Organism: uncultured Oscillospiraceae bacterium; assembly: GCA_910579175.1. Classification (GTDB taxonomy): domain Bacteria; phylum Bacillota; class Clostridia; order Oscillospirales; family Ruminococcaceae; genus Massiliimalia. The sequence continues at coordinate 20,151 of CAJTTB010000006.1, read as the reverse complement.
GGGAAATGAAATGGATGGTCCTTGGCAGACAGGGCATAAAACTGCACAGGAATATGGACGTTTGGCAGAAGAAACTGCAAAGGCTATGAAGCAAATTGATCCAACAATCGAATTGGTTTCTTGCGGCAGTTCCAGTGCACAGATGCCTACCTTTCCAGAATGGGAAGCAAATACATTGGATTGCACTTATGACTTTGTAGATTATATTTCACTACATCAATATTTTGGAAATCGTTTTGAGGATACAGATAATTTTTTAGCACAGTCTATGGAAATGGAACACTTTATCAAGACGGTGATTGCTACTTGTGATTATGTGCAGGCAAAAAAACGCAGTAAAAAAGTTATGAAACTCAGCTTTGATGAATGGAATGTATGGTTTCATTCCAATGAAGCAGATGATGATATCATGAAAAATCATCCTTGGCAGAAGGCTCCTGCATTGTTAGAAGACATTTATACTTTTGAAGATGCCTTATTGGTAGGTCTTATGCTAATTACCTTTATCAAACATGCGGACCGTTTGAAGATGGCATGTATGGCACAACTTGTGAATGTAATCGCTCCAATTATGACTCAAACAGATGGAAGTGCCTGGAAACAGACAATCTATTATCCTTATTTGCATGCGTCTAAATATGGGAGAGGAATTGCATTGCAATCTGTATTGTCATCTCCCAAACATGATACAATGGACTTTACAGATGTAACAGATATAGATTCTGTAGTAGTGTATCAAGAACAACAGCAGGAGGTAACCATTTTTGCTGTGAATCGAAATTTATCTGAGGATATTCAGTTAGAATGTGATTTGCGTTCTTTTGAAGGATACCATTTGATAGAACACATTGTATTGGAACATCCTGATTTAAAGGCGGTGAACTCTGCTATGATACAACAAGTTGCACCGAAATTGTCCCATGAGTCAATATTAGAACAGGGAAAATTAACGACATTGCTTCACAAGGCTTCTTGGAATGTGATTCGATTGGGTAAATAAAAGAACGCTCCTATTGTAAGTATTTACAATAGGAGCGTTTTTAAATTGATGTTCATTTGCGAAAAAATACTTTATCCCGCTAAAAACCGATTATCAGATAAATTGCAATATTAGACTTTTAAAACCGCTTTAATCCAATGAACCATGGAATTGGTGCGGTGTATGGTTTCTAAAAGCCCACAATACTTGTCCATTAGTACGATGATAAAACCTTCTTTAAATTTAGGGGGAATGGGGGTCAGTGGCCACATATGGCGCAAGATGATGTTTTGTTCTAATTCATTTAATTCGTAATGAAGTAGCGCATTTTTTAAAGCAGTTTTGGGATGTGTAAATCCGTGAAAGTGATCATGGGTCATCTTTGCATGGGTATGCCAGTCATATAAAAACAAATCGTGTAAAAGAGAAGCACGTGCTACACTTTTATAGTCTAAACCGCAACGTTTTGCCATAAGATAACTACAATAAGAGACATGTACACAGTGTTTTAGACAACTGGTATCTCCATGATGAGTAAAGCGTCGCATTTGTAAAAATGGTTCGCTTTCAATGATATCTTTTACACAGGCAATGTAATCACTATCTTCAATAATTTGTGTCTTGGAAATTGCTAAAGGATTCATTGTAATCGCCGCCTTTATTATTAAAATTACTCAACTGTCATAGAATTTTCAGGCAATCTGCTCTCACCATCTTTTAGGGTATGATACATGGTATAACTAAAATCAATAATTAAGTAACAAAGCAATATCAAAACGATTCCTTTTCCAATTGAAGGGGAAAAGCTTGCAGCAATACCAGAAACAGTTTTATGTATAAAGCCAAATAGACAAACTGCTAAAAATCCCCAGGCAAGAGAACTTTCTAAACAGAGAATACCTTTATAATTATAAGGTTTTTTACTATAATTCCACCAGAATCCTCCAAATATACGAATCATGAGTTTGGCGGTAAACAGTTCCAATATAGATGCCATAATCATGCCACTTAAAAACAATAAGATGTAATTGTGAGAAAGTGGTTTTAAGAAGAAATAAAATCCAATGGCACCAAAACCATAGACAATACAGAAGGGTCCATGTAAAAATCCTCGGTTGGTGAAGTGTTTATTTTCATAAGAGATGACAATACATTCAATAATCCAACCAATAAAACTGTAGATAAAAAACCAAAATATAATTTCATAAAGATTGGTTTCAAAAAATTGCATTTGTAACATGATATGCTCCTTTCTTTATCATGTGAAAACTCTAAAGGTGAAATTTTTGATTGTTACATATAGTTTTCCAATCAAAGTGGTTCTATTTTATTTCACATATGTGAATCATCCTATAAAATAGAACGACAAAGAATGATTTTGTTTCATTATTATTCATATAAAGACATGATGTGAATTGATTATATTATACTATACCTGATTCAAAATTACAATTAAAAATTGACATAGAATTCTTACAATTATCTTAAAAAATCTTTGTTTTATCAAAAAACTGAAAAGGAATGTTACAATTTTTTTGCTTTTCAGTCAATGGAATGTCATATCTATTGGATATAATCAAAATGTATGATGGAATCATTCTATGATAAAAATAGATAGAGTAGGAGAATAAAAAATGCTTACAAGGCTATTCGAACAATATCGTAAATTTATGTATGGTAGAAATGGCAGTGACATGCTTTGTGTGGCGCTGTTGATTGTAACATTTATCATAGCGCTTTTATTTTCATTTGTTCCAGCAAAATTTTGGTTTTTGAGACTGATTTGTTATATCCCTTTAGGGCTTTGTGTATTTAGAATGTTATCACGCAATCAGGCAAAACGCCAGTTGGAAAATGAACGGTTTTTGATTTGGTGGAGAAATTTTTATAATAGCGTAAAACGTCAAAAACAGCGAATCAAAGATAGAAAATATTATTGTTTTTTCCGCTGTCCTTCTTGTAAACAAACGCTGCGTTTGCCCAAAGGTCGGGGAAAGATTCGCATTACTTGCCCCAAGTGTAGCCATGTTTTTGAAAAGAAAACGTAGACAAAAGACTGTACAAATTTACCGTTATCCCTTATAATCAAAGAGATTCTATGATCATGAAAATCGTAAATAAGGGAGTTTTGAGATGATTCGTTTAGAGAGAACATCTGTTATGAATTTTGAAAATGCCATTCGTGGAGCAAGAAATCCAATGAATAGTTGGTCAAGAATGGACAGTTACTATACGCAACAGGGCAATTTTGTGTTGGGTGAACAGGATTTAGATCTTGCAAAGCGGTTGGCAAAGGCTGGAAGCGACCATCGAAAGTTTTTACGTCAAATTTTTGTTTCGGTGGATATTACAGCGCCATTGTATTGGTGGAAGGAATATGATACCTACAAAGTGGCAACCGTTGCCAATTCAACCAGTACCATGCACAAAATTTCCAGCAAACCATTTGAATTACAGGACTTTAGCTGTGACCATATGAGTGAAAATACATTATTGCAGATGAGACAAATTGTTGCTTATTTAGAATCGCTTCGTTTAGCATATCTAAAAACAAAGGATAAGCAGGTATGGTATGATATGATACAATTATTGCCTTCTAGTTATCATCAAATGAGAACTTGTAGCATGAATTATGAAAATTTAATTCAGATGTATCACGCCAGAAAAAATCATAAATTGCAGGAGTGGCACACTTTTTGTGATTGGGTGAAATCACTTCCTTATGCTGCGGATTTGGTAATTGGAGAAGAATAAAGACACAGCCAACAATTTAGATTGTTGGCTAAATTTGCGTTGTATCTAGAAAAAAGCAAATTAGAAAGGAATGTATCATGTCTAAGTTATCAGAAGAGCAGTTGATAGAGATTGTTCAACCGTTATTGGAGTGGTATCAAAAATGTGCGCGTGTGCTTCCTTGGAGAAGTGATCCAACGCCCTATCATGTTTGGATTTCAGAAATTATGTTACAACAGACAAGAGTGGAGGTGGTAAAGGAGTATTATCAGCGTTTTTTAAAGGAATTGCCCACTATTCAACATTTGGCAGAGGTGCCAGAACAACAATTGTTGAAATTATGGGAGGGGCTGGGATATTATAACCGAGCAAAAAATCTGCAAAAGGCGGCAAAGCAGATTGTAACAGAATATCAGGGAAAGTTACCTCCAGATTATCAAAAACTTCAAAAATTGCCGGGGATTGGGCGCTATACAGCAGGGGCGATTGGCTCCATTGCATTTGGTTTGCCCGTTGCTGCGGTGGACGGAAATGTCTTGCGGGTATTATCCCGCTTGTTGGCAAGTAAAGACAACATTAGTAAAAATGAAACAAAATTAAAGTATGAGAACTTGTTATCTGGGGTTTTGGTAGAGATGAAAAGAGCATATCACCCTGGTGCTTTTACCCAAGCACTGATGGAATTGGGGGCAATGGTATGTGTTCCAAACGGTGCTCCCAAGTGTCTGTTGTGCCCATTACAACAGCTTTGTCAGGCTTATGAAAAAGGAATTGCCGAAAGCCTTCCCATCAAGGATGGAAAAAAAGCCCGTCGAGTGGAATCAAAAACGGTTTTTGTATTAACCTGTGAAAATCGCATTGCGATTCGCAAACGCCCTGAAACAGGGTTGCTTTCTTCTCTTTGGGAACTGCCCAATGTTGAGGGCGTTCTATCTCAAAAGCAGGTAAAAGAGCAACTAAAAAATTGGGACTTAGAAGTGGTGACAATTCAAAAGTTAGAAAAAGCAAAGCATATTTTTACCCATATTGAATGGAATATGATTGGATTTGAAATAACAGTCAAATCCATTGAGAACAACCATTTATTTTTATGGTCTACGATTCAGGAATTAAAAGAACAATATCCACTGCCCACTGCGTTTGGTGCTTACTCTCCAATAAAAAGACAAGGTTAGTCAAAAATAAAATAGTTGTAAAGACAAAACAATGTTGTTATAATAGAAATAAAATATTGCAAGATAGAGGATGTGTTGAGGATGAATTTGAAAATTGAATTATCACAAAACCGAAAACCCAAACCGACTGATGAAAGTCAATTGGGATTTGGCAAAATTTTTACAGATCATATGTTTATGATGGATTATACCATAGAAAAGGGTTGGCATGATGCGCGTATTATCCCATATGGACTTATTTCAATGGATCCAGCAGCAACTTGTTTGCATTATGGTCAGGAAATATTTGAGGGATTAAAGGCTTATTATGCAGAAGATGGCTCTATTCGATTGTTCCGTCCAGAGGAAAACTTTAAGCGTTTGAACGATTCTTGTGAACGCATTTGTATTCCAAAGATAGATGAAGCATTTGCATTGGAAGCGTTAATAAAACTCATTGAGATTGATGCCGATTGGGTACCTCATCAAGATGGTACTTCTTTATATATTCGTCCATTTATCATCGGGACTGAAACTTCTTTGGGGGCGCATTCTTCTACCCGCTATCAGTTTATCATCATTTTATCACCATCTGGCGCTTATTATGCAACGGGATTAAATCCAGTTAAAATCTATGTAGAAACTGATTTTGTGAGAGCAGTTCGAGGTGGTACAGGTGCAGCAAAAACAGGTGGAAACTATGCCGCATCATTAAAGGCGCAAGATATGGCAGGAGAGCAGGGATATTCTCAGGTCTTGTGGTTGGATGGAGTAAATCGCAGATATATAGAAGAAGTTGGCGCAATGAATGTATTTTTTGTAATTGGAGACGAAATTGTGACTCCTGAACTAAGTGGCAGCATTTTACCGGGTATTACCAGAAAATCTGCCATTGAAATCTTAAAGTCATGGGGTTATCAGGTTTCAGAGCGCCGGCTTGATATTCAAGAGTTGGTGGATGCTTATCATGCCAAAACTTTAAAAGAGGCATTTGGAACCGGAACTGCTGCAGTAATTTCTCCAATTGGAGAATTGAAATATCATGATTTGTTGATGAATATCAACAACAATCAAATTGGTGAGATTTCTCAAAGACTGTATGATACCTTAACAGGAATTCAATGGGGTAAAATACCAGATGATTTTGGTTGGAGTTATCGTGTAAAATAAATGACAATGCTGCCTTTCTAATCATGGAATGGCAGTTTTTGTATTAGGAGGACTTTTTATTCGCAGATTTGATTATCAAATTACACCATTGCAAGAGGGCATGTTGGTGCAGGATTATTTAAAAAATACACACGGATTTTCAAGACGTATTATCACCCGCTTAAAAAGAGAGCCAGAACATATCAGGCTGAATGGAGAACATATTCGCATGGTGGATTTGCTCCATGCAGGCGATGTTTTAACCGTGATTTTAGTAGAACAAACTCATATTATTCCCAATGGGAAATTATTTGCCCCAGTGGTTTATGAAGATGAGGATATCATTGTATTTAATAAGCCTGCCCATATGCCAGTTCATCCATCTGTTGCCCATCTGAAAGATACATTGGCAAATTATTTTACCGATTATATGCAAAAAAAGGGTTTTAATCTTCAGTTTCGCCCCATCAATCGATTGGACGCAGACACAACGGGGCTCTGTTTAGTAGCGAAAAATGCTTTGAGCGCGGCTATCTTGGCACATCAGGTACAAAAGGAGTACACTGCTATTTTATGTGGAGAACTTTCGCAAAAGAACGGGGAGATTTGTGCACCAATTGCGCGTCATCCAGATATTTTGATTAAACGCATTGTTCACCCTTCTGGGCAGCAAAGTATTACACAGTATCAGGTAGAGGCATGTCGAAATGGATATACTTTGGTAAAGGTTCGGTTATTGACTGGACGCACCCACCAAATTCGAGTGCATTTTTCATATCTTGGATATCCGCTGGCAGGCGATGAAATGTATGGGGGTAGCATGCGGGATATTGATAGACAGGCATTGTGTTGTAATCAACTATTGTTTACCCATCCAACGACTAAGAAAACAATTCATTTATGTATAAATATGCAAGAGGATATGAGAAAACTCCTGCTTTAATTGTATAAAAATACAAAAATATTTAAAAATAGGCATATTTTGCCTAAATCTATTGCGTTTTATATCTAAGTGTGGTACATTAACTGTATCATAAAATTGGAATGAGAGAGAATGAGGTTCATGATGAAAAAATTATTATCTTGTATATTGGCAGCAGCATTGTCTGTTACATTATTTACTTCTTGTGGCAATCAAGATGCTTCCACCAACTCCGATTCAAAAGGACAGTTGGTTATGGCAACTGAAGCGGGCTTTGCTCCTTATGAATATATTGAAGGAGGAAAAGTTGTAGGAATTGATGTGGATATTGCAAATGAGATTGCTAAGGAAATGGGAAAAGAATTGGTTATCAAAGATATGGACTTTACCAATGCGTTAGCAGCTGCTCAGAATGGAAAAGCGGATTTTGCAGCAGCAGGTATTTCCATTACGCCAGAACGTTTGGAAACAATGGATTTTACAATCGAGTATGCTACTTCTAAACAGGTGGTTGTAGTAAAATCAGGCGATAACTCTGTAACCAGTGAGGAAAGTCTATCCGAGAAAGTCATCGGGGTGCAGGCTGGCACAACTGGTGATTTGGTTTATGGGGATAAGGAAAATCCAGTACAACCCAAAGAATTAAAATCTTATAAAAAATATTCTTTGGCAGCAGATGATCTCAAAAAGGGACGAATTGACTGTATTGTAATGGATGAACTTCCTGCAAAATTATTGGTAGAAGCCAATGGCGGAGAATTGGAAATCTCTAATACAGAGTTGTTTACAGATGCCTATGGCTTTGCTATCAAAAAGGGAAATACCGAATTACAACAAGCAATGAATAAGGTGTTGCAAAGATTAATGGATGAAGGTAAAATTGAAGAATTTACCGAAAAACATGTAAAAGCAAGTTTATAACAGAAAATAAGGTTGCAATGATAAAATTGCAACCTTAATTCTATCAGAAAAAAGGACGTGATGTTTTGAGTTGGTTTTCCAATATTTTTGATAGTCTTTATCAAACATTGATTACTGATAATCGCTATCAATTTATTTTATCTGGTCTGGGAGTTACATTGCAAATTGCATTGTTTTCTGTTTTGATTGGAATTGTCATCGGTGCATTGGTTGCCATCATTAAAGTAAGTGCCATTGGCAATCATAAGTTAAAACCGTTGTCTTGGCTGTGTAATCTCTATATTTCAGTAATCAGAGGTACTCCAGTTTATGTTCAAATGTTGATTATGTATACGTTGATTTTGGCGGATACTGGTTTAAATGAGCTGGTGATTGGTTCTATTACCTTTGGATTAAATTCTGGTGCTTATGTTGCTGAAATTATCCGTGCAGGTATTATGTCAATTGATAAAGGTCAGATGGAAGCAGGGCGTTCTTTGGGACTGAATTATGTGAGCGTCATGAAATCAATTATTTTACCACAAGCGATTAAGAATATTCTTCCAGCATTGGGAAATGAATTTATTGTTTTAATTAAAGAAACTTCTATTGTAGGAACGATTACAGTATATGATTTGACGAAAACCGCAGAACGCATTAGTTCTGTGACACTGGATTTATACACTCCTTTGTTGGTTGTGGCAGCCATCTACCTGATTATCGTATTGGGATTGACCAAATTGTTGAACATATTTGAAAGGAGATTGGCAAGAAGTGATAGAGGTTAAACAGTTAGAAAAATCATTTGGAAACAATCACGTATTGCGTGGTGTGACAGATACCATTCAAAAGGGAGAAAAAGTGGTAATTGTTGGCGCTTCTGGTTCTGGAAAAAGCACTTATCTGCGTTGTTTAAATCTATTGGAAATTCCCACAGGTGGAGAAGTCTGGTTTGAGGGTGAACGAATTACCGATAAAAAAATTGATATCAATCGCATTCGTCAGAAGATGGGAATGGTATTTCAACATTTTAATTTATTTCCCCATCTGTCAATTTTGCAAAATATTACCTTGGCGCCAGTAAAATTGAAATTGCAGACAAAAGAGCAAGCAGAACAACGCGCAAGAGAGCTATTGCAACGAATTGGATTGGCAGATAAAGCAGATACATATCCATCTATGTTGTCAGGCGGTCAGAAACAGCGTATTGCAATTGTGAGAACGCTGGCGATGAATCCCGATGTTATCTTGTTTGATGAACCAACTTCTGCTTTGGATCCTGAAATGGTTGGGGAAGTATTAGAACTGATGAAGGAACTTGCCAAAGAGGGTATGACAATGGTAGTTGTAACCCATGAAATGGGATTTGCTAGAGAAGTGGCTACTCGTGTTATTTTTATGGACGAAGGCATTATTAAGGAACAAAATACACCTGACGAATTTTTTACCAATCCACAAAATCCAAGATTGAAAGAATTTTTATCAAAGGTGCTTTAAATAGGAAAAAAGGATTGTTACACAGTAACAATCCTTTTTGATTACAAAAAAGACGGAACAAAATGCTCCGTCTTAAAGAACAAATTATTTTTTAAAGAAACTACCAATCTTGTCCAAATTGATCTTTGCTTTTACGCCATCAGCAATTTGTTTAAGTTGTTCTTCTGGGAGATCAATACCCAGCAGCTTTTCTATAGCGGCAATGGGATCTTTCATAAAGGTGCTTTGTAGTTCTTTGTCGTTTTTGATCTTCTCAACCAATTCTTCAATGCTTTTTTTAATATCCATGATTTATTTACCAAAATAACGTTTTAGCAAACCTGCAAAACCACAACCATGACGAGCTTCATCTTTTGCCATTTCATGAACAGTATCATGAATTGCATCTAAGTTTTCTTCTTTTGCACGTTTTGCAAGACCCATTTTGCCTTCACAAGCACCATGTTCAGCAGCAGCTCTTAACTCTAAGTTTTTCTGAGTGGAGTTTGTAACAACATCGCCCAATAATTCAGCAAATTTTGCAGCATGTTCTGCTTCTTCAAATGCATATTTTGTAAATGCAGCAGCAATTTCTGGATAACCTTCGCGGTCTGCTACTCTTGCCATTGCCAAATACATACCAACTTCAGTACATTCACCAGTAAAGTTTTGGTTTAGACCTTCTAAAATATCAGCAGGAGCATCTTTGGCGATACCCACTACATGTTCAGCAGCATAAGTTACTTTATCTGTAGATTGTTCTACAAATTTACTAGCAGGAGCTTTACATTGTGGACATGCTTCAGGAGCAGCTTCCCCTTCATAAACATAACCACAGATTTGACAAATAAACTTTTTCATTGTTTGTTACCTCCATATATTATTTTTGTTAATTATTATTTTCATTTTTCTGGCTTACAAAAGCAAATGTGCTCTTGTATGACATAAGTATACTATATTTGTATTTTTTTTGCAAGATTATTTTCTGTTAATTTTTTATGAATAATTATTAATTTTGGTCGATTTATAAAAGTTATATCGATAAAATAATAAATAAAATGTTTCTGATATGGTTGTCCAAAAAGGAATGTTTTATTCTACATCACCTAATGTCTGTACAAAGGCTTGTTCAAAGTCTTTTACATTTTGTTGTTGTGTCTGCCAGTATTCGGGTAGGGTTTCTCCAAGTAAGCGCACCTGTACATCTTGTCGGAGAAAAAATATGATACCAAATAAAACAATTGCGCCTATTAGGGAAATAATGATAATGGTGATGATTTTTTTTAACATAATCATTGCGTTACCGAAAATGGATATTACAGTAACTTTCCTCCTTTCAATAGATGATATTGAGACATTGTGATTTGTATCTTGCTTGAGGGATATTACCATGAATCATTTTTGATAGTTGCCTTATCTAAATGTGTAAATCCTATTTTATGATAATTATATCATAAAAGTAAAGAAATAATAGTAAAATTTAGATAGTTTTTTAATTTTGTATGGTACAAGTTTTTCGGATTTTTTATAATATTTTCACAAAAACGAGATTTCAATCGATAATTGTAAAAAAATGGGGATTGCTTTGGGTAAGATTTTATTTGTATGATATATTCTATTTTATGTTTTATCTTAGAAAAATCCCATATATCTTTAGGGACTTTTTTATTGAAAAGTCGTTTGTGAAAATACTTCAGTGAGCAGTCGTTATTGCCAACAACTGCCCACTGAGATAACATTAGAAATATTCATCATTTAAGTAATCTTCATAATCTCTAAAGGCGTCTTCTTCGTCACCGTCTAACAAATACATAAGACCAGTTTCAATGATATCAATCCAAACCAGTAAGAGTTCTGTTTGTTCTTGGGTCAATAGGTGGTTTCTTCCTAGCATTCCACTCGAGGACGCCCACACCCTTGTCAGATGTATGATTGCCACCAGATCTGCTATCACTTCTTTTTCAATGGATGGTGCTGAAAACTCGTTTTTTAATACCTTTAAACATTCCATAATTTCAATAAAATTTTCTTCAGGAAGTTTACCGCGAAAGGGTCTTAAACTTCCTAAAAATCCGCCTTTCCATTTGGGATTTTGAATATCACTGTTTCGTCCTGAATGGAAGGATAATAATTCTTTTGCTTTTTCTTTATCCATTGTATTCTCCTTCATAACAATTTTAATTGATTAACCCAATTATATCATTCCTGTTTATAGACTGCAACTTTTGATAAATAAAACCGCCAATATCTGGAGTTATCAGTATCAAAAGGAAAAGTTTTTGAGTGCGTTGACAAAACAAAATAATCTGTTACAATAAATTCAGTATATTTGTCTGCAACAAATAATTTTTTTAAAGGATAAAATAGTATTCAATAATAAAATAGAAGATAGGTGTTTTATGATTCATAAAAATGATCACTATGAAGTTGAAATTACTGGAATAACTGCCGAGGGGAATGGCATTGCAAAAATAGATGGCTTTATTGTATTTGTTCCACAAACGGCTGTAGGGGATATTGTAAAGATAAAGATTGTAAAAGTGCTAAAAAATTATGGTTTTGGGATAATAGAACAAATTGTTTTTCCTGCTAAAGATAGAATAGAAAATGATTGTTCTGTATTTCGACAATGCGGTGGATGTTGTTGGAGACACATTTCTTATTCATCTGAACTTGAGATAAAGTGGCAACAGGTCAGGGATTGCTTTGAACGTTTGGGCGGGTTTTCTCTACCACCTCAACCGATTGTGGGAAGTGAAAAGGTAGTTGGATATCGCAATAAAGCGCAATTTCCAGTTGGAATTGACAATACAGGAAAGGCAATCGCTGGATTTTTTGCAAAAAGAAGTCATAGAATTATTTCCTGTTTGGATTGTAAATTACAACCACCTGTTTTTAATCAAATTGTAAAATCTGTACTGGATTTTATCAATAAATATCAGATAACAGTTTATCAAGAACAAGCACATACAGGCATCATTCGTCATATTTATTTAAGACAAGCAGAGGCAACAAAAGAAATTATGTTGTGTTTGGTATGTGCAAAAAAACAATTTGCACATCAAAAGGAATTTTGTGAGACGATGTTGTCTGAGTTCCCACAAATAAAGAGCATTATTTTAAACTATAATCCAGATAAAACCAATGTAATTTTGGGAAAAACTTGTTTTACAATTGCCGGTTCGGATACCATTACTGATATTCTTTGTGGTGTTCAGGTGCAAATATCCCCACTGTCATTTTATCAGGTGAATAAAGAGCAGGCACAAAGATTGTATCAAAAGGCAATTATATACGCTCAGTTGAGTGATCAGGATATCCTACTTGATTTATACTGCGGCATTGGGACAATTGGATTGTCCGCTGCAAAGCCAGTAAAGATGTTAATTGGAGTAGAAATCATTCCTCAAGCGGTAGAAAATGCCAAAGAGAATGCCCGTTTAAATGGCTTTGAAAATACTCGTTTTTTATGTGCCGATTGTAAAGCGGCGGTGAAGCAGCTTGAAGAGGAACATATCAAGACAGATGTTATCATAGTAGATCCTCCTAGAAAAGGTTGTGACAAAGACGTGATTGAGTCCATTTGTAGAATTGCCCCAAGAAAGTTGATTATGATTTCTTGTAATCCAGCTACTGCCGCAAGGGACTGCAAATTATTGTGTGAACAGGGTTATCAGATAGAAGAATATACTCCATTTGACCTGTTTCCTAGGACTAGTGCCATAGAGTGTGTTGTAAAATTGATAAAATAACTGAACTTTCGTTGAATTTCTATGCTAAAAAACAACGCAAGACTATTTCCTCTTGCGTTGTTTTTTAGCGGTGTATTTTTTAGATTGTAATAGATGTGGATTGAATTTTACAGTGTGTTTTTGAAAGTCTGACAGTAAAATTCTTGTAATTTCGCTTGCAATTTTAAACGTTGCATAATCGTTGTAATGACTGCTGTCGACACAGCACAAATCATATTCTGATTGTTCAAATAAATCCATTTGATTGAGTAGATAGGTGTTTTCATGGTCTTTTAGTGCTTGTTGATGGACTTGGCGGATAACATTATCAAAAAGAATATATCCTTGTAAACAGGAAAAGTTGGGGCAAGTTAACAATATAATTGGAATATTGGGGTGAGATTTCCGAAGAATGCGATAAAAGTCGCAATATGTTTTTTCTAAGAAATCGGGTCTGTCAGCATTTCTTGAATAATCCATTACAATTGCAGATAAATTTAATTTTGCTAGTTCTTTGGCAATTGAACGAAAACCCAAAGCACCACCGCTGATAGAGTAATTATATACTTCTGTATTTAATTGACGAGAAACAATGTTACAAAAGATATTTCCGCTACGGGAAGCACCAGCCCCTTGCGTGATAGAGTTTCCATAGAATGCAATGGGAAGGTAGTTGGAAAATTCATCTACAAACTCAAGTGTTTCGGATTGGGGAATCCCGATTTTTAGATTGATAATTTTGTTATAAGTGGGTAAAAAGATAACGGTTTCACAGTTCGTGAAGATGCAAATGGTTTCTAAAAAACAGTTTTGACCGGACTTAGGAGCCGTGACCGTGATATGCTGATAAGTTTGTGTATTTGGATTATAAGAATAGATGTCAAATCCAGATGAATTATATAAATTCATCACTTGAAAGTCCCATTTGCGTTTTAATTCTGCTTTAAGTACAATTTGTTTTGCAGATGTTTTAAATCGGATCATACAACCACTGGAAGAATATCGATGTTCTTTAAAAGAAACATTGGTACTTTTTCTTAGTGTTTCGCGTGGTAGATTTTGTATTTCTTCATCAATGATATATGGATATTTATCAAATGTTTGTGTGATAGAAAAGTATGGATTACCAAATAGCAGCCTAGGATTTTCTGATAAATCAAACCATTGATATAAATCTTCTTGAATCGTTGTGGGCTTGTCGGAAAAGTTGCTAAAATATTCCATGATTTTCTCCTTGATTACTTAATAAAATTGTTTAAACAAAAAATATAGAGTTTTTGAGATTTTAACAGCTGCATAATCATTTAAGAGATTGGAGCTAAGTGCACAATATTCTTTTTCGGTGTCATTGAATAAAGTCATTCCGTCTATAAAGTAAATATTTTGCCGATTGAGTTTATCAATACATGATATAATATATTCTCTTCTTTTTTGATAGTCGTTTTTAAAATTTCTAGTATATACTTGGGAGAGTAATACAATTGGAATTTGATGACAATGACTGAGATGTTCAAGAAAGGGGTAAAATTCTTGAAAAAACAGTTGATTATCTTGTCTGGGATTATCACATTCAATAAAGATGGCACTTAAATTGAATTTACCAATGAGCTTTGCAATAGCGATATTGTGAGGATTGCAATCATTGATTCCGAAATTATAAGTATTGATATTGAATCTTCGAGAAACGACGTTGGATATTAAAAAAGCTGATGAGGTAAGTCCGATTCCAAATGTAAAGTGAGAACCTAAAAAAGCGATTGGAGAGCTGGGATTAAGATTAGAAGCAGTGAAACTTGCATGGTGTTCAATTCCCACAGAAAAGCCATTGATATGGGCTAGAATAGGAAGATTTACGATGATTTCATAACTGCTTTTTGTAGAAGTCAACCGTGAAGACATATATAGTTGTAGAACGCCAAACTCACTGCGACTAAATGTCATGTCATAGGGTAACCAATATGGACTGTCAACTGAACGAAATAGGCAACTGATGCCTTCACGGTTACAAATTCCGGTATGTTGAAAATTTCCACTTTGTTTATCAGAAGTAGCATATTTTAAGATTACAGTTCGAGAATTAGAAGTGAATCGAATTTGAATTCCACCTGAACAATAAAGTGACGTTTTTGCGGCAGAAGGAAGGGTATTATCTGATATGTAATATGTAGATAATTTATGACATTCTGAAAAGTTTGCAGCTCCTAAAATCATATTTGGATAGTCAAATATATCATAAAAGACATATTTGGATTCATCAAAAGAGCTTGATATTTGTGGAATGATGTGATTGTCTTGTATGCTGTTTATCATATGGATAATGCTCCTTGTTATAATGGAAGAGTTTTTATAAATTATACTTTTTCGTTCATTTTATACAGACGCAAACTTTCCAAAAAAATTATTTTATTTTTACAGATTTACTATTTAGTAAATCTGTTTTTTTGTGGTTTTTTACCTATATTTTGTATGAACGAAAAAGTATACTTTTGTCCGATAAAAAGAAAGTCAAACCTTATTGATCCGGATTATAAAAATGAAAGATAAAATATACTGACTTATACAAAATTTGATTTTTTATTATAGAGCAACCAACTTTGTTGGCATTCACGGAATAAGAAAAAAATATACCTTTTATTTCTGTGCCTTCAGGCACATTTTAAATCAATACTATTTTTTAGAAAATTTCTTTTCTTTGTCCTTTTCCACAATTGCTTCATAAATTCTTTGACAATTGTTTTTATCTTGGAATTGGAAGAAACGATCAATTCTTTTTAAATATTGCGGTTTTAATTGGCAATCATGTTCAATATATTCAATGATGCGATTGATGGTATTTTCTAAAGTGTATTCAACTTCTCCAAATCCATTTGCTTCATAATCGAAATATCCGGGTTTATATCCGTGAGTTTCATAAAAGGCAGTTTTATCAAATTGTGTGTAAATAACAGGTTTTCTCAGATATGCAAAATCGAAAATAACAGAAGAATAGTCACTGACCAATAGATTGCTGGTAGCGAAAACTTCGCGATAAGAGATTTCAGAACCAGATAACATCACTCTGGAATCCACCTGAAAACGGTCGATATAAGGGAAAAATACAGAGTGTGGAAGAAAATGGATTCGATAGCCGTTGGCTTGAGCAATCGTGAGAAGTCTATCATTGTTGACCAACTGACTAAAGAACTGAAAATACTCTGAATTTTCAAAGCCTTCCAATAGATTCCATCTATCTTCTTTGGGAATGAAGTCAGAGAATAGTTCTTGTCTCCAAGTGGGGGCAATTGTAATGATTTTTTTGGGTTGATTATATAATAAATCGTATCTTGCAAAACCTGTGAGTACAATTTCATTGTGTTCATAATGGAAGCGTTCTGTCTGAAAATAATCATATTCATCTGAAGCGGCAGCAGTAAGCAATTTAATATTTTTATTAAAGCGATTTAATCCTTCTGAAACGTCGTTGTGTGTAATGCCATGTTGTAAAAAGACAAAATCACAATTTTGCATGATATCGCGATAAGGTTCATAACGACCTAAAAACGGATTTAACATGCCAGCGTGAGTATAAGCAGATAAATTGTTGTGGGCAAGTAAAAATAAAAGTTTATGTTTTTCTGATAAGTTATTGACAGTTTTTCCAACTTTTTGAATCTCTTCTAATTTGGAAAAAGATTCGCTTACAACAAAATAGCTGTCCACATTCTTTTTGATTTTTTTGGTATTTAAAAAGCGGAACATTGCTTCGCCATTGTCATCGCCACGAGTTGCCTTATCAGAAACAAGCCAAATGGGTTTTTTCTTAAAAAGTTTGTTGATGAGAAGATGATAAAAATATTGTTTTCTCAATTTGGCAGCTTCTTGGTCAGACTTTACTTTGGAGTTTTGCAATTCTTCTAGGAATTTCTTTTCGTGTTCTATCCATCCTTTTCTACCACATTTTTTAAAGTGAAATGTGGAACCTTCGACAGTTAAAACTCTAGCATTTTTATAAAAATAACTGTTTTCATATCGATTTCCAATTGGTGCAAAACGGTCAAAGATAAGTTTTTTGCGCGCGACATTGTGTTCTCGATAAACCATAAATAAATCAATGGTGTATAATTCGATAGAATCGTCAATTGGAATATGAATTTGAAATGCAATGCCACGATATAAGATTTCGTCTAAACAATATCGATTGATATTGCGATTGATTTGGTTTGCTAAATAATGTTGTTTTTGATTGACTTTTGCATAAACTAAAATTTCCTCGTCCTCAGATGTGTCAAAACACAGTGTTTTACCTTCTATGGTTAGCACGTTATCTTGATAGGTGATAAATTCAATGGTGGTAGCTACTTGGGAGAGATTTGCAATGTTGGTGTTGTTATGGCGATACATAATACTGTCTGGCAGAATACGGGTTTCAATGCGTTTATGGTATTTTTTACATAAAGCAAAGATTTTGTGTTCTGTCCAGATATTTTTTTGTTCTAGTATGATTTTATCATCAATATACTCCAATAAAGAAAATAAAAGAGATTTATATTCTTGTATTTGGGCATCGGTTAAGATGTTTTCTGGAATGTGTTGTTGAGATAATCTCCACTGAAAATCATACATAATGGTATATTGAACAAATAAGGGAACTGTATTTTGAAATTCCAAACAGTGATGGATACACCATTCACTAAATCGATGTAAGAAATCCGTGTACCATCTGCTTAGTTTAGAAGCCCCTTGGGAAAGAGAGGGAGGACCATTGGTGCGTTTTCGATAATGATAAATACAGTCCCTAACAACACCTAAAGTGGGATTTTTTAAATAAATAGAAAGGAGTGCTTTGGCATCTTCCATGGAATGAAGTTGTTCATCAAAGGACATTGTTTTTGCCACACTGTTTTTGATAAAAGATGCAGCGCAACTGGTATGAAGAACAAAATATTCTTTGGTTAAGTCAATGATTCGATTTCCCTTATTAAATTTCATTTTATTGCTTGGATGTTCATCTGTTCTAGCATCAAAAAAGATCAAAGGAATCGCAACAACATCTGTCAAAGAATAGTGTGCTTCAAAAAACAAATATACTTTAGACAGTGTATCTAAAGATAATTTATCATCTGGATCCATAAAGTTTACGTATTTTCCTTGGATATGTTTTAATCCAGTATTTCTAGCAGATGATAATCCTCCATTTTCTTTATGGATGACAACAATATTATTTGGATATTTCTGTGCATATCGATCACAAATTGCACCGCTGCTGTCTGGGCTTCCATCATCAACCAAAATCAATTGTATATGTTTAAAACCAATGTCCTGATTTAAAATACTTTCAATTGCTTCATCAATAAAGAGTTCTACTTCATATACTGACATGATAATTGAAAATTTGTAAGGATAGCTGGTTTTTTCTTCTTTTGTGACATGTTTGGATGGAAGTTCTGTGGGTGTTTCTAGTTTGGGTGGATGAAGTCTTAATTGTCTTTGATGTTCTTGTTCCTTTAATTGGTTATACTCTAAATAAAATTCCTCTAACAGAGATTTATCAATTACTTGAAGGTTGTTTTGTTCTAATAATCTGGAATATTCTGGATAAAATTTGGCGATTTGAGTTTCGGAAGGAATAGGAGAAGAGAAAACATCAGCGGGATAGATTGTGATTTGACTAGGTAATGTTTGCAACTTTCCATTGCGTATTAGTTGATATTTCTCAGAGGACAATATGGTTTCTAATTTTGTGGATAAAGGCAATTGATTATCTTTTAATTCCTGATGAAATTCATATCCAGAAAAATTGCTGAAAGTATAGCTTTTTAAAATATCATGTAATAATTCATTTTGAGCAAGACTACCAAAGACATTTGTCAATAACTGCTCAGAATTTTGAAAGGCAAAAAAACAAGAGTTTAACAAAATCGGATTCAGAGGGGACAATAGCAACAAGTCAAAATCAACTGCAATCCCTCCATGATGATAAAGATATTCTAATTTAAAATAATCGTTTACAAATTGATAATTCTGGTTGTGATATGCTTTTTGTACCGATTGAGGAGCCTCTGATAAGCGGCAATTTTCTTCGTTTAATTCAACAAATTGAAAACCAATTGCAAATTTTTCCCAGCTTTCAAAGCAGGTTTCACGGCTAGAGCTCTTTATCGGATCGCCAAAATTAGCATAAACCAAGTGATTGGGAATCACCGGTGTATCAATATAATCTAAAATTTTGCAAACTGACTCATCTTCAAGAATAAGTGGATTATTTTGAAATTCTTCTTTTAATTCTTGAATAAATTGTACAAATTCTGATATGTAAATTTTTCGTTCGGAATTTAGGCAAAATAAAATACATGCTGCTTGTGCATAAACCATTTCTTGATGATATTTTGGATTGGAATTTGCAATGACTTCTCTCATTGCTTTTATGATATCCAATGTTTGTGGGTTTAAAACAGAAGTAGATGTAGAATGCGCTCTTAAACAATAATAATAAAGCGGCTGTCTGATATATTCAATTTTATTACAATAGGAAATAATAGCGGGAATCAGTGCGGCATCTTCAAAGAAAATAGATTTAAATTGATAGCCATCTAATATTGTTTTTTTGAAAATTTTATTACAGGGAGAGCAGATATTGACACCATATTGTATATATTCTGCGATATGAAATACTTTGTCATTGACGGATAGTTGAATGATTTCTTGATTTTTGATATTGTCAATTAGTGTCATATCACAAATAACAATGTCACAATCGGTTTGAACAATTTTACTTAACATGATTTGATACATATCTTCATGAATATAATCGTCACTATCGATAAAGCTAATATAGTCACCTTTTGCGAAAGACATACCAATATTGCGACAGATTCCTTGCCCTTGATGTTGGTTGTCCACCACTATAATTTGATTGGGATAGTTTTCTTGATATTGTTGACAAATGGCTAAACTGTTATCAGTGCTGCCATCATTGATTAGCAATAATTCAAAATCTTGAAACGTTTGGTTAAAAATACTATCTAAGCATTTTTGAATATGGTTTTCTGTATTATAGATTGGAATAATAACCGACAACAAAGGTGTCCTTTCATCCATTATAATTTCCTCCTGATCAATTAAAGTTTA
>CAJTTB010000005.1 GCA_910579175.1 uncultured Oscillospiraceae bacterium | reverse complement strand
TCTGCTATGTAATTAGATTCATTTAATCCTTCTGCTTGTGCAATTGCTGCTTCTAGTGCTGTTCTATCTGCTTTTTCAACCAAGCCTGCAATTGCGTCAGTGATTGCTTTTGCTGCTGCATTTACTTCTTCTTGGGTTGCTTCTTCTCCTAGGGCTTTTGCATTATCCAATGCTGTTTGTAAAGCTGCCCAACTATCTGCTGTGTAATCAGCTTCAGTCAATGCTTCTGCCTCTGCAATTGCTGCGTCTAATGCTGTTTTATCTGCTTTTTCAACCAAGCCTGCAATTGCGTCAGTGATTGCTTTCGCTGCTGCATTTACTTCTTCTTGGGTTGCTTCTGCTCCTAAAGCTTTTGCATTATCCAATGCTGTTTGTAAAACTGCCCAGCTTGTTGTCGTGTAATCATCTGCATTCAATTTTTCTGCTTGTGCAACTGCTGCTTCTAATGCTGTTCTGTCTACTTCTTCTGGTGTTACTTTCACCAAACCGTCAATTGCGTCAGTGATTGCTTTTGTCGCTGCGTCTACATCTGCTTGGGTTGCATCTTCTCCAAGTGCAACTGCTGCTTCTAATGCAGCCTGTAAAGCTGCCCAACTGTCTGCTGTATAATCAGTTTCAGTCAATTTTTCTGCTTGTGCAATTGCTGCGTCTAATGCTGTTCTGTCTACTTCTTCTGGTGTTACTTTCACCAAACCGTCAATTGCGTCAGTGATTGCTTTTGTCGCTGCGTCTACATCTGCTTGGGTTGCATCTTCTCCAAGTGCAACTGCTGCTTCTAATGCAGCCTGTAAAGCTGCCCAACTGTCTGCTGTATAATCAGTTTCAGTCAATTTTTCTGCTTGTGCAATTGCTGCGTCTAATGCTGTTCTGTCTACTTCTTCTGGTGTTACTTTCACCAAACCGTCAATTGCGTCAGTGATTGCTTTTGTCGCTGCGTCTACATCTGCTTGGGTTGCATCTTCTCCAAGTGCAACTGCTGCTTCTAATGCAGCCTGTAAAGCTGCCCAACTGTCTGCTGTATAATCAGTTTCAGTCAATTTTTCTGCTTGTGCAATTGCTGCTTCTAATTCAGTTGTATCTATTTCTGGGGCAACCTGAACTAAGTTTTCCATTGCTGTTTCTAATGCACTGGTTGCTTCGTCTACTTCTGTTTGAGTTGCGTCTGCTTTCGCTTGAACATCTTCTGCTGCTTTTAATGCAGTTTGTAAAGCTGCCCAACTGTCTGCTGTATAATCAGCTTCAGTCAATTTTCCAGCTTCTGTAATTGCATGATTCAACAGTGTCTTATCTACTTGATCTTTACCGACCAATTCTGCAATTGCATCAGTAACCGCTTTTGTTGCTGTATTAACTTGTTCTTGAGTTGCATTTTCATCTTTATCAACAAGTCTTGCAGCATCTAAAGCTTCTTGTAATGCTTCCCAACTTGGTACTGCATAATCAGCTTCATTTTTTGCTTCTGCTTCTGCAATTGCTGCTTTTAATGCAGTTTTATCTGCCTTTTCAACCATTCCTTCAAGTGCTTCAGTCAATGCTGTTGCTGCTGCATCTACTTCTTCCTGAGTTGGTTTTTCTTTATCTCTAACAGCTTTTGCAGCATCTAAAGCTTTTTGTAATGCTTCCCAACTTGCTGGTGTATAATCAGCTTCTGTCATTTTATCTGCAAATGAAATAGCTGCTTCTAATTCAGATTTGTCTACTTCTTTTTCAGCCAAGCCTGCAATTGCTTCAGTTAAAGCAGTAGTTGCCGCATCTACTTCTTCTTGGGTTGTATCTGCTTTATCTGCAACAGCTTGTGCAGCAGTTAAAGCAGTTTGTAAAGCTGCCCAGCTTTCTGCTGTATAATCAGCTTCAGTCAATCCTTCTGTTTGTGCAATTGCTGCGTTTAATGCAGTTTTATCGACTTTCTTTACAGTTACTTCTACATCATAAACTTGTTTTTCTGAACGTAGAATTACCAAAATATCGTCTGGTTTTTCATAACCTTGTGGAAAAGAAATACATTTTAAGGTATAAGTTCCCAAAGGAAGATCAACGGTTCTTGGTGAATCAGAAGGTGAACTAATTTCATCAACCTTAGTGTCTTCTTCATTATAGATTCCAAAAATAACACCATTTAATCCTTCACCAGCTTCATTCTTAGCATAGAAAGAAATAGTTGCTTTTGCCGCTTCAAATTCAGGTGTATTGATAATCGTCTTATCAGATACAATCTTACCTACACTCTTAACGCTTAAACCTAACTTACCACCTGTACGTGGAATCAAAACTCTAGGAATAGAAACAGAAGTTGCTCCTTCTACTACTGTTAAAGAAGTCTTAGTTGGTTCTGCGCCTTCTGCGTCTTCATAAACATATACGATATCACCCGCGGTTAATCCACTTACAGTTACGGTAGTATAAATATCATCTCCACTTGCTGAAGTGCTAGAACCTGGTTGAGAGAATGCTTCGATTGTTACTTGACTTTCTTGAATTGCAGCTGATTTTTCAGCAGCTTCAGCTTCAAAAGGAGCACTTAATTTTGCACTTTCTGTAGCACCTGTCATGGTAGTTGTATAATATATTTTTCCTGCTTCTGTTGTTCCAAAATCGAGATCTTCAAAAGATACAGTTACCTTTTCATCACCTTGTGCAACTGCTACTGCTTCTTTACTAGCAAGTTCAGTATAGTTGCCATTTGCTTCTTTCTTATAAACCTTTACAGTCTGTCCTACAGGAACTTTCTTCAAAGTAAAGGTATCTGTTGCACCTTGATTATTGGTAGCACTTGCAAAGTGCATTGGCACTGGTATTGTTTGAGGTAAACTGTCTGATTCAAACATCTGCCATTCATAAATACGAATCGCACCCCATGGAGATGTTCCAGAATTATATACTTCTAATCTCCATTCTTGTGCAGTCACAGGAGTATCCAATATAATATCAGTAACCGCTAATGTATTATTTTGAATTCTTTTAACAGATTGCCAATTTCCACTTCCATCTTTATATTGCAATTCAAAATCTACGGTGTTCATATTGCTGGCTTCGCCGCCGTACTCAGCATGTTCTACTCTCCAGCGTTTCACGGTTTTTTCTTCTTTTAATTTAATGCTCATCCAACCTGTTTTCTTGTTTGTTGCACACCATTTTGAACCATTTTCAGCAGTTCCATCCAATGCCTTAGAAGCTGGCTCAGAGGCATTTTCAAAAGAAACACCAGTAACTTCTGCATTTAAACAAACATTTTCGGAATCAATGATTTCTACATCTTCACCGTCTTCTTCACCATATGCCCATTTAATTGACAAATCTTTTCCAGCTCCACGAACTCCGTTCTGGTTGATTGCCAATACTTCTAAATTAACAGTATCATTACCTGTTGGACATTTCAAAGCTGGGATATAAAGCGCATTACTTGGGGTTTCCATAATTAATTTTTTAGTGCCATCGTTAAATTTCTGGTACACTTCATAAGAGGAAGCACCAGTTACTTTATCCCAATAAACACGGGCTTCAGCAGTACTGACATCTGTATATAAGATATCATCTAATGTGACAGATTTTGGAGCTGTGAGAGCAGCTCTGTCTTTTTCAGTCAATTTGATTTGACCCAAATTTACTTTATAGCTGGCTACATCTGTAGTACTTTCTACTTTTAATCCAATTGCTACCAAAGTTTTTCCAGCGTCCTTGGAAAGGTCGACTACAGAAGTTCCCCATTTATTAGTATCTTCTGCATCTAAAGCATATTCTGTTGTAGTACACTTTTCAAAAGAATCTGTATTGGCATCGCCATAATAAGCGACCAACTTCATCTTTCCATCAGAATTTTTATGGGTTAAACTCAATTTCATACCATTCGTAATTGCTACATTGGTATGATATAATTTAATATCATTTGCCTTATTTGCAGTTAAGCTTCCTTCAAACTTCACAGAGTTACCGCCATTGTAAGCATCAGTAAAGTCATATCCACCTTCTAATTTTGCACCTTCTGAATCAATAATCCAAGTCCAGGAAGGAACCACATCTTGATTAGACTGATAGCTCCACTCTTTTTCACGAGAAGCCACACCATCTACAAAGTATTGTCTTCCATGACCTGTATTGAAGTTTGTTACAAATGGAGCTTTGGTAATGACAGTTTTATCTGCAAAGAATCTAGACATACCAACCCAGTTAGTATTTTGTGAGTCTGTTGGGTCAGAAGCAGCTTCACGAGGATCGCCTGATGGTCCTACATAAAATTCACGTTCTATTTCATGGAAATTCTCTCCTGATGATGATTTTCCCAAAGTGGAGTTTGGACAATATAGCGCTAAGGACAATTTTAATAAGCCATCTTCATCAAATAGTTGATGATCTCTAAATGCAGTATTCATACCATTTTGCTGAACATCCAATCCAGCAAATCCGTCATACTGACTTCTACCCATACCTTTTAATGTTGAAATGGTAGTATTAACCTGAGAGTCGTACCAGTTATAATTCATCATGAATTGATCAACACCCCAATTACCGGTGTCATCTGGTTTCATATAACGGTCATTTCTAGAGTTTACTGCATTCTGATAAGATACTCCTCCTGAATTTGTCATAGAGTCATACCAGCTAATCAACATATTAGGACGTTTTTTGTGCATATAGCGCATCATTTCATCAATTAAGTCTGCTTCTGCTTGTCCACAGCCATAAGATTCCTGGTTAAAGAAATAACCATCAAATCCATAGTAGTCCATGATTTCAATCATTTTATCTGCAACTGGGAAACTTCCATCTGCTGCTTTCTGACAAAATGCTCTTACTTCCTCTACATAACCAGCACCAGTACCCCAAGGGAATCCCAAAGTAGCTACTACTGGAACACCATTGGTATGAGCTGCATCGGTAAATTCACCAGTAGGCATACAGAATAAGCCTTCTTCAGAACCAGACCAATATATAAAAGAATCTACATATTGCCAATAGTTAAAAGAATAGCTCAAGAAAGACTCTGAGCCTTGTGCATTTGCTTTATCATGTGTCGCGTTTGCTAAAGAACACAACATTAATTTTGCTTCTGGATTTGCCAATGGATTGACAACCAATCCGCCTTTTTTCTCTGCCAGTGGAATACTTGCTCTGCTATAACGAGCGTCTGGGTCAGATTCTGCTGTCCATTCTAGAATGGTAGCAACGTTAAAAGATGGACCAATTGGCTTTAAAGATTCTCTATTGGCATATGCTTCATTCATTTCAGCAGAACCATCATTTCCAACTGCTTTTCTTGTAGAAACTTGGTCATTTGTTGGACTTGTTGAAGCATTATATACTTCTTGATCCATTGGGTTTTCAATCACAGGACCATTACTTTCCTGCACTTCCGCTCCTACTGGTAGTGCATTTGCAGCAACTGACATCGTCATAATGCCTGCTAACAAAACGGAAAATAAGCGTCTTTTTTTTCGTGAACTCATAATATACATCTCCTTTTTTATTTCCTAACTTCTATAGAGACTCACTCTTAACCTATATAAGAGTTTTCAGCCACAATTGATTCGATTTATATTTGATAGAAACCAAATCAATTATTATGTCCTAAAAATTTGAGAATTTGAAAGAAAAAGTATACTATATCATTCTAACAGAACATGAATAAAGAACTGTCAAAAAATATAAAAAATAGATTTTTTATAATATAAATTTATTTAAAATAGAAATGTTTTTTAATTTCTCATCTATAAAATAGACGAAAGAAAAAGTATACTTTTTGCATAAAAAAGTATACTTTTTTCCGAAAAACATATGGCTATTTTTCGTTTTCATCTTATATTATATTTAGTATACTCAATATCAATTTCGATTTCAAGACAGTTTCCTAAAAAATAACTTATATATTGTATAAAATATTGTTTGTTTAGTAAAAATTTATGATTTATTAGTATAAAAATGTGATATACTCCTCTCTATTAACCTTCATTTATCCCTTTTATTATCCTTAAAACCATTTTTCAACAAATTTACTTTTTCCTAGAAAATTTTTATCAATCTTTGGAATTTATCATACTTTCATTGCATCATAAAAAAATGACGTCTATGAGACGTCATTTTAAAAATATTTTTATCTACTATCTTAATGACAACCGCCACAGGTTGAACAGCTTCCACCACAAGATGGGGGATTTGGATCACAAGTTTCTGGATCTTCTCCATTAACACACAACATTAAAATGTTGGTTACTTGATTCATCATTTTATCCATTGCATTTTTGGCATTGGTAAATGCTGCCATATTTTCATTCTTCATAATATCTGCGTAAAGTGTTCTCAATTCCTGGTTGATTGTTTCAATTTTTTCCTTATCCTTTTGATCAGAAGCCATTGCAGTATTGAGTTCAATCTTCTTTAAGTTAAACTTCCCAATTGCGTCCTGAAGCACTTCATCGTTGTCATTTTTCTCTTTGGCTTCATATAAATTTTTATATTCTTCGCTGGCTTGAATTTTTTTGCCCATCTCTCTAGCTAATTCCATTAATCCCATAATTTTAATTTCCTCTCTTATTTTTATCCTAAACTGCAAATGCAGCTTATTTTACGATTTCACCCAATAATGCCCAGTTAAGTGCTTTGGTAATCTTTACATCCACAAATTGTCCCAGTAAACTGGAATCCGC
Source organism: uncultured Oscillospiraceae bacterium (assembly GCA_910579175.1). Lineage (GTDB taxonomy): Bacteria > Bacillota > Clostridia > Oscillospirales > Ruminococcaceae > Massiliimalia. Next base: position 137,935 of record CAJTTB010000005.1, on the reverse strand, counting down.
TGGAAAATCTACAATAATATAGTTATCTGTACGCCCAGTCATATAATCTTCACCAGTTTTTCCCGCTCCTTCTACCAATACACGAACGGTTTTTCCAACATAGGCTTGATATCTCTCTATACCAATTTCCTTTTGTACTGCAAGCAGCCTTTGAAAGCGTTCTGACTTTTGCTCATCTGTGGTAGGATCCTCCATTTCAGCCGCTTTTGTTCCCACTCTTTTGGAATAAATAAAGGTAAATAAGCTGTCATATTGTACCGTTTCAATCAAGCTGATTGTATCTTCAAAATCCTGTAAGGTTTCCCCGGGAAATCCCACAATAATATCACTTGTCAAGGACAGATTTGGTATCGTCTGTTTTGCATAATTCACCAATTCTAAATATTGTTCTCGATTATAATGTCGATTCATCTGTTTTAAAATATGGCTGCTTCCAGATTGCACTGGCAAATGGATATGATTGCAGACCTTTTCACAACGCGCTATGGTATCAATTAATTTTTTTGTTGCATCTTTTGGATGAGAAGTCATAAAACGAATTCTAAACTCCCCTTCAAGTGCATTGATTTTTTCCAGTAACTCTGCAAAGTCAATCGGAGTTTGCAAACCCTTCCCATAAGAATTGACATTTTGCCCCAATAACGTAATCTCTCGATAACCCTGCGCGATTAACGTTTGGACTTCCTTTAAAATCTTCTCCGGTTCGCGACTGCGCTCACGACCGCGCACATAAGGTACAATACAATAAGTACAAAAATTATTACAACCATACATAATTGGAATCCACGCTTTTAAGGAACCATCTCGACGGATTGGCAAATCCTCTACAATCACACCATCGCTATCTGGAATATTAAAAACACGCTTATGCGCTGTCAATGTTTGATATAAATTTTCTGGAAGTTGATGTACCACATGGGTTCCAAATACCAAATCAACATAAGGATAACTTTTTTTAAGACGCTGTGCAATATGACTTTGTTGCATCATACATCCACAAAGCCCAATCAATAATTCTGGATTTCGGCGCTTTAGATGTTTTAATGCGCCAACGTTTCCAAATACTCTATCTTCGGCGTTTTCACGAATCGCACAAGTATTGTATAAAATCAAATCCGCCTGTTCTTTCTGCTCGGTAAAACCATAACCCATTGATGCCAAAATCCCCTTGATTTTTTCTCCATCAGATACATTTTGCTGACACCCATATGATTTCACATAAGCCAAACGCTGCCTGCCATGTACTTGGTAAAACCCTTGATTGATAGCAAATACTTTTTCTGAAAAAACAGCCTGTTGTTCTAACTCCTGTTGCGACACGGTCCACTTTTTTTCTTCTGCCATTCCATTTCTTCCTTTTATTCTTTTTTTCAAATACAACTATCATTATAATCTATCATTTTATCCGATGTCAATCACTATCATCACTTTTTCATTTTTTTCGCGATTCGCTGTCCTGTAGGCGTCGCTGCCAAACCACCTTTTCCGGTTTCTTTTAGCGCAATTGGCATAGAAAGCCCCACAGACTGCATAGCATCAATGACCTCATCTGGTGGAATTGCACTGGTAATTCCCGCCAATGCCATATCTGCACAACTGACCGCATTGACTGCTCCAACAACATTTCGCTTGACACAGGGAATCTCTACCAATCCAGCAACTGGATCACACACCAATCCCATCAATGATTTTAATGCCATTGCACATGCATGTGCCGCCATCGTAGGAGAACCCCCCTTTAAGGATACCAATGCCGCTGCTGCCATTGCAGAAGCAGAGCCAATCTCTGCTTGACATCCTCCTTCCGCACCCGAGATAGATGCCCTTAACGCAATGATCTGTCCAAATCCAGCGCTGACATAAAGTGCCTTTATGATTTCATCATCAGATGTTTGAAATTTTTTGCAAAACGGAATCAATACCGCTGGAAGCACACCACAAGACCCAGCAGTTGGTGCTGCAACAATTCGCTTCATACAAGCATTGCTCTCTCCCATTTTCAGTGCTTGTGTAATAATATCTGCCAAAAAATCTCCGCCAATGGTCTGTTGGGTATCTGCTAAATGCTGCATTTTTGCACCATCTCCCCCAATCAAACCACTTACAGAAGTCAATTCCCCTTGATAGTTTTGGCTTGCGGATTTCATTGCATCCCACAAATACTGCATTTTATTCCAGGATTCCTCATAAGAAATGCCCTGTGTATGCAAGTCATCCTCTAAAATAACCTTCCACAGAGGCTTCTGTTGTGTTTCTTGTAATAACTCTTCAATTGAGTCAAAAGCCAATCAAAATACCTCCATTCTATCCATCTAAATAAACAACTCGAACAATCCCATCTACTTTTTTTAACTTTTCTATTGCCTGTTGTGCAATTGGCTGATCACTTTCTATCACCATCGCTGCAGTGCCTCCGCGAATATCCCTATGAAGCTGCATCGTAGCAATATTAATCCCCTGCATCGACAAGGCAGTTGCAACATTTGCCACCATTCCTGGCTTGTCTGTATTTCTAATAATCAAAGTGGGATAATCTCCCGTAAAATTCGTCTGCAATCCGTCCAGACTGCAAATCTGAATTCTCCCACCTCCCAAAGAAGCGGCTTGTACAATAACCGTATTTTGATGGGTTCCCTTCAATTTTAGTTGTGCTGTATTGGGATGTGCCTGTTTTAATTGTATTTCATGTACAGATACTTTTAGGTTTCGCTCTTTTGCTATCTGAAAACTGATTGCAATTCGTTCATCATCTGGCTGCATTCCCAAAACCCCGGCAACAATCGCTTTATCAGTACCATGACCCTCTCCAGTAGCGGCAAAAGAACCATGAAGATAAATTTCCAATTGAGTTGGTTCTTCACCTAATAATTTCCGGCAAACATATCCTATTTTTGCTGCACCCGCAGTATGAGAACTAGAAGGACCAACCATCACCGGTCCTAAAATATCAAACAAATTCACCTTTTATAACCTACTTTTCCATTGGGATAGCAATATCATAATTTTTTCATTATATCATATTTTACAACCGGATACAATAGATAAAAGCATACTAAATTGATAAACTATTGACAAAAAATATAACCTAGCATATAATTATTCTTGGTATAGCTCATTTTTCAGCTGTTTTTTACTGTTTTATCACTTTATTTTTATATTTCAACAGACAGGCTATATCCTTTTGATCAGTTGCTAAAATTATAACAAGAAACACCATTGGAGTGAAGTAAATCGTGGATGAAATTATTTTAGAATTTAAAAACTTAAAAAAACGTTTTGGAGATACTTCCGTTTTAAATGGCATTAGTCTTGCTGTCAATAAAGGGGAATTTGTTACTTTTCTAGGACCATCTGGCTGTGGAAAAACAACTATGCTCCGCCTGCTGGCCGGTTTGGAAACTCCAGATGAAGGAGAAATCTTATTAAATGGTGAAAATATCACCACCAAACAACCACATGAGCGAAACGTCAATACCGTTTTTCAAAACTATGCACTATTTCCCCACATGAATGTCTTTCAAAATGTTGCCTATAGTTTAAAATTAAAAAAGGTTGCAAAAACAGAAATACAACACCGCGTTAAAACCATGCTGGGCTTGGTACAACTTACTGGATTTGAAAAGCGAATGCCCTCTGAACTCAGTGGAGGTCAAAAACAGCGCGTTGCAATTGCTCGGGCACTCATCAACAATCCAAGTGTACTGTTATTGGACGAACCCTTGGGCGCATTAGACTTACAGTTGAGAAGACAAATGCAGGTTGAATTAAAGCGTTTACAAAAGCGTTTGGGCATCACCTTTATTTATATCACCCATGACCAAGAAGAAGCACTTAATATGTCCAACCGCATTGTCGTGATGAATGATGGTCATTTTGAACAGGTGGGCACACCTTCAGAAATTTACGATAGACCAAAAACCAGCTTTGTGGCTCAGTTTGTTGGTTCCTCCAATATTCTCAAAGGCGTTGTGCAAGAAGTTCATCAATTTACTGCTGATGCCTCTTTCGATTATGGGCTAGCACGCTTTGATTTGGATGACATTCCATTTCGTCAGGGGCAACCTGTTACCTTATCGGTTCGAGGTGAAAATCTCAATTTCTCCAAAACACCTTTGGCAACTTCCACCATTTATGCAAAAGTATTAGAAACTACCTATCTGGCAGGGCAACTTAAAATTATCATGAAACTCCCAAATGGTCAAGAAATTTTTTCCTTACACCACAGTCTTTCTACTGAAATTTCTGCGGGTGATGAAGTATATTGTCACTGGAGCTCCGCTCAAATTGTAGATATCGACCCTTCAGTTTTGGCAGGAAAGGAAGACGAAACAAAGTGAAATCTCAATCTTTACGCCACAAAAAACAAACCAATTGGATACTAGCACTTCCTATGTATATATTTTCCTTAATTTTCGTGGTTATTCCACTGATTTATGTGATAATATTGAGTTTTTTAACCCGTGATGAAACTTGGGGAGTGGTCAATGAATTTACTTTATCCAATTTCATTCGTATCTTTGACAAAGTCTATCTGAAAACTTTTTTAGACTCCATTCAATTAGCAGTTTTGACCACTGTCATCTGCTTACTTTTAGGTTATCCGTTTGCCTATTTTATGGCGAAATTAAAATCCAAGTGGAAAAACATTTGTATGTTATTGGTTGTGGTTCCCTTTTGGACCAATGCACTGATTCGCATTTACGGTTGGATTATTCTGTTGCGCACCAAAGGTATTTTGAATGAGTTTTTAATTGGAATCGGCATTTTAGATAAGCCTATTAAAATCCTATATACCTATCCCGCAGTATTGATTGGAATGGTTTATTCTCTGGTGCCTTTTATGATTTTATCCATTTACAGCAGCGTGGAAAAGATGGATTGGACCGTTGTAGAAGCCGCTAGAGATTTAGGGGCCACTCGATTTCAGGCATTTTGGACAACTACCCTTAAAATGACATTGCCTGGTATTCTCTCTGGGGTAATTTTGGTATTTGTCCCATCTGTTGGTCTGTTTTTTATCTCAGATTTAATGGGTGGCGGCAAGGTAATGCTACTTGGCAATTTAATTAAAAATGAGCTAATGGTCGCTAGAGATTGGCCATTTGGCGCTGCACTTTCCATTATTATGATGTGTATGACCTTAATCTTTATTGGACTGTATCGCAAAGTCACCCATACAAAGGACTTGGAGGGATTATGATGAAAAAACAATGGTTTCCTAAAGTATATCTCATTTTATTGTTAATTATCATGTATCTGCCAGTCATCGTGGTTATCATCTATTCCTTTAATAATTCCAAATCCGATGCAATCTGGGGTGGATTTACACTAAAGTGGTATGGTCAGATGTTTCAAAATCAAAGTTTGATGGAAGCACTCAAAAATAGTCTGATTGTGGCATTTATCAGTTGCCTACTTTCCACCGTCATCGGTACCATTGGAGCAGTTGGCATTGTACGTGCAGACCTAAAAAGCAAAGGAATGGTTGAAAGTCTTGCCACCATTCCCATCATGATACCAGAAATTATTTTGGGCATGGTATTTTTGGCAGTATTTTCTTTCCTTAATCTGCCATTTGGTATGATGACATTAATTATTGCGCATATTTCCTTTTGTGTGCCTTATATTTTTATTGTTGTAAAGGGGCGTTTGGCTGGCATGGACAAGTCTATCGAAGAAGCCGCCAGAGATTTAGGGGCTACTCCCCTCAGAACTTTTATTGACATCACGCTACCACTCATTATGCCAGCAGTTTTATCAGGCACGTTATTGGCATTCGCTATGTCCTTAGACGACGTTGTAATTAGCTTTTTTGTAACTGGTCCTGAAACCAACACCCTACCAGTCAAAATTTATTCTCAAATCAAAGTTGGCGTTTCTCCTGAAATCAATGCACTTTGCACAATGATGTTATTGGTTACCTTCGCAATCGTAATTATCTCAGGTAAAATCGGAGCTAAAAAACCAAAAAAAGAAAAGGAGACTTCTTAATATGAAATCTATCAATCGCGTTTTCTCTGTTTTATTTGCCTCTATCCTCTCATTATCTGTCTTTTCCAGTTGTACTTCTAAACCAGATGATACAGCAAATTCAGATAAATCCAGCAAAACACTCAATCTATTTACTTGGGATGGCTACTTACCATCAGATGTATTAGAAGGCTTTACTGAAAAAACTGGAGTCAAGGTCAACTATTCTAATTTTGAAAGCAATGAAGAAATGCTTACAAAACTACAGGCGGGCAATGATGGTTATGATATTGTTATTGCTTCCGACTACATTATTGATATTGCAGTTCATGAGGGAGATATTATCAGCAAACTTGACACAGACAAACTCTCCAACTATAACAATCTTGATCCAACCTATCAAAGTCAATACTATGACCCTGATAATCAATATACCATTCCGTTTTCTGCTGGTACACCCTTGATTGTATATGATCCATCTGTAGTTGACATAGACATCACAACTTATGATGATCTTTGGGATGAGTCTTTGGCAGATAGTGTTGTCATGATGGATGATGCCAGAAATGTAATTGGTATGACTTTAAAATCTATGGGTAAATCTATGAACGAAACCGATGAATCCATTTTGGAACAGGCAAAACAAAAATTATTAACACTAAAACCCAATATCCGCAGTATGACAGTCAACAATATTCAAGATTTATTAATCAGTGGCGAAGCTAGTGTGGGATATATGTTCGCTTCTCAAGCAGCACTGGCATTGGAAGCCAATCCAGATTTAAAAATTGTCTATCCTACTGGTGGTATGGGCTTTGGTATTGACAATGCTTTTATTCCTGAAAACGCTCCCAATCAAAACAATGCTTACCTATTTTTAGATTATATTTTAGAAGCTGAAGTAGGTGCTAAAATCTCCAGTCAAATTTATTATTTGTGTCCCAATCAGGCTTCTGCCGAATTTCTTCCAGAGAGCTATAAAAACAATGCCGCTTTATTTATTCCAGAAGAATTTTTACAAGACATTGAATTTATCAAGGATGTAGGCGATACAACTCAGGTTTATGATAAGATTTGGACGGCGTTTAAACAATCTTAATTGAGACAAATCAGTTACTTGCAAAATAGTTCCCAATCAATTATCCAGCAATATCTCAAGTTTATAAACAGGAGAACAAAATGACAAAGCCAAATCGCCTTATTTTGTGGGGATGGTTCAATTCCAATCTCGTTTTGAACCGGTTGATACCAGATATCGAACAAAACTGCATACAAGATGGAATTAGGTACCCAATTGCTTATAAAATATTTCAAAAAAATAAGTTGGCTCCCAACCAGTTATACTTTCATCATTCCTATGCAGAAAGCAATATTTCAATGGGACAAGAATATCAATATATTGCATTGATGGAAAATTACAAAATATTGCCCGATTCTATTCAAACTTGTCATTCCAAAATAATTTGTTTCTTTACTCCTTATAAGTCACAGCCTTCTGAGTATACAATGCACGGACATCATGAAACCAGTCTTATACAATTTAAACAAGGAATCCCCCAAATGATCTATGATGAACTTCTTGAAATAAGACAGTTGCCTTTTAGCCCCAATCACAAACAAATATGTCTTTATTAATTCTCAATCTTAAAAAAGCATTTTGAACTTGACGTTATGTTCTAAATAAAGTATCATAAAGGATAAGAATGTGATTCTATTGTTTTATTCAACATCATTTTACAAAGCTATATACAGAAGGGAGACAAATCATGGGCAATCCGCACTATAATACTTGGGGAGGAAAAAATAATTCCTGGGGAAATAAGAACAGAAAAAAGAAAAATAATCGAACATCCAACAATCAGACTAGATATAAACCAACTAAGCTATTTACCGTTTTAGCAGGCGGTTGTCTTTTATTCCTCTGTGGCGCATTGGGAATCAGTGTTCTGTCAAATCTGTTCACAAGCGCAAAAGACGCAGTAGATAAGGTGAAAACCATAAAAGATGCAGCAGAAGATATCAATCACAAAAATACACCAAATCAAGCTGATACATTAAATCACCATAAATCTACTGGTTTGGATATTGATTTTGACATCGATATAGAAGCTGAAGATGTAAAAGACATATTGGATTATATATATGAAAAAATTGGAGCAACTAATATAGAAGATACAATTGTGATATCCTATGAAGATGTTAAAACTGTAGAAGGATATCAAAAACAGATTATAAACAGGCTAGATAACTATAATAATTTTATAATTGTCAACAAAGAATACATGGAAGCAGACAAAATGCAGGCAGAAATGGATCAATTTAACCATATGGTTGCCGAAAATCTAGATATGATAAACGGAAGTAACTACAATTGTATCGAACGAAGCACACATACCAATACCCCATATGCTGGTGATTTTACCATAGCTGTAACTTATATTTATCAAGATAACTAAATAAAAACAAATAGAAAAGCAATTGCTTTTCTATTTGTTTTTATTTGAAAGTAAAAGACTCTGTACCATCAAATTTTTAGGAGAATTATGATCATGGAAAAAATTAAAATAACTTGGGAAAAGGACGGTTTTATCCTAAGACCAGCCAATAAAGAAGATGCTGAAGATTATTACAGACAAAACTTCCACCCATTGGATCCAAAAATTGCGCGTTTCACTGGTTGTAAGCCTTCATTTACTCATGATGAAGTCGTGAACTTTTTTCTTTCCTGTATTGATAACCATGAACGCTATGACTTTTTAATCATTGACCCCAATGGTATGATCATTGGTGAAAGTGTTATCAATGAAATTGATTGGGATTTGAGAAGCGCAAACTTCCGTATTGCAATTTTTCATAGTGATATGCGTGGAAAGGGACTTGGTTCTTGGGCAACTCATATGACCTGTGGCTTTGCTTTTGAACAATTGCACTTACATCGCCTAGAATTAGATGTGTTCTCATTTAATTCAAGAGCAGAAAAAACATATCTCAAGGCAGGTTTTAAAAGAGAAGGTGTTTTAAGAGATGCCATCAAAGACGGAGATAACTATGCAGATGATATCTTAATGGCAATTTTAGAAGATGAATGGAAAGCCCTTCACAAATCATAACCAATCACTGTATCATTTCGCTTATCAAATGGACTTCCTATTACCTTGTAGGAAGTCCATTTGATTTTTGAATTCTTACAAACGATTATCATTTTTCTATCATACATGTAATACACCATCGGCATCCGCATAAAGCGTCAATTTTTGATTTTGTAACAATACCCCATCTGGTTGTAAATAATATAGTTTTCCTTCTACCATCGTCAAGCCAGTCTGCATCACTCCATTTTCATCTAGATAATACCACTTATAATCTAAATATAACCATCCTGTTTTCATATTTCCCTGTAAGGTATCAAAATAATACCATTTTCCCTGAATTTCCTGCCAACCAACTGCCATCTCTCCGTTTTCTTCCAGATAATACCATACACCATGTAATTGCAACCAGCCAGTTTGCATATAACCGGATTGATCAAAATAATACCAATGCCCATTGATTTTTTTCCACTCATCTTTTACATAACTTCCATCTGGATACTCATACCACCAACCATGTTCATTTTGTTTCCATTGACCTGTTTCGGAAGCGGGAAATCCATTTAGTCCACTGTTGCGAATGATACTTGGAAAATCAACATAGCATTCACTTAAATCCACATTCTGTTGAATTCCACTGACTCGCCCAGCATTGGTATATTGCCACATATCTTTTCTACCTGGATAGGTACTTACATCATTATATTGAGCAATCCAGATAGCATCTTGAATTTCATTCATGCACACCTTTGTAGTCGCCCAATATTTGCTAACATATAATCCCGGATAATACCCCAATTTTTTAAGCTCCTCCAAATAGGTCAAAATAATATCTGTCAACTGCCTTTTTGATAGATTTCCCTGTTGTTCTGCATTTTCCACATCATAAAATATGGGATATTCAAATTGCTTTCCCTTTAACAGCTGGACAGTATAATTTGCCTCTCGCAAGGCGATTTCTCGATTTGGAGCCGCCGAATAATAATAAGCACCCAAGGGCATACCAACCGCACGAAATCCCTCATAGTGCTTTTCAAAACTGCGATCTGGATACTGAACCAAATCTCCCCAAGTAGTGACTCCACAACGCAAAATCACCCCTTTTATATCGCTGTCCTTTACTGCCTGATAATCAATGTCGTTTTGTATATAACTAACATCTAACACCTTGATATTTGCCAAAGTCATCACCTTTCTTATAACAATACCAAATCATGATTCATTTAAATCATCAATACAGTATATGCACTGGTAAAGAAAAAAGCACACGATAATCATCATGTACTTCTATTGATCGACAAATATCCATGTGCTATATTGGTTTATTTTGATGTCTTTTTAAAATTCAATCGAGTAATCGTATTGTAAAACAAGCAATCTCAGATTACTTCTTTCATCCTTATAATAAGTTTTAATGAAAACAATGATGGGTACACGCTTATCGTGCACCCACCATTTTTATTTTACCAATTTTCCACCTTGGTATACATTCAATAAATTCCAATCAGAATCAATGACCAACAAATCAGCTTTTTTGCCAACGTCAATACTTCCCAATTGATCATCTAACTTCAAAGATTTTGCCGGATTTAAAGTCGCAGCCAAAATTGCTTGTTCTTTTGGAATACCGAAGGAAATCACATTTACCAAACCACGATAAACATTTGTAACAGAACCTGCAATGGTACCATCATCTAAACAAGCCTTCTTGCCGGTTACTTTCACCTGTTGACCACCCAATAAGTAATTACCATCTTGTAAGCCACAAGCGCACATGGTATCTGAAACGATCACAATTCTCTCCCCAAATGCTTTAAAGCTCAAACGAATCACAGATGGGTGAATATGGATTCCATCACAAATCAATTCTCCCAATAAATTTGAATCAAACATTGCCCCTACAACGCCGGGCTCCCGATGATGTAATCCATTCATGGCATTATATAGGTGCGTTACCTGTCCTGCACCTGCTTCTACTGCTTTCATTGCAGTTTCATATCCACAAGGTGTATGCGCAATAGAACAGGTCTTATTGGTGTGATAGGTCTTTATAAATTCGATTGCGTGTTCCAATTCTGGATCAAGATCAACAATGCGAATATTCCCACCAGATAATTGATCCAATTCTTCAAATAGCTCAAAATCTACTGGATAGAGATATTTTTCATCATGAGCACCCTTCTTTGCTTTTGAAAGAAAAGGTCCTTCCATATTAATACCAGCAATACGACAGCCAGATTTTTCAGTTTCCATTGTTTGGCGAATATTTTTCACAGCCTGTCTATAAAGACCCAATTCTTCTGTCATTGTCGTTGCTGCTACAGTCGTCACACCCTGCTGTTGATAATATTCACGCATTTGTTTTAGTTCTTCTACAGAAGCAGTGGAAAAATCAAAGCCAATACAACCATGTGTATGTACATCAATTAGCCCTGGAATCAACATCTTTCCAGATAAATCACATTGTTCTTCTCCAGATAAGTTTGAAGCAATTTTCACAATCTGATCTTGCTGTATTTCAACATCTATTGTTTGAAAATGACCTTGAAAAAACACATTGGCATTTTTAAAAATCATCTTGCTTTATTCCGCCTTTCCAACAGTTATTCTGATTGACATCTTTACGATTTTTATGACAATGACTATCAATCCACTGCTGCAATCACAGTGACATCTGGGTGAAGTTGTAAAATAGAAGCAGGAACATCTGGAGTTACTGCACCATAAATAGAACGATGAATAATTTCTTTTTTGTCCTGTCCACTTGCAATCAAGATAATTTTCTTTGCAGACATAATGGTACCAATCCCCATTGTAATTGCTTTTTTAGGTACATTCTCAACGCTGCCAAAAAAGCGAGCATTTGCCTGTATTGTACTTTCTCCAAGATCTACAACATGTGTTTGAGGAACGAATTCATTACATGGCTCATTAAATCCAATGTGACCATTGTGACCAATTCCCAACAACTGCAAATCTACACCACCTAAGTCACGAATTAATTGTTCATAACGCTGTGTTTCTTGTTCGATATCCTCTGTGATTCCACTTGGCACAAAGGTATTTTCCTTTGCAATATTTACATGATCAAATAAATGATGATTCATAAAATAACGATAACTTTGGTCATGTTCTCCATCTAAACCAAAATACTCATCTAAGTTGACAGAAGTCACCTTGCTAAAATCCACTTCCCCATTTTGATAAGCAGAAACCAAATTTTGATAAGTTCCAATTGGAGAAGAACCTGTTGCAAGACCCAAAACACAATTTGGTTTCATTAAAATTTGTGCTTTGATATAGTCTGCTGTTCTTTTGCTAACCTCTTGATAATCAGATGCCCAAATAACTTTCATATGCTGTACAACCTTTCTATTTAAAAAATTTTTATTTCTCATAAATTTTCAATATGATAATTTGATTATATCATGCCTTGATGAAAAATCAAGGCGTTTTTTGGAAGTTATTACCTTTTTCAATTTATTCAAACATATCACTTTTATCTTATCTGTTGACAATATATTTTTTCATTGTTTGTCAAAGTGGCCAAATAATTGCTTTTGAAATGTCAGATAATACCTTTAAAATATAGATTTAAAAAGGGCTACCCAAGTTGAATAGCCCTTTTCTATTCAATATCATGAATTTGTTATTTTAATCCATGTGTTGTTCCAATTCCATTTCTATAAGCTATAAATATCTTCTGAACTTGCCAAATGAATATCGTTGTTCATTAAAATATCTCTTGCCCTACTGTCTTTTGTATCTTCTACACGCAGTACTACATAAGCATGATCTTTTGTTCTAGTGATAAAAGCATACATATATTCTACTGTAATTCCTGCCATGTATAAAATTTCCAACACCTTTGCAAGGCTTCCCGGCTCATCGTTCATCGCAACTGCAATAACGGAGGTAATAGAGACGGTATATCCTGCTTCCCTTAATAAGGTAATTGTCTGGTCTGGATTATCCACTATCAACCGCAAAATACCAAAGTCTCTTGTATCTGCAATTGAAAGTGCACGAATATCAACATGATTCTCTCCTAAAAACTTTGTAATTGTAGCAAGACGACCAGGTTTATTCTCTACAAAAACAGAAATTTGTTTAATATCCATTCAAAGCACCTCACTTCTTTTAATTGTTATAATCATACTATATATTTTTCAAATTGTCAATTTATTTAGACAGATTGACAATTTTATTTTTGACGATTATCAATAACACGTTTTGCTTTTCCAATAGAACGCTCTATACTTTTTGGTTCCACCAATGTAATCTTAGCAGCAATTCCCAAAGTAGAACGAACTGCTTCGCGAATCTTTCTTTCATGTGCCTGTAATACATTGACTGCATCGGAAAACATCTCTTGAGACAATTCCACGCGAATCTCCAAGGTATCCATTGTTCCAACTCGATTTACTACCAATTGATAATGTGGTGGATAACCCAACTCCAACAATACACTTTCAACCTGTGAAGGAAATACATTGACACCCTTAATAATCAACATATCATCGCTTCTACCCATTGGTTTAGACATCTTAATAAAGGTCCTTCCACAAGAACACTTTTTACGTGTCAATATACCAATATCTCTTGTGCGATAACGAAGCAGGGGAAATGCCTCTTTTGTAATACAGGAAAATACCAATTCACCTTGTTCCCCTTCTGGAAGTACCTCACCGGTTTCTGGGTTAATCACTTCTACAATAAAGTGGTCCTCATTTACATGCATTCCAGTCTGTTCACTGCATTCATAAGCGACTCCAGGTCCCATAATTTCAGTTAAACCATAAATATCATACGCTTTGATATTTAGACTTTTTTCTATTTCTTTTCTCATTTGTTCTGTCCAAGCCTCTGCGCCAAAAATGCCTGCTCTAAGATGGATTTGGTCTGTTGTATCCCCTCCCTCATGAAGTGATTCCCCAATATACTGTGCATAGGAAGGTGTACAACAAAGTACAGTAGAACCAAAATCTTTTAAAATATTAATCTGACGTGGTGTATTTCCAGAAGAAACTGGAATTGCTGTGGCTCCCAATGCCTGTGCACCCAAATGTAAACCAAATCCTCCAGTAAATAATCCATAACCATAAGAAACATGCACCTTATCATGACAACTTCCTCCAGTCGCCACAATGGCACGAGCACAAATATCGCCCCAAATTTCCAAATCATGTTTGGTATATCCCACCACAATCTGTTTTCCTGTTGTTCCGCTGGAAGCATGAAGCTCTACTACTTCTTCCAATGGAACTGCAAATAAACCATAAGGATAGGTATCTCTTAAATCCTGCTTATAGGTAAAGGGCAATTTTTTTAAGTCTTTTATGGATTTCATATCCTCCGGTTTTACACCTGCTTGATCCATGCGTTCCCGATAATAAGCAACCTTCTCATAAACGCGTTTGACGGTATCAACCAACCGTTCTGACTGCATCTTTTGAAGTTCTTCTAATGGTGCGGTTTCTATCTCCTTTTGAAAATATTGTTCCATTTTTCTCAAGTCCCCTCTAATCATGATTTATCCTCTACAGCCAAAAGCTGCAATTTCCTCCTCCGTTGGAGGTTGAAACAGTGCAATATAGCGCAACATCTCTTGTTTGGGAATGACAAATACATCTTGAGATGCCTGTTGATTGCGCTGTTCTAAACGCCTTAATAATTCTTCTTGTGGAACGTCCATATAATAGAATCTACAATCTGCGCCCAATGCTTTCGCCCTATTCCGGAAATCAGCTCTCTCATCGCGTCCCCATAATCCAAAATCTAAAACAACATCTACACCCAATTGTAAAATTCTCTCTGCTGTATCCCACATAATTTTTTCAACCATATCATGGTTTCGACCATGATCCGGATGGGCTAAATCCTGCCCGAATAACTGCAAATGCCAAACATCTGGTGTAAATAACACTGCATGATATTCTTGTGCAAGCTGTCTTGCTCGTGTTGTTTTTCCACTGCATGGCAAACCAACCATCAAATGAAGTGTTGGCATTGTTCCTTCTCCTTTTAATTGTGACATTTCCCAAGTGCAAATGCCTTTTGATTCAATTCCAAAAACTTTTCTGGAATACATTCTAGCATTGCCTTTTCCCAAACCTCTGGTTCAAACTGTAAATATTTAGACAACACACCCATTAATACCAAATTGACAGCCTTTACAGAACCTGCCTGCTCTGCTAAGTGAAAGGCATCAATTGGAATCACGCAAACACCTAATTGTTCCATCTGTTCGATGATTTGTTCTGGATAATTGGCTGCCCCAACAATCACTGGCATCGGATCTATCTCTTGTGTATTTACAATGATTTTCCCATCTTTTTTTAGATAAGACATCCATCTTGCTGCCTCTAACTTTTCAAATGAAATAATATAGTCTGCCTGTCCTTTATCAATCACTGGAGAATACACCTTTTCTCCAAAACGCACATAGGTAACTACCGAACCGCCTCTCTGTGACATTCCATGTACTTCAGATACTTTGACATCAAACCCTTCGTTTAGCAATACATTGCCCAACAATCTACTGGCAAGTAGACTGCCTTGCCCGCCTACGCCAACAATCATAATATTTATTGTTTTATTCACTGGTTTTCTCTCCTTTTACTTTGTTATAGACTCAAAAGCATCAAATGGACATAAACTTTCGCAGAGTTTACAACCCACACAAAGTGCGCTGTCAACAAATGCTTTTCCATCTTTGATACTGATTGCAGGACAGCCCAGTTTCATACAAGATTTACAGCTCTTACACTTATCTTTCTGCACCATAAGACTTGGGGCTGTCTTTACATATTTTAAGAGTACACAAGGTCTTCTAGAAATGATAACAGAAGGTTGTTCAGCTGCCAATTCTTCTTTTAAAACTCGGTCACATTCTTTTAAATCATAAGGGTCAACTATGCGTACACGTTCAATGCCAACTGCGTGACACAATGCCTCTAAATCAATTTTCGTTGCTGGATCGCCCTTGATGGTATATCCAGTGGTTGGGTTTTGCTGATGTCCTGTCATTCCTGTGATAGAATTATCCAAAATAATCACAGTTGAATTGGTGGCATTATAAGCAATGTTAATCAATCCTGTAACACCAGAATGAATAAAGGTAGAATCACCAATTACCGCAACAGTTTTTGTCTGTGCTTCTTTACCCAATGCTTTATTAAATCCATGAAGCCCTGATACAGAAGCACCCATACAAACACACATATCAATTGCAGACAATGGAGCCTGAGCACCCAAAGTATAACAACCAATATCACCAGAAACAGTCACTTTTTGTTTGTTGAGGGTATAGAATAATCCTCTGTGAGGACAACCAGCACACATCACCGGTGGACGCACTGGAACGTCTTGCAAAAATGCTACAGATTCTGGAACATCTACATTGAATTTCTCTGCTACCAAATTTTGAGAAAATTCGTCTGTCATTGGAAAGAGTTCTTTTCCTATCACATCTAATCCCAGACAACGACAGTGGTTCTCAAGGATTGGATCCAACTCTTCTACAACATAGAGTTCTTCTGATTGAGCGGCAAAATCCAAAATCAACTTTTCAGGAAGCGGGTTTACCATGCCCACTTTTAAAATATTGACGCGATCTTCAAATACTTCCTTTACATATTGATAACAAGTTCCTGAAGTAACAATCCCTATCTTGCTCTGATTGATCTCCACACTATTTGCCTGTGTATCCTCTGCAAATGCAATTAAATCCTTTGTTCTTTGTTCTACCACTACATGACGATTTTTGGCATTGCCTGGCATCATCACATATTTGCTCGGATTTTTTTGATAAGGTTTTGTTTGTGGTTCTACTCGTTCGGCAGTTTCTACCACGCTTTGAGAATGAGAAATACGAGTACACATCCGCAATAAAACTGGAGTATCAAAACGCTCTGAAATTTCATAAGCAAGTTTTACAAATGCAATTGCCTGTGCGGAATCCGCTGGCTCTAACATTGGTATTTTAGAGGCAATTGCATAATGACGGGAATCCTGCTCATTTTGTGAGGAATGCATACCAGGGTCATCTGCTACCCCAATGACCAAACCTGCATGAATTCCTGTATAGGACACTGTAAACAAGGGGTCTGCTGCCACATTTAGTCCCACATGTTTCATCGCACAAAAAGAACGCTTGCCGGCAAATGCTGCACCGATTGCAACTTCTAGCGCAACCTTTTCATTGGGCGCCCATTCACAGTAAATATCATCGTATTTACTTGCATATTCTGTAATTTCTGTGCTAGGTGTTCCCGGATAACTGGAAACCACACAACATCCCGCTTCATATAGACCTCTAGCAACTGCTTCATTGCCCAACATCAATTTCTTCACTGTTTTATCCAACCCTTCTTCTAATTGATCTATCAGATACACTTTATTTTTCTATTTCTTTCTCAAACACCCTTAAATCGACAATTCGCTTCGCCTTTCCTGCAAAGCGTTCAATGCTTCGTGGTTCTACCAAACTGATTTTCGCATCAATTCCCAATACAGTATGTAATTTTGCGTGTATCTGTTTTTGTAACGTTTCAATCTCTCCATAATGTTCCAATAAGTTGGTATCGATAAACTCTACCTTTACTTCTAAATAATCGGTAAAATGGCTTCTGGTCAATACCAATTGATAATGTGGAGAAATTCCCTCAATATTGCCCAATACACTTTCAATCTGAGAGGGAAAGACATTCACCCCTCGAATCTTGAGCATATCATCGCTTCTACCCTTGACTTTATCCATCCGCACATGGGTTCTTCCACAGCGGCATGGTTCATAATTCAGTCGTGAAATATCCCTTGTACGATAGCGCAGCATAGGGATTCCCTCTTTGGTAATGGTTGTAATGACCAATTCTCCTGTTTCACCTTTATCCAACACTTCTCCAGTTTCGCTGTCAATAATTTCTGGAATAAAATGGTCCTCTGCAAAGTGTAAGCCATCGCGATATTGACATTCTCCTGAAACACCTGGTCCCATCAATTCACTCATGCCATAATTGTCAGTTGAGAACAATCCAAACCCTTGCTCAATGCGATTTCTCAATTCTGGTGTACAACCTTCTGAACCAAACATTCCAATGCGCAATTTTAGCTCATCGAGTTGTATCCCTGTATCCTTTGCCACTTCGCTCATATACATCGCATAAGATGGTGTACTAATCAATACTGTTGTCCCAAAATCCTTTAATATCATGGCTTGTTTTTCGGTATTCCCACTGGAAACAGGGATGACCGATGCACCCACCTTTTCCAATCCATAATGCAGTCCCAATGCTCCAGTAAATAAACCATATCCAAAAGAAATCTGTGCAACATCCTCATCGGTCACACCTGCTGCAACGCAAATGCGAGCAACAATATCGCTCCAATTGTCAATATCTTTTCGGGTATATCCCACAACAGTAGGTTTTCCCGTTGTTCCACTGGATGCGTGAATACGGACGATTTTTTTCAGCGGAACTGCAAATAAACCATAAGGATAGGTATCTCTGATATCCGCTTTTGTTGTAAATGGAATATATTTGATATCAGAAAGCTGTTTGATTTTATCTGATGTCACTTTCGCAGCAGATAACTTTTTATGATAAGCCTCTACATTTCGGTCACAATAATCCACTACCCATTTTAAACGCTCCAACTGCAATGCTTCCAGTTGTTTTCTAGGCATTGTTTCAATTTCCTTTTGAAAAAACATTTATCTTCACCATTACTAAAAACTTATAAAAAGCGACCCACTTTATGTCAAACACATATCAATAAAAACACCACTTTATTTTTATCTTATGGTGTATACTCCATATCATCTATATGCCATTTATATTGAACTCATCGATTCACTGTTACAACTTTCTTCACTTTTTATAATATTGCATATTTTTTAGTAAACTTCTCCTCTCTTATTCTTCCTATATTCTCTTAATTTCGCTGCAATTCGCGTTTATTCTTTTCTAATTGATATCTCATAAAAAGCTTTATTCTGATTTTTTTGTTTCTTTTTCACTATACATTTTCAAATTCACACGCCAAATAGACTTCTTCCCATTTAAAGCGCTAAATTATCCAACGCTGGTTTCTATTATAGCAAACACACATAAAAACAGCAATAAATTTATAAAAAACAGCGTTTATTTCGTGAAAACCACCAAATAAACGCTATCAAATTTAAGGATTATTTTTAGAAACGATGCTAATTGATTGGTTGAACAAAAATAGAAAATTTTAAAATACGTTGTTCAGATACTTCTAATACTTGTATTTTTAAATTTTCATATTCAAAATAGTCTCCCATTTCAGGAATTCTTTCAAACGTTTCCAATGCCCAACCGGCAAAGGTGTGTGCACAATCTTCAAAATCACTTTCACGATATTCAAAATCAATTCTATCAAAGAAGTCCTCAATATTGGTATCCCCAGAAACCTGATATTCCGTATCGGATACCTTTACAATATCAATTTCTTCCTCATCACTTTCGTCCCAAATGTCTCCAACCAACTCTTCAATCATATCTTCCAACGTAATGACACCAATCGTTCCACCATATTGGTCAGTTACAACTGCCATATGAGATTTTAATTTTTGTAATTCTCGCAATAGTTCTGAGATACGCTTTTTGGGGGGCACATAAATTGTCTTTTGCAGCAGTTTAGAAATATCCACATTTTTTTCTTGAATATAGGCACGGAAAAAATCCTTGCTGTGTATCACTCCTACAATTGTATCAATGGTTCCCTGAAACACTGGCAATCTAGAATAACCTTCTTCAAAGAAAAGTGATTTTATGGTGTCAATATCCTCATTTAATTCAATTGCCACAACGTCCACACGAGGAGTCAACACTTCACTTACGACAGTTTCATCAAAATCCAATGCAGATTGAACCAACTGACTTTCTTGTTCCTCCAAAACGCCTTCGCTTTCACTTTCCTCAATAATATACTTCAACTCTTGCTCTGTCACAGAAGGCTGTTGATTTTCGCCATTTGATCTTGAAATCAACTCTTTTAACTTTAAAAAGAAAAAAATCAAAGGAGAGAAGATTTTAATCAGAAAATCAAGGATATCTACCACCGCTAAACTAAATCGTTCTGCATTTTCTTTGGCAAGTGATTTGGGGAGGATTTCTCCAAAAATCAACACCATAATGGTCATCACCAAAGTGGAGATCCATGCACCATTGGCTGGACCAAACCAACTGGTAAAAATGATAGTTCCAATAGAGGCAGAACCAATATTAACGATATTGTTTCCTATCAAAATAGCAGATAATGCGCGGTCATAATCCTCCGCAACTTTTAATACCTTTGCTGCTTTTTTGTTCCCTTCTGCCGCCAAATTTTTTAGACGTATTTTATTGATTGTTGCAAATGCCGTTTCTGAACCAGAAAAAAAGGCAGACATTCCCACTAAAATCACAACCAATATACATAAAACACCCGACGATTCGTCCAAAATAAGACACTCCTTCTAATAGATTTTCATTTTTATTTGAAGTTTGGTTAAATTAACCACATTCAAAATCTATTATTATTTATATTATCAAATAATTATAAAAAAGTCAAATATCATTTCTTGTATAATCGCTTTAATATGTAAAATCTTTGTAAAAATATTCCCAGTATTAGAGCTTTTTTACAGATGCCTCTTTACTAAGGTAAAGAAGAAGCATTGTCAAAATTGCAAATTAGTGCTAAAATAGGTTCGGTTCACAATAGATATAATTTACTTTTTTGGTGAAAAGAAATGAGGTTTTTTTATGAGTGAAAAAAATATGATGATTCCCGCCGACTATCAAAACAAACTATCTATTTTAGATACTGAAATTGCAATCAAATTTGTCAAGGATACCTTTGAGCAAAAATTAGCACAAAATTTGCAATTAACCCGTGTATCTGCTCCCTTATTCGTAACGCCAGAAAGTGGTTTAAACGATGACTTAAATGGAATTGAACGCCCTGTTGAATTTGATATTTTATCTACCAAATCCAATGTTCAAATCGTTCATTCCCTGGCAAAATGGAAACGAAAAGCACTGAGTCGATATCAGTTTCAACCGGGTCAAGGTTTATACACTGATATGAATGCCATTCGCAGAGATGAGGTACTGGATAATCTTCATTCCATTTATGTGGATCAATGGGACTGGGAAAAGATTATCACTCGCGAAAACCGCAATATAGATACGTTAAAAGAAACTGTTTTACAGATTGTCAATGCATTAAAATTCACCCAAAATAAATTGGTTTCCAGATTTCCACAGATTGAGAGCTTTATCTCTCCAGAGGTCACCTTTATCACCTCTCAAGAATTAGAGGACCGTTATCCTCAGTTGACGCCAAAAGAACGAGAGAATCGCATTTGTCAAGAACATCACACCGTATTCATCACACAAATTGGTGGCAAATTAAAAAGCGGTATTCCACATGATGGACGCGCTCCTGACTATGATGATTGGAGCTTAAATGGTGATTTGCTGATTTGGTATCCCGTTTTAAATCAGGCGGTTGAGGTTTCTTCTATGGGTATTCGAGTGGATGAACAATCCCTTCAAAATCAACTTGAAATTGCAGGCTGTGAAGAACGAAAAAATTTATCCTTCCACAAACAACTGTTAAATGGAGAACTCCCTCTTACCATTGGAGGAGGCATTGGTCAATCAAGAATTTGTATGTTATTATTGCAAAAGGCACATATTGGTGAAGTTCATGCTTCTATCTGGTCAGATGAAATGATAGCAGAATGTGAAAAACATCAAGTGATATTGCTGTAATTTTTTACAGTCTATCTTTAGAAAGGTAATAAAAGAATGGGTTTTGATTTTAAAACATTTGGATGTAATGTCTTTAATGACAGCATTATGCGTGAAAAACTTCCTAAAAGTACTTATCGAGAATTAAAAAACTCCATTGACTCTGGAGTTCCATTAAAACCAGAAATCGCAGATATTGTTGCGGAAGCAATGAAGGATTGGGCATTAGAAAAAGGAGCTACTCACTTTACCCACTGGTTTCAACCAATGACAAATTACACTGCTGGAAAATTGGACAGTTTTATTTCTCCCACTTCCGATGGCAAAGTCATCTTGGAGTTTTCTGGAAAAGAACTAATTCAAGGGGAACCAGATGCCTCTTCTTTTCCCAATGGAGGGTTGCGCAATACCTTTGAAGCACGTGGTTATACTGCATGGGATTGCACTTCTCCTGCCTTTATCAAAGATGAAACGCTTTATATTCCAACTGCATTTTGTTCTTATACTGGAGAAGCACTGGATACCAAAACACCATTACTGCGCTCTATGGAGGCAATTTCTGCCCAGGCATTGCGCATTTTAAGAACCTTTGGCAACAATACTTCTAAGCATGTCAATGCCACAGTTGGAGCAGAACAGGAATATTTTTTAATCGATCGCGACTTATATGAAAAACGTCTTGATTTAAAGATTTGTGGCAGAACACTATTCGGAGCCAAACCTCCAAAGGGACAAGAAATGGAAGACCATTACTTTGGTCGTATCCGCATTCGAGTTGCTGATTATATGCACCAACTTGACCAAGAACTTTGGAGATTGGGCGTTACTGCAAAGACCAAACACAATGAAGCAGCTCCCGCTCAACATGAACTTGCCCCAATCTTCAATACCGTCAATATCGCCTGTGATCACAATCAACTCACGATGGAAATGATGAGAGTTATCGCCAAAAAGAATCATCTAGCTTGCTTGTTACATGAAAAACCATTCGCAGGGGTAAATGGCTCAGGAAAACACAATAACTGGTCACTTTCTACCGATGACGGAATCAACCTATTAGAACCCGGAAAAAACCCCTATCAAAATATTCAGTTTTTAACTTTTTTATGCGCGATCATCACCGCTGTAGACAACTACGCCGACTTACTGCGCTTATCAGCAGCAATTGTTGGAAATGATTATCGGTTAGGTACCAGCGAAGCACCTCCAGCAATTATTTCCATCTTTTTGGGAGAACAACTCACTTCTGTCTTAAATAGCATTGCACAGGGACATCAACCAGATGCCACCCCTTCTTCTATCTTGCAAATGGGTGTTGAAACACTTCCAAAGTTGCCAAAAGACGACAACGACCGCAATCGAACTTCACCTTTTGCCTTTACAGGAAACAAATTTGAATTTCGTATGGTGGGTTCTTCCTCTTCCATTGCATTTGCCAATTATGTACTCAATACCATTGTAGCGGATACATTAATGCATTTCGCCGAACGTTTAGAGCATTCTAGTGACTTTGATGGGGAAATCAATGCCATCATTCACGACACCATGAAACAACATGGACGCGTTATCTTTAATGGAAATAACTATACAGAAGAATGGGTAGAAGAAGCCAAAAAACGTGGGCTTCCAAATCTTGCCAGTACCGTTGATGCTGCAAAAGCATTTTTAGATCCCAAAAATATTGATGTACTAAACAGACATCATATTTTAAGTGAAACAGAGTGTTATTCTCGTTATGAGGTGCTGTTAGAAAATTACACCAAAGTCATTACCATTGAAGCCAATACCATGTTGGAAATGGTTCACAGACAAATTCTACCTGCTTGTTTTTCCTATCTGGGAGAAGTGGCGGACAGTTATTCTAAATTACAACAAAGTGGTATTTACAATGAAAGTATGTACCGTTTATTAGAACAGCTTTCCAAATTGGTTGACCATATTTCCGATACCACACAAAAACTGTCTGATATCGAACAAATTCCAAATGAGTTAGACAGCTTCCAGCGCGCTTCTTATTGTAAAGATACCATTTTACCTCAGATGAATTTATTGCGGTGTTATGTTGACCAAATTGAAGTCCTTATTTCCAAAGACAAATGGCCTATGCCAAACTATACGGATTTATTGCATCGTGTTTAATAGAATGCAGCTATTATAGAGTAATAGCTGCATTTTTATTGACAATTATTTGCCACCTCCTATTGTGCATTTTCTAATAAATATGAAAATCAATGATAAATATTCGGAGAATTTTGTCGGGCAAACCAATCAACAAATTAGGATTATTTCAATAAATTTAAACTTTCACCCTCCCCAATCTGCTTTAACAACAACAATATTGCTACAAATCCCAAGATATAATCATCACTATAGCTTCTATCAAAATAACAGGGAATCTCCATGGGCTCTATAATCGACCCATCTAGTGCCCGAATGGCTCTTTGTAGAGAAACTACCCATTCATACTCTCCCTTACTAGAAAATGTAATCGTATCCTTATGAGATAGTCCAATGGTAATGACCTGTGCCTGCAATCGCGCCGCATATTTTAACTGTTGTTCTTTTGCAGAATTGATGATCATAATCGTTTTAGGATTTACATATTGCACCAATCGCAAATCTGCTTTTGACTTTAAAAACAACAAAGTCTCTTCTAAATCTAAAATTTTAATTTGATTCAAATGAAAAATTTCAAGACTAGGACAATTTCCATAACTTTGTAAAATATCTTTTTGATAAAATTGAAAGGATATTTTTTGATTCAGATATCCCAATATATGTTCCACAATATTTTCGTCTGATCCATTTCCTAAAAAAATCAATTTCTTCATCGAATAGATTCCTCACAATTTAAATTCTATGAATAGCATTGACAAAAATAATTTAAAAATACAAAAAAGGAGCTGTCTAAGACAGCTCCTTTTCTTAAGAAATGGATTTTAATGCCTTTGCTAATTGGTCTGGGCAAGAAGTACCTTTCATTCCGCAAGAGGTACCCTCTAGACGCTTAATCACATCTTCTATTTTCATACCCTTTACCAATTGGGAAATTCCTTTTAAATTTCCATTGCAGCCCCCTGTAAAGCGAACATCTTTTAAAATTCCATCCTCTACTTCCAAATCAATTTTTTGTGAGCAAACACCTTTTGTATGATACGTATAATTCATATGCTATCGACTCCTTTATCAATGATTTTCAATCAATGGCAACTTTTCTAAATAAATAATATCTGTTCTATCTGCTGCTTCTCCTTCTGCCAAAACCGCAGCTTGTGCTACAATATTACCCTGTGCATAGGTTGCCAGCTCAACCAAAGCATTTAAAGACTCTCCTGTACTGATTACATCATCTACAATCGCCACTCGTTTTCCCTTTAACTTTTGTAAATCTGTTTGGTCCAAATAAAGTTTCTGTATGCGCTCGGTGGTAATGGACTTCACTTCTATCCCCACTGCATTCTGCATATATAATTTTGTGCTTTTTCTTGCCAAAATATAATTTTTATTGCTTTGACGTGCCATTTCATATGCCAGAGGAATTCCCTTTGATTCAGCTGTCAAAAGAACATCCCATTCTGGCAATTTCTTTAATAATTCCGCTGCACAGGTAATTGTCAACTCCACATCTGAAAACATTACGAACCCTGCAATAGAAAGTGTTTCATTTAATTTACAAATTGGAAGATTTCTTTCTAATCCAGCGACTTTTAAATGATAAAAAGATTCCATCGTCTACAACCTTTCCCATTTTGTGACACATACTCATCACCTAAGCCAACACTTAAAGGTGAGAACTTCTTATTCAATATAATTCATGTTGTAATCATATATAAGCAAACCCCGCACGTCCCGCGGTTTTACTCAATTTATGCTATTACAATACGAATCGCATTCCTTCATTGCTCATATTCACACTTAGATGAGCATCCCGGTCAAATACAGCCATACAGTTTATCTCTCTACTTTAGAAGCAGCCGTATTCTTGCAAATTTTTGATAAAAAACTGCTGTAAAATAAAACATTTTACAACAGTCCTTTCTTTTTATGATAAAGCTATTGGCAATCTGTCAATAGAAAGCAAAATCATAGAATATATTTTTTTACTACAAATCTATGACCAAGATCTAATAAAAATCACAAAAATATTTCTTAATCTTTGTTTTTTACTTCATCATACTTGCAACTTCATCTGCAAAGTTGTCTTCGCGTTTTTCCAAACCTTCTCCCTTTTCAAAGCGAACAAAGGTCAATAGGTTGATGTTTCCACCCAATTCTTTGGCAGTATTGCTTGTATAGGTTGCCACAGAAATATCATTGTCTTTGATAAATTCTTGTTCGGTCAAACACACTTCTTTATAGAATTTGCTGATTCTTCCCATAACCATTTTTTCAGCAATATTTTGAGGTTTTCCCTCTGCAACTGCTTGTGCTGTCAAGATTTCTTTTTCTTTTTCCACTACTTCAGCAGGAACTGCTTCTTTGTTCAAATACTGAGGGGTAGCTGCTGCAATCTGCATTGCAACATCTTTTGCATATTCTTTAAATCCATCTTTATCAGCAACATCGGTATCAAACTGAACCATAACGCCGATTCTGCCGCCACCATGAACATAAGCAACCAAGTCGCCTTCCAATCTGATAAAACGACGAATCTTCATATTTTCACCGATGGTTAAAATCTTATCTCTTAAACCTTCTGCTACAGTCATATCAGAACCAACTAATTTTTTATTTTCTAATTCTGCAACATCAGCAGGATTGGTTTCAATAATTGTTTGCGCTACGCTATTTACAAATGTTACAAAGCTTTCATTTTTTGCTACAAAGTCAGTCTCAGCGTTTACTTCTAGCACTACACCAACTTTTTTTGCTTCGTCAACAATAGAAACAACCAAACCTTCAGCAGCAATTCTTCCTGCTTTTTTTACAGCAGCAGCAAGACCTTTTTCTCTTAAAATTTCAATTGCTTTTTCCATATCACCATCGGTTTCGGTCAATGCTTTTTTACAATCCATCATTCCACAACCGGTAGTTTCACGCAATGTCTTTACATCTTGGGCAGTAAATGCCATGATAATTCCTCCTAAAAATTCATTTTTATCCAGAAAATGCCCGCGCAATATCTGCTCGGGCATTCAATTTTATTTATTCAGCAGCGTCTACAACTTCTTCAATACTTTGAGGTTCTGCTTGTACTGGAGCTTCTTCCACTTCAGCAGGTACTTCGTCTTGTTCACCCTGTCTTGCTTCTAATACAGCACTAGCCATTGCACCAGCCAATAATTTTACTGCACGAATTGCATCATCATTACCTGGAATTACATAATCCACATCATCAGGGTCACAGTTTGTATCTACAATTGCAACAACTGGAATACCCAGTTTTTTTGCTTCAGCAACTGCAATTTTTTCTTTTCTTGGGTCAACAACGAATAAAGCGCCCGGCAATTTATCCATATGTTTAATGCCACCCATGAATTTTTCTAATTTTTCAATTTCAAGCTCTAATTTGATAACTTCTTTCTTTGGCAATAAGTCAAAAGTACCATCTTCTTGCATGGTTCTAAGTTGTTCTAAACGTTTGATTCTGCGTTTGATGGTTTTAAAGTTGGTCATCATACCACCCAACCAACGAGCATTGACATAGTGCATACCACATCTTAATGCTTCTTCTTTGATAGAGTCACCAGCTTGTTTTTTGGTACCAACAAATAAAATATCATCGCCATTTGCAGCTACATCGCGTACAAAATTATACGCTTCGTCTAATTTGCGAACTGTTTTTTGTAGGTCAATAATATAAATACCGTTGCGTTCTGTAAAAATATATTCTGCCATTTTAGGGTTCCATCTTCTTGTCTGATGTCCAAAGTGTACACCTGCTTCAAGAAGTTGTTTCATTGATACTACACCCATTGTAGTTACCTCCTGTTATTTGGTTTCAAATTCCTCCGTTTTATATAGCCCAGCGACCGTATTGCTCCGGCACCAAGCTGAACAAAAATAAAACGTGCGTAATGCGTTAATTATTATATCATATCAACCTGATATTGGCAAGCATTTTTCACAATTTTTTTGTAAAATTTTATTTTTTTACGGCTTGTGCCACAGCTTTCGCCACATTTTCTGCCACTGATTTATGAAATGGATTTGGAAGAACATAGTCTGGACTTAACTCTTTCTCATCGACAATCTGAGCAATTCCATAAGCGGCAGAAATTTTCATTTGGTCTGTAATATCCTTTGCACGGGCTTGCAACGCACCTTTGAAAATTCCGGGAAACACCAATACATTATTAATTTGATTTGGATAATCGCTGCGTCCTGTTCCAACGATATAAGCACCCGCCGCCTTTGCCTCATCTGGCATAATTTCAGGTACCGGATTTGCTAGAGCAAATACAATTGGTTTTTCTGACATAGACTGAATCATCTGAGCATCTACTAAATTGGGACGAGACACCCCAATAAACACATCCATTCCAACCAACGCATCCTTTAATAAGCCTGTCCGATTTTCGGGATTGGTAATTTCACTCATCTGTACTTGCGCTTGGTTCATACCCTCTGCACCACGATATAAGATACCATTTTTATCGCACATAATGATGTATTTGATACCCAACAGCATCAAAAATTTTGCAATCGCAATCCCCGCAGCTCCCGCTCCATTGACAACGACTTTTAATTCTTCAAGTGGTTTTTTTATTAATTTTGCACTGTTAATCAGCGCAGCTCCCACCACAATTGCCGTGCCATGTTGATCGTCGTGAAATACTGGTATATTGAGTTTCTCTTTTAGTTGTTTTTCTATTTCAAAACATCTGGGAGCAGAAATATCCTCTAAATTGATTCCTCCAAAACTCAGCCCTATCAGCTCAATGGTTTTTACAATCTCGTCCACTTCTTTGGAATTGACACAGATAGGAATTGCATCCACTCCAGCAAACTCTTTAAATAGACAGCATTTCCCCTCCATAACAGGCATTGCCGCCTGTGGCCCGATATCTCCCAGACCCAACACCGCAGTTCCATCTGTAATCACAGCCACCAAATTGCCTTTTCTAGTATATTGATATGCCATATCTGGATTCTTTTCAATTTCCAAACAAGGCGCTGCAACTCCTGGTGTATAGGCAATTGCCAGATCGTCTCTGTTCTGAATGGGCGTTCTAGAAACGACTTCAATTTTTCCATTCCACTCTAAATGTTTTTGTAATGCTTTTTCATTGGTATCCATGTTCTTTTCCCTTTCCTGTCAAAATGTTATGAGCTACAACATTCCTTTATTTATTGACTTTCTTTGAATTTAAAAAGCGTATCCAACAACTCTTGAGAAGTATAGCGATTTCCCAATGGACTTGGTTTTGAAGAATTTGCACCATGAAAATCAGAACCTCCCGTCATTAAGAGTTCATGCGCTTTTGCAATCTCAATCAGATTTTTCTCATCATCGGTTTTACATCTACTGTGATATATTTCCACTCCATCCAACTTTTTACTTTCTGCCAATTCCTTTAAGAGTTCTAAACTGTTGTATTCATAAGGATGTGCCAATACTGCAATGCCCTGTGACTGATGAATCAAATCCAATACTTCGTATACATCTGGATATTCCACATCTTCATATACACGTCCTTCCTTGGAATCAAATAGCTCATGATAAAGCCCACCATACATCTGGGTGGTATAACTATAACTCATCAGGGCTTTCATGATGTGCTGTTTATACAAAGAAGTACTGTGTGCAGAATATTTTAGTACGTCTTCTGTTGTAATTGGAAAATATGTCTGTACTTTTTTGAGCATTTTTTTACCTGCTTCTTCACGTCTTTTACAGATTTTAATACAATGACCCTCTAAACGATCCGGCTTTTCTGGAAGATAGCACAACATATGTACTTTTCTCCCCCTTTTATAATCCATACAAGACAATTCTGTTCCTTGAATGATCTGAATCCCATAACGTTCTCCCAACACCTTACTTCTTGAAAAGGAAGCAATGGTATCATGGTCTGTAATTGCCAAAAAATCCAAATCTGCTCTTTTTGCTTTAAAAATCACATCTTCAATTCCCTCAGAACCATCTGATAATGTTGTATGACAATGCAAATCACCTTTCATAGAAAGACACCTCCAATTATACTTTGTGCCATCTAAATTTCTGCTTTTTTATTATATAATATCATTTATTTCCGTTTCAACAAAAAAATGTAAATTTCAAACCTTTTACGGCTTCATTGATGTTTAAAAAGTTTTATTTGATTTTAAGCAATCCATAGTTTATCCCTATTTTATAAATAAATTACAGAGAAATTGAATAAATAATAATATTGATTTCAGATATCGCACAAGTACAAAAACAAAATAAAAGTATTTTTTTGCCATATTTGTATTTAGAAAAAATTATTGACTTATTCATACTTTTTTCTTTTAATTTCGTCAAAATATGATACACTGAGATAGATTATTTATGCTATCTATCATTTATCTTTTTTGAAAGGAGTCAACCTATGAAAAATCATTCCTTAAAATGGAAGCTGCAAAACAAATTTGTCATTACACTGACCATCATCTGTGCCATTTCTTTGGTATTGGTCGGTATTTTAACCGTTTTGCTTTTCAACAGAAATGATAAACCCCAAATTAGCTCTAATATTGTTTCTGAACGCCTTTCTGAAATCAGTGAACTAGCCACCATGCAACTTCAATATCGCGATATCAGTCATTTTGAGGAGGGAAATGTCACTTACCTCACCAAAAAAAGTTTTAATATGGTTTATGATGCAACCGTTAAAGTGGGAGTCAATCTAACAGATATTATCGTTGAAATCAAACATGATACCGTCCAGATCACCTTGCCACCCGCTGAGATTTTCGATATTACCATCGACCCCAATACCATTGAATTCTATGACGAACGATATGCTTTATTTAACTGGCAAGAAAAACAAGATACAGTAGAAGTGCTAAAACAGGCACAATCCGATGTTACACAAATGGTAGCTGACCGAAATATTTATCAACAGGCAACCGAACAGGCAAAAATTTTAATAGAGGGCATTTTATCTCCATTATTGGACGAACAGAATAGCATTGAATTTATACAACTAGAACATAAGCAAACTCCTTCAGAAATCACAGAAAATTCCAGTAGTTTGCCAAATACATAAATCAATTCATGCGTTTTGCAATCATTGGAACAGTGGCAACCAATACACAGACAATCACCGTTGCAATTAGCTCAGGAAGCATATACATCGCATTGTAAATTGCAGAATACACCGCTGAAAGCCCCCAACCAGAGAATTGGTTTAAAATACCATCTGCCAAGGTGTCTCCCAAACTGCGCAAGGTTTCTTCTGCATAACTCCCCCACAACAACAAGCCCGATAAAAAACTACACAAATATCGTCCTAATATCGCAATGGTCGCGCCACTTGCAAGGGAAAAACTTGGATTTTTCATTACTTTTCTAAACAATCCTCCAATTCCCAAAATGCCAAAACCCAATAAATAATCCAAACATAAACTTCCAACTAAAGTAATCGGAGAATATGCCTTTAAACTGGAAATATCAATTACCATTTGTAATATCGCATAAACAAAGGAAGAAAAAAGCCCCCATCTTATCCCATAACGATAGGAAATTAAGATGATTGGAAACATCGAACAGAGTGTGACTGAACCGCCCCAAGGCATTGTATAAATCTTTACAAATGAAAGTACAATCCCCATTGCAAGAAGCAAAGCGGTTTCGATTAATTTTCGAGGATCTATTTTGTAATTCATATTTTTACTCCTTTTTGATTTTTTGAATAATCTTTAAAATTTCTAATCCAGTATATCTAAAATCAATAGGTTTGTCAATTTTAGACATTTTTAGCATATCCATCGTTTTCGTAATAACCCCCACCAGTGTTGTACTGGTGGGGGTTATTATAAAATGAATTATATTTACATACTTTCACATCTGAAGGTTTATTATTTGTCATCTATAAATAGGTTTGAAAACTTTCTATTAGTCATTATTATCATCTTTCCAAAAATGATAGATAGGATATTTTTTAAATTCCTTTTGAAATTGTTTATCTAATTTTTCAAAATGAAATTTAGCCATGTTCTGCTGATCCAGTAATAAATATGCCCCTATAAGAATTTCTTCTTTACTGTTAGAAGATTCGATAATATGAAACAATTCCTGTTTTTCTTTATCATCTAAAGTTCTCTGTCGTTTTATAACTTGAAGCTTATTAAGAATGCGAATATCATATGGGAGCTCATCTTCTGAAGCAGTCATAATCCAGTCAGAGAAAGCCTGTGCAGTAGTAATTATCTCTACTCTGTCATTACTCCTATCATATGCTTCTAATAAGTCAAGTAAAAAAAATTGGCTCTTATGATAGTTTCACGATTTTGGATAACTTTTTGAAATGAAGGAAGCAACAGATCAAATCGTATATTGTTTAATTTTAAAATGTCATCAGCACAAAGAATGTCATACTGTGAAGTCAATAAATCCTCTCCATCTTCGCTTTTATAAGTCATTACAACTTCAGTATTAAAAAAATCAAAAATTTGATAAGCATTTTCCTTTTTCTGAAGAAAAATCAAAAAATTAAGATTTCCTATAGGCAACGTCAGAATTGGAGGCAAATTTTCTCTTAAGCCAGTAACTTCTTTCTTATCAACAATAGCTGTAACTAAACAATCAATATTTTTAAGGTGCTGTTCTTTAAGTACATTTATATCAATATCCTCTTTACAGGAAAACAAATCAAGCATACAAACTATTTTTTTAATATATTTCAATAACTTGCTCCCTTTTTCTACTGAGAACTTTGAAAAATCTATTGCTGTTATATCAAGCGGAATATTTATCCCATTATATTGAAATCCACCCTGCGATATACAGGTTAGCATAAAATCTAAATCAATTGCAAGAGTACGAATTTTATTTGAGCTTTTATATTCTATTGTAATCGAATCACCCTTAC
This sequence comes from uncultured Oscillospiraceae bacterium, assembly GCA_910579175.1. Classification (GTDB taxonomy): domain Bacteria; phylum Bacillota; class Clostridia; order Oscillospirales; family Ruminococcaceae; genus Massiliimalia. Next base: position 105,112 of record CAJTTB010000005.1, on the reverse strand, counting down.
ATGTTGTAATCATAGAAAAACTCTCCCCCAAAGTAATCGTAACTTTATCAATTTGTCGATAAATTTTAACCTTATTATAAAAACATTTATCTCCAATAGTGATTTGTACTGGACGCTCTTCAAATGTTATTACTTTCTGAGGGATTATTTCCAATGGTTGTGCTATAGCACCACCTTTTATATTTGCATAAAGATATATTTCATTTGTCAACAAAGCAGTTTTAGGACTAATATTTCCTATAATTGAAATTGGGATTGAAATACTTTCAAGTATTCCTTGATTTTCAAGCTCTTCAAGAGAAAAAAGTTTAGCAGTACTAAAACTAGATTGCTTCTGGCAATTTTCAAAAAAATTCAACAAAATCATAGTTTTCTCATTTGAATTTTTTGGAAATTTTTTTAATGTAATACTTTTGGTTTTTTGATTACTTGCCTCAAATAAAAGTACTCTAATTTCAATTGGGGACAGTGTAGCATAGTATATTTGTCCTAATAGTTCATTCCCATCCGATTTCACATAAACTACAAAAAAGACAGCCCCTCCATTATTCAGATAATTATTAAGATCAGATAATAATATAGGAAACGATATTTCGGATTTTGAAAAATTATTATTTTCAGTTCCTTTTATTTGAACCGCAACACGCCCTTTTATTTCCTTCTTTTTCTTGTTTTTATTTTTATAAATATACACATGCCCATCCCAAGATGGTTCTTTATCATTACATGCAATGAATGACGAAAGAAAACCGCAAACACCAATACTATTCCCTACTGCACTTACAGCAGCCTGTTCAATTGTCTTTTTATCCATTCTATATCATCTCCAATCCTTCTATATTTTATATGTTTATATTATAATCAGTACGAAAACAAAAATTAGGGCAACCTTTTACAACGATACAATGAAAAACAATCATTTTAGCTTCATATTACAATTTAATCATAATAAAACCCTGTAGAAAAACTAATTTCCACAGGGTCTTATATTTGGCGGAGAAGGAGGGACTCGAACCCTCGCGCCGGTTACCCGACCTACGCCCTTAGCAGGGGCGCCTCGTCACCAACTTGAGTACTTCTCCAAAAGTGACGTTTTATATAAATATTTTAATTGATTGGCGGAGAGGGTGGGATTCGAACCCACGGTCCCTTGCGGGATCACCGGTTTTCAAGACCGGCTCCTTAAACCACTCGGACACCTCTCCGTTTGTCACTCTCTCAAGTGACGGTATTTATAATACCATAACTTGAAGACATTGTCAACAGTTTTTCTGTTATTTTCCTCATTCGTATAAAAAATAGCATTATTTACATAAATATGCATCAAATTATGGTATTTATTTCTATAAACTATTATATATATTCATTGGTTTCCAATCCAGAACGGTCAATCTGAAAATCAAGTTCTGTCTGTAAAGATATTTCTTTTAACATCTGTAAAAATTCCTCCTGATGTTTTTCCCAAAAATGTTTATCTTTTTTTAATACCATATTTTCCAAATACAAAATATCACTTTGATTTTGATTTACGATTGTGGTAAATGCCCTTTGTGCTTCTTGTTGTATGATTTCCTTACAGGCTTCTTCTAAAGTTACGATATCTTGTGCTGTCATCGTTCCATCTTCAAAGGCAATCACTTCGTCCAAAGAAGCTTTTATCTTACCTTTCAGTACAAAAGAAAGGGTTTGTCCTGTGATAACAGGTTCTAGTTTTGTTTGACAACTGTAAATATCAATAGAACATTTTCCTGTATTTGGGCTATTCGCAACCAAAATGGTTTTTTGAATTTCATCTTTTAAAAATAACAATCCTCTTGTCTGTTCTTCATCCAATTCTGCACACAATTTATAATCATTAAAAATCGCTGTTTTTTCCACTTTTATTTGCGCAACACTGGGGATATCTCCGCCCCCTCCTCCCTGACCTCCTTCTTGATTGTTGTCAGAGGAAGTTTGCGCTTCCTTAGCGATCACTGGCATTGCAGAAGCACCATGATAAAGATTCATATTTTTGGAAAGTTCAAAATAAGGGCACTCATAAATTTTTCCATTGGTTTGCGTGTTTTCAATCAGGTTGCGAATGGTTTCAGCAGCTAAGATACCCTGTTCAATATTGGTAGTAACAATCTCTTCGGCGGTATTTTCTGCCATCAATACCTGTACATTTTGACGTGTTAAGGCATTTCTATTAAAATAGCTGAATATATTTTCAATTCCCTCTTGTGCTAAAAGCCTTCCAATTACCAAAATACGATTATGACCGGTAAAAATCACCTTACCCTGCTTTTGTGTAGCAGCACGCACAGCGGCGGCGAGTGTCTCTCCAGAACCTGTCACAATGCTAGAATTGTTTTTACTAGTATCAATCGCAGTAGAAGCACCTGCTCCTTTTGGGCTATAAATTTGAAATGTAACTTGAAAGAGCTCATTTTCTTTATCAATCCCAATTGCCTGCACAATCGCTGTTTGATTTAACTGATAGCTAGATATACAAGAGGAACAACACAACATAATGCACATCATTGACAATACAACACAAGTCAGTCTAACTATTTTCATGATGAATTTTCTTTCCTTTCCCTGCTATGAGTAAAATAACTGGAATCACCAACACAGCAATTAACATTGGTATTGTGGTACCCAATACCTTTTCTATCACCGTTGCAGAGGACTTATAATTTTGAGTGATTAAATAGGAGCCTATCACCACCAAAGCTGCAAACGCCCAAAGAGGGAGCTTTCTGACTTGTTTTTTTAAAAGCCTTGCCGCCAGATCATTTAGCAAATAAAAATAAACAGCCGCTTTAATATAACTTACCAATACCCACAATGCCATATGAACTGCGTCCAAACGCTGAATGACATTGCTTTCTATAATGGATGCAATGCTATAAAATGGAAAAACTTGTTTGGTCAGATACTCCCCTAAAACCAATACGGTAGTGGTGCCTACTATCAATAATGCAATCTCTGACCAAGTAAGATACCAAAATGAGATTCTATTAAAGCTACCCTTCACTTTGGGAAACAATAATAAAAACATTACAAATTCAATATTTAACGAAACATTATCCAAAATAGAAGAGATGACTTGACGTTGATAATCCCCCACTAATGGACGCAGATTTAACCAATTTGTATTTGGAATCGCAGCCGTTACAATAAATAAAATAGAAACGATAAAAATCACAAAGATAATGCCAGCCGCTCTGGCAATTCCCTCAATTCCCTGATAAGCACCATACATACAGGCAAGCACAAAAGTGATGATAATCAGGATTGCTGAAATATCTGGAAAAACTGCATTGGTGATAAATACTGTAAAATGCGTCACCGTATTAATCTGTTCCAAAGCCAACAAAAGGAGATAATAAATGCTAACAATCATTCCAAAAGTTGGCGCTATACTGCTACTTGCATGAATGATATCTATGACTGCCCCCTTACGCATTAGGATAAACAGGGGAATAAGAATGATTGCTGTTACAAATACAGCAATCACATCCCCTAAAATAATCGCACTGCTCTGGATTTCTTCCGCCCCGGGTGAATAAGTTACTGTGTAAAACATTCTGCAAACAAACAATAAAACAATCGCCTGTGCAGAACTGATTTTAATATCCATTTTCCATCTTCCTTTCTCCAATCTGTCAAGTTATCACTTTATCGGTCAATGTGTACCCCATTAAGCTCTTCAATTTTAGCAGTATGCTTCTGTAAAGTAGGAAATCCCATACGTACAAAAGTATCTCTCATAGAATACAGATTCAGCGGTGAAACTGGGGAGAGATAAGGCACGCCAAAAGCTGTCAACGCACAAGCATTTGTCATAATCATAGCACTTGCCAAAGAAAGTCCATAAAGTCCCCACATGCCACCAATGATAATAAAGGCAAATCTTAAAATAGAAATCGGTTGGTGCAAAGAAGGCACTACAAAAGAAGAAATTGCTGTCAAAGCCACTACCAATACCATGGGAGAACCAATCAAACCAGCTGTTACAGCAGCATCACCAATTACCAATGCCCCTACAATGCTCACCGCATGCCCCACTGGTCTGGGCAATCTAAGACCTGCTTCTCTCATCACCTCATACATAAAATGGATAATGAGCGCTTCTGCCATCAATGGGAATGGGGTTGTTTCCTGAGCAGATACAATATTAAACAGCAATGCTTCTGGAAATAACTCAGAATGAAAGGTCCCAATCGCCACATAAACTCCTGGTAATAAAATGGAAATGATAAAAGAAATATATTTTATCATTCTAATAAAGGTCGCATAATAAGGTTTCGAATCATAATCATCTATACTTTGAAAGTTTTCAGAAAACAGATATGGGACAATCAATACAAATGGCGTCCCATCTACCATGACTGCCACTCTACCCTCTTGAATCTTTGCACAAAGGGTATCTGGTCGCTCGGTATATCCTACATCAGAAAAGATAGATGCTTTATTTCCTTCTAAAAAAGGTTGAAGATATCCAGAAGTCAAAATCATTTCCAAATCCGTCTGTGCCAAATGATGTCGAATATCTCTGAGTAATTTTCGAGATACTACAGAACTCAAATATACCAAACAAACATCGGTCTTACTGACCTTTCCCATGCTAAATAACTCAAACTTTAAATCAGATGATTTAATTCTTCTGCGCACCATCGTCATATTAATACGCAGTGGTTCTGTAAATCCCTCTCTAGAACCTCTTTCATTTACTTCACTAGAAGGTTCTGAGATAGAACGAAAATTAAACCCTTGTGCCCCCATTGCAATGCCCAAATGCAAACCATCAATTAAAATGATTACAAAACCAGAGGTCATAAAAGTAATTAGCTCATCAAGGGTGTAAAAATCCTTTAAATCCGCTGCGGTAATATTTTTTTTCTCAATATAATCATAAAGTGCTTGGGGAGTTGTATTGGTATCCGTGGGATAATCCATCAACGGTTCTAAAATCATCTCACTCATCGTCTGTAAATTGACCATACCTTCTGAAACAATCAAACTGATGTTGACTCCTGCAATGGTAATTTCTCTGACATTTAAATCCGAACTATTGTTGATTTTCGTGCGTAGATTCACCATATTTTCACGCAAAGAATCGGTAAGAGGTCGACTCACTTCTAATCTATCATCAGTCTCTTGCGACTGATTTGGACGTTTTAGATACTGAAATATTTTTTGAAACATACTCAAAATACATCTTCCTTTTCTCTTAAATTGGTTGATTATTTTTTATGATAAAGCTGCTAACCTTGTTGGCAGTTTGCGCAATAACAAAAAATATTCTTTATTTCTTGTACCTGTAGGCATATTTTCAATCAATACCATTTTTTACTTGATAATACCATGATTGCCAATTTATCCAAAAAAAATTCATTTGTATGAAATTTGTATAACGAAATCCATTTTGAGAAATACTGTAAACAACAATTTAAAAATAGGAGGTGTCTTATGCTGACAGTATTATTTCGAGCGGCTTTGCTTTATATACTCATTATCTTCGCTTTGCGCTTGATGGGAAAACGACAATTAGGAGAATTACAACCCACCGAACTGGTGATTACCATTTTAATTTCCAACATCGCTTCTCTGCCAATTGAAGATCCTTCTATCCCGATGGTAATGGGTATTATTCCAATTTTTGTACTTGTGGCATTTGAACTCATTGTATCCAATCTCTCTTTAAAAAATAGAGCTTTCCGAAAATTTATTTCAGGAAATCCAATCGTTATCATTCAAGATGGTGTTTTAAATCAGTCTGCACTACATGAACTGAGATTTTCAATTGATGATTTGATGGAAAGCCTTAGAGAACAAAATATTTTTAATTTATCCGATGTACATTATGCAATTGTTGAGACTACGGGAAAAGTCAGTGTTCTGCAAAAATTTGAAGCACAAACGACTACCCCCGACATGTTTGAATTAAAGGGTCAGGACAAAAATCCTCCTGTTTTATTGATTAGTGATGGAAAATTAATCAAAGAAAACCTCAATGAATCTCATGTTTCAAAAAGCTGGCTTGAAACGATATTAAAACAGGAACACATCAAAATTTCAGAGGTATTTTTAATGACAGTGGACCAACAACAGGACTATCATTTGATTCGTAAAAATGGGGGGTGATGATTGTGAAAAGAATCATTACCATTTTATCTATTTTATTTGTAATCCTTATCTGCGCCTTTTGGGGTATTCATCATATCAAACAAACCAATCAATTGCTAAATCAACAATTAGATGCTATTTTATTCGATATTCAACAGGAAAATGATCAACAAGCATTGACCAAAACAAAACAATTAAAAACGCACTGGGAACAGCAATCAAACTATTTTGGAATGTATCTTCAACATCATTTATTAGACCAAGTCACCAGTCAAATTGCGTTGTTAGAAACCAGTATTCAGGAAAAAGAATATTTACAGGCACAATTTACCATCACCCAAATTCGTACAACATTAGAACAAATCTATGACGATGAACAGTTAAAACTAAAAAACATTCTTTAAAAGTACACTTTTGTGATTCCGCCAACCAAGTTGACTGCTCCACAATAAAAAAATAAATTCCCACCGCCAAAGGCAGTGGGAATTTTTATCATATTATCATGATAGAATCCATTACAATTATTGTAATAATTGTAGAATTGATTGTGGTTGTTGGTTTGCCTGTGCAAGCATTGCTTGTGCAGACTGTACCAATACGTTCATCTTGGTGTATTCCATCATTTCTTTTGCCATATCTGTATCGCGGATACGGCTGTTTGCAGCTGTCAAGTTTTCACTTGTTGTATCCAAGTTGTTAATTGTGTGTTCCAAACGGTTCTGCAATGCACCTAGGCTTGCACGTTGTTTAGATACTTGGTCGATTGCTGCATTGATTACGCTGATTGCATCTCCTGCGCCCTGTTGAGTTGTGATATCGATATCTGCGATGCTGCTTCCAGTTGCTTTTCCGTCTGCATCTACTGTGCCCAACATGTTTGAATGCATATCTTCAATGGTTACAGTCAATTTATTGTAAGCTTCGTTGGTATCTCCTACTTGTAGGATCAATCCGCCATTGATGTTCTGACCAGCATTCACTTGTTCTGTGGTAGCATTTGTTGCATCAGCCCAAGTAGAAGCTGCATCAATACTTAATGCAGGTGCATTATCTGATTTTGCTGTAATAGTCAATTTTCCATTCTTTACAGCAGCATTATAAGAAGATGTAAAGTCTGCATTTGCATTCAATGCTTTCGCTACATTATCAATTGTTTCATTGATATCTTTACCGATTGTTACATCGATATTTTGTGCTGCTGCTGTGGATGCACCAGAAGCATCTTTAAATGTAATGGTGTAATCACCAATTTTTAAAGTATCGCCATTGCTTGGTTGTTGTAACTTAGAGAAGTCCATGGTAACGCCATCGCCCTTCTTCCAAGTGGAAGCTGCTGGTGCGTCTGTGCCTGGATCTTCTACATCTGGAGCTGCATCAGCTTGTTTTGTAGCAGTTACAGCAGAAGGATCAGTAGTATCTAAAGTAACTCCATTGCTAGCAGCAGCTGTTTTTAATCCATCTAAATCTTTGAATTTTGTAAGATCAGTACCGTCAGCAGTAGCATCAAAAGTATATGTTTTTCCATCAATGGTAACTGTATCGTTAGCTTGCAAAGTACCGCTTAAATCATATCCAGTATCTGCAGCTCCTGAAACAGCTTGACCAGCCCATGTGCCGCTGATTTCAACAGCAACTGGGTCGCCTTCTGCTGCTGGTGTTGCTGATGCGATTGCAGCAGCAGCTGATTGTCCTTTAACAGAAATATCTCCAGCGGAGAAGCTAGTATTTGTTGGAGCTGTATTATCTGCTGCTGTAAATGTAACTTGTGTACCACTTACTGTAGCAGTTAAGTCTTGACCATTTAAAGTAACTTTTTGACCATTAAATAATCCAGCAATTTCTTCCGCTTTCATACCATCGGTTACAGTGACTGTAACTTCTGCATCTCCAATTGTAAATACAGCATTTCCGCTACCAGTTGCTGTCATACCAGCTAAATCAAATACTGCTGTAGATGGATTAGCAGTGCCATCTCCTGCTGTATAAGTGATTGCTTTGCTACTTGGATCTGTAAAGGTAGGAGCTACTGCGCCTGGATCTTCTGTGCTTCCATTTCCATCTGCTTTTGGAATTTCTGTACCATTCACAGTTGGTGCTTTGTCGCTTGCTCCTGGTTTTGCAGCTGTAATGCTCAATGCTCCGTTTTCAACTTTTGCAGTATATTCTCCATCTTTAAAGGTTTGGTTAATTGCCTTTGCCAAGTTTGCTGCGGTAGCATCTCCATCAGCACCAACTTTAAATTTTATTGTATCAGTATTGGTTGTTGCTGCTGCTGTAGCAATTCCATCGTTAGCAGCTTCAAACACTTTTCCGCCAATTTCAACTTTGTCCCCTACTTTAAGTGCAGCAAGGTCTGTTGCACTAATTGTAAAGACGTCGCCAGCTTTCACTGCACCTGTTGTTGCATTAGATGCTAAGTCTCCGTTTAACAATTGCAATTGGTTGAAGTTGGTTCCTTCTGCGATTCTGTCGATTTCATCTTTCAATGCTTCTACTTCTGCTGCATAGTTTCCACGTTGAGATGCTGTATATACTCCGTTTGCTGCTTTCGTTGCTAACTCTACCATACGGTTTAGCATATCGTGTACTTCGTTTAATGCACCTTCTGCTGTTTGTACCAAGGATATACCATCTTGGGAGTTTGATGATGCTGCGTCTAATCCTTTGATTTGTGCTTTCATTCTTTCACTGATTGCCAAACCTGCTGCATCGTCTCCTGCACGGTTGATTTTAAATCCTGATGATAATTTTTCCAATGATTTTGATACCTTACCATTGTTTAAGTTCAATTGTCTTTGTGCATTGATTGCCATTGTGTTGGTTCTTACTACCATACCCATAATCTTACCTCCATGATTTTACCTAGAAATCTTCATTGATTTCGAGAATTCTTTCTTTTTTGGTTTTTTATTTATCTCCAGGTCGATGTCAGTCCGCGGTCCTGAACATCAACCGGAAAAACAAATTGTTTTCAAGGTGAGCAAGCTTATTTCTCTCTCCTTGATTTTTGATAGGCTTTTATTTAGAAGCCTTCTTCCAACAAGAACGAAAAAGTATACCTTTTCGTTCTTATAAAACATGGATAAAAATTGATAAAAAGAACACAAAAAAACAGATTTACTAAATCGTAAATCTGTGAAAACAATCTAAATTTTAAAAAAATTCGCACTTAAACAAAGTGCACGACAAAGTATACTTTTTACAGTTTCTGTATCTTACACTAATTATTATCGGAAGAATTTTCTATTTTGAAATACATTTTTATTACAATAATACTAATAATTTTTGTTAAAAATTTAGATATTATAACCATATTAAAGTTTTTTACGATAGGGCAGCCAATTTGGTTGAAGATTTACGCGATTACAAAAAATATACCTTTTTTATGGGCTTTATTCTATCATCTTTATCTTAACAACTGTTATCAATCACAAGAGAAACGAGAACGATAGGGATATCGTTCTCGTTTCTTATCTTTACATGTTATTTTATTTCAGAAGTGATCAGTAACTTTTGCTGTTCTATTGGGGTAATAATGCGAATTGCCTTATGATGATTTTCAATCGTAATTTTCTGTTCGGTTCCTCCATATTCTCCATCGAGTGTCCAAGGTACTTCTACTTCACTTGTTATCTTTAACTTTGAAGTGCGAAATAGATAGATATATTCACTATCTTCATTTTGCTTTAACAGTGCATCAATGATCATCTGCAATTCAAATGGATTTTTTGGTTGTTTAATTAAGGTAACTTCCAATAGACCATCATCTAAACTCACATCATTTGGGCTAATGCTTTTAAATCCACCAATTGAAACGGAATTGGTTACCATACCCAAAATAAAACTATCCTGAATGGCAGCACCATTGTCATACTCTATGCACATTGGATAAGCCTGAATATTTCCCAAACGTTTAATTCCCTCTAAGATATAAGCGGCTCTTCCAAAGATATTTTTACTTTGTTGAGGTGTCTCATATGCCACATCTGTAAACAGTCCAAATGCAGCGACATAGGTAAAAAACTCATCATTAAAACTTCCAACATCGCAGGCAAACGGTTGACCTTCCAGAATGTCATAGGTTGCACGCAAAATATTTTTAGAAAGTTTTAAGCTAGAAGCAAAATCATTGACTGTACCAGTTGGAATATATCCCAATAAAGGGCGCTTTTGTGGCTCTAGCTCCATCAAGCCGTCAACAACTTCATTGATGGTGCCGTCTCCCCCACTTGCAACAATCAAATCCACCTTTTGTGCACACTCTCTTACAATTTTTCTTGCATCATGCTGTTCTTGTGTTGGGTGCACAATGGTTTGATATCCTGCTTTGACAAAACAATCCACAATATCAAATAATTTTTGTTTTACCTGTGCTTTCCCCGACTTTGGATTAAAGATAAACAACAATGTCTGATCCAATTTCTTATCCCTCCTAAAATACAGAATCTTACTTGGTCATTATCATATCATATTTTTTTTAAATTTCAATAGCTTTTATTTGAACTTCACAATAACTTTTTCCAAAATTTACGAGTTTTTCAATTTTTCACACCTTTCTTAATTGGACAAATCGCTATTGACTTTTAAAATAGATTATTTTATACTATAAATGGTTTTGATAATAGAATATCAAAATACATTGATAATAATGTCTGTTTCGGGGCGGAGTGAAATTCTCCACTGGCGGTAAAGTCCGCGAACCTTGCAGAAATCTGCTTGGTTGATTTGGTGTAATTCCAAAACCAACGGTATAGTCCGGATGAAAGAAACAATATCTGTAATATCATCACATGTTTTATAAAAATTGTGATTTACGATATTTGCCCTATGAACTTGTTCATAGGGTTTTTTATTACAGATAGCCACCCTACAGACCTCAATTTTAGGAGGTTTTTTTATGTCAAATTCATCTATCCGACCACAAACGATTCAAACCAAAAAATTAATTCTATTGGCGGTACTCTGTGCAATCGCCTATTTATGTGTGTTTGTTTTTCGCATCCCAGTGGTATCCTTTTTAAAGTATGAGCCAAAAGATGTGATAATCACACTGGGCGCATTTTTATTCGGACCATTAGAAGCCATTATTATGTCCATTGTTGTTTCTTTGGTTGAGATGATAACCATCAGTACCACTGGACCAATTGGAATGATTATGAATATCATTTCAACTTGTGCCTTTGCCGCCATTGCCGCTTTTATTTATCAGAAAAAACCAACCATCTCTGGAGCAGTCATCGGATTGATAAGCGGTACTGTTTTTATGACACTGTTGATGTTACTTTGGAACTATCTGATTACCCCGTTTTATCTATCCACTCCTAGAGAAGTCGTAGCAGATATGCTCTTGCCAGTATTTTTGCCCTTTAATCTGTTAAAAGGCGGACTCAATACCGCAATTACATTGTTGTTATATAAACCTATTTTCCAAGTATTGCAAAAGTCTGGCTTTACATTTAAATACACGGCATTCCAATCCAGTAAAAAAAGTAATTTGATTTTACTGTGGATTGGTGCAAGTTTTATTTTAATCTCCTGTGCTCTGATTGTTGTACTATTGAATTTCTCATCCTAACATGAAGTTTTCTATTGATTATCTTGCATTTCTATTCCATATAAAAGGCTTATCAAGGCATTATCTTCAAATTTTTTGATTTTTTTTTAAAATCACTTGCATTTTTAAAAAGAATCAAGTATAATAATGGTAAAGCATGACAAAGACGTCAACTTATTAATTAAGTTGCGTCTTTTTTCATACCAATTATTTTATCGAAATTTAGTCGGAAAACCGCATAACGCGCGGATAGATGACTATTTTTCACAAATACAATGTTATAACCCTTCATGTCCTATCCCGTAAATGAAGCGAATGCCCTTATCAAACTTACTAACTTTAGCACATGAGTGGTTTACCAACAGATTTATACGAAAAGAGGTCATTATAATGTCATATGTAAGCGAAGTACTTGATAAAATCTCCAAAAAATATCCTGAACAAGCTGAATTTCGTCAAGCTGTTAAGGAAGTATTGGAATCATTGAGCCCAGTTATCGAAGCAAATGAAGAAAAATACCGAAAAGAAGCTGTTTTGGAAAGAATTGTAGAACCAGAACGTCAAATCATGTTCCGCGTCCCTTGGGTAGATGACAATGGTCAAATTCAGGTAAACACTGGCTATCGTGTACAATTTAACAATGCCATTGGTCCTTATAAAGGTGGCTTGCGTTTCCGTGATAATGTATCTTTAAGTATCATCAAATTTTTAGGATTTGAACAAATCTTTAAAAACTCTTTGACTGGACTGCCAATCGGTGGCGGTAAGGGCGGTTCTGACTTTGATCCAAAAGGCAAATCAGATCGCGAAGTAATGGCATTTTGTCAAAGTTTTATGACCGAATTATATAGACATATCGGTGCCGATGTAGACGTTCCTGCTGGCGATATTGGTGTAGGCGCTCGTGAAATTGGCTACATGTATGGTCAATATAAAAGAATCACCAAAACATATGAAGGTGTATTGACTGGTAAAGGTTTAAGTTATGGCGGTTCTTTGGTTCGCACACAAGCTACTGGTTATGGTTTACTTTACTTTACCGATGAAATGTTGCGCAGCAATGGCAAAGACCTAAAGGGCAAAACCGTTGCAATATCCGGTGCTGGAAATGTGGCAATCTATGCAACCGAAAAAGCAACACAATTGGGTGCAAAAGTGGTTACTTTAAGCGATTCTACTGGTTGGATTTATGATGCAGAAGGCATTGATCTAAACGCTGTGAAGGAAATCAAAGAAGTAAAACGCGCTCGTCTATCTGAATATACCAACTATCGCCCAAATGCTGTTTATCATACAGAAGGAAATGTTTGGGAAATTCCTTGCGATGTAGCACTTCCTTGTGCAACTCAAAACGAGTTGAATTTAGATGACGCCAAAAAATTAGTCGCAAATGGCTGTATTGCAGTTGCTGAAGGTGCTAATATGCCAACAACACTAGATGCCACCAAATATCTACAGGAAAATCATGTACTATTTGGTCCTGGTAAAGCTGCAAATGCTGGTGGTGTTGCCACTTCTGCATTGGAAATGTCACAAAATAGCGAACGTTTATCTTGGACATTTGAGGAAGTGGATAAGAAATTACAAGATATTATGGTAAATATCTTCCGCAAATTAGACGATGCTGCAAAACGCTACCATATGAACGGCGATTATGTCGTTGGTGCAAATATTGCTGGATTTGAAAAAGTAGTGGAAGCAATGATTGCGCAAGGTTTATAATTGTCTCCTCGATTGATATTTATAAAATAGAGATAAGTTTTCTAAAAAAACTTATCTCTATTTTTTCATCATAAAGACAAAATAAAACGACAAAAACACATTGCTTCTTTTTTATTTATGTGCTATGGTATCAATTAACCAATTTATCCATAGGAGGATTTTAGATGATAATCATCAGACAAGCAGACTATTCAGATGCAGCAGCATTATTTGAACTCAATTATCTTTTTAATGGAGAAGGTGTCGCTTCACAACAACAAATCGAACAATCCTTACAACAAAACACAAGAGAAATTATTTATATCGCTTATTCTGACCAAATCCCAATTGGCTTTATTTGTGCTCAAATTATTGATTCCTTCTGTTATCGCGATACCACCGCCCAGATCACAGAATTATTTGTCAAAGAGGAATTTCGCAGATGTCAAGTTGCAACAAAACTCATTCATATTATGCAAAAACATCTTTATCAAATACCCTGTTGTGAAATTCAACTCTTTACTGGAGCAGATAATGATATCGCTCAAGCATTTTATGAATCAATGGGATATCAAAAAAATCATGAAGTGGGATATCAAAAAGATATGTTGCCTTAAAATCCTATGATAAAAGAATGTTTTTATCACTCATTGATTTATCAAGCGATGGTTGATCGTATATTATAATCTTTTTATCCTTGTGACTTCAAAAACCCCTTTGTCATGTTAATAAAAACGTGCCCAACAATATAAATAAATGATAAAGCATTTTCTAAATTTTTATTGAAATACTCTGATAAATTTGTTATACTAAAAATAAAAAAGGGGTTTTTTTATGAAAACACTATTAAAAATAACTGGAGCTATCTTGCTTACTGTTGTTGTTGTAAAAAGTATTCTTGCATTGGCAGACTATTTATATCAAACTTATGGAAAAAAATATATCTGTTATGATTTAGAAGAAGAATAAACAATCAAAATGATTGTTTATTCTTCGCTGTGTTTTGCTTCCACATAGAACAGATTGAAATTATATCATTAAAGTAGATAATGTTTCTTCTGTTTGCGTGCAACATTCTACATCTAAAATAGATATGACCATTTTCAGTTTAAAATAAAAATCAAACTTATACCAATGGAGGAAATATGATCAGAAACATGATAGGATCAGACATTGAACATTGCGCAGAAATACTCTGTTCTGTTTACAATAACACACTGTGGCAGTGCCGATGGAGTTTAAACACGGCAAAAGAATATCTTCACGACTATTTTGAATCAAAAAAATTTATTGGTTTCATTTTAGAAATCGAAGGTAATGTATGTGGTGCAATGTTCTGTGATGAAAAAATTTGGTGGAATAACAGTGAATTATTGATTGATGAGATGTTTGTACAACCCCAATTACAGGGGAAAGGTTATGGAAGCAAACTAATTGACACAGCGACAAACTATGTAAAAGAACACAAACTTGCCGGCTTTACACTATCAACAAATCGATATGCACCTGCTCCACAGTTTTACAAAAAGAACGGTTTTATTGATTGTGAACATATTTTATTTATGTGCAAAGAAATCGAGTAATATGTTTTTCAGTATAAGTGGTAAATGATATATAAAACAATATAAAATCTTATATAAGACAGCTCTATCAAAAAAATTAGATTGCTATCTTTCTTATACAAAAAAGAATTTATAAATGTCTCAATACATTTTTATCAATTGAAAGAAATAAAATCTTATTCACAAGAAATTGAGTTTACAAAAAGTACAACTCACCTTTCTTTCAAAAAAATTGTTGTTGATAACTCATATGAAATCTTCTTATTTGAATGGAAACAGAAAGAAATCAACTTCTATTAAAAATTTGTAAGGATACTCCCACTTCTAAAGTAGCAAGATAAATTGATAACTGCATTTAATTGCAATTATCATACAAGTATCCATGATAGGAACCAAGACATGCGATTTATATTGTGATAACATAAATTGGGTAAAATCGTGAGATATACCCAGTTTGTCTGTATATGTTTACAACATTCGTTGTATCGGACAAGAAGCTCTCACCACTAAGCTTTCGCGTAGGTGATGAGCGCATATTACAAATCTACTATAAAAAATAAAATTTCACTTATTTTTTTTGCTTTTTTGCTGTTTTTCTATAAATCAACCAATTTTACTTGCAATTTTTGGACAGAGATGGTATAATGGTATTCGTTCAATGGGCTGTAGCCAAGCGGTAAGGCACTGGATTCTGACTCCAGCATCCCGAAGGTTCGAATCCTTCCAGCCCAGCCATATTACAAAAAGATATAAAGTTCCAATGGAACTTTATATCTTTTTCTTTTCTCAAATAGTGCATTCACTTTCAAATTTGTATTCTATTTATTTTTTCTGTCTATAAAATAATATACTCACAAGCGCAAAAAGCATTGGCACAACTGCATATCCAGCGCTTACAGTTCCATGATGATACCATATATATCCAGCTCCAACAAAAGTTAAAATCACGAATATAATACTTAAAATTTGTGCGAATCTCTTCACATTATCACCTCCAATTGATAAATACTATCCATTTATCAAAAACACAAAATTTCATTTAGATTAAAAAAACCATACAGAACTGTATGGTTTTTTCACTTTATTAATCTTGTTGTTGCATGCGATTGACAGCGCTTACCAAAGCACAAACAGAAGCATCTATAATATCATCTTGAATTCCAGCACCCCAATAAACATTGCCTTGATTATCTTCTAAACCGACATATGCAACCGCTTTAGAAGTAGAACCACGTTCTAGTGCATGTTCATTGTACTGCAATATATGCATATCTACGCCAAGCATTTGTTGAATTGCATTGCTAACTGCATCCAGACGTCCATTTCCCTGTGCAGTGCACTCTTTTGTAACTCCCTGATAAGTTGCAGTTACAATTGCTTTTAATGGTTTACCCTGTGTAAAATGTGTTTCTAATATCTTCAATGGTTGAGATAAATTGACATATTGTTGTTGGAAAATTTGATATACTTCTTCTGGTTTCAATTCCTTATGAAGGTGGTCAGAAACATTTTTTACTGCATAACCAAAATGTTCTCTCATCTTCGCAGGTAAATCAAATCCATAATACTGTTGCAACAGATAACCAATTCCCCCTTTGCCAGATTGGCTATTGATGCGAATTACATCACTTTCATACTCTCTTCCGACATCATGTGGATCAATTGGCAGATATGGAACCGTCCAATAAGTTCTTTGTTGTTCCTCTCTCCACTTCATACCTTTTGCAATCGCGTCTTGATGAGAACCAGAAAACGCAGCAAATACCAATTTCCCCGCATAAGGTTGACGTTCATATACTTTCATTTCTGTTACATCTTCATACAGAGAAACAATTTCTGGTAAATTCTCAAAATGCAGTTGTGGATCTACCCCTTGTGAAAACATATTCAATGCCAATGTAATAATATCCACATTTCCAGTGCGTTCACCGTTTCCAAATAAGGTTCCCTCAATGCGGTCTGCCCCTGCCAACAATCCCATCTCAGAATCCGCCACTGCACAACCGCGATCATTATGTGGATGTAAAGAAACAATCACATGTTCACGATAATTTAGATGATCACACATATACTCCACTTGATTTGCATAAATGTGGGGCATAGAATGGGATACTGTCACTGGAAGATTGATAATCACTGGATTTTCCTCTGTCGGTTTCCAAATATTCAATACTCGATTGCAAATCTCTAACGCAAATTCCATTTCTGTACCAGTAAAGCTCTCAGGAGAATATTCAAATTTAAAATTCCCTTCATATTCCTGTGCACACTTTAACAATAAATTTGCCCCAAATTCTGCAATTTCAATAATCTCCTCTTTTGATTTGCGAAATACCTGCTCACGTTGTGCCAAAGAGGTAGAATTATATAGATGTACCACAGAATGTTTTACACCTTTTAGCGCTTCAAATGTTTTGCGTATAATATGTTCTCTTGCCTGTGTCAATACCTGAATTGTCACATCGTCAGGTATCAAATTTTCTTCTATCAGTGTTCTCAAAAAGGTGTATTCTGTTTCAGAAGCTGCTGGAAATCCAACCTCAATTTCTTTAAATCCCAATTTTACCAATAATTTAAAAAATGCAATTTTCTGCTCCAAACTCATAGGAACAATCAAAGATTGATTGCCATCACGTAAGTCTACACTACACCAAATGGGAGCTTTTTGAATATATTCTTTCTTTGTCCATTTCATTTCACAAGTTGGTGGAAGAAAATATTGTCTTGTATATTTTTCAAAATGTTTCATAGAATTTCTATCCTTTCTCAGTTATTTCATCATATACATATAAATTATTCAATGATATCAAGCCAATAAGTTGATTACACAACTATCCTCACAGTAGCAACTGCATAAATACTTGCTTAAACAGTCATTCATTTGGCTTTTATCCCTGCTTTTGATAACGCTATTTTAAATATGCCCACAAAGAAACTATATTTTTCGTCCCACGGTTTTATCAATTTTATGCCATCACCATACGAATTACATGCCTTCGTTTTTCATATGGATGCCTGATCATCGCGGTCAAATACAGCTATACAATTCATCTCACCACTTTAGAATGAGACGTATTCTGTCAAATTTTTGATAAAAAAAATCTTTCATCTCTAGCATAGAGACGAAAGACAAAACTCTTACGCGGTACCACTCTGATTCACATGTTATTCATGTGCCACTTATCGATACTGATTATGAAATTATGATATCAATATCTTCCTTTGATAACGGAAAGGAACCGACTGCACCTACTGGATAAATATCGTTCAGTGTGCTACTTCAAGGCGAGTTCAGATTTTTTCCA
Organism: uncultured Oscillospiraceae bacterium; assembly: GCA_910579175.1. Classification (GTDB taxonomy): domain Bacteria; phylum Bacillota; class Clostridia; order Oscillospirales; family Ruminococcaceae; genus Massiliimalia. The sequence continues at coordinate 86,876 of CAJTTB010000005.1, read as the reverse complement.
TAACTGTTTTTCACCATCCAACAGCTCTCTGTATACTTTCAAAATCTTACTAATCCTCTTCACCGTATTTAAAACTATTATGACATTCCCTTATCATTTGATAAGCGTTCTCGCCTTTGTACCTTATCAGATACAATATCAACAAGCCAACCCCGTGTGCCTCACGGTTTTATAAATCAAACCATACAAAAAATAGTCTATTTCTTATGAAAGAAGTATAACGCAAATTGATTCGTTTTGCAATCTTTGAGATAGAAAAAAACAATTTTTCGTTTATTTGCCAAAAATAATGTTTTATTTTTTATGAAAAAAAGCAATTTTTCATAGATATCAATTGTCAAAATTAGGTTTTTATGATACAATAAGATAAAAATTTTAACAAATTCAAAAAGGAGGCATTTGATGAACAATTCCTCTTTTCATCAGATTCTACATGGGCTTAGTTTTGATGCCTATCAACTATTTGGTGCACATTTTTCTAAAGAATATGAACAATCTGGCGTTCGATTTACTGTTTATGCCCCAAATGCCAAATCGGTATCTTTAATCGGAACCTTTAATGACTGGAATGGTTGGCAAATGGAGCAAATTCAGACTGGAATTTGGTCCATCTTTGCAAAAGATATCTGTGAAGGTGCACTTTATAAATATCAAATTACAACACAGCAAAATAAAATTTATGATAGAATCGATCCATTTGCTTTTTTCAGCGAAGTACGTCCAAATACTGCCTCTATTGTCTATTCTATCGAAAATCATATTTGGAATGACCATCACTGGATTGATAAACGTTCAAAATCCTTTGATAAGCCGGTCAGCATTTATGAAATTCACGCTGGCTCTTGGAAAAAACATCAAGATGGGCAATTTTATACCTATACAGAACTAGCGCAACAACTCATTCCCTACCTAAAAGAACATGGCTTTACACACTTGGAATTACTCCCCTTGACAGAACATCCTTTAGATGCTTCTTGGGGCTATCAAACCACAGGTTACTTTAGCCCCACCAGTCGATATGGCTCTCCTAGACAACTGATGGAAATGATTGATTTACTTCATCAAGCAGAGATTGGTGTCATTTTGGATTTTGTTCCAGCTCATTTTGTCACAGACTTTTATGCACTTCATCAATTCGACGGTGGTTATGTTTATGAAAGCGAGATAGAACAACAGCGCTTTTCTGAATGGAAAACCGCCCTATTTGACTTTACCAAACCCTATGTCCTTAGCTTTTTAAAATCCGCACTTCATTTTTGGATCCATTATTATCATTTCGATGGTATTCGTTTTGATGCTGTTGCAAATCTTATCTATCACAATGGAAGACCTGAAAACGGATTTTATGAAGCAGGCATTTGGTTTTTAAAAAATGTCAATTATACCTTACAACAAGAATGTCCCCAAGTCATGTTCATTGCAGAGGATTCCTCCAGCTATTTAAAAGTAACTGCTCCAGTTGTTTATGGTGGTTTGGGATTTGATTATAAATGGAACCTGGGATGGATGCACGATATTTTACAATATCTTTCTCTTCCTCCACAACAGCGACATGCACATCATAGACTGTTGACATTATCCATTGAATATTTTTATCAAGAAGTCTATCTATTGCCCTTTTCTCATGATGAAGTAGTTCATGGAAAAAAGACTATCATTGACAAACTATATGGAAACTATCAAGAAAAATTTCATCAACTTCGCTGTCTATATCTTTATATGTTTACACACCCAGGCAAAAAACTAAATTTTATGGGAAATGAACTTGCAGAGTTTCAAGAATGGAATGTGGATAAACAATTGGGCTGGAATCTATTAGATTATCCCGCTCATCAGGCATTTTTACAGTTTTTTACTGAATTACAAAGTATCTATCAACAACAAACCGCATTATTTTCTTATGACTATCATCCAGAAGCCTTTTGTTGGATTGATGCCAACAATTCTAGACAATCTATCATTGCCTATTCTAGACAGGATTTTCAAGGGCATATCATCTATGCAGTATTTAACTTCTCTAATCATTTCTATCCCAATTATCTACTTAGAGTCAATCAAGCAGGTATCTATCAGGAAATTTTAAATACAGATGATATTCGTTGGGGTGGAAGTGGCGTGATTCATCCAACTATTTCCAGTTGCTGTGGCTGTGAAATTCCTTTGGCGCTCTCACCTTACAGTGGTTGTCTATTAACACTTCAATCATAATATAAAAAACCATCCATTTGGATGGTTTTTTTATGTTATCCTATGATATTTTGACAATCTCAAATTGTGCAGCCGTATAGTCACCATACATCACTGGAACAGAAAAACCTGCTTTCATCAGAGCCTGTCCACTGTAAGTTTGGTCATTTATGCAGTATTTTGCCTCTTTATCCAATCCTTGCAGTTTGATATTGATAATTTGTGGATTAGATTGCGGCTTTAACAATACAAAATTCAATAGCGCTTTTGATTGATCCTGTGCAACAAATTCCCAAGCAGCATAATAATGATTATCAAATGGATTGGTCAATCGATAATAATCTCCATCGGAAATCAAATCATAATATCTTTTAAAAGTAGCCGTCTGTTCTTTTACGATTTCCTTTTCTTCCTCTGTCATCTGATTGATATCCAACTCATAACCAAAGGTACCTGACATAGCAACCACTCCACGCGTATGCAAAGGAGTAGAACGTCTTGTTTGATGATTTGGACAAGCAGATACATGAGAGCCTACTGCTGAAATTGGATAGCCAAAAGAAGTACCATACTGAATATTAATGCGATCGATGGCATCTGTATTGTCACTACACCAAATTTGCGGAGAATACGCCAACATCGCAGGGTCAAAACGACCACCACCACCAGAACAGCCTTCAAATAATACATCTTCATATTTTGTGGTCAAGCGTTCTAGCAAACTGTACAATCCCAACACATAGCGGTGATATACTTCCCCCTGGCGTTCTGGTGGAAGTTTTGCAGACCATACATTGGATAAATGGCGATTCATATCCCATTTTACATACTCTATATTCGCGCTGTCTAAAATCTTACTAATTGCTTCAAACAGATAATCTTCAACATCTTTTCTAGACATATCCAAAACAAATTGATTGCGGCTGAGTGTTCCCTTTCTGCCATTGGTTCTCAATACCCAATCAGGATGTGCACGATATAAATCACTATCTTCAGAAATCATTTCTGGTTCAAACCAAATACCCAACTTCATACCCAACGCATTGACACGTTCACAAAGACTAGAGAGTCCACCTTTTAATTTTTCTTCATTGACAAACCAGTCCCCCAATGCACGATTGTCATCAAAGCGATTTCCAAACCAACCATCGTCCATCACCAGCATTTCAATGCCCAACTTCGCGGCGTCTTCTGCTATTTTTACCAATTTTTTATCATCAAAATCAAAATAAGTCGCTTCCCAGTTGTTAATTAAAATGGGACGACGTGCAGTTTTATATTTTCCTCGACAAAGATGATGGCGATATACTTTATGATAGTTGCGGGATAATTGTCCTAAACCATGTTCACTATAACTCATAACCACTTCGGGTGTGGTAAAACTGTCCCCTGGTTCTAACAAAAATTCAAACGCAGTGGGATGGATTCCCATTACAAAGCGGGTTTGATTTGCTTGATCAACTTCTGTCTGTGCAATAAAATTCCCACTGTACACAAAGGAAAAACCATAACAATTTCCAGTCGTTTCGGTCGCCTGATGATCGCAAAGAATTACAAATGGATTTTGATGATGACTGGAAGCACCGCGCACACTGTCCACCACCAATTTTCCATGACGCACTGGAGTGCGCTCTACAGCACGCTCATAAGAATGGCGACCATAAAAACTAATCATATCAAAGTCATTGGCAATATGAAAATCCACACAACAGGACAACACCTTTTGCAATTTTAATTGTTTATCTGCACCATTGATCACCTTCACACTGCGGGCAATGATATCCAATGTTTCAAATACACTGTAACTCAATATCACTTCTACGTTACTGATTTCATCTTTTAAAGTTACTTCTAATGTTTCTACTTCTTGCTCTGTGCCATAGATAGAAGGCATTCCTTCTAAGGTCTTTTTGCCCTGATAGACTTCATGTTTTACATAGCGCAGTTCACAATCATGACTTCCATCTGAATTCATCACCTGTAAGCAACTACTGCGATAATCTCCTGTTCCAAATGTAGTATATTCCTGTGGAATGGTATCCAAAGAATAGGAACGTTCTACAACTCCATAAGGATTCCCAGAAAAACCTCGATCAACGCTCTGAATGGTATAGCTCAAATCACTATCATCAATTCTACTTCCATAGTATGTATGTAGTAAAACATCATACTGATCCACCTTCATCTGATAGGTTGTGTTCGTTGTTTGTAGTGTAAATAATTTGTTTTTCATTTGAATCATCTACTATCACTCTTTCTATCTTTATTTGACTGTTCTAAAAAATAAATTTTTCGCACAAATATTCCTTACAACAATCATATGTATCTTCAACCCTTATATTGAATCACATTCAGTGTCCACCTATCAGGGTTGAAAAATCCCCTTTTTATCAAATATATCAAAAATCCCTTTACCATTATAGATAATGAAAAAATTGATATAAATCATATATTTTATAGTAATCACCAAAAAGGTCATAAAAATACTCGTTTTAAACAACAATCATCATCTTACATAAAGAATCATACACAAAATACTTTATCAAACATCTTCTGTAAAAACAGAAATCTGTTTTTTTGCAGGGATACAAATTGCCTGTTCATTTTCATCAGAAATCCAAATATCCGTTTCTGTCGGATTGATCACCATACCCCCTCCTGGAGAAGTAATCAATTTTCTAGAATCCAAAATATATTGACAAATTTCAACATTGGTCGCATACCAAATATCATGATGGTCTTGCATTTTTTTACAGAAATTTTCTATCCTTTTCCAATTGTGTTGAGAATCAAATTCATAAGAATGACCCCAAACATAAAATATTTGATAAGTGTCAGCATAATTCAAATTTAAAAAATCATCCGCTAATCTCATCAACTTTCTATCATTGTGATGACAGGTTGGATGCCATTGATAGAAATCTTCTGGAGGTAAAAAATTGCCTGTGGATTGTGTTGTACGTCCATAAATAATTCCTAATTCTTTTAAGCACTCTATTGTTTCATAATTATAAACTCCAAATGGGTATGCTATCCCTTTGATTGGACAATCCATCGCATGTTCTAAATTCACTTTGTCTCGTGCAAGTTCCAGCCAAATACCTGCTGATGACAATAAGTCCAGTCGTGGATGTGTTAAGGTATGGGATGCAACCTCAAAATCTTGATAATATTCCTTTATCTTTTCAAATGGCAAACGCTGTATCAACAAATCATCTAGATACCAAGGTTTGTCTTTTTCCATTAGACCTGCGTTTAAGTTAAAAGTTGCTTTCATATGATATGTGTGAAAGATTTGTAGCAACCGCAGATCTTGTTGTACACCATCATCATAACTAAATGTCAATGCTTTTAGTCTCCCACCTGGAAAACGATTCCGATAAACCACTTTTATCACTCTCTTATCAATGATTTTACAGATAACAACTGTCAAAAATTGTGTATATTATTTTTCTCAATTATAGCAAATTTTACTAAAAAACACAAGTTGTTTTTCTAATTATCCACATAGTAAAACAACAAAATAGAAATCAAACTATCATCTAATACTGTCTTTTTATTATCTTTATATCACAAACTCAATAACTAATTTTTTATCCTCTTTTCCATCTCAAAAAACAGCCCACAGGAATAAAAGGTATATTTTTTGTTATTTCACAAATCGCCAATCAAGTTGACTGCTTTACAATAAAAAAGCAATATGCAATCTCTGTAAAAAAACTCATATTGCTTTTTATGAAAAATAGTATTGATTCGGTAAGTACCTGTAAGCATAAAAAATAAGGTATATTTCTTGTTATTTCGCAAATCGCCAACCAAGTTGGCTGCTCCATAACAAAAAATATCGTGATTATGAAAGCGATTCAAAATTCTTATGTTCCATAATATCTACTCTTTCACCCCATTGGCTTATCCGTTTACTTTCCCAGCTGTTTATTCATACATTTCGCAATTTCTCGATTGATTCGATTTCTAAGCGCAACAAAATAGAAATCAGATTTCGGATAACTGGAAAAGGTAATGGGAGAAGCCAAATCACCTTCTACAAAACTCATTACAAATTCCTTGCTTGTCAATTGCTCTAATAATTTCATTGCACGGATATCTGCAATCATATGTGTCTGCACCATCAAACGAATGGATTCTTCGGCAGTGCCGTCCGCTTTTGGATAAACAATAAAGGGATCTCCTGATGGAAAGGCATTTAACGCATCACTTACTTGATAGGGATTGATGGTATCAATCGAATGTTGTGAATTATAAAAATTATATCCCCAATGTAATATCCCCTCTATATCATATTTATAAACTTGTATTCCATAAATGCGATTACGTGCAGATGGCATTGAAAAAAATCGGTTGCTCACATCTATCTTTTGTGCTGTACAATAATAAGACCATAAACGCTTTACATGATGTTTTAAAAATGGTTCTATATGGTTATTGGCACAAACTGGAATCTGCACCGCTCCCGTCTTATAAAATTCATAATTGGATAGCGCATCTATCAATGTAAAATCCTCTAGTTCCTCTGCAACAGAAGCCTTTGCCGCTTGATAGTTTTCCAAATGCTGTAAACTCGGCTCATCTGATATATGAAACCAACAGCGTTTTTCCACTCCCCATTCCTTTAATTTTTGGGTCAATTGCGGTAGATAAATCTTTAAAAATTCTGTATAAGCTCCACCCACTGCTGGGGTATCCCAACCAAATAATTTTTGATAAACACCATCTACCGTTGCCATCACCTTAGGAGCTGAAGTTACTCCCCATTGTGTAAACAAATGAGAAAACTCAAAATACTCTATCCCAACATCCAAACACATTTTTATCCAACGTTGTAATTTATCAAATCCAAAAGAATATTGTTTTCCTTCTTTGATAACATCTATCAACTGTATTGTGGTGCGTTCTCCTCCCTGTGCAGTATCTAACGGGGGTGTAAATTGTGGAGTCAATATCATGTTGATTCCATGATTAGCAGCCGTTTGTATAAAGTTTTGCATAATTTCCCAATGGCGCTCGGAAAATACTGGCACTTGATAATAATCTGCCAAACAATCTCCATGAAACCATTGTGTATGAATCAATTGTTGTTTGGGCAATATCACATCGAATATGGTAATTTCTGTATGTTGACTTATCATCAATTCGCCTTCTTGAGAAAACATCTGAATGGTAATTGGATGTTTTCCCGCTGGAATATCCTGACTGGTCTGGACATCTATCCACAAACTTTTCCAACGATTTGGAAGTACCTGTACCATATTATTTTTTAAGTCCCTTAATAAATCAGGATAAAGACCCGGTTTGGTGCGCAAATAATTGTCATCTGTGACAGAATGGCATGGATAAGCAGAAGGAATTTCTATTACTTCTCTTACCCGAATATATTTCTCAATCGGAGATATCACATTGACAGTCGCATATTCAATGATTTCCTGTTTAGAGGTATAAGCCATCTGAAAAGAAAATAATTCTTCCTTTAATGCTGTAAAAACTAAACATTCTGGTTGATATTGTGGTTGCGTATCCTGAAATACCTTTTGTAATGAACTCAATAAAACCGCTTTATACTGATTTTGCACGATGACGTTCACTCCTTTTGACTAACGATTTTGAAATAAAACTTTTTTTCGGAATTTTGCAGATGGATATCTTTCTTGTAATCGATTCGCAGGAACTCTCATCAGTTTCCAACAAATCATTCCACACACAGCACTTCCCAACACAACTCCCAATAAAATCATAATCGCACAATGCATAAAATAGCTACTTGGCAAAATATTAATCACTGGGTCAGTTATTGGATCGAATAACCAATCATCATTAGAAAAGGTAATTTTATGAAATAGCGTAAATACTTTTTCCCAATTAAGTGCTATCAAAACGCCCAAAAGCATTGGCAAAATGATTGTTATGATACAGGTGTATTTAAAAAATTGGACCTGTCTTTGTTTTAATTTCCAAACAATCCCAATACTTCCTAAAATTGTAGTAATGATGGCTATTTGTTGTAACAATACAAAAATTTCTTTTACCTCTTCAAAATGAGACCTTCCCGAACTAGACATCCCCATACTTGGAAAATTAAGAGGTCCTTGATAAAACATAGAGTTATAATCAATTAAATGATTATAATTCTGTAGAATTTGCTCTTTTGTATAACCAGACAAAGTTGGAATATTCAAATAATCAATATCAAAATAGTAAAGACCTCTAAAATTAAGTACCACCACGACAGATATCGAAATAATACCTAGCATCAAAATGATAGATAATAGCCAATCAGTTAATTTTTTCATTTATTTTCACATTCTTTCTCAATATCATTGAAATTAGACATATTTTGATTTGTTTCGACTATTTTTTATCATAACATAAAATCATAAAAAATTCAATTAAATATAAACTGGATTTCAAGTCTTTAAAACCCTTCAAACATATATTTCATATAAAAATGATTGACTTTACAGTGGATTTGAGAAAAGCAGACCATATGTAAACAACAGTTGTTTTTTCTCCTGCGTTTAGAAAAGGTTTATTTTTTGTTATTTCGTGAATACCAACCAAGTTGGCGACTCCCATAATAAAAAACACCAATCAAATTGATTGGTGTTTTTCGATGATCCGATATCATTCAGTATTCAAAGAATGAATTGTTACAGAAGCACTGCTAAACGTACCATTTGTATTCAAAGCATTTAACGTAATCGTTGATGGTACAGTAGTAATCTGAATCGTCGTTGTTCCAGACAACGTAGCTGTATCTCCTGTATCAGTTAAAGTTGTACTTGTTGTTGTCCCCGGAATCACAACACCACCATTTCTTAACTCCACGCTAGTACTCACTGGAGGAGTCGTTCCAGCAGCAGAAGTTACAATTGTGTTATAACTAATTGTATATGTTCCTGGTATTGTAATGATAAAATCGCTAGAATTATTTGTATGTGTAATATTCGTTCCTAAAAGAGCCTGATTGGTATCAAAATTCAAAGCATTTCCAGCAACTGCTGGGGTTTGTGCTGATACATTCGTAGCATTTAATACACTTAAAATAGGTGTCGTTCCGGCTATTCCTGCTGGTCCGGTTGCTCCGGTGGCTCCGGTTGCTCCAGTCACTCCAGTTGCTCCGGTTGCTCCAGTCACTCCAGTTGCCCCGGTTGCTCCTGTGACCCCGGTCGCTCCAGTAACTCCAGTTGCTCCTGTGACCCCGGTTGCTCCTGTGACCCCGGTCGCTCCAGTAACTCCAGTTGCTCCTGTGACCCCGGTTGCTCCAGTCACTCCAGTTGCTCCTGTGACCCCGGTTGCTCCAGTTGCTCCAGTGGCTCCGGTCGCTCCAGTCGCCCCAGTGGCTCCGGTCATTCCTGGAATACCTTGCGGTCCTGGAATGCCCTGCGCTCCTTGTGGTCCTGGAACACCTTGAAGTCCTCGCGGTCCTGCTGGTCCAGCACTTCCCGTAACGCCACGCTCGCCAATAGGTCCTTGAGGTCCCATGGGACCTTGCGCGCCCATTGGTCCGGGAGGTCCTTGAATTCCCTGTGAACCCTGCGGACCGGGAGGACACAAAGAACAATCTGGAATTGGCGGAGGACATGGAGGTATGTAACATTCAGTTTGACAACTATCTGCATTACATCCACAATCACATTCCATATGAATAATTGGAATCTTGCATCCGTTGTAATTTTGCATATTTCTTCACCCCATTCCAGAGAAACTAGGTGTTTCTCTTACTGTATCTTATTCATTTTATTATTTTTTGCTACAAACAAGGTCTTATCAAGGAATGCTTTCTTAAATTTTCCTAAAAATTGATAAAAATAGATTGCGCTTATATCGCAAAAATGCTAAAATAAAATTTACATAAAATGGAAATATTTTCAAATTAGAAAGGATGGATTTCAAAATATGGATCTCATCGAAATCTTTAAGGCATTTATTTTAGGTATCATTGAAGGTATTACAGAATGGCTTCCCATCAGTAGTACAGGACATATGCTATTGGTTGATGAGTTTATGACACTTCATCTATCACAAGATTTCAAAAATATGTTTTTTGTTGTTGTTCAATTGGGCGCTATTTTAGCAGTAGTCGTACTTTTTTTTCATAAACTCAATCCATTTTCTCCTCAAAAAACACGTTTACAGCGTTTGGACACAATAGAACTATGGATTAAAGTTGCAATTGCTTGTATTCCAACTGTCGTTGTTGGATTGCCTTTTAATGACTTATTGGAAGAAAAATTTTCAACAGTTCCAATTATCGCCGCTATGTTAATCATCTATGGTATTCTATTTATTGTAATTGAAAATTGGAATCAACATCGTTCACCTACTGTTACAGAACTATCAACACTCAGTTACAAAACAGCCTTTTGTATTGGATTGTTTCAGGTACTCTCTATCATACCAGGGACCTCCCGATCTGGTGCAACAATCATTGGCGCTATCTTATTGGGGACTTCTCGTTATGTCGCAGCAGAATTTACCTTTTTTTTAGGAATTCCCACCATGTTTGGTGCCAGCTTTTTAAAAATCATAAAATTCGGATTTCATTTTTCCGGTTTAGAAGTTGCTGTATTATTGACTGGTATGATTACCGCCTTTATCGTTTCAGTCATTGTAATTAAATTTTTAATGAATTATATCAAAAAACATGATTTTAAAATATTTGGTTGGTATCGGATTGTTTTGGGTATCATCGTTCTAGGATATTTTTTTCTATTGAAAAAATCCTAAAGCCGTTCATAAATTATTTTTAAAATATTGATTGAAAATGATGTTTCTATTACATATAATGGCAATATGACACACTGTCATATTGCCATTATCTTATAGGAAGGAGAAATTTTATGCCAACCAACACATTTTTTCATCTTCCAAAGGAAAAACAAAACCGTCTTATCCACGCTATCAGACAGGAATTTTCTAGAGTTCCTTTTGAACAGATTTCTATCAATCAAATTATACATAACGCTAACATTTCCAGAGGGAGTTTTTATCAGTATTTTTATAATAAACAGGATTTACTACAACTAATTCTTCACAATTATCAACAACAATTATTGACATATGCCAAAAAAAGTCTTATTCTTCATCATGGTGATATCTTTAACATGTTTGAAGACATTTTAAATTTTACAGTACATTTTGCAAAGGACGAAACGAATCAAAAAATTTATCAAAATCTTTTTTCTGATATTCGCATCAATAGAGATTGTTTTTTAAAACTTTACAAGGATAATACCCAGCAAAAAATCAATGAAGAATTGCTGCCCTATATTGATTTTACAGCATTAAACCTCAATGAACATGATGACTTGATTTACTTTATTGATATTCTTGCAGCCATCTGTAAAGAGACCATTGCAGAGATATTTTTAAATCTCCCCAACTATCAAAATACTTATAAAAACTATCAAAAAAAGCTTCAATTACTCAAACAAAATTTTACTAAAATAAAGGAGTCAAAAATCGATGCTTGAGTTAAAAAATATCAAAAAAACATATCGTGTTGGTGACATCGAAACCAAAGCGCTTGATGGGATTCATGTTGCATTTCGAGAAAGAGAATTTGTCGCAATTTTGGGAACCAGTGGATCAGGAAAAACAACCTGTCTGAATATCATTGGTGGTTTAGATTGCTATGACTCTGGAGAGCTCACCATTAAGGGAAAGCGAACCTCTGATTTTAAAGAAAAGGATTGGGACGCCTATCGCAACAATTCTGTTGGTTTTGTGTTTCAAAGCTATAATCTAATTATGCACCTGAGTATTGTTGCAAATGTAGAATTGGGAATGACTTTAAGTGGTGTTTCTGCAGAAGAAAAACATCAAAGAGCGTTGGAAGTACTCGAACAAGTTGGATTAAAAGAGCACCTACATAAAAAACCCAACCAACTTTCTGGAGGACAAATGCAGCGTGTTGCAATTGCTCGTGCTTTGGCAAACAATCCAGAAATCTTACTTTGTGATGAACCGACGGGAGCACTGGATACTGCCACTAGTATTCAAATTATGGATCTTATCAAAGAAGTGGCAAAAGACCGCCTAGTCATCATGGTAACGCACAACCCAGAACTGGCAGAAAAATACGCTGACCGCATTATTCGCTTTCAAGATGGTCGCATTACATCCGATTCTCACCCACATCAAGAACGACCAAAATCCGATGGCTTCCAACTAAAAAAAACCAGTATGAGTTTTCTGACTGCTTTAAAATTGTCTTTTAATAACATTCGCACCAAAAAAGGACGCACTTTTTTAACCGCCTTTGCTTCTAGCATTGGCATCATTGGCATTGCAGTCATACTCAGTTTATCTACTGGTTTCCGCACGCAAATTGATTTATTCCAAAGTGACACCATGGCAGAATTTCCAATTATTATCTCCCAATCTGCCATGCAGATGGATGCCGAAAATATGTCTATTATCCATGATTCTATCATAGAAAAGATGGGTGGAACAGAAAAATACGCCGATACTGATAAAGTTCACCTGTACAATTCTGAAGATACCACCATTTTACATACCAATCTATTTGATTCGGAATACATTGATTATTTAGAGGCAATTGACCCTGAAATTTGTAGCAGCATTGGTTATGCACGCATGACCAATATGAATCTACTTCGGGATATTGATGGGACCATTACCCCAGTTGCACTTCAAAATGGGCTTTCTTCTATGAATCAAAGTATGATGGCTATGACCAGCATGAATGGGGCAGGGCTTTCCTCCTATCCAGAACAACTCAAAGAAGGTTCTGAATCCTATCTATCTAAAAACTATGATTTACTAGCTGGAAATTATCCAGAATCTGCAACCGACCTTATCCTAGTAGTTGATACCCGAAATCGTGTTGAAGCAACTACCCTATCTGATTTGGGATTTGACACCGAAAACATGAAAACCATTGATTTTAATCACATCATTGGCACTGAATTCAAAATTGTACCCAATGACCTCTATTATACCAAAACAGAAATGGGCACTTTCTTGCCCAGCCAAGATTACGATACAATGTATCAATCTGACGAATGTATCACCACCAAAATTACTGGCGTCGTACGTTTAAAAGAAGATAGTACTACTGGTCTACTGGCATCTGGTATTGCATATAGTGATGAACTATCTCAAATGGTAATTGACAGTGCCCAAAATTCTGAAATCGTCAAAGCACAACAAGATAGCAATAAAAATGTTATGAATATGGAAGATTTAGATCAAACAGAAAAAGACAACTTTTTAACCTACTTAGGAGGCAATCCCACTCCATTTATGGTTATGGTCTATCCAAATGACTTTGAAGACAAAGAAGCTGTTATCGCATATTTAGACGCTTATAACCAAGATAAAGAGATAGAAGATCAAATTGTTTATACCGACCTTGCTGGTACCATGTCAGATATGACTAGTGGCATTATGGATGGGATTACCATTGTCTTGGTGGCATTTGCTGGAATTTCCTTAGTCGTTAGTTTGATTATGATTTGTATTATTACCTATACTTCTGTATTGGAACGCACAAAAGAAATTGGTATCTTACGTGCACTTGGCGCTAGAAAAAAGGATATTACGCGTGTATTTGATGCCGAAACCTGCATTTTAGGGGTATTTTCTGGGGTATTGGGCATTATCATTGCATGGCTTTGTACCTTTCCAATTAATGCTATTCTATATCAACTGACAGAATTAAAAGGCGTTGCAAATCTACAGCCAATTCACGCTATTATTTTAATCGTTATCAGTACCATATTGACCATTTTAGGAGGTCATATTCCAGCAAAAATGGCTTCTAAAAAGGATGCTGTAGAAGCATTGAGAAGTGAATAATCTCTATCAAGAACAAAAACAATCAATTTTATCAAACATTAAAAAGCTGTTGCAATTTTATTGCAACAGCTTTTTTCAACCTTATGATTTGGCTGATAACATTTCTTCCATATCGCGCTCAAACGTTGTAGTTGGATGAATATCATAGGCGTCTACCAATATCTTCATCACAATTTAAACCAAATAACAAGGTAGAACGCAATGAAACAATATTTGTTTTCCCATTCCACGACTTTACAGTTACTTTTTTACCCGCTCCAATGTCCTCACATTCAGATAGCACACGATTGATAAACTCCCAATTCGCTTTCGTGTTCCTGGCGCGTTGATTTCAAAGTCCAATGTATAAGCATCCAATACCCACAACCATATAAATTTGTTTTGTCCATAATAGGTGTGCAAATTTAAGAAGGAAGCCACCCTAAAATTAGAGTAGTTTCCTTCTTAAAATATCCTGAGTTATTTCTTATATGTGGGATCTATCTGCTCTTTTTCCGTTTCCGAAGGGTCATCTCAGTTCATTTCAGACTCGCCGTACTTTGTATATAGCCAATAAGCATCCTTGATTTTCACAACTATATTTTCACCGTATTGATATACTTCACAGCCGACAATGGGGTGATTTGCCTGGAAGTTTTCTTTTGGCACCCCGTTTGTGCTGTCACTTTGGTCACTGGTAATATCTGTTAAAATTTGCCCTAGATAAATGAACTCATCTTTTAATTCCGAATAACTTTGCTGGTCGCTGGACTGTCTATAAAGTTTGTCATTCATATAAACCATAGGGACTACATCAGCCACACTAGGCTCAATAGTTATATTGCCATTTTGATGTGTGTGAAAAACAAATACTCCAACGGAAAGTACAAGCACAAGGCAAGCTACCATAGCCCCCCAAGTTTGCCAATTCATTTTCTTCTTCATAGCCGTTTTAGCTTCTTTCGTAATGTCATCATCAAGTTCACCAAGGACTTCAAAGAAATCTTCTTTTCTCATATCTCAAAGCCCCTTTCTGTCAAATAAACCTTTAATTGTTTTCTTGTCCGCTCCAGTGTCTTTGATACAGTTCCCTGCAACATTCCATTGTCATGTGCAATTTCTGCGACTGAATCTACATACCAATAGCGGCGCACAAATATATTCCGTTTGCTTACCGGAAGACTTTTTACAAATGAATTGATAGTTTTTATCAACTCTTGGCGGTCAATGACTTGTTCTACATCATCAATATCTGATATGCAGTCGACCAATTCGTCTAAAACAAGTGTTATTTCGTCCCCACCACGTTTTTCGGTGTGATTGTGCTTGTACTTATTAAAAGATAGGTTCCGCGTTATTTTACCGAGGAATGTTGCCAACTGTTCAGGCCAATGGGGTGGCATGGAGTTCCATGCGTTTAAGTAGGTATCATTGACACATTCTTCTGCATCTTCTTCATTGTTTAAGATGTTCCTTGCGATAGCTTTGCAGTAATGACCATATTTATCGGATGTTACTTTTATGGCTTGGTCATTCCTATCCCAATAGAGCTGGATTATGCCAGTATCATCCATACAAATCCTCCTTTCACCTATATACACAACTTCTAAACCAAAATCTGACACTCATTTTGAAAAATTCTTTCTTATTATATCATACTGCCTATATGACAGCATCAAAAATAGGTCAGAACAGTGTCTAACCTATTTCAAAATTATTGTTCTCAAACTATGTTAGGGAATTGACCCTTGGTGTTAATGTCTAATGGATGGGTTTTTATGCTTTCATATGATTCTTTGTAATTATCCCAACTCTCCGCAAGAGTGTGTTTGAGCAAAATCACCTTTTCATCCAGAGATAAACCTTTATGTAGCCATTGCCAGATAAAGAGTGCCATGTACTGATTCAGATACTTTGTTGCTGGGATGCGTTCTGCTGGTTCTGGCATAAATTTTTCTATCTGTGAATGAATTCCATTGACGTTTGCGAGATTATATCTGCCTTTGGTATGTTTGTCGGCTTTGATTTGAACGTGTTTAAAATATTCTCACTATTTGCTAAAACTGGATAGGCTGAATGACTATCAGTAATTAGAGTGCTATCATTGTCAAAACATCCTGATAACAATTTTTTAGCGTCTGCTATTTCTAATCTGCCAACAGAAACAAGTTTTGCAATCAAATTCTTTTCATCATCTACCGCAACAACAATGCAGATTTGTTCATTACTGATTCTTCGTTTGTATTTCTTGGTGTTTATCCGTAATTCATCAAGATAGTCAGGAATTGCAATTATTCGATTCCATAAACCATGTTTCTTCAAATATTCATTCTGATCTGCGGCGGAGCAGTTATGTCTTGGGAATCGTTTCAATGTAAAAATGAAGAACTCTGGATCCCGCTTGCCTTTGAATGATACAGTACAAAACCATTCATCACATTATATCTCACCCTCAAACTTGAATATGGGGTTTCCATCACTATCAATTCCTTTTAACTGGGTCATCATCTTTTGATAAAGTATATCCATCACTTTAATTTTATGTTGAGCTGCTGTTGACCGACTGACATTCATCTTTTGAGCGAGATTTCCGATTGTTTGATTCTCTATGATTTCAACATATAAAGCTGTCAGTTTTGTATCTGACAGGCGAGAGTTTTGTTCCAATATGTCTATTCCAAATGAGAATGTTTTACCACAATCTTTGCAAATCATCCTTGGTGTTCCTTTTGCAGATGTTCCATGTTTTTTGATCTTGATACTCCCACAAAATGGACAACTATCCGACGTTTTAATCTCCTTTTTTCCTTTACTTTCCAATCTCTTTGCTTGAGCCATAATTATTAGTTCATCCAGTTGGTCAGCTGTCAAACTATCAAGACCACCCTTCAACGTTTCGTTGAAGAAGTCGGACATTGTAAAACCTCCTATCTTGATTAGATTATTCGCACCCCCTATGGTGCTTACCCTTCAGCCATAATTAAGACTTGCTAATAGTGTCTTTTTCTGTCTTTCAAATGCCATCCTTTGATTTTTCATAGCTTTTTGCTGTAAACGTTCCGCCTCCTTTAGATATTCCTCTGCCATGTCAAAATCAGATTGGAGTTGAAGTCTGTATTCGTCTTTATCACTTAATTCTGGTTCAATATGCTCTTGTTCAGTTGCTATAGCTCTTTAGCATATTCTGTGTTTTTAATTGCACTCAAAATAACTATTCCCAATAAACCAGTATGCTGATATCTTGCTTTTTTGGAATTACAAGCATCTTTCATTTCATCCCATTCAGAATCCGCAATGATCTCTACACCCAATTTTTTGGCATAGGTTCTAGCATTGAATATTACTTCGTTATTGGTAATAACAACCGGCTTCCCAATATTATCGTAAAATGCCACTCCAGAATAAACCTCTTGAATTGGACCCTTGCCCAAAGGCTTGTTGTAATACTTGCATTGAATGTAATATGGATATTCAACCCCTTGAATATTCACAGTTGCTTCAATGTCAATACCACCATCATTAGCTTTATTTACTCTGTTTGCTCTGAGTCCAGCCAGTCTAAGAAAGTCTACCGTTTTGTTTTCAAACTCTGTACCTGAATAGCAATTGTTAAAGACGATGTTCTCAGGAATGATGTTCTCCTGCATGATGTATGCCTCCTAAAAAAGTATTGAACTGTTTTTTAAGTTCAATACCACATAGAGGAAGTCAGTACAACACGCTATATGCTCCATTTGGTTGATGATGTATTGGGTCGTTTAGCCGTTTAGCCCTCGAACCGAATGATTGATGATATAAGCGAGCATGACTAGCTGTCTTTTTCTGCTCTCAAAATTCATTTCTTGAAATTCAGAACAACGACCAAAAACAAGATGGTGAAACTGTTTATTATCACGAAAGCCAAAAAGAGACTGTCCACCTAAGGTGAGCAGTCTTTTTTTATAGTGCCTATATAATTATTGCATTGGTATAAATATTTATTCATCGGATTCTACCAAGAATACGAAGTCGAATTGGGACTTGACAAATTATTTGATTTTTTGATTATCAAAATTTATATTTGTCAATGTGGTAAATAATCCATCCATTATCAAACGGTCTGATAATTTTGTTTGTTAATTTTAATGTCTCAGGTTGTTTTCCGCAAACACCTACATGTGTACATCCCTTATTTCCAGCAGTCTGCTGACATTGAAAACAAAACATTTCTGACATGATATGCCTCCTATTACTTAATACAATAATATTGTTCTATTTATTTGTATTTTAATCCAAAATTTCTCCATTGATAGAAATTGTAATAATTTGACAAGGAACTTGCTTGCCACTTGCTTGAATTGCTTGTTTTACTGCCATTTCTATACCGCCACAGCATGGTACTTCCATTCGAACAACGGTTATACTTTGAATTGTATGGTGTTTGATAATTTCAGTTAGTTTTCCGGTATAATCGATATCGTCCAATTTTGGACAACCAATGACAGTCACTCGATTGCGTATAAAATGACGGTGAAAATCTCCATAGGCATATGCAGTACAATCCGCAGCAATCAACAAATCGGCATTTTCAAAATAGGAAGCTTCTACCGATATCAATTTTATCTGTACTGGCCATTGGCTTAATTGACTTTCCATAGATTGTTCTTGTACTGTATTATTTGGCTGACGCTGTATTGTCTTTGCACGATGCCCCTGACATCCCTGCAATGTTTTTTTTGCTTGTTGATTTGCCTTTACTGCTGCCTCATCATATGCGGCTGCTTCGCGCTCTTCAAAACGGATTGCATTGGTGGGACATACTGGCAAGCAATCTCCCAATCCATCACAATAATCGTCTCGAATCAACTTTGCTTTTCCATCTACCATCTGAATTGCACTTTCATGGCAAGCCTCTGCACAAGCTCCACATCCATTACACAAATCTTCCTCTATTTTAATGATTTTTCTAATCATAATTCCATTTCCTCCTTGATTTTCTATGATGATTGTACTACAATCAAAAGAAAAAGTATGTTGTTTTTCCAACAAAAAGAGGTTTTTATGAAAAAATATCATTCCATCTTACTCAATTGTCCATTGTTTGCACAAATTAAATCAGACACACTGTTTCAAATACTCTATTGTCTTAAGGCAAAAGTAAAACCATATGTTAAAAATCAGAATATCTTTACTGTGGGCGACCATATTACAGATACTGGTATTTTGCTAACTGGTCAGGCACAAATCATTTATGAAGATATTTTTGGCAATCGCAGTATTTTGGGGACTTTAAATCCTGGAGAATTATTTGGTGAAGCTTTTTCCTGTACAGCTACCTCAAAATTGCCTGTCAGTGTAGTTGCCCTAACAGATTGTGATGCCTTATTCATTGATTATCAAAGAATATTGACCACCTGTCCTTCTTCATGTGCCTTTCATCATCAATTGATTGAAAATATGGTCCAAATCTTGGCAAATAAAAATGTGCTACTCAATCAAAAAATTCGCTATCTTTCCAAAAGAACCACGCGAGAAAAGCTGTTATGTTACCTTTCCGATCAAGCAAAAGCCGCTGAAAGCAGGAATTTTACCATTCCCTTTCAGCGACAAGAGTTAGCAGATTTTCTTTGTGTAGAGAGAAGTGCAATGTCAAGTGAATTGGGGAAACTAAAAAAAGAAGGTTTGATTGACTTTCATCGCAGTCACTTTTACCTGTTGTCACAGTCCATCGAATCATAGAAATTTCATCTTCATTGATACTCCCTAATCCATGATAAACTGTGATATCCTATAAAAAAGACGAGTAAAATAAAATTATTTTACTCGTCTTCTTTCTTATTTTATCAATAATTATCTCAACCATCATCAAAGACAATCGGCATTTTGATCATCTGTTACACGTTTATTGATTCTGTACTTTAGCGGCTGTAACCGTATTTTTCATCAATGTCGCAATGGTCATAGGTCCAACCCCTCCAGGAACGGGGGTAATATATCCTGCAACCTCTTGTACTGTTTGAAAATCCACATCCCCACAAAGCTTACCATTTGGCAATCGATTCATACCCACATCAATTACAACAGCGCCTTGTTTGACCATATCAGCAGTTACCAAGTTTGCTTTTCCCACAGCGGCAATCAAAATATCAGCAGTTTGACAAACTTCCTTTAAATTCACTGTTTTAGAATGGCAAATTGTAACTGTTGCATTTTCATGTAACATTAACATTGACATTGGTTTACCCACAATATTACTTCTGCCAATTACAACACAATGTTTTCCCTGTATTTCAACCCCTGTAGACCGAATTAAATCCATACAACCTGCTGGAGTACAAGGCAAAAAATCATAATTTCCAATCATAATCTTTCCTACATTCACTGCGTGAAAGGCATCGACGTCCTTTTGTGGAGAGATGGTCTCAATGACTTTTTTCTCGTCAATTCCCTTTGGAAGCGGAAGTTGTACCAAAATACCATTGATCTGTTTATCCTGATTTAACTTTTCTATCAATGTCAATAATTCCTGTTGTGTGGTTTCTTCTGGAAGTGCATATTCCATTGATTGAATGCCAACCAAATCACATGCCTTCTTTTTATTGTTGACATAAACTCTAGAAGCAGGGTCATTCCCTACAATCACAACCGCCAAACATACAGAAATCTGTTGTTCTGTAAGTTGTTGTACTTCCTCTTTCACCTGCATTTTCACCTGCATTGAAATTTGTTTTCCATCAATGATCTTCGCCATCTTGTCTATGTTCTCCTTCCTCATTCAATAACTGTTCTTCTTCTAAATTCATTTTTTGCAGCTTTTGGGCATCCAACTTTTCTACGCCCTCTTCCATGGTATTTTCCAAAAATGCTTCCTCTTTGGGATTTCTCTGATTTTTTTCTTCTGCCAAGCGCAACAACTCTTTTGATTCCTGTGTTGTCACATAAAGAGGCAGATAATCTGGATCATTATTTCGTTTGATTCTTGAACGAATGGTCAACCAAATGATAAGTGCAGCAATCATAATGACCGCAGATAAAATTTGTGAAACCCGAAATGGTCCCCAATACAAACTATCTGTTCTCAATCCTTCAATCAACATTCTGCCAAATCCGTACCACATACAGTACATCAAAACCAATTCTCCATCAAATTTACGACGCTTTACATAAAGGTGAAGCAATATAAATCCGACAATACACCAAACAGATTCATATAAAAAACAAGGATGTACAGGACCATCTATAATTGCAGAAGATGTCATACCAAACAGAGATTCTGTATGGGAACCATATGCCTCTACATTAACAAAATTGCCCCAACGCCCAATAGCTTGCCCTATCAAAAGTCCCAATACCGTGATATCAAACATGGGCAAAATTTTCACTTTACGAATTTTACAGGTAATTCCTCCAAGCAATAAAGCACCTATAATACCGCCATAAATTGCCAATCCACCTTCACGTGTGCTAAAAATCAAAGCGAGATTATCCTTATATGATTCCCACGAAAAAGCCACAAAGTAAATACGAGCACCAACAATACCACCGACAATGCCCACTAAGATTGCATCCATTGCACGATCTGAGTCCAATCCAAACGTTTTCATACGAGATAACCCATACCCAATTGCAATTGCAAAGCCAATTGTAATGAGCACTGCATACCACATAATATCAAGACCAAATACCGAAAATGCAACTTTATTCAAAGTAAACTCTAAACCCAAATGGGGAAAGGCAACTGTATTCATTTTTCAAACCTCCTAAATATGTATTCCGCCAATCGGCGGAATCAATGAATATGATTACTCTTTCACTGGATTTACAATGGAAATGGCTGCAAATTCCTCTTTTAGAGAATTCTTTAACACTTCATTTACTTCCTGTAAGGTCAGCTGTTCAATGATGCCAACACTATCATAAATATCTACTCCAGCAAAATAAGAACTCACTAGATTTAATGCTACACCCTCTACATTGTTAAAACGGCGCACCATATGACCATATAAACACTTTTTACAGCGGGTAAATTCTGCCTGCGTAATCCCTTGTTGTTTTAATGTCTGAATCTCTTGTTTTAGTTGTGTAAATACTACTTCTGGATCTTTGGATTCTCCTGAAAAAATATTTGCAAAATAGCCTCTTCCAGTAAACACTTCATATCCAAATGTCTGATTGATAAGTCCTGTATCATATAATCTGCGATAGAATGAGCTTGCCTCTCCTGCTAAAACATCTAAGATAATTTCTGTTGCAATCTGTGTCTTTAGTTGCTCTAATCCCTCCAAAACCTGCTCTTTAAAGCCAATTTGAAACAGTGGAGTAGAAACACTCAAATTTTGTTCCACTTTGCTGGTGCAAATTTCTTTGGGTTCTTCTGGCACTTGATGATATACTTGTACCTTTTGAGAGGGTTTTAAACCGTTTTCAATTACTTTTAACGCCGCTTCTACATCAAAATTTCCTGCAACTGCCAACACCATATTATTGAGATTATAAAAAGTATGATAGCATTTATAAAGCAATTCGGCGTCAATCCTTGCAATGCTCTCTTCCGTTCCCGCAATATCAATGCGCACTGGATTTTTTTGATACAATGCACCAAGCAGGTTAAAAAACACACGCCATTCTGGGTCATCTTGATACATGCGAATTTCCTGACCAATGATACCTTGTTCTTTTTCTACTGTCTGCTGTGTAAAATAAGGCTCTTGTACAAACTTTAAAAGGCTTGCCAAAGATTCTTCTATTTGATTGGTTGCACTAAATAAATAACAAGTTTTTTCAAAAGAAGTAAAGGCATTTGCGCTTGCCCCTGTTTTGGCAAATAAGCTAAAAGCATCTCCATCCTCACTTTCAAATAACTTATGCTCTAAAAAATGAGCAACTCCTTCTGGAACAATCGTATAATCTTGATCGCCATCTGTTTTAAAGGTTGTATCAATAGAACCCAAATTTGTCCCAAACAAGGCATAACAAGAACGATATCCCTTCATTGGGTAGAGCAAAATTTTAAGTCCTGTTTCATGTTCAAAAGAATAATATTGTTCTTTTAATCTTTCATTTTTAATCACTTGCTGTTTCATCATCTATAACCACCTTTTTAAAATTCTATTTTTCTTCTCCAGTCAGCAGATAAACAATATCTAAATGCAACATATTTGCCGCTTTTATGATCTGCTCTTTTGTGACAGACTTTATCAAAGCCGCTTCTTGCTCTGGGGTACGAATGGTATTTGCCAGTATTTCACCCAAATAAAAACCTGAAACTGCTGCATTGGAATCATTTACGGTTTGATAGGAGTTCTCCAAACTCAACACTGCATTTTGAATTTCTTCATCGGTGATATTTCCCTGTTTGATTTGTTCCAATTGATTGATAATTTCCTGTTTTGCCTGTTCTATATTTTTCTCTTCTACACCACAATCCACGGTGATAATTCCCTTCATACGGTCAAAACGAGCAGCACAGTAATAACATAAGCTCAATTTTTCACGCACATTTAAAAACAATTTGGAAGTCGGTGTACCTCCAAATACTGCTGTCATCAATCTCATAGCTGAAACTTGTTCGCTCTCTGAATTGATTCCGGTGCCAAAACCCAACACCATCTTAGATTGTGTTACATCCATATAGTCTGTTTTAGACAATGTCTGTTGTAAGATTTCGTGTGTTGCTGAAATTGAAATTGGTTGATACGTTCTTTCTAGTTTAGAAAAACTATTTCTTAATTCCTGTTTTGCAATTTCTGCATCGCCACATCCCACAAACATAATTTCAATATGTGCCTGTTTTAGCAAGTTCTGATAAGCTGTTGTAAGCGTTTGAGGGGTTATTTGTTGCACCTGTTGGATGGTACCATGTTTACCAATTCCATATGGTTCATTTTGACACATCAACTTAATTGCTGTACTAACTGCATAACTTCTCTTATCATTGATTAAAGAACGAATTTCATCGATTAAAATATTTTTTTCCAATTCCACTTCAGAAGGAATAAACTGACCATCCTTCCAAACTGGTTTTAAAAGCATAGAGCCTAAAATATGTGCAATTTCTTTGGTCATTTTTTCCTGTTCCAAAGTAAAGCGGTCATCAATCGCTGTAACTGAGAGACTTACCAATTGATTATCTCCAACTTTATCGATATTCCCGTCCGCATAGGCTCCATACAATTCATTCAAATAGCGATTAAAGCTGGTAAAATCAGGATATTCCTCATATCCTTTGCGAAGTAGGTTTGGTATCAAGGCATTTACTGCGACGGTTTGTTCGCTCATTGGGGTCACTAAATATAAAGATAACCGATTGGTTTTAAATCTTTCATCTGAAATACTATTGAAATAAATCCCTTTTTGAAGTTCTTCACGTTTTAATTGATTCATCAATTTTTCCTCCATTATTGTTATGATAATGCTTATTTATCAGTATGGGTTATTTTATCAAAAAAATTCCAACTTGGCAAAACAAATGGTTTTATCCATCTTTTATTTTGATTATATCATAACAGCCAATTGAATACTATAAAATATTTCTGAAATCTGGATAAAAAAGGATATTTATTTCTCCATCAATCCACTCATCCACCATCTTACAAGAAAAAAATCCGCATTTCAAATGAAATGCGGACTTAAAATCAAGCCTTATTCTTCAACAGCTTCTTCAGAAACCTCTGATTCATCATTTTCTTTTTGAATTTTTTGGTCTTCTTCAGGTAGCAATGCTCTCATAGAAAGACTGACACGTTTTGTATCAAAGTTGATATCAATAATTTTTGCTTCAACTTCCTGACCAATTTCTAAGATATCAGAAATCTTTTCCACTCTCTGATTTGCAATCTGAGAAATATGTATCAAACCGTCAATTCCTGGAATAATTGTTGCAAACGCACCATAATTTGTAAAGGATACAATTTTAACTGTCACAACATCTTCAACATGATATTCATTTTGGAATTTTACCCAAGGGTTGTCCTCTGTCTTTTTATATCCCAAAGAGATGCGGCGTTTTTCGATATCCAAATCTTTTACATAAACTTCTACAACATCGCCAATATTGACAACTTCAGAAGGGTGTTTTACCTTTGTCCAAGCCAATTCGGTTACGTGAATCATACCATCAACGCCGCCTAAATCGACAAAAGCACCATAAGAAGTTAAGGATTTTACTTCTCCACGATAGGTCTTTCCAATCTCTACTTCGGACCAGAATTTATCTTCTAATTCCTTTTTACCTTCATTTAATACTGCACGAACAGAACCCAATGCACGATTGCGTTTTTCATTTACTTCTAAGATTTTAAATTTCACTGGTTGTTTTAAAAGTGTATTTAAATCTTCAATGCGTTTGTCAGAAACTTGAGAAGCAGGAACAAATATCTTTGTATGGTTAGACAACACCAATACGCCGCCTTTTACCACATTTGTAATAACTCCCTCTAATACTTCGCCATCTTCAAATGCTTTTTGGATCTTATCAAATCCAGCCTGTGCATCACAGCGTCTCTTGCTCAGCATTACAACGCCCTCTTGGTCATTTACTTTTAAAACAATCAAGTCAATTTCGTCGCCTTTTGACACAACATCAGTAGGTTTTTGATCTGGGGTATCAGTTAATTCGTCAGCTGGTATAATACCGGCTTGTTTAGCACCAATGTCCACATGAACTTCATTTGGAGCGATTGTAGTAACAATACCTTTAACCCTTTTCCCATTATATAATTTTTCAGTTTCTAAAGATTGCTCAAATAACTGTGCAAAATCTAGTTCCTCTTCTTGGTTGTTTACAATTTCACTCATGGTCTTACGAACCTCCTTAATTATATAAGCCGGGGTTGACGCTCCGGCAGTGACGCCAATAGCATGGAAATCACCAATCGGTATGTTGGAAAGCTCCTGTGCCGTTTCAATTAAATAAGTTGGTGCAAACATTTCACAAACCTGTTTTAATTTTTTGGTATTAGAACTATCCTTTCCTCCAATCACTATCATCAAATCATGATTTTTAGCCAAATGAATTGCTTCCGCCTGGCGTTCATTCGTCGCATTACATATTGTATCAAAAAAAATGATATTTGTATATAGTTTTCTTGTTTTTTCTACACATTGACGCCAAAAATTTGTATTAAACGTAGTTTGGGCTACCAAAACCACATTTTTTTGTTCAATATGGTCTATTTTTTCAAGACAACTTAATAATTCGATATCATCTTTAATGACATATGTCTCTGAGACGCTGTGCCCTTGAATTCCTAAAACTTCAGGATGATTTTTATCACCAGCAATGACAATGACATCGCCTTTTTTAGAATGTTCCCGAACAATTTTATGAATCTTTGACACAAAAGGACAGGTCGCATCAATATAATGAATATGATGATTTATCAGTTCATCATAAACCTCCTGCCCCACTCCATGAGAGCGAATCACAACAGTATCTTGTGGTGATGCCTCATCTAATGTGCAAATCGCTTGCACACCTTTTTGACTTAAATCCTCTACAACCTGTGGATTGTGTATAATTGGTCCAAGCGTTTTGACAAAACAAGTCTGCTCTGCCAATCTATAAACCATTTCCACTGCACGCTTTACTCCAAAACAAAAACCCGCAGTTTTTGCCTGCGTTATTTTTTTCATTTTGGTTCCTCCAACAATCCTGCAATTGCATTCCTGACGCAGTTGCTTGCTTTTTTAATTGTAACAGGATTTTCAACATCTACCTCAAGCTGTTGATTTGGGATTAATTCTCCATAACGTACAACCACTCTAGGTCGCAACTTTCGCTTGTTATCATAGATGCCTTCTATATAAACACTTGTTGGAATGATGTTGGCACCGGTCTGAGCCGCTACCACAATCGCCCCAGATTTAAAACGCCTTAATTGTCCATCTTTAGAACGCGTTCCTTCTGGAAAGATTGCCAATACATCTCCCCCTTTTACAGTGTCTATTGCTTTCATAATTGCTGTATTATCGCCTTTTCCCCGTTCTACTGGAAAAGCGCCAAGCCCTCTTAATACAGCGCCAAATAACTTATTTTCAAATAACTCAGCTTTTGCCATAAAATTTAGCTGTCTTTTGAGCTTAATACCAATTAAAATTGGGTCATAATCACTGATGTGATTAGAAGCAAGAATAAACCCACCTTCTTGAGGGAGATTTTCACGCCCATATACCTCAATTTTAAATTTGATTGCACAAAACAAATTGCATACCCATTTTGCAAAACGATAAAATCCCGTCATAATGGCGGTTCCTCCAACACTATGCTAATTTTTTTGAAATCACATCCAAAATAAAATCAACTGATTCTTCCAACGTCATATCAGAGGTGTCTACTAAAATGGCATCTTCTGCCTGGCGCAAAGGAGAAACAGCACGATTATAATCATTTTCATCTCGTTGTTTTACTTCTTGTAATACCTCTTCGAGTGTTTTTATCGTTTTGGACTCTAACAACTGTTTATAACGTCTTTGGGCACGTTCTTGTGCAGTTGCGGTCAAAAAAATTTTTACATTGGCATTTGGGAGTATCTCTGTCCCAATATCTCGTCCATCCATAACCACATCATGTTCTTGTGCCATCTTTTGTTGACAAGAAAACAAATATTCCCGAACGACCTTTAATTGTGCTATCTGAGAAGTGAGTTGTGAAATCTCAGATGAACGAATCCTATCCGAAACATCTACACCATCCAAAAACATATGCTGTAGCCCATCTATATAGCACATTTCTATCTGAATTTCTGAAAATATCTGTTGCAGCTGTACTGGAACTACCAAGATACCTTTTTGCTTTACTGCAAGTGCCACTGTTCGATAAAGTGCCCCTGAATCCACATAAATAAAATTCAACCTTTCAGCAACTAATCTGGCAATTGTACTTTTTCCTGCACCTGCTGGACCATCAATTGCAATTGATTTCAAACAGTTCATTCCTTTCGAATCAAAGTCTAATCACGATAAATTTATTAGACTATATTTATATTATTATAACATATTACAACGATTAAAAAAATGAATGAAGCGTAAATTTTTTAAAATACTTATCTTTTATTTTATACTTACAATCCACTTTGATATCTAGTCAATGCAATACATCCAATTAGAATCATATCAAATAATTTTATCAATGCGTTGCCAATGCCGCAGACATTCCCGCAGCATATCCTGTTGAAAATGCAATCTGAAGATTAAAGCCTCCAGTATAGGCATCTAAATCCAATACCTCTCCAGCAAAATATAAACCATTTATCAATTTTGACTGCATTGTTTTGGGATCTACTTGTTTTACATCGATTCCACCAGCAGTGATAATAGCTTCCTCAATTGGACGAAAATCTGCAATAGTTAAGGTGAGACACTTGATTACTTCACATAATTTTTTGCGCATTTCCTTTGTAATTTGATTGACTTTTTGTTCATATGGAATCTCTGAAAACCGAATGATCAAAGGAATTAATTTCCTGGGCAATAAACCACCCAAACTATTTCCAAAATCTTTATTGGCATTCTGGGCAAAATCCCGCAAAATTCGACTATCTAACTGTTTTTCATTCAATCCAGGTTTTAAATCAATGCTCAAGCGATATCGATTTGGCTGAATCTGTTTGATATGCGCAGAAGCACTTAATACCAAAGGACCTGAAACCCCAAAATGAGTGAATAACATTTCTCCCAATTCTTCAAATAAAATTTTCCCACTCTCCAAATCAGTCAATGTGAGTGTAACATTTTTTAAAGAAAGCCCTTGCGCCTTTTTACACCAATCTTCTTTTGTCACAATGGGGACCAAAGAGGGCTTTGGCTTTACAATCATATGACCCAGTTGTTCTGCCATTTGATAGCCATCCCCTGTAGACCCGGTCACAGGATAAGATTTTCCACCTGTTGCCAAAATCACCGATAAGGCTTGGTATTGTTTGCCACTATGTCCTTCCACGCCTATCACCTGCTGATCCTTTATCAAAATCTTTTTTACACGGTCGATTATGACAGTCACACCACACGTTTTTAAATTGTTTTCCAATGCCTTTGCCACATCAAATGCCTTATCAGAAACGGGAAAAACGCGATTGCCCCGTTCTATCTTTACTGGAACATTTGCCTGTTCAAAATAAGAAATGGTGTCTTGTGGGGTAAAGTGATTTGCTGCACTGTACAAAAATTTACCATTTGAAGTCACATTTGCAATGAGCGTATTCACATCGCATTGATTAGTAATGTTACAGCGACCCTTTCCAGTAATCAAAAGCTTTTTTCCTAAACGCTCATTTCTTTCCAATAAGACTACATTTTTTCCATATAATGCCGCAGTGTGTGCCGCCATCATTCCCGCCGCACCCCCGCCAATTACCAAAACATCACTTATCATGTGTGGGCTCCTCCACCTTCTCATAAATTTCATATTCATCCCAAATGGATTCTAATTGTTGAAATGTTTGGGTAATTTCACCGGTTTTCTTTAAACCAACCGCAACAATCAACGCATTGATCAAGCTCAAAGGCGCCACCAAACTATCCACAAAAGAAGCCATATCGCTGCGCGCTTGCAAAAAATAGTCTGATTCCTTCACCAATGGTGAAGAGACACTATCTGTAATGGCAATCACCTTTGCCCCTTTATGATGTGCAAAATTTAAAGCGGTGGCAGTGCGCTTAGAATAACGGGGGAAACTGATGCCAATCATCACATCTTGCGCATTTACCCGCATAATTTGCTCAAAAATCTCACCTGTACTGGTGGTATGTACTAATTTTACATTGGCAAACATCAAGTTAAAATAATAAGCCAAAAAACGCGCTAATGTCGCCGCACTGCGAGAACCCAATATATAAATATTACGAGCATTGGCAATGGACTCCACTGCACCATTGAAATGTCTTCTAGAAGTTTCTTCTAAAGTGTGCCTAATTTTTTCAATATCCAGATTTAACACCTTATCCAACACTTCTTCGTTGCCAATCTGTTCACTCGCCACTTCAATGCGCTGTACTGCTGTCAACCGATTGCGAATCATTTCCTGCAAAGCCTTTTGCAGTCCCGGATAGCCATCATATCCCAATTCAAAAGCAAATCTCACAACGGTTGATTCACTGATTCCAACAATCTCCCCCAACTTAGATGCAGTCATAAACGCTGCCTTATCATAATGTTCTGTAACATATTGTGCAATGCGTTTTTGCCCTTTGGATAATTTATCTACTCTCTTTGAAATAATTGATAAAATATCATGATTCATACTTGATTCCTCCACAATATTAGCAACCTATCAACTGCTTGTACCAATTTTCAAAAAACCACAATCATTTGAATGTATAAAGATGAAATCGATTCTGACTCATCTTTTCCTCTAGTACGCACAGAATTGATTGATACTGAATCTATTTTATCGCATTGGGCTTATATATGCAAGAGGTAATCACAATCATTCATCTTATCAGATATTCTTATAGAAACATATACGCTTGATTGGACATAAAATGGATTTTGTTCTTATCTTATTCATCCAAAAATGCAAGATAGAAAAATGACTCATTCATAAATAAAAAAAGAACGATTGTTGTAAAAAGACAATCATTCTTTTTGTTGTTCTATTCTGTTGTATCTATATGATTTACTACTTCTTCTCGTGTGACGTTCCTAATCCATTTATCTCCAGCAATGCGAATCCAACAGACCACAGTTTTTACCACTTCATCGGATTTAAACAGCGCATACACCACTAAAATAGGCATATGTAAGGCGATACCGGCAATAAATCCCAAAGGTACTGCAATGAGCCACAAAGCGACCATCTCTAACAAAAGAGAAAATCGAGTATCTCCACCCCCACGCATAATTCCAACTAAAGAGACGCCTGAATTGGAAACAAAAAATACTACAAATGCAGTAACAATCAACATCTGTTTTGCCAATTCCTTTGTTTGCTCTGAAACATTGTAAAAATCCACCATTAAATTTCTTGTTAGGATAATTACAATCCCAGAAATGATACCCATAATAATGGCAATCGTTTTCATAGTACGACCGCGCTGTTGTGCCAACTCCATATCTCCTTCACCAATGGTTTTTCCAATAATGACAGCAGCTGCATTAGCAACTCCAAAAATCACCAAAGTAGCCAATTGTTGTACTACTCCAATGATGGTATTCGCAGATACTGCAATGGTACTGATTCGACCAAATAACAAGGATTGTAAAGAAATACCCAAAGACCAAGCGACTTCATTGAATACAACTGGCGTACAATATCGGCGCAAATCCGCTGCTAATAACCTATCATGTTGAAAGAAATCTTTCAAAGAAAATTTTAGTTTTTTGTCTATTACAAATACATAAAGTAGCACGATCAACAACTCTACAACCTTTGCAATTAAGGTTGCAAAAGCTGCACCCCGCACCTCTAGTCTTGGCATTCCAAATTTACCAAAGATCAACGCATAGTTTAAAAATCCATTTGTAATCAAAGAAGAAGCATTTGCAATAACTGCCACTTTTACCATTTCAATACTTCTTAACAATGACATCAATGTGTTGGAGATACCAAAGAAAAAATACATGTATCCAATGATCTTTAGATAATCTATACCTGCTTCAATAACCTGTTGGTCTTTGCTGAAAATCATCATAATTTGTGCTGGAAAAATAAGCACAATAATCGATAACAAAATCCCAATGACAGCAACCAACTGCAAAACCATTCCCATAATGGATTTTATCGGTTCCATTTCCTTTCTTCCCCAATATTGTGCTGTCAATACCGCTGCCCCTCCGGCAAGTCCAAAGGTAAATAAAGAATAAATAAAAAATACCTGATTTGCCAATGAAGAAGCCGTCAATGGAACATCTCCCAATTCACCCAACATAATGGTATCAAGCATCTGTGTTAAAAATGTCAACAAATTCTGCAATGCAATTGGCAATGCAATGGTCAACAACATACTATACAGTTGTTTGTCTTTTCTTTTTGTCATATTATTTCCAAATCCTTTCTTCTATTCATTAAAAAAATCCCTGTTCAATTCGCTGCATTACACAACTCATCAAACAGGAATCCATAATACCATTTTCAGACTATCCAACTAAGCTATCTAAATATTGCTGTTTTCCAACCTGAAAAATATCAACACCATTGGCATCAATGGCAACAATTAACGGAAAATCTTTGACCTGCAATCTCTTTACCGATTCACAGCCCAATTCTTCAAAAGCAATTACTTCTTGTGAAGTGATTGCCTTACAGGCAAGTGCACCTGCTCCACCGATTGCACAAAGATAAATCGCCTGATTTCTAACAATCGCATCAATCACATTTTGACTGCGTTCACCTTTTCCAATCATAGCTGTCAGACCTAAGTCCAACAAGTCCGGAGTATAAATATCCATCCTTCCAGAAGTAGTTGGTCCACAAGAACCAATTGGAAGATGTTGTGGAGAAGGAGTTGGACCAGCATAATAAATAATCGCTCCATTGATATCAAAGGGCAGTGTTTTTTTCTCTGCTATCAATTGTTTTATCTTTTTATGCGCGGCATCCCTAGCAGTATAAATGGTTCCACTAAGTAAGACACGATCAAAAGTATGCAGTTTAGGGATATGATATTTTAATTGAGATGCTTCTATAGAATAAGTTTTCAAACCAATCACTTCTTTCATGCAATCAAATTACTTGACAAATTAATCTGCTGCTGCACAAACCTTTTGTTCCTCGATAGATTCCATAAATAATTCATCTGCATTTAACAATGCAGGCATGTTTTTATCCACCAAATCAATCTTTACTTCTACCTCTTTGAGTAATTTTAAAACAGAAAGTTTCATTGCACAAACATCTTTTTGAAATTGCTCATATACTTGATTTGCTTGACAAACTCTTGATTTTGCTTTGCGTACAATCTCCTCTGCCTGTGTGTTTGCTTCTAAAATAATTTCAGAAGCGCGAATACTTGCCTTCTTTTCCTTTTCTGTTACTTCTAATGCCAAATCATTGATCTTTCGTTTTGCCTGTTGATGATAATCAAGTGCTTGACTTTTCACCTGTTCGGATTCTTCTTGTGCTTTTGACAAAAGTTCCTCCGCCTTTCTTTTAGAAATTTCCACTGTTTCCGCCGCCTTTTTTGCCGCTTCGGTCAATAGTGCAGAAGCACGCTTATTCGCTTCTGCCAATGTTGCCTCAGAACGATGGTTTGCTTCTGTTATCAATTTCTCTGCTTGAAAACCAACCTCATCAATTCTTCTCAATCGTTCTTCTCTTTCTGCCAGCTGTTCTTTGGTTTCACTCAGATTTTGTATTAATATTTCATTTTGTCTTCTCAATTCCTGTGAATCTTTCTCAATTGTAATATTCAAATGTTTTAATTGATCATTGTCCTGATTCTGTTTACACACCAATTGTTTTAACTTGCTGATATGATCCTCTTTATCCTGCAAACTCTGCTTAATTTGGTCCAACTCAAATACTACTTGTAGTTTTTCCTCTTCCAACTGCTTCACAATGGAATTGACCTCGTCCAGCTCTTCCTTATATTGTCTACTTATTTTCTCAAAGCCTTCTAATACATCATGCCGGTCAAAGCCGCCAAAAATCACTCTTTTAAAGACTTGGTTTTCAATCATCATAGGGGTTTCTCTCCTGCTTTTATAGGTTATAGCAAATTATCAAATTTATCTGTACATCTGTTTATGCCCACTTTCCAAAAACAGATAGAATTCACTAATTCCAGTATATCTTTTTTTCCCTACAAATGCAATACATTTTTCATTACTTTCCATAATTTTAATGACTAATCCTGATTCTTGCAAACCATATGATATTTTTCGCCATCTTTCACCAATTTTGCTCTGCCCAATTGATAACCATATCGACTTCTATAATGCATCAACATTGCGATTGACAATACCATCGACAAACATTCTGCAACTGGAACAACCGCCCAGATACCGTTGACTCCTAAAAATTTTGGCAAAATTATCATACCAATCACAACCAAAACCAGTGTTCTCAAAATAGACAACAACGCGGAAATTTTTCCATTGGAAAAGGCGGTAAACATACCTGATATAAAAATATTGGTTCCCATAAATAAAAAAGAAATCCCATAAATTTGAAAACCAGATAGAGCAAGCTCAAATACGGCAGTGTTCTTTTGGGCAAATACGCCAACCAATAAATCGGCTGATGTCATAGACAAAATCAGTGTCAAAATAGAAGTTATGATCATAAATAACATACTATAACGAATGATTTTTGACAATTGTGTTTGATTTTGCGCACCATATTGATAACTAATCATAGGAGAAACACCCATAGAATAACCCAATGAAATAGCCGTCAAGAAAAACTGAGCATATAACACAATGGTAATTGCGGCAATCCCATCCTCGCCCAAATAATGGAGCATATTGATGTTAAATAAAAAAGTGACAATCCCATTTGCCAAATTGGTAAACATCTCAGAAGAACCATTTGTCATCGCTTTTATCAATGCTTTCCAATTTCGAGATGGGCTTAAAAAATAAAGTGGTCTTTGAGGGCTCATAAAATACCAAATACCAATTACAGCAGGCACCAGATAACCCAATCCCGTTGCAATTGCAGCCCCTTTAATCCCCAAGTGAACGACAGCAATGAGCACATAATCCAAAACAACATTGATAACACCACCCAACAATGTGCAACCAAATGCTAATTTTGAATTTCCAGAAGAAATCATAAACTGTTCTAAAATCGTTGCCAACACAGTCGGTAAAAAGAAAATAGCAGAATAAAACAAATAATCTTGTGCATCTTTTTCTAGCTTTTCCGTTGCACCCAACCATTGTATGATCTGAGGGGAACACAGTAACGATATCACAGTTATGACAATGCCTATTACAGCCGCAACCACTACGATAAAAGAAAAATCTCCCAAGGCTTCTTTTTGACGTTGCTCTCCCATTTTTTTCATTACCACAGCACTGCCCCCTGTGGCGAAC
Organism: uncultured Oscillospiraceae bacterium; assembly: GCA_910579175.1. GTDB lineage: Bacteria > Bacillota > Clostridia > Oscillospirales > Ruminococcaceae > Massiliimalia. Next base: position 51,919 of record CAJTTB010000005.1, on the reverse strand, counting down.
ATAACCGCAAAGCCAAATATCAAATTAATCACTGGAAAAGCCAAATTGATTGCAGAAAGTGCATTCGTACTAATTAGATTAGAAACAAATAAACCATCTACCATAGAATAAAGTGACATTACCAACATCATAAACATACTGGGGATTGTAAATTTTAGCATTCCCCAAAAATTCATTTTTTGTTCAAATATCATAATTTACTCACCTCAGATTTCTATTTTTTCTATCCGCCAACGATATCCACATTAAGTGGAACTACTCTTTCATAAAATCCATCTACCTTTCCAATCAGATTGACTTTTTCCCGTGCTTCCTCTACAATAAACGATAACGTTACGGAATAGTCAAGAGGGAGATGAAATTATGAACAAAAATTCACAAAATCACCTTACAACAGGAGAATTTGCAAAACTTTGCGGAACCAATAAACGCACACTTTTTCACTATGATGAAATTGGATTGTTCCGACCAGAACAAAAGGGAGAAAATGGTTATCGATACTACTCCTATCAACAATACGATACCTTTTCTATCATCTGTGCAATGAAAGACATTGGTATGTCTTTAAAAAGTATTCGAGAATTTCTAAAAAATAGAAATCCAGAACACACCATGTCTTTATTAATCGCGCAAAAAAAACAAATTGATAAAGAAATCAATCAATTAAAACAAATCAGTCAGATGATGCAAAACAAAATTCAAATTTTAAAACAGTCTCGTCAAATTGTCTGTGGTGCGATAGAGTTGGTAGCATGTGAAGAAGAATATTTAATCATCAGTGAAAATTTAGAACATACTGCTCCTAACGCTTACATTCAAATTCTCAACAAACACATGGAATATTGTTCTTGTCATCATCTGAATAACGGGTATGGTATTGGCGCAATCGTCAGTCAAGAAAATCTATTAAAACAACAATTTTCTCAACATTCTCATTTCTTTAATAAATTACAACATCAACAACAAAGCCCTTTGGCAATTTCTAAACCAAAGGGGCTTTATGCGATATCTTATCTCAAGGGCAATTATTATCAAACTACCGAAACATATTTAAAAATGTTGCAATTTATCCAAGAAAATCAACTGGTTATCTGTGGCAACTCCTATGAGGAATCCATCATTGATGAATTGTCTGCACAGAATATCGATGACTATATTACACGTATTTCCATCTTAGTTTCTCACAAATAACTCTATTTTCATCTCATACTATATGCTTAAATACTGTTCTATTATTTATGGTATTTTCCATTGGAAGAAATTTGAAAAGCACGATAGACCTGCTCTAGTAACATCACTCTGGCAAGCTGATGAGGAAAGGTCATCAAAGACATAGAAAGTTTAAAGTCCGCTTTTTGCTTCACAGCCTCTGAAAGCCCATAAGACCCACCAATGATCAAAATAATCTCACTCATACCTTCTAATGATACCTGTGAAAATTGCTTTGCCAACTGTTCAGAACTCAACTGCTTGCCTTCAATACACAACGCAATATAATAACCCTTTGCTTTACAAGCTGCCAAAATCGCCTCTCCTTCCTTTTGAATCGCCTTTTCAATTTGTGCTGGATTAGGCGTATTTGGCAATTTATATTCACTTAACTCTATAATATTTAATTTACAAAAAATTTTTAGGCGTTTGCTGTATTCCTCACAGGCTACCTGTAAATATTTTTCTTTCAATTTTCCGATACAAATGATTGTAATGGTCAACATAACTGATTCTAATCTCCTATAAAATCTAATTTATCTCAATCGTCTTTTCAATATCTGACACGAAAGCAACCCAAACGCAATCATCTCACTTTATCACCACGCCTTTTCTGTGTAATACAGAAACAATATTGGCATAAATAAGCTCAGAGTGATTGCTCTGTTGACTTGAGTAATCCAACACAGAATGTGTTACCCCTTTATCAAACAATCTGCAAATTCCCTTAACACATTCATCATGGGACAGACATTGGTATTTTCCACAACTTTTTATTAATCTATGTGCTTGACAGTTATAGTTTAAACTCCAATACTTTTTTTGTCAAATATATAAAATCTCCTATCAAATGATTTCCAATAATATCAATACTGAAATTTTTCATAGATATACGATTTAATCAGTGTGATTTTTTCTTTTTTCCAGTATTTATTGGTATATTTTTTCATGAAAGTCGAACATTAACAAATATTTGACTTTCTTTTATAATAAAACTCGGAAAGGAAGCAGAGATTTTAGCGATTGGAGAAAAAATTAAATTGCGTTAATATATAAAAATTCCTCAATATCATTTACAAGATACCAGTTTGTTTATCCAAGGGCAAAGAATAGATAAATATATCTATGAATATCAAAGTATTTCAAAACAAAAATTAAATATGAAATCAACAGTTCATTCGTAGCAACGGAGTCCTCCAATAACATTACAATGTTATTGGAGGACTCCTACTTTATAAGATCTTATCATTACTTTTATCGCTTATTTATCTATTCCAATCCATTTCAAATGCTTTTAAAAATATAGATTCCCATCCTTGTATTTCCTATAATTTCTATATTCTTACAATACCAATAAAAAACACAGAAAACTTTGATAAAGCCTATCTCTATCAGAGTTTTCTGTGAACATTATTATCTTTATAAAGCTGTTTGAAGAATCTTTTCTGGAATCATAATCTTTTTAATATCTGCACCCAATGCGCGCAATTTCACTTCAATCTCGCTATAGCCTCGTTCAATATAACAGATATTTTCTATCTCGGTCATATCTTCTGCACTCAATGCTGCTATAATCATCGCCGCTCCTGCACGCAAATCCACTGCCTTTACCTGTGCACCAGTAAAGCGTCCAATTCCTTCAATAATGGCAACATGTCCATCAACAGAAATATCTGCACCCATTCTGCTGAGTTCATCGACATATTTAAAGCGACCATCTCCAAAGACACCTTCTGTAATGATGCTGGTTCCCTCTGCCAAAGACAATAATACTGCAATTTGTGGCTGCATATCTGTTGGAAATCCGGGATGAGGACGTGTTTTAATATTGGTGCGATTAAATTCCCCAATATATTTCACTCGAACACTGTCATCATATTCTGTTACTTCTAATCCAATCTTTTGCAATTTCGCAGTAATGGATTCCAAATGCTTGGGAATTATATTCTTTACCAAAACATCGCCTTTGGTAGCAGCAGCAGCAACCATATAGGTACCTGCCTCAATCTGGTCTGGAATCACAGAATACTCCACTCCATGTAGTGATTGGACACCTTTAATTTTAATCACATCGGTACCAGCGCCCATAATATTTGCACCCATAGAATTTAAAAAATTGGCTACATCTACTACATGTGGCTCTTTTGCGGCGTTTTCAATGATAGTTAGCCCATCTGCTTTGACTGCGGCTAACATCACATTAATCGTTGCCCCTACTGACACAATATCAAAACAAATATTGGAACCTGTCAATTGGTCAGCGGATATATCTATCATACCATAATCCAATGTATAGCTGGCGTTCAATGACTTAAAGCCCTTTAAATGCTGATCGATTGGTCTAACTCCCAGATTACAACCCCCTGGCATTGCAACCTTAGCTCGATTAAATTTTCCAAGTAATGCCCCTAAAAAATAATAGGATGCTCTCATCAGCTTTGCTTGATCATAAGGAACTTCTGTAATCCTAATATGACTGGCATCTATTTCTAATGTTGATTTATTGATTACTTTTACACGAGCACCCAAGTCGCGTAAAATTTGTATACTAATTGCAACATCACTGATATTCGGGATATTTTCAATAATACATGGACCATCTGCCAAAATCGTAGCCGAAAGAATTGCCAGCACTGCATTTTTTGCACCACTAATTGTAACTTCTCCAACCAATGGCTTTCCGCCATGAATAACATATTTCTCCAAATCGCTCTCTCCTTTGTCGCTCTTAAATTATATTATAACACAAAATATTCAAAAATCAAAGAACAAAGATAAAATGTAATAAAATGTAGTCGTTTTGAAATTTGTGCTAAATTCAAGCGTCAAATTTTTGGTTAATTTTCATAAAATTTTACTAACAATCAAGCAATATTCACTATTTGACTGTCTGATAAGTATTTAAAAAAATAAAATAGGGACTATATTGATTAGTCCCTATTAGTATATACAAAATACTTACATTTATCAAGAACGATTAAAAGAATCTTTTAACTTTTCAAAAAAGCTCTTGCGTTTTTCATAATTTCTTTCATTTAACGTCTTTTCAAACTCACGCAAAGCTTGCTGCTGTTCTTTGTTTAAATTTTTGGGAACTTCTACATTCACTGTCACATATTGGTCCCCTCTGCCTCTGCCATTGAGCTGTTGAACACCTTTGCCTTTTAAACGAAATACGGTACCTGACTGTGTACCAGCAGGGACTGTATATTTTACCTTTCCGTCAATGGTAGGAAATACCATTTCTTCGCCAACTACCGCCTGATAATAAGTCAATGGCACATCACACCAAATATCATATCCCTCGCGTTTAAACAAAACATCTGGACGCACAGAAATGGTTACATGTAAATCTCCAGAAGGTCCTGCATTGGTTCCAGCATTTCCCTGACCGCGCACAGAAAGTGTTTGACCATCATCAATACCTGCTGGAATTGCTACCTCTATGGTCTTTGTGACACCTGTACGCCCTACTCCACCGCATTTCTTACACGGATGATCAATGATTTTCCCACGTCCATTACAACGACTACAAGTCCGACTGGTACGAATTGCTCCCAGCGGGGTGCGCTGGGTCACTGTTTCTTGACCACTTCCATTACACTGTGGACAGGTTTGGGCATTGTGACCTGCTTGAGAACCACTTCCATTACATTCTGTACAGGTTTCCTGACGGGTTACTCTAACCTGTTTTTTAACTCCCTTACAGGCTTCAAAAAAGTCAAGTGTGATACTGGTATGTATATCAGTACCACGTTTTGGCGCATTGGGATTTGCTCTGCGGGTAGAACCGCCAAAGCCTCCTCCAAAAAAGCTTTCAAAAATATCTCCAATATCTCCAAAACCACCTGCGCCGCCAAAACCGCCAAAGCCTCCACCGCCTGCTCCATAACTTGGATCAACTCCTGCATGACCAAATTGATCATAACGAGCACGTTTTTCAGAATCGGACAATACTTCATATGCTTCATTGACTTCTTTAAACTTCTTTTCCGCCACTTTATCATCTGGATTTAAATCTGGATGGTATTTTTTTGCCATCTTTCGATATGCTTTTTTCAATTCATCATCGCTGGCGCCTTTTTTCACACCCAGTACATCATAAAAATCTTTTTTTTCTTCCGCCAAACTGCTAACCACCTTTTACATTTTTTGTAGCAAAGACAGGGCGAATTTTGTTCGCCCTGCTTTTATCAATATCTTATTTTTGGTCGTCATCTTGTACTTCTGTGAAGTCTGCATCCACATAATCAGCATTTGTAGATTGTGCTTCGGCACTGCCTGTATCTGGACCAGGAGCAGCTCCATCAGCAGCTTGTTGTGAAGCAACATTTTGATATAATTTTTCACTAATTGCATAAATTGATTTTTGTAATTCTTCTTGTTTTGCCTTAATTGCTTCAATGTCTGTACCTTTTAAAGCCTCTTCTAACTGTGCAATCTTTTCTTCTACTGGAGCTTTATCTTCAGCAGTAATCTTATCGCCAGCATCTTCCATTGTTTTCTTAGATTGGAAAATCATCTGGTCTGCGCTGTTGCGTACATCGACTTCTTCTTTTCTCTTTTTATCCTCTGCTGCAAATGCTTCTGCCTCTTTTACAGCTTTGTCAATATCTTCTTTAGACATATTTGTAGAAGAAGTAATGGTGATTTTCTGTTCTGTTCCGGTTCCTAAATCTTTAGCAGATACATGTACAATACCATTTGCGTCAATATCAAAGGTTACTTCAATTTGAGGCACACCTCTTGGAGCAGATGGAATACCATCTAAGTGGAACATACCCAATGTTTTATTGTCTTTTGCAAACTCACGTTCACCCTGTAGAATATGAATTTCAACAGAAGTTTGACCGTCAGCAGCAGTGGAATAAATCTGTGATTTTTTTGCTGGAATTGTGGTATTTCTATCAATCATCTTTGTACAAACACCACCAAGTGTTTCAATACCCAAAGATAATGGAGTAACATCTAACAACAACAATCCCTTTACTTCTCCGCCTAGTACACCACCTTGAATTGCTGCACCAATCGCAACACATTCATCTGGGTTGATTCCTTTAAATGGGTCTTTTCCAATTACATTTTTTACTGCATCCTGTACTGCTGGAATACGGCTAGAACCACCAACCATCAATACTTTATCCAATTCTGAAGCAGACAAGCCAGAATCGGTCAATGCCTGACGTACTGGTCCCATGGTCGCTTCTACCAAATCAGCGGTCAATTCATTAAATTTTGCTCTTGACAGAGATAAATCCATATGTTTTGGACCGGTTGCATCTGCGGTGATAAATGGAAGATTGATTTGGGTAGTTGCCATACTTGATAACTCGATTTTTGCCTTTTCAGCTGCTTCTTTTAATCTCTGCATTGCCATATTATCGCTGGATAAATCAATACCATTATCGCGTTTAAATTCTGCAATCAACCAATCAATGACTCTTTGGTCAAAGTCATCACCACCGAGTCTATTGTTACCAGCGGTTGCCAATACTTCCTGAACACCATCACCCATCTCAATAATGGATACGTCAAATGTACCACCACCAAGGTCATAAACCATGATTTTTTGTTCTTGCTCTTTATCTACACCATAAGCCAAAGCTGCTGCGGTAGGTTCATTGATAATACGTTTTACTTCCATACCTGCAATTTTACCAGCATCTTTTGTAGCCTGTCTTTGCGCATCTGTAAAGTAAGCTGGTACTGTGATAACTGCTTCGGTTACTGTTTCGCCAAGATAGCTTTCTGCATCGGATTTTAACTTCTGTAAGATCATTGCAGAAATTTCCTGTGGAGAATATTTTTTATCATCAACTGCTACTTTATAATCAGAACCCATGTGACGCTTAATAGAAGAAATGGTTCTGTCATGGTTGGTTACTGCCTGTCTTTTTGCAACCTGACCCACCATTCTCTCACCTGTTTTTGCAAAAGCTACAACAGATGGTGTTGTTCTTGCACCCTCTGAGTTTGCAATTACAACCGCTTCGCCACCTTCCATAACCGCTACACAAGAATTTGTTGTACCTAAGTCAATACCAATAATTTTTCCCATAATAAAGTTTCCTCCTAAAATTCTGTTTTATCATCAATTTATTTTTCAATCACAACAGTTTCGATTCTGCCAAGTCAATTCGATTGATTAAGGGTTTGCAACTACAACCATTGCATGACGGATAACCTTTTCGCCAATTTTATAACCCCTTTGAAATACCTGACATACAGTGTTTTCTCCAAAGTTATCATCTTGCACCTGATTGACTGCATTGTGCAGTTGTGGGTCAAATGGTTGATTCATTGCTTCAATTTCTTCAACACCTAACTTTGCAAGGGTGTCTTTAAATTGATTGAAGATCATCTCTACACCCTTTTTAAAGTTCTCGTCGCTACATTCTGTCTGTAAGGCACGCTCAAAATTATCAATAACGCCCAAAATAGTCTCTACACAATTTACCTTTGCATAGGTATACAATTCATCTTTTTCTTTGACAGTGCGCTTTTTATAATTGTCAAATTCAGCCATCTGACGAAGTAATTTATCTTTTAAATCGTCGTTTTCTTGTTGTAATTTCTGACATTCTTCTGAAGAATCTTGTTCTAATGGAGTTTGTTGTGTTTCTGTTTCAACTTCCTGTTGTACTGGATTTTCTTCCATTTCCTGTTGTGTTTGTTGTTGGTTTTGTTCTTTTTCTGCCATTTTGCCAAACCACTTACCTTTCTTCTTCGCTGTTTTTTTCATCATCAGTCACTTCCGCTAATAATTTTGTCACGCTTTCTGAAAAATACTGCATATAGGGAATCACCTTTGCATAATCAAGTCTTAAAGGTCCAATGACTCCCAAGGAACCACCCTGTTCCCCGCCAAATTGATATGGCGTTAAAATCATAGATGAATTTTCGATGGTAAAGGTATCATTTTCCTTCCCAAATAACACCTGTATTCCACTGAACGCATTGAAAAGCAAATTGGAAAGTTCACGCTTTTCGTTCAGAAAACGCACAATCTCTAAACTATTCAAGTTTTCTTTTGTCAATAATTTTTGTTCTCCACTCACTTGAATATTATTTTTTACAAATTCTTCCCCTAATTCGTATACAGCATATAGCAATGGAGAAAGGGCTATCATATAGCTGCCCAACGCTACAGCTAAATTTTGCAGTTTTGCAGGTGTTAGCGCTTCCACATTCACGCCTTGTAAATTTTTATTAATAAAATCTGCAAAATACTGAATTTGCTCATGATTCAAATCAAATTCCAAACGACAAATCTTATTTTTAATAGAACCTGTTGAGGTTATCATAAGCAACGCATATAATTTTCTGCCTGCTGGAATTACTTCTACCTTTGTAATCACCGAAAAATGAAGCAAATTGTTAGCATTTATCACTGCAAGTTGTGTTGCATCCGACAACACCTCGACTGCATTTTCCAAAATGCTTTGTGCAGTTGTTCCCTGCAACATCTGATCAATTTGCGTTTTTTGTTCATCTGTCAACAACTGTGGGTGCATTAATTTCTCAATATAAAGGCGATAACCCAAATAAGTTGGCACACGTCCAGCAGAGGTATGCGGTTGTTCCAAAAACCCCATTTTTTCCAGCGCAGACATATCATTGCGAATCGTTGCAGAAGAAACATTAATCTCTGAATTTGTTATAATGGTTTTGGAACCGACTGGTTCACCGGATTTGATGTATTCATCAACCACCGCAGAAAGCACCATCAACTTTCTGTCATCCAAGTTCAATTCCTTCACCCCTCCTCAACTTTATCACATTTTATGTCATTTTTGAACTCTTAGCACTCAACATGTTTGAGTGCTAAATCTAATTTACCACTAGCAAACCATTCTGTCAAGCATTGTTTTATTGCTTTTTGTAAAATAAATCTGAACAAATTATGATAATCAAAAATTTATACAAAATATGTTGGTCGATTCCATTGCAAATTTGACAGTTACTGTTATAATAATGATATCAAAATACAAAATTAGAAAGGTATTTTCTGTTCCATTGTAATTGTCATTATAATCATTGAACATGAAAATAATTGGTATTCATTATGAATGAAGTAAAAATTCAGCTAAATTCTGTTTTGAACGAACAGGATTACAAAAGGGCATCTTATTTTAATGCTTTTTTATATCGTCCCTTTTTCTCAATTTTAATTGTAATTGTCTTTTTCATTGGTGTGATTTCTCTGTTGTTTCCTAATTTGATGAAGCTTTCTATTATTTTTTCTATTCTCTTTGTGATTTATCCATTCTTCTTATTTTTCATGACCGCAAATCGAATCCAAAAAATTGTACAAAAAAAGAAACAGGCAAATGATGGAGAACAAACAGTGACCATCAGTGAAGAACAAATTACCTGTACCAAGAAAACTGTCAACGAAGAGTGCAGTTGGGGGCAGATCAATCACCTTTATGAAACCCCAAACTATTTTTTTATCTATACCGCCAACAATAAAATATTTATCTTTCCCAAACGAGATATCACAGCCGAAGAACTTCAACAGATTAGAAATATTGTGATAAATCAACTTTCTTATAAAAAATACCGTCTAAAAAACAATTAATTTGGCTTTTCCTCTACCCGTTCAAACAACACTTTGACACTGCCACCACAAATCATTCCCAAATAAGCACTGTCTGCATCTGACAACTGATAAGAACGAACCAATAAGTCAGGCTGCTTTCTAGCGGTTTGAATCACTTCATATTCAATGGCTCCCCCTCCAATACTGCCATAAATCTGCTGTTGGGTCACCAACATCTTGCTTCCTACTCCTCTGGGGGAAGAACCTTTTTTGTCAATAATGGTAGTCATTATCTTCCAACCTGTCTGCGTCTGTAAGGCTCTTTGAATACTGACATCAAAGGGGATTGCCTGAACCCGATTTTTTTGCTGTACAATTTCTGCCGCAATACTAATGGCAATCTCGGCTGGCGTTTGCCCACCAATACGCAACCCAATTGGCGCGTGAATCTGATGAATCTCCTGCTTAGAAAATCCCTGTCTAAGCAGGTTTTCTTTTGTTTTTTCCACCTTATTGTGACTTCCAATCATTCCCAAATAAAAAAAGTTGCGCTTTAATATTTGAGAAACACAAATTTCATCTCCCAAATGTCCTCTTGTCAGCACCACATAATAACAATTGCTTTCATCTGAGAGCTTAGAAAATACCTGTTCATAGCTTTCACAAATGCGTTTGTCTGCTTTGGGAAAGCGTTCTTTTGTCACAAATTCTGGACGATCATCTACCACAGTAACATCAAATTCCAATAATTTTCCAACTTCACAGACCGCCTGAGAAACATGACCACCGCCCAACAGTATCAACTTTGGGGCATCGGTCAGCAGTTCTACAAAAAAACATGTTGTCTGTATCTGTACTATACCAATTGGTTGATACTTTAATACCTCTTGATACTGTTCCCAAAATGATTGACAACCATCATCACAAATCATATTGGTATCTGTCCAGATGCACTTTTGCCCTGCATAATGCCCCTGTAGCACCGTTGCACAATAGATAGTATGATGTTGTTTCATTTGTTTGATAAGTTGATATTCAAACATATTTCCCATTCCCTTCCGACAAACAACAGGTGATGATAACAGGAATCTCTGTCAAATATTGTGCAATTTGTTTTGCCTGTTGTTGTTTATCCCAGTCATCTGCTTGATTTAATACTACTGTTATAGATTGATTTCGATTTGGTTCACAATAACCTTTTTTCATGATCTTTGCAATGTCCCTTTTTGTTATTTTGTGTTGTGGGTGTGTTTGCAACAATTGACATACCACTTCTATTCTATGACACACTTGTTCAATCGGTTTTGACAATGCGCTTAAACCCGCTACAACCAACAGATGTGTCGTTTGTTCTGGAATCACCGGTTCCGTCTGATTGGGCGCCTTTAATGGCAATCTCTTTGCACCATCTGCCTCTACAATCATCATGTCACTGATTTGACTACATGCCAATAACATATCACCTGGAACTTTTGTCATTTTCCGATTGTCTGCTGTACTCCCCACCACTGCAATGCCATCTTTTTCTAATTGTTGCTTTACCTGCTCCACTGTTCCATCCAATACGCCAAAATGTTTTGGCTGAAACATATGTGTTGTGGTTGTTACGATGGTTTTTTGTTTTTTCTGTACCAATTCTTTGGCAAGCTGCATTGCAAGTGAGGTCTTTCCTCCTGCTCCCACCAATGAAACCATCTGTTTTTGACCTAAATCAAAAGACAACGCTTCTATTAAACTTCCACATGGCATAAGATTGTTATCCCAGATATCCATCAAATCACCAACTCAACAATCTGTTCAAAGGGAATTTGCTGTTCTTTCAAATCATTGGTAAACTGTTGTTTCATACCTGCTGGCGCACTCCATGCCAATCCACAACTTGCCGTTATTTGCGTGGGAACTGGTATTAGTCTACCTTCTCTTTGCCTTGCTCTCAAAAAAGTTTCGGCTGCCATTGCCGCTGTTGTTGTTGGAAAGGTCACCACTGTACAAAGACACTTTTTTCTCATATTTATCACCCCAAATTATCATCAAAAATCAGCAATCTCTTTGACTGCTTTGACAGCCAACTCAACTTCTTCTATGGTATTGGTATCCGAAAAACTAAATCGCACTGCTCCTTGACGTTGTGTACCCAATGCCTGATGAAGCAATGGGGCGCAATGTATTCCTGGGCGTGTACAAATTTGATAATCCTGTGCCAACCAATCGCTCACCTGTGATGAATCATATTCCCCAATATTAAGCGATACAATAGGCGCCCTGTCACCAGAAAAGTCCCCATATACTGTTACACTTTTCAGTCTAACGACCTCTTGATAAAATAAGTTCATCAACTGTTGTGCCTTGATAGCAGCTTGTTCTATTCTAGTATGAGAAAGTTCTGTCAATGCTGCGGACAATCCCGCAATTCCCGGTGTATTCAAAGTGCCTGCTTCCAACCTTTCTGGCATCTGTACTGGATGTTGCTTTGAAAAACTGTGTACACCACTTCCCCCCACCTTCCATGGAGCCAATTCAATCTCCTTGCGAATACAAAGCCCTCCAATTCCTTGCGGTCCCAACAATCCTTTGTGACCAGTAAAACATAGGATATCAATCAAATCTTTCTGCATATCAATTGAAAATAAACCTGCTGTTTGCGCGCTATCCACGACCAACAACACCTGATGTTTATTACAGATTTTCCCAATTTTTTGCAAATCAAGCAGATTGCCTGTTACATTGGAGGCATGTGTACAAAATACCGCCACCGTGTTGGATTGAAAGGCGGCTTCTAGATCATGATATGTTATTTGCCCCTGTTGATTGCATGTTAATATTGTCAATTCAATTCCCTGTTTTTGATACAGTGGGCGAAGAACACTGTTGTGCTCCAGTTCGGTTGTAATAACATGATCGCCGGGTCTACATAAACCATTTACCACCAAATTGATGCTTTCGGTAATACCAGAGGTAAAAACCACCTGTTGTGGGTGATTGAGACAAAATAATTTGCTGATTTGCTCTCTGGTCCGATAAATCACTCTGGCGGCATCCAAAGCGGGTTGACAACATCCCCTTCCAGCATTGCCTAGATGATTGATTGCATCATAAACCGCTTTCGCCACTTGAGGAGGCTTCCCAAGTGTTGTTGCTGCATGATCTAAATAAATCATAAAGCCATTTCCCTTTCCAAACCAATTAAAATTTTTGCTTCTTGACTATTTGGCTGAAGAAACAATTGCTCTGTAGACTGTATTTCTGCTATCGTACCATCTTTCATCACCATACAACGGTCGGTTAAATGATAAATTTCCTCTTGATGATGTGATACCAAAATCGCAATGCCGCCAAAACTCTTTAAAATTTCTTTCATCTCTTTTTCCATCTGTCCACGTAAAAAATAATCCAGTGCAGAAAATGGTTCATCCAATAAAATTACCTTGGGACGAGCCGCCAACATTCTTGCAATTGCTGTCCTTTGCTGCTGTCCTGAGGATATTTGCAGTGGTACTGAGGAAGCTATCTCCTCCAAATAAAAACGCTGTAACAGTTTCTCCGCCATTTGACGTTTCTCAATTCGGTTGCCCTTTGCTGCAAATTCAATATTTTGACGCACTGTCAAATTGGGAAACAAGGCATAATTTTGAAAGAGATATCCAATTGCCCTTTTTTGTGGTTTTTGACAAATGCGATCACTGGAGGAATACAACACTTGTCCATCTAATTTGATGATACCCCGTTTGGGCTGCATAATACCTGCAATACACTTTAAAGTAATACTTTTTCCACAGCCGCTTCTTCCCAATATCCCCAACACTTCATCTTCTAATGTAAAAGCAAGATCAATTTGGTGTTGTTTCAACTGTTTTTGTATCTCCACTTGTAACCGCATTAAAATTGATTCCTTTCCTGTTTCATAGAAGTTTGACGCTCTACTACATTTAACGCTATCATTGTAACTGCTGAAATCAACAATATCACAACTGCCCAACGATAGGCAAGTGCCCGATTTCCACTTTGAACCGCTGTATAGACCGCAGTTGCCATCGTTTGTGTCTTTCCTGGAATATTGCCTGCCAACATCATAGTTGCTCCAAATTCTCCGATTGTGCGTGCAAATGATAGGATTGTTCCTGCGAGAATACTCTGTTTGCAATTTGGCAAAATAACCTTTAAAAAAATATTCCATTCTGAAATTCCCAACGTCCGCGACACATAAATCAGATTACAGTCCAGTTGTTCAAAGGCACCTCTTGTCGCTCGATACATCAGTGGAAAAGATACCACCGAAGCAGCAACCACAGTACCTTCCCAACGAAATACAACAGATATCCCCCCACTTGCTAAAAAAATACCCAGTGGACTATTTTGTCCAAATACCACCAATAATAAAAAACCCAAAACTGTAGGAGGCAATACCAATGGCAATGTCAATATTCCATCAATCAACAATCTGCCCCGTTTAAGCTTCATGACCAAATAGGCCATTCCTATTCCCAATACAAATGTAATACTGGTCGCACAAATACTTGTTTTTAAGGAAATCCAAAGCGGTGACCATTCCATTTATACACCTCATTTACACATCTTATCCAAATAAAATGGTTCTATATATTCTCGATTTGCAGGTTGTACCACCGGGGAGGTCAGCGCATAAATATCTGTTGCGGTTGCCTCAAATGCCGCCTGTGTAAATCCTGCTCGCACCAAATTCGCAAACTTAGAAGAAATTGTTATCTGGCTGACCTTTTTCGCTTGTCGCAACAATGCAATTCCCCGCTCGTTTGCTGCCAATACCCGCAAATACTGTGGTTGTTTTGAAAAATCATCTTGATTGATTCCCAATAAAATATTCCATAAAATACGTCGAATTCTCGCTCTGCTGTACCGTTTCGTGACCAAAAAATCAATACATTCTGCAAAACTATGACACTGTCGACCTGCCTGCCATACTCGATTTTCAAATCCTTCTGTCATATCTGCTATGGTGACAAGTTCTTTGGGGCTTCTTGTTCTCAAGCGATACAATAAAACTGCATCCAATTGTTCCATGCAGCATGGTGCATATTTTTGTGCCAACTCCAACTGATAACAAGACCAAGCAGTATCAGGCAGATAGCGACGGGATTGTTCCCATTGACCCTGCAATAGCAATGTTCTAATATGAGAAGCCGAAGTAATATTTTGTGTTCCAACCTGATCATGCGCTGCTCCTACCCTAGAAATGGTAAAGGGTTCTATAGAACGATTCAGTCGCCAAATTGATTTGATGTATTCTATGCCCAATAAATTATTGGGCGTATGGATTAAGTTTGCCCAATCTGCTCCATAAAGGGCTTGCACTGCCAACGCTCTTGATTTTGGATAAGAATTGCCTTGTTTTAAATAATATGCTATCTGTTCACTCTGTTCTGCAACTTCCACATAATGCGCTGCTTGCTGTAACTTTTTGATATCTCCACACTCACTGCCAAAGCTGAGCATCTCAATCCCCAACTGATTTAATAAAAATACACCAGCATAGGCAAAATCCCTTGCAGGTGCCATGGCAAACGGTGTTGGAAGTTCTATCACCAAATCCACACCAGATTTGACGCAGGCTTTTGCACGAACCCACTTAGAAAAGAGTGCAACATCCCCTCTTTGTACAAAATTCCCACTCATCACCGCCACAATATGGGTCGCTTTTGCCTGCCGTGTTTGCCAAATCTGCAAGGCATGTCCATTATGAAATGGGTTGTATTCTGCAATAATACCTGCAATTTTCAAAAAAGTTCCTACTTTCTAGTCGAAAAAAGACTTGTTTTTTTCAATCATATGTATTACTATTATAATATGACGAATTATGATGTCAAGCTGTTACAAAATTATTTTCGGAAGGATGAACAGAATGAAAGTTCTTGTTATTAATGCGGGAAGCTCCTCATTAAAATATCAATTGATTGATATGACCACAGAAGTTGTTTTGGCAAAAGGAAATTGCGAAAGAATTGGAATTGGCGGTCTCATCACACACAAAATAGCAGATGGCACAACCATTCAACAAGACGCAGATTTTCCTACCCATACTGAAGCATTCCAAAAACTGGTAGAAGTTTTGACCACCGGTGAACATGCTGTTGTAAAAAATCTAGATGAAATTTCTGCAATCGGTCACCGCATTGTACAGGGCGGTAAATACTTCTCTGAGTCTGTATTGGCAACCGAAGAAGTGATCAATAAAATTGAAGAAATTTCTGATTTGGCTCCACTTCACAATCCAGCTCATATATTGGCAATCCGTGCTTGTCAAAAAGTATTTTCTTCTGCTGTTCCACAAGTTGCAGTATTCGATACCGCTTTCCATCAAACCATGCCGCCAAAATCTTATATGTATGGTTTGCCTTATGAATATTATGATAAATATCAAGTTCGCAAATACGGTTTTCATGGTACTTCCCATCGCTTTGTAACCCATCGTTTAGGTGAATTGACTGGATGGGATATGTCCACAAAAAAAATTATCACCTGTCACCTTGGAAACGGTTCCTCCATCGCTGCTGTAAATCATGGAAAATGTGTAGACACTTCTATGGGCTTTACACCACTAGATGGTTTGGAAATGGGCACACGTTCTGGTGCTGTTGACCCTTCTGTTGTATTGTACTTAATGAAACATGAAAATCTAACCCCTGACCAAATGAGTGATTTATTAAATAAAAAATCCGGATTTTTGGGTGTATCTGGAGAAACAAGTGACTCCCGTGATTTGATTGCCGCTTCTCAAGAAGGAAGTGAACGCGCTCAAATTGCAATTGATATCTTCCGTTATCAAATCCGCAAATATATTGGCTCTTATTCTGCTGCTATGGGTGGTGTAGACGCTGTTGTATTCACTGGCGGAATTGGTGAAAACTCAGATGATTTGAGATTAGAAGTTTGTGAAAATTTAGAGTTTTTAGGTTTGGAAATGGATCCCGCTAAAAATACAGAATTAAATCACAAAGAAGGTAGAGTGTCAAAAGATGGTTCTCGCGTTGAAGTATGGGTTGTCCCAACCAATGAAGAATTGTTAATCGCACGCGATACCAAAGAAATTATCGAAAAATTGCCAAAATAAAGAATCTTGTGCTAGTACCATAGGTACAAAAGTCAAAAAGCAATCTATCAATCGCGTGATAAATAGATGATAAAGCCGCAAAAACATGATGTTTTTGCGGCTTTATCTATTCTTATTTTAATTTATTTTGCTTCTCTATTTTAGTAGTAATTGAAACAAAAATCCTATATCTAAAATCAAGTTAATCGATACACTGATTTACATATGACTGCGTTCTTTTCGATAATCATAAAGAAAAGAAACCACCGCCAATATCAATAGAATACAGCTAGATACCATATCCCATATATCAAAAATAGGTTCTCCTATCATCTTTGACAATATGATATTCATAACAAATAAAAATAAAATGGCTAATAAAAAGGTGATTCCCAAAGCAATTGACTTTCTTGTTTTTCCAATTCGGATAAAAACTGCAACGATTATCCATAAAAATACAATAGAAGCCACTGCCACGACTGCGCCAATTGAAAACACTTCTTTTACTTTTACAAAATGACTTAACAAAAATAAATAAGGAATCGTAAAAATACTCAATGATATTACACTCATTATCATTCCCTTTTTTCCCAATAGCAAACTGGGGAAAAATATCATCCAACCAAAAACAATAGAACTCACTGGAATCCATGCCCATGTTGGATTGCCTGATATTGCAATGTCACAAATCAAACACACCATTATCCCTATAAAAAGTGTTGCCGAAAATAAAACTGAAATTATTATATTCTTTTTCTTATTATGTTCATCTTTTCTTTTCAAGGCAATCAAATTTTCATCTGCTTTTTTTTCATAATTTTCCATCTCAATTTCCTCCCCGCTCAACAGTTCATTGACTGTAATTCCCAATATCTTACAGAGTTCCAACATAATAGCCGAATCAGGCATATTTTTTCCTGTCTCCCATTTGGATACAGCTCTATCTGTAATATTGAGTTGTTCTGCCAACTGTGCTTGTGTTAATTTTTTTTCTTTACGACATTTGGCGATAAATTTTCCTATCTCTATTTGATTCATTCTAGTTTCTCCTTTCCTCTCAAATGATACACTTGATTACATACTTTTTACACAAACTAGCGGTTGAGTCGGGGAAATTCAACCGTTAGTTGGAAAGCTTTTTTACTTGATTATCTTGATTTTAATACTATTTTAACAGATAGCAGCTCACTTTTCTATTCATTCTCAAACATATACAAAAGGTAATATTTTCTGATATTTTACCATGATATCATAACAACAAATCCCTTAGCAAAAGCTAAGGGATTTTACTATGATTTCTTTCAAAACAAATGATTTAATTTTTCAAAGTACTATTTTTCGTCGTAGAATTTTTTATCATTTCTTCTAGTAATTCAATTTCTGGATCGCTTGGAACCAAAAGTTTTAGCTGTTGTAATACACAAGCTGCCTCAGTGTCATTTCCCTGTGCAATCAATCTTTTAATTTCCTGTTTTACTTGAATTGCCAATTTGATAAATTCCGCAGAGGCTTCTACATCAATCTCATCTGCATTTGGTGCTTGTGTTTGTTCCTCTGGCAATTCTTTTTCTAACAAATAAATCAACACCTTAATTGGTTGTGCCATACCAGGAGAAATTTCAATTGCAGTTTTCAACTCTTGCAAATACAAATTATATTTTTGCTCATGATATATTTTAAATGCCTTTTGAATTTGCAAAGAAAAACGACAAGGTTTGGGAAGATAAAGGGTATTTTCTTCTTGAAATAATCGTTCTTGATACAATGCACGATAATAAGCAATGATATATTTGCTGTACTGCTCAAAAAAGCCAATTACCTGCTCATTGCTATACGATGTTTGCTGGTCTAGTTGGAATATAATCGCCTCATATAGTAATCCATTCAAATAATCTGTATGGACTGGGTCAATTGGTCTCAATTTTTCTTCTGCCAAAGAAAATAATTCTTGTCGTTGCTGGTCTGTTCCATTTTGTACAAGCTGTTGAAGGATATTTCTCCAATTATCCTCATCTAATTGTCCCAATAATTCCTCAACTGCGGGAAGCCGATTCCTTACTGCTATCACCCACACTTGTTCATATGGTGTCAAGCAATTCCAACCTTTTTGTAGATATTCTTTTAAAATAGCCTGCATCTTTTCTTGGTTGCCTGCCATTTGCGCAACCAATAATCTCTGTAAATAAATATAAGGATCTTCCAATTCCAACTTTGCTAAAAATTGTATCAGTGTTTCCTGTTTTTGGGGCATAGCCTTTTTCGCAGTTTCAATCAATTGTATTTTAGCGGCAGAAATGGGGCTTTCTCCCAGCAAATAAATTCTTAAAATTTGGCAAAACTGATCAAATTTTTTCAGCTGAATGGCAGCTTGAATCCCCAATATACAAACATTGGTCGTGGTTGATTCCTCCAAGACTTCTCTCATAGACAAGATCTGTTGACTTATCAATTCATTTGGATTTTTCTGAAAGAATTCTGTCAGCTTTAAAAGTTCTATTGCATTTTTTAGTATCTTTTGAGCAGCTTCATCTGTTTGTTGCAATTTTAAACCATCAAACATAGCGCAAAGAATTCCCATTCGCGCAAGTTGGGTCATTGGATATTCTTCTAATAATCGTTCCCCTTCTGTAATCGCTTTATTTGGTTCACCGCTTAACAAACAAAGTTTAATTAGTTCTACATAAACCCAATTTATATATCCTGGCTGTTCTTTTTGTTCCAACGCAATAGCATCATAACAGAATTTCTTGGCGAGTCCATATTCCTCAATACTGCGATATTCCTGTATCATCTGCAAATAACATCTTACATCTTGAGGATGTTTTTGAAATTGTTTTTTCAACAGTTTCATATTTCTTTCAAAGTGACTATAAAATTGCTCATGGGTTTCATAAGCATATCCATAATGATGTACATAGCAGTCGAATTCTTTGGTTGGGGAATATAATGGCATCAGTACTTCATGCACCTCTCCAACAAATTTCAAGTCCTTAGAAATATAAGACATCCTCATAACAAAAGCGTCTTGATAACTTCCTGAAGTTTTATTGTGATAATTGCGGACTCTATAACCAGCACTGGCATATTTGCGCCAATCTTCCGATTGAAAAAAATCAATGATTGTAGTGACATCTTCAAACCACTCATCATCATCTAAGTATAAAAACCATTCTCCCTTTGCATGTTCTAACCCAGCATTTCTAGCTGCTGCAAAGTCATCGCACCAATCAAAAGATACAATGTTATCTGTATATTCTCTTACAATATCGATAGAGCCATCTGTACTGCCGGTATCTACTACAATTAATTCACTGGGAATGCTGTTCAAAATTGGCCTAATAGAATCCATACATTTGCGAATTGTATCAATTCGATTGGAAACCAATAATGAAATGGTCAATAAAAGCGGCTTTGTTTTAGGTAATAATCGCACCTGTGTGGTCACAGATACGGGATTCTTTTTTCGTCTTTTCATCACAATATCTTCTTTCTTTTGAATAAATTTTGATATGACTGTTATACAATTATTACAAAATAATGGCATTAGACCTATTTTATATTATATCAAATTATCTAGTTCTTTTCAAGGCAATCCAGATAGTTTTCACAAATATACCAAAATAGATTCAAAGTTTATTTATGAATCTGCAATAGCCAATGCTAAGTTATTTTTGATTATGATAAAAATGATTTATGACTTATCACACAATGATAACCTATCATCTCTATCCATATTGGGTGAACATATTTTATAAAGATTTTGCCCCATCATTTCAAAGCAATGGAACTATAAATACCTTATTTCAAAGATATTAAGAACTTTTCAATTCTCTTAACCGCTTCCAAAATATGATTCACAGAATAGGAATAGGAAACGCGAATAAATCCTTCTCCACTTTCTCCAAAGGCATCCCCTGGAACCACTGCAACTTTTTGAGCGAATAATAATTTTTCACAAAATTCTTCTGAAGTCAATCCAGTGCTCTGAATCGATGGAAAAATATAAAATGCACCTTCTGGTTCAAAACAGTCTAGTCCCAATCTGCGAAATGAATCCACAATCAAACGACGGCGTGTATTATATTCTGAACGCATATGCTCAATACTCAAATCACAATTTCTCAATGCTTCTATTGCCGCATATTGACTGGTTGTTGGTGCACACATAATGGCATATTGATGAATTTTTGTCATCTGTTTAATAATCGGCGCTGGTCCTGCTGCAAATCCAAGACGCCACCCTGTCATAGAATAAGATTTTGAAAATCCATTTACTACAACGGTGCGCTCCCACATACCATCTATCTGAGCAATCGAAACATGCGTACCATTATAGGTCAATTCTGCATAAACCTCGTCGGACAGTACCATAATTTCACGCTCACGTAAAACTTCTGCAATTTCTTCTAAATGTTCTTTTCGCATAACACCACCAGTAGGATTATTCGGATATGGCAAAATCAATACCTTTGTCTTATCAGTGATGCTATCTAAAAGTTCTTGTTTGGTCAAGCGAAAATGATTTTGGGCTTTTGTTGAAATTGGCACTGGTACACCATGTGCCAATGTTACAAGCGGAGCATAACACACAAAACTGGGCTGTGGTATCAATACTTCATCTCCGTCGTTTAACAGGGCACGAATGCATAAGTCAATTGCTTCTGAGCCACCCACGGTTACTACAATTTCTTCTCTTGGTTGGTATTCTAGCTGAAATCTACGCTTGAGATACTTTGAAATTTCCTGTCTAAGTTCAAACATACCAGCATTGGCAGAATACCAAGTCCGTCCTTTTTCCAAAGTTTGAATTGCTGCTTGGCGAACTGCAAATGGCGTTTTAAAATCAGGCTCACCAACACCCAGTGAAATAACCCCTTCCATTTCATTGGCAATATCAAAAAAACGACGAATCCCTGAAGGTTTGATTGCCTGAATTTTTTCAGGTATGATTTTATTGTAATCTATCACAGAAATGATACGCTCCTCTCATCAGTTTCTTCCTCTTTGATTAGAAAGCCCTTTTCTTTATAACGTGATAACAAAAAATGTGTTGCCGTAGAAATCACAGAATCCAAAACTGCCAATCGTTTTGATACAAATAATGCAATATCTTTAAAGGTTTTTCCATTGACAAATACTGCTAAATCATAACCTCCAGACATCAGATAAACGCTTTCCACTTCAGAATATTCCGCAACGCGTTTGGCGATTTCTTCAAAACCAAAATCACGCTTTGGGGTAACTTTTAATTCAATAATTGCCACTACATAATCTTTATCGATTTTTTCCTTATCTAAAACAGTCGTATAGCCCTTGATAATGCCTTCCTGTTCATATTGTTCAATCCGAGCGGTAATTTCGTCTTCGGTTGTTTCAAGCATCACAGCAAGCTGCGCATTGGTCAGTCTGGCATTTTCCTCTAATAAAGACAATAACTTATCCATATATTTTACCACCTTTTTTACTTTCTAAAGAATTTATAGTTACTTTGCTTTTAAAAGCATACTGCTATTTCAATCATAATCATTATTTTTTGTGTTCGCAGACACACTTTCAATCAATATTATTTTTCATTATACAGAAAAAAACATTTTTTGTCTAGTAAGCAGTCATCTTGCCTCTTTTTATAGAAACAAGACCATAAAGCTGCGTCTTGTACTTTCCTGTCAATTGTGATAAAATCAAACCAACAAATCAAAATTGAGGAAAATAGTATGATAAGAAAATTTAGAGAAAATGACTTAGACAATATCATGTCTCTCTGGCTTACAGCAAATATAGAAGCGCATTCATTTATAGACGAATCCTACTGGAAGAATCACTATGACTTTGTAAAAGAGATGATTCCAAAAGCAGAAGTTTTTGTATCAGAATCCGATGGAACAATCAATGGTTTTATTGGTCTGATAGATCATAATATCGCAGGAATATTTGTAAAAAACTCCAAACGCTCCAAAGGCATTGGAACCGAACTTCTCAATGTTATAAAATGCAAAAGAGAAACACTGCACTTACATGTTTACAAACATAATAGGCGTGCAATTTTATTCTATCAGAATGCAGGTTTTGAAATCACAGCCGAAGAAATAGATATCGACACATCAGAAGTGGAATATCTGATGACATGGCATCAATCATCTTTAAATTCCAAACCAACCACATCAGATAAAAATATATCCTAAACGAGATATTACTTTATTTGTATGTTATCAAACAAACTTCACAAAAAAATAATTGACAAAATCCTTGATATCAGATATTCTAATCAAAAAATTAATTTTTCACTCAAAACAAATTTTTACAATAACTTTTCTTTATCCATTATCACAAAAAACAAAGATAGTAAATTCCATATAGGAGGTGTTTTATGACACAAGAACAACTATTAAAACGTTTACAAAAGCCAACTGGAATGGTAGATGTCATTCTAGACACAGATACTTTTAATGAAATTGATGATCAATATGCTTTGGCATATCTTATCAAATCCAGCGAAAAACTAAATTTAAAAGCAATCTATGCAGCACCCTTTTTCAATGATAAAGCCACTAACCCAAAAGATGGTATGGAAAAAAGTTATCAAGAAATTCTTCATGTTTTGGACTTAATGGATGAACATCGCTATGATTCTGTTGTATATAAGGGGTCTGAAACATATCTTTCTGATGAACAACACCCAGTCATTTCTCCGGCTGCCAAAGACTTGGTTGCACGCGCAATGGCTCAACCAGATGACAAACCTCTTTATGTGGTAGCAATTGCTGCCATTACCAATATTGCCTCTGCATTGTTATTGGAACCTAAAATTGCAGATAAAATTGTAATTGTTTGGCTTGGTGGTCATTCTTATGAATGGCATGACAGTTATGAGTTTAATATGTTTCAAGATGTTGCGGCTGCAAGGGTGGTATTTGATTCCAAAGTACCTGTTGTACAACTTCCATGTATGGGCGTTGTTAGTCACTTCACAATCACTGGTCCAGAGTTAGAATATTGGTTCCGTGGGAAAAATAAATTGTGTGATTACTTAGTAGATGTCACTACAAAAGAGGCAAAACACTATCATGGGGATGATTTCTGGAGTCGCGTCATCTGGGATGTAACCGCTGTTGCATGGTTATTAGATGGAAACTTTTTACTTGACCGTTTAGAACATGCGCCAATTCCACAATATGACCATCATTATTCCTTTGATCCAACACGGCATTTTATTCGATATGTATATGGTGTGCATCGCGACAATCTGATGAAAGACTTATATTTAAAATTAACCCAAGACACTTAACAAATGAATTACCATATGATAAAATCATACTTAAAAAAAATAATTCAACAACCAATACATTGTTGAATTATTTTTTTGTGACAAAACAGCCAATGATATATGATACTCAACCGCATAAATATTCCTTAACTTTCCTATTTCAAAGGATTCGTTTTCTCTTTTCTTAGAATGATATTTTGATAAAATTGAATAGACTTTTTGGCTAAATCGATTGTCTGTTTTCTTTCTCTTGCTGATAAATTTGTGTCACTGGATACTTTTAAAATTCTTGTCCGATTTAATACAATCATAATTTTACAAAGTATTATAGTAGAGTTTTCTAAACGTTCTTTCATTCAGAAAATGCCTTTCTTAACCATTTAAAAAATATGCTTATACACAAAAATAAATTTCGTCATAAGTAATTTGATATAATTTTTCTATCTTCTCAATTGCTTTGATATTCGGGAAGGTTCTTCCTTTCTCCCAACTAATTAAAGTTTCTGCACTAATTCCCAACAATGCTGCTGCTTGTTTTTGTGTGTATCTTTGATTAATTCTAGCCGCTTTCAATGATATTTTCATCATTTCACCTTCTTTCCCTTTTATTTTATTACGCTTAAAGCGTTTTGTCAATATCAAAAAAGTCATATTCTAAGGCAAATAGTTGATTTTTTAATACTAAAAACGTATAATAAAAAAAATCGCTACAATAAAGGAGAAGCCATATGACTAAATCAGAAAACAAAGAAATCTTTTCTCGAAATTTACGGCGCTATATGAAACAATTCCAAAAAGATAGAAATACCATCTGTCAAGCTCTTGGTTTTAAATACAGTACTTTCTCAGATTGGTATCATGGAAATAAATATCCCAGAATTGATAAAATCGAATTATTGGCAAATTATTTTGGTATTTTAAAATCAGATTTAATCGAAGATAAATCCAATACCAAACAATTTGATATTCAAATGAATGATATTCAATATACTTGTTATTTGGAATCTCTTAATTTATCTGAAACAGATCAAAAAAAAATATTGGAATACATTCAACTCTTAAAATCGCAACAGAAAACCTCCCAACAACAAGAAGATAGACTGTAACAGTCCCTTTTTATGTTTTACTTATATCTATGCCAAAATCATCAGATAGTGTGTTTTTCAAGCACGATTTTAACCATTTGGGAATAATCCCTTGTAGAAATTATTAAAATCATTCATAATAAAAATAGATAGTCTGATAGAAAAGCCGAATAAACAAATGTTATTACACAGTTGAACCTATATTCAATTTATATCAGGTTATCAAAGATATCTTTTTAAAAATCATAGACTGCTTTCAAAGGCAGCCTATGATTTTTACTTTATCAAACAAAATATTTAATAAAACTTCACATAATCTATATATTTTATCTTCCATTTATGTTATAATATAGATAATTGATATTCTATTACAAAATTGTCAATCTTCTTGATATGAAATGTACTCGCAAAAATACAACTCTTTGCAAAAGAGGATTCGAATCGGCAAACGCTTTATCTCGTTTCTTCTTGTTATTTTATTTGCCATTCCTGTTTGCGTTTATCATTTTATGACAAAAGACCTGCTCACTGGATTTTCTGATATATGTGTAATCATTGGGCTAATTGGCAGCATCTATTTTCAAATTCGAAAATCACACAGCCATGGTATTGTGGAACCAGAAGAAATCTTAAACGAAACATTTCAAGAACAAGTTTATCTTTTCTCTAATACACCAATACATCAAGTATAGCCCCCAAATTAATAAAGCTATCATCTTTTGGATGAAGGCCTCCTTATAAATAAAGTAGCGACTGGTTGATACGAATTGTATTGACCAGTCACTACTTTTTTATCTTTTTCGTACATAAAATAAGAGATGTTTTCTATCAAATATCTGATAAAAACATCTCCTATATTTACATAGTAATTACATCAACTAATCTAAGTCAAGTTTAGAATTTGCCATTTTTAGCAGCTTCTTCAACTGCAACTGCACAAGCAACTGTTGCACCAACCATTGGGTTGTTACCCATACCAATTAAGCCCATCATTTCTACGTGAGCTGGTACAGAAGAAGAACCTGCAAACTGTGCATCAGAGTGCATACGACCCATTGTATCGGTCATACCATAAGAAGCAGGACCAGCTGCCATATTGTCTGGGTGCAATGTACGACCAGTACCACCACCAGAAGCAACAGAAAAATATTTTTTGCCCTGTTCAACACATTCTTTTTTATAAGTTCCTGCAACTGGATGTTGGAAACGAGTTGGGTTTGTAGAGTTACCAGTAATGGAAACATCAACGCCCTCTTTGTGCATAATTGCAACGCCTTCTGTTACATCATTTGCACCATAGCAGTTTACTTTTGAGCGCAAACCTTCAGAATAGGATTTTCTAAATACTTCTTTTACTTCACCAGTATAGTAATTCATTTCAGTTTCTACAAAGGTAAAACCATTGATTCTAGAAATGATCTGAGCAGCGTCTTTTCCCAAACCATTTAAGATAACTCTCAAAGGTTTTTGACGTACTTTATTTGCTTTTTCAGCAATACCAATTGCACCTTCTGCAGCAGCAAAAGATTCATGACCTGCTAAGAAAGCAAAACATTCTGTTTCTTCTTCCAACAACATTTTACCCAAATTACCATGACCTAAGCCAACCTTACGTTGGTCAGCAACAGAACCAGGAATACAAAAAGCCTGTAAACCTTCTCCAATTGCAGCAGCAGCGTCAGCAGCTTTTTTACAACCCTTTTTAATTGCGATTGCAACACCAACTGTATAAGCCCAACAAGCATTTTCAAAGCAGATTGGTTGAATTGCTTTCACTTGGTCATAGATATTTAGTCCAGCATCTTTTGTAATTTTTTCAGCTTCTTCAATAGAAGAAATGCCATAACTATTTAAAACAGAATTGATTTTGTCAATTCTTCTTTCATAAGATTCAAATAAAGCCATTTCTCGTTACCTCCTTAATTATTTTTCACGTGGATCAATGATTTTAGCAGCATCTGCCACACGACCATATTGACCTTTGGATTTTTCTAATGCAGTATTTGCATCATCGCCTTTTTTGATAAAATCCATCATTTTGCCAAAGTTTACAAACTGGTAACCAATGATTTGATCTTCTGCGTCCAAAGCAATACCAGTTACATAACCCTCTGCCATTTCCAAGTAACGAGGACCTTTTTTCAAGGTTCCATACATTGTACCAACCTGTGAGCGAAGCCCTTTACCCAAATCCTCTAAACCTGCACCGATTGGCAAACCATCTTCAGAAAACGCACTTTGAGTTCTTCCGTAAACGATTTGTAAGAATAATTCTCTCATTGCAGTGTTAATTGCATCACATACTAAGTCTGTATTTAATGCTTCTAAAATAGTTCTGCCTGGAAGAATTTCAGAAGCCATAGCAGCAGAATGCGTCATACCAGAACAACCAATTGTTTCAACCAATGCTTCTTGGATGATACCCTCTTTTACGTTTAAAGTCAATTTACAAGTTCCCTGTTGAGGTGCGCACCAACCAATACCATGTGTCAAACCGGAAATATCGGTTATTTCTTTTGCTTTTACCCAATTTGCCTCTTCTGGAATTGGAGCAGCACCATGAGCAACACCTTGTGCTACTGGACACATTGCTTCTACTTCATGTGAATAAATCATTTGAAAACTCCTTTCGGTTTCTTCTTTCAAGCTATTTTATTTGCTCTTTACATTAACATCAAAATATTCTGTCAATGTCTAGTTTCATTATAATCGTTTTTTAGTATTTAATCAAGTACTAGTCTGTCAAAATATTGAATAAATACAAGAAAAATATTCCTCAATCATATTCTATTTTACAAAAACAATGGATTCCTTTTAATAAAGGATTCACATCATGGAAAATTAATATTCCTTTCACCCAATAAAATTTACTTAAATGTTGCGATTCCATAATTCTTTCGCTTGTGCTTTTGTTGGGATATTTGCAATTTCAAATGTAATCGCTTGGTCAAACAATGGCACCGATAATTTCTCCAACCAATGAATCAATATCGAAGGTAACAACGGCGCTTTTTCTCCAATAAAAACAACAGCATAATATGGAGATATCTGTGGTGTTTTCATATCAAAGATAGATTGTCCTTTTTTCAAGAATCGATTGCACTGTTTTATATTTGGTTTGTAATCCTGATAGTAAAGCCAACCAATAAAGTAATCTATCTTGCCTTGTCGTAAGCGCTCAATCTGATTGAGAAAATAGCAGTAGAAAGGATCTTCTGGTTGTACAAATTCCTGTATGCGAATGGTGCTTTCCAGTTCAATCAGCGAATATAAATCAAGATGAAAAAACTGTTTTTCTCCATTTACATCATCTGTAATACTAAATTCTACACCAGAAAGACAATGCCTTTCCATCATATTGTAAACACACCACCAATAGTCCCAATGTCGAATTTGAATATACTTATGACTTGCTTTTAATTGTGTGCTTTTTGTGTATGTTAGAAAAACTGTACTTCCAGTATCATAGATATATAAAATCGTACCATCATAAAACGAAAAATCCATTCCAAACAGACCAAAATGATTTTGCATGGGACTGATTTTTTTAATTGTTTTGTGAAATACTTCTTTCACTATATCACATTTTTTCCAAATGAAATCTTTTTGACATTCCACACCTTCTATTTCTCTGCCTTGGTTTCCAATAGACCAAATTGGCTTATCCGAAAGTAAAATGTCATTCCAACCAATCGCTAGATATTTTTCATTTTTTACATTGACCGATAAAATTCCAGAAGCACACTCTATCAGTACAGGGGCATTGTCAAACCACATTTTATTTTTGACATCCCATACACTCCATATACAAAATATTGTTTCCCCAATTAATTTATCCAATGATTTTCCCCAAACATTTAAACATGTTTGTAAATCAGAAAAAAAGCGATAAGAATGCGTTGTAAGTGAGAATATAACCATTCCTCCCAAAAATACAATTATTTTTTATCATATCTCTTACGCAACATATTACTTTAACATTCCCCCTTGAGAATCACATTGCCCAATGCTGTTTGATAACATAATTTGTCAAAATATCCAAAAGCAAGAAATTATCTTTACAGATGGTCTTCAGACAAACTGAAGTTTATAACGCATCTGTTGGACAATTCTTTACGCACTCAAAGCAAAGAATACATTCTGTGCCATTCTTTCGTTTTCGGGAATTATCCATAACATCTACTTCCATAGGACACACCTTTTTGCACGTTCCACAAGATACACATTTGTTTTTATCACATTTTATCCGGAGCAACGAAAAATAGCTCATAAGTTTCAAAAATATTGTAATAGGACATATGTATTTACAAAATGCACGATTGTCCTTAAAGCGAAAAGCCAATATGATTCCAACAACATAGTACAATAGATTTCCTATGATAAATGTCCAAAACATTATTTTCTCAATATTACTGACATGTGCAAGGAATAATGTCAAAATAAATATCAAAGAGGCTGCAAATGTAATATATCTTATCCACCCAATTTTTTTCCTTGGTGTTTTCGTAACTTTGTATGGAAGAAAATCAAGTACCATTGCTGTCCAACAGGCATAACCGCACCAGCCTCTTCCAAAAAACAACGGTCCAAAAATTTTCGCAACTGCATAATGAATTGTTGCGGCTTCAAATACACCTATAAAAAGATAATACCAAAATCCCTCAATCTGCATATTTTCGCCACTGATAAGCCCTAAGTAAACCAACATATAAAGTCCAACAAGTAACTGTGTAACTCGTCGTGCATGCTTATATCTTTTGATAAATAAGAAAATACCAAATGCGATAGAAATTCCGATATAACTGAAATTGAACAAATAAAACAAGTTATCCATTGTCAACCAAAGCACAATTGCAACTGTTTCAAATATTACCAACATCATCAGTGGCAAAAAATATTTTTTCACTCTTTTCCTCCCAAATTCAAATACTAATTTATCGCTCTAATTATACCATGGGGCTTGTTTTTGTTCAATCTGTTTTTGTGAATTCATCAACGCTTCAAAGCAAGAATATTTATTCTAAAAGCCTCTTGTTATCTTTATATTTTTCCAGAAAGGTTTTGAAATAGCAACGTTTCAACAAAAGATTTAAAAAGATCAACATATCAGTATCAAACAGAAAAGAAAATGATAAAAGCGATACCTCTAATAGAACAGTCTTATATTTTAAACTTTTATCACCATATTTTACTGAGCAATCTCACAGTAAAAAACTGATGCAACCAATTTTGCATCAGTTTTTTTATCACTGTACCTGAAAGTCAAATTTTCCGTCTACCACTGTTAATGCTACGCTTTTTCCCTTTTGAATGATTCCCTCTAACATCTTTTCAGAAATGCAGTCTTCTATTTGTGAAGTAATTGCCCTTCTAAGAGGTCTTGCACCATAAGCATCATCAAAACCAACTTCACTGATTTTCTCCAATGCCTCTGGAGTTACAGTCAATGTAATATCCATCTCCTTTAAACGTCCAATTAAAATATTCAGCATTTTTGAAGCAATTTGTTGAATATGCTCTTTTGATAACTTGTGAAATACAATAATATCATCAATACGATTGAGCAATTCTGGACGAAAATGACGTTTTAATTCATTCATTAAAATAGAGCGGTTATTTTCATCATCTTTTTTCTGCTTTTCCTTTTCTGTACTAGCGGAAAATCCCAAATTCCTCTGTTCTTCTAATAATCTTGCCCCAATGTTAGAAGTCATAATAATAACAGCGTTTTTAAAGTTTACCTTTCTGCCTTGAGAATCTGTCAAAATACCATCTTCTAGAATCTGAAGCAACATATTAAATACATCTGGATGCGCTTTTTCAATCTCGTCAAACAATACTACAGAATAGGGTTTACGTCGAATCTTTTCGGTTAATTGACCGCCTTCATCAAATCCCACATATCCGGGAGGAGAACCAACCATACGAGAAACAGAGTGTTTTTCCATATACTCAGACATATCCAACCTTAACATGGTATTTTCATCTCCAAAGAGCGCCTGTGCAAGTGTTTTACACAATTCTGTTTTACCAACACCGGTTGGACCCAAAAACAAGAAGGAACCCAATGGACGGTTGGGGTCTTTTAAACCGACACGCCCTCTGCGAATCGCTTTCGCAATCGCTGTTACTGCTTCATCTTGACCGATGACACGCTCATGCAAAATAGTTTCCAATTTTAATAAGCGTTCACTTTCTTCTTCTGTCAACTGTTTTACGGGAACACCTGTCCAACTGGACACAATGTCTGCAATATCAGTCGCCACCACTTCACCAGAAACACCAGCATTTTTTTCTGCCCATTCCTGTTTTTGTTTTTCCAGCTTTTGGGTGATTTCCTTTTCTTCATCGCGGAATTTTGCAGCTTGTTCAAATTGTTGCGCATTGATTGCAGCAGACTTTTCAGAATTCAATTCTTTCAGTCTATCTTCCAACTCTTTGACGCCGGTTGGTGCAGTCAGTTCGCGCAAACGAACCTTTGCAGCTGCTTCATCAATCAAATCAATCGCTTTATCTGGCAAGAAACGGTCATTGATATAGCGACTGGAAAGCTCTACAGCAGCTTGAATGGCTTCATCTGTAATTTTAATTTTATGATGTGCCTCATATTTATCGCGTAAACCAAATAAGATTGTTTTGGCGTCTTCTAGACTTGGCTCATTGACCATAACAGGTTGAAAACGGCGTTCTAATGCGGAATCCTTCTCAATATATTTGCGGTATTCATCAATAGTGGTTGCTCCAATGATTTGAATCTCACCGCGTGCCAACTGTGGTTTTAAAATATTAGCAGCGTCAATTGCACCCTCTGCCGCACCTGCGCCAATGATGTTGTGAATTTCATCGATAAACAAAATCACATTCGAATTTTTAGACACCTCGTCCAATACTGCTTTGATGCGTTCCTCAAAATCACCGCGGTATTTTGCACCTGCTAACATGGCGGTCATATCCAATGCCACAACACGCTTATTCTTGAGTATTTCTGGTACTTCACCCTGCTGTATTTTCTGCGCCAATCCTTCTGCAATTGCTGTTTTACCAACACCCGGTTCACCAATCAAACAAGGATTGTTTTTGGTACGACGGGATAAAATTTGAATCACACGTTCAATTTCATCATGTCTCCCAATCACTGGGTCAATGGTATTATCTGCCGCAGCTTGTGTCAAATCCTTTCCATATTTCAATAGCGTTTTTAAATCGCCATGATTTGTTGTATGGTTCATTGTCTTACCCTGTGGGGAATATCCTGACGGTTCTTCAAACAATTGCGCTTGTGGCATTCCCAACATTTCTTGAATCGTCTCTAAATAAAGATTGCGATTCTGAATGCCCATTTCTGTCAAGAACATAATGGCATAACCATCTACTTGAGATAAAATAGATAATAAAATATGTTCTGTCCCAACATAATTATGACCTAGATTTCGCGCTTCTGTCACAGATTTTTCAAGTACTCTTTTGGAACGTGGTGTCAACTGGTCAGGGGTCAAATGTACTGCTTCCCCTCTACCATTCGCAGTCACAATTTTATTGTAAATATCCTCTTTTTGAATTCCCTTTTTGCTTAATATGGTTGCTGCCACACAATTTTCCTCTGCTGCCAACCCATATAATAAATGTTCACTTCCAATAAAAGTATGCCCTAATTCGGAAGCTGCTTCAATTGCGCGATTGATTGCGCGATTTGCACTTTCAGTAAAACCATTAAATACATACATGATATAAGCCTCCTACGATTTATCATTTTTTATTCAACTGCCAATTTTTCACGAATTGTTTTTGCACGCAGATAATCCCGCTCTATTGGGGGCAGTTCTTTCCCAGCTTGTTCACAGACGGTTGCCGTGCCAGTTAAATCCATCAATTCATTTAAGGTGATTAGGGATATTTCATCAACATATCCCATTGCAATACCCAATCTCAAATTGGATACCGTTTCAAAAAAGTCCTTACTGGACATCATTCTCGCATATTTTAAAGTGCCCAAACTGCGAAAAATCATATCTTCCAATCGATGTTTTTCTTTACTCAAATTCTCCCTTGCATTCACTTCTGCATCTATGATTTGTTTTGTAACGCTTTCTAAATTCTGAATCGCATCCTGTTCAGTGATTCCCAATGTAATTTGATTGGAAATCTGATAAAGAGACCCAATGACATTGCTGCCCTCTCCATAAGTTCCTCGAATTGTCATACCCAATTTTGAGATATTGGAGGTCAAACGTGAAATCAGTCCAAAATGTTCCAATGCAGGTAAATGCATCATCACAGAGGCACGCAAACCAGTCCCCAAGTTGGTAGGACAACTTGTCAAATATCCCAATGTTTCATCAAAGGCATATCTTAGCGTTTCATCCAACACATCATCAATCATATTACAGATCTGATATGCTTCCGAAAGGTTTAGTCCATTTGCCATTACCTGAATTCTCAAGTGGTCTTCCTCATTGACCATAATAGCGATGGATTCATCTTCACTAATAATCAACATTCTATTTTCAGGATATCGAATAAATTCACGACTGACAATATGTTTTTCCACCATTGCACAGCGCTTCATCTCATTTAAAGAATCCAGAGAAACAAAGTGCAATTTATTTTCTCCCAAATGAATATTATGAAGTGCCTGTGTTACTTTTTGATTAAGCTGTTGACGTTGTTCGTTTGTCATGCAGCTGTTAAAGGGGATATCCGCCACATTTCTTGCCAGACGCACACGACTGCTCAATACAATTTCATTTTCTGACGCTTGTTTTTGATACCATTTTAACATGACGTTTCATCCTTTCCTTCTAAATCGCGAATTTTATCCCTTAATTCTGCTGCTTTTTCAAATTCCTGTTGTGCAATCAAACGGTTTAATTCTACTCGATATTCTGTCAATAAATTCTTTTTGCGAATCACGCCATTCATTGATTTGGGTACCTTCCCAATATGTGTTGATTTGCCATGTATTTGTTCAATCGAACGCCCTAATTCTTTGGAAAATACTTGATAACAATGTGCACATCCAATTTTTCCGCCCTCTATCACCTGTTCTAAAGTCATACCGCATTGGTCGCATGTCTTTTGACTTCTGATAGCAGAAGTGGAATTGGTTCCAAAAAAGTTGCTAAAGCTAAAATCGGAA
The DNA here is from genome assembly GCA_910579175.1 of uncultured Oscillospiraceae bacterium. Lineage (GTDB taxonomy): Bacteria > Bacillota > Clostridia > Oscillospirales > Ruminococcaceae > Massiliimalia. The sequence continues at coordinate 17,620 of CAJTTB010000005.1, read as the reverse complement.
AAGAAATTATTTAACAACATGGAATTTGCACAGTCTGAACAAATGTGAACCATCTGACTTTTTCCGTTAATGGTCTGTTTTAATACCGTTGTTGCCTCTTGTTTTCCACAATATTCACACAACATAATTGACACACTCCTTTATTCATCTATTACATTTAACAACATGGTCTTTAATAAGACTGCTCTAATTCTCTGTTTTATTTGACTTGGCAATCCTCTAAAGTTGCTGTCCAGTAAAGCAGATAACATAATTTTACACTCTTTCTGGGTTAAAATTTTGTCGCAGACCAGATTCTGTAACATAATTCTGCAAGAATATTCATCGATTTCTTCCCCAATCGAATTGATAATATGAAAAATGGTTTCTCGATTGGAAGCATTAATCTTCATAATTTGAATGAATCCGCCGCCACCTCTGCGACTTTCCACCAAATAACCCTGCTCTACAGTAAAGCGATTGGTAATCACATAATTTATCTGGCTGGGAACACAGCCTATTTTATTTGCTAGTTCATTTCTTTGAATTTTAATGGTACCTCCATCTTGTTCCAGCATTTGATTAATCTGCTGAACAATTAAATCGGTAATGTTCATTTGTCTGCCTTCTTTCACCTCATGGTGAGGTTTATTATCATTCTAATACAATCCCTGATTTCTATTTTATTTTTGACTTTCCTTGACCTTTGTTTATAGTATAATCTAAAAGTCAGTAAAAGTCAAGGTCAAAAAAGGTCAAAAAATTAATTTCATGTGAATATTTATGATTTATTTTTTTAATATTATAAAAAACTTGCAAAATCATCTTAATTTTTAGCGATGACATTTGTAATTTCTTTTCGTTTCCGATAAGATAATATTCGACCTATCAAACATTTCACAGAAAGGATTTTTTTATGATAAAAGATTTAACAATCGGTAGCCCAGTCAAAGTGATTCTTCGATTCTCTATCCCAATGATGATCGGCAATCTCTTTCAACAATTTTACAACATTGCCGACTCTATGATCGTGGGTAGATATTTGGGAAGTGATGCACTGGCAGCTGTAGGCTCTTCTTATGCAGTTACTACCTTTATTACCTCTATTATCCTGGGATTATGTATGGGGGTTTCGGTTGCTTTTTCTCAATTCTTTGGAGGCAAACTTTGGACAAATTTAAAAAAATCAATTATTTTTTCCTTTATTATGATTGGTGGCATTTCTCTGCTTATCAGTATCCTGTCCCTTTTATTTACAAAGCAAATTATGATCTTCACCAACATTCCCCTTGACATTCAAAATATGACCCAAACCTATTTGACTACTATCTTTTATGGTATCCCATTTGTCTTTCTCTACAATTGGTCTGCCAACCTACAAAGAGCATTGGGCAACTCAAAAGCCCCACTTATCTTTTTGATCATCTCTGTAATCGCCAATATCATCTTTGATATTATCTTGGTTGTTCCCTTTCAGATGGGTATATTTGGTGCTGCTTTCGCTACTATTATCTCCCAACTATTTTCTGCTACATTGAGTATGGTCTATTGTATCAAAAAAATTCGCTTTTTAACCTTCCAAAAGGAAGATTTTAAAATAGATAACTATATTGTCAATATCACCATCAGTTATTCTATTCTGACCTCTATTCAGCAATCCATTATGAACTTTGGTATCCTAATGGTGCAGGGGTTAGTCAATTCCTTTGGAACGGTTGCCATTGCAGCTTTTACCTCTGCGTCAAAAATAGATTCCTTCGCCTATATGCCTGTACAGGACTTTGGGAATGCCTTTGCAACCTATGTGGCACAAAACAAAGGGGCAAAACAATACAAACGCATTATTGATGGTATGAAAGTTTCTTTTTTATTTGTAGTGATATTTTGTGCTGTAATCTCCAGTATTGTTTATCTATTTGCTCCCCAGTTGATTCAATTATTTGTAACCGACCAAGAGGTTATCCAATTGGGTGTTGAATGCCTTCATGTAGTGTGTTGTTTCTACTGTCTAATCGGATTTTTATTTCTATTTTATGGAATTTATCGAGGCATTGGAAATGTCTTTATGTCCATTGTCTTGACTGTCATTTCACTGGGTACTCGTGTAGTACTCGCTTATCTAATGGCATATTGGATTGGATTAGAAGGCGTTTGGTGGTCTATTCCAATTGGGTGGTTTTTAGCTGACTGTACTGGTATACTCTATTTTCTATTTCGGCAGAGAAATAAAATGAGGCTTCCTGGCTAACATAAAATTTTTTTCTTTTGAGTAACACATTCTGCCATCTCTACATAGTATAAGACATAACAAGGTTCAATCAAAAAACTTCACCGCTTCCCAATAGTAGGCAGTTGAAGGAACCTTGTAACAATTAAATTTTCAATACTATTGGAGAAAGAGGATTCTTATGTTTGGTAATAATAGTTGTTCATGGGTACTTATCATCATCTTATTATTAGTTTGCTGTGGTGGTTACGGCTTTGGCGGCAATTGTGGCTGTGGTAATAACTGTGGTTGCGGTAACAACAATTGTGGTTGCGGTAACGACTGTGGTTGTGGCTGCTAATTTATCTGAAAAATCAAACGGGAGCTATTGCAGCAATGCAATAGCTCCTATTTATCTTTGAAAACCATCTGATTCATTTCAATTATCTTGCATTGATTCTAGCATTTATGTTATAATAAAATAACTTGCTTGGTCATAAACAACCGAGAATTTTTATTTATCAACACAAGTTATTCACATATTCATTTCGTTTAAAATGAGGTTTTCTTCCTCCATCATCATTGCTTATGAATACAAAAAATTACTGATAAACCTGATACAATCTATTATTGATACCAATTTATTCTGCCTTCTATCAAGACGAAAAAATTCTTGGTAGATTCAACGAAAATCTCAACTAGATAAAAAAGAGTTCTTTATGACAAATCATCATTCTATTTTTAAGACATTTATGCAATATGTTTCCTTTCATGTATTTGGCATGATTGGATTATCCTGTTATATCCTAGCAGATACCTTTTTTATTGCACAAGCATTGGGTACTGATGGATTAACTGCCCTGAATATTGCCATTCCGGTTTATAGTCTCATTCATGGAATGGGACTGATGATAGGTACTGGTAGTGCCATTCAGTATTGTATCTCTCATAGCAAACAACAGCAATATCAAGCAAATCAAACCTTTACCAACGCGATACAATTTGGGTTGCTGGTTGGTGTGGTTTTTGTGATCATTGGTCTTTTGGGTGCCGAACAAATCAGCTCTTTATTGGGAGCAAACCACATCGTTCATCAGATGACTACCATTTATCTGCGTTTCATTTTATTATTCGCTCCCATGTTTTTAATCAATAATATCTTACTAAACTTTACTAGAAATGATAAAAATCCCCGTTTGGCGATGTTTGCCATGTTGGGAGGTAGTTTGTCCAACATTGTTTTGGATTATGTATTTCTATTCCCCTGTCAAATGGGCATTTTTGGCGCAGTCCTAGCCACTGGACTAGCACCTATTATCAGCATTGGTATCTTATCCATTCAATTTGTTCAAAAACAAAACCAATTTCATCTGATAAAAACTCGCTTGCTCTTTCAAAACATCAAGCGCACGATATCTTTGGGAATCTCCTCTCTGATTGCAGAATTATCTTCTGGCATTGTCATTGTGGTATTTAACTTTATCATTCTAAAACTACAGGGAAATGTTGGCGTTGCTGCTTATGGTGTGATTGCCAATCTGTCCCTTGTTGTCACTTCCATCTTCACTGGCATTGCACAAGGAATGCAGCCCCTTATCAGTTATCATTTTGGGTGCAACCATACCAAAGAAGTGGGACAAGCCCGTCGTTATGCGTTTGCCACTGCTATGATAATCAGTATTGTAGTATATGTTATCACCTTTTTGGGAGCTGATACCATTTCTCTTTGGTTTAATAAAGAACAAGATAACCTCTTTCAAGAAATTGCGATTTATGGTTTGCGCATTTATTTTCTCGCCTTTTTCTGTGCAGGACCAAATATTATCATTGCCATGTATTTTAGTGCACGAAACCAGCCCAAACCAGCTTTTTTCATCTCTTTACTCAGGGGATTTATCGTTATCATTCCCGCTGCATGGATACTTTCCAATCTCTTTCAAATGACAGGAGTTTGGTTATCCTTTCCAATCAGTGAATTATTAGTTATCATAATTACATTGTTGTTTTTTAAATTTTTCCCATCACAGAAAATACATTAGGAGGTGTGTCTTTATGTTTCCACAAATGAGAAGAAGTCGTCAACAATTATCCACAATAGAAACAGAAGAGATTTTACACAAGGGCAATACTGGTATTTTAGCATTCACAGGAATGGAATCCTATCCCTATGCAGTACCACTAAACTATGTTTATCTCAATGGCAACATTTATATTCACTGTGCAATATCCGGATACAAACTGGATTGTATTCAAAAAAATAATCATGTTTGCTTTTGTATTGTGGACCAAGATACTGTCATACCAGATATCTTTTCAACCAACTATCGCAGCGCTATTGTTTTTGGAACAGCTTCTATTGTCAGTGATGATGTCATTCGCAGACAAGCATTAGAAGGGCTAATTCAAAAATATTGTGCAGACTTTATCCAATCTGGTCAACAAGAGATTGAAAAAGACTGGGAAAAAACTGCTATCATCGAAATTACCATAGAACATGTTACAGCAAAAAGCGCCTCCCAAGCTGTTCAAAATCACAATCCATCATAATATTTATTTGCCAAAATCAAACAGCACCCAACTATCCGTTGGGTGCTGTTTTTTATTTTATTTAAGCTTCTAAAATCACTTCATGTCCTGTTCTAGCAGATTCATAAATACCATCTAAAATACGCATCAATTCAATGCCATCTTCTGCTGGGGCAATACAAGTATCACTTTTTCCAGAAACATTATCTACAAAATGATTGATTTCATTTTGGAATAATCCTCCAAAGCTCAATGCAGTTTCATTGGTAAAGTCCACATTTACCATATAATCATTTAACTCTGTATAAACTTGTAGTTCTGGAGAAATCTTAGCACCTGCTTTCGTACCAAATAATTCAATTTCCCCTTTATCCTGTTTCAGATTTAAAGAAAAGCTCGCTTCAATAGAAAGCACTGCACCATTTTCAAAACGAATCATTGCACTTGCCAAATCTTCTACATTACAAACATCGTTTTCTGTTTTTCCAGCAGAACTATACTCTGTACTTGCCTTTACTGTTGGACGATTGAATAATTTCTGGAAAGTTGCACCATAAACAGAAACTGGTTTTGGATTTCCCAGTAAATAACGAACCAAATCGATTACATGGACACCCAAGTCAATCAGAGGACCACCGCCAGAATAAGTCTTATCGCCAAACCATCCTCCAGGGTTTCCATTTCTTCTCAAATAAGCAGCTTTTGCATAGTAAATTTCACCAAAAAAGTCCTTGCTAATAAAGTCTTTTAAAATTGCACAGTCATTGCCATAACGGCGAACAAATCCAATCTGCAATAATTTTCCTGCTTTATCAGCAGCTTGTTTCATCTCTTTTGCTTCAGTTGCATTGAGTGCCATTGGTTTTTCACATAAAACATGCTTGCCAGCATTGAGCGCTGCAATGGTACAAGGAGCATGCGCACTATTCCAAGTACAAACACTAACTGCATCCAACTCGTCCAATGCCAACATATCATTCATATCTGTAAAAACACGAGAGGAATCAACTCCATACTTTTTAGCAGCTGCTTGTGCGCGCTCTAGATTTAAATCACACAAGGCATATAATTCTACTTCTGGATGATTCACATAGCTTTGCATATGTTCATGGCTAATACTTCCGGTTCCAATAATTCCAATTTTTATCATATTCTTTCCCATCCTCTATATTATAGTGCTTGTAATTTTTCATTTAAAAATGTGATTGCTTTTCCAATATCAACTGCTGGCTGATCGCCGACTTCACGTTCAATGGTTAAAAATCCCTGATACCCAATTTCTTGTAATGCTTTTAGATAATTTGGAAAATCAACGTCGCCTTCACCCAGTGGCAACTCAATGAATGATTCGTTTGTTACAATCACATCTTTGATGCCATAAACAATTTCTGGATCTTGCTCAAACAAACGTTTTCCGTCCTTTGCATGGGTATGTACAATATAATCCTTTAAAGTATAAACCGCTTCAACAGGATCATCTCCAGTTACCATTACAAAATTGGCAGGGTCCAAATTAACTGCTACACCAGTGGAATGAAGGTCATCTAAAAAAGATTTTAAAGTGATTGCTTTTTCTGGTCCAGTTTCAATTGCAAAATGTGCTTGCATCTGATCTGCATATTGTGCCAATTGAAAACAAGCTTCTTGCATAACTTGATAGCGTTCATGCTTTTTATCTGCTGGCACAACTCCAATGTGAGTCGTCACAACATCTGTTTCCAAATCCTTTGCCAAATCCAAAATGCGCTTAGAGCATTCTACTCGTTCTTGATTTTTCTCTGCATGAGTAAATCCGCCACCCAAATCTCCACAAAGCGCAGAAATAACCAATCCATTATCTTTTACAAGTTTTAAAAATTCTTTTCGTTTTTGAGGTGTCATATTCTCGGGAGCCATTTCTCCCGCAACAGAATAAACCTGAATGCCCTTTGCACCCATCTGTGCAGCTTTTACAACCGCATCTTTAATTGGCAGATGAAAGCTGTCTACAATGACACCAATTGGTAACTGATACATAATGATATCTCCTTCTTACTTCTCTCCATTCCAACTGAAAACCCCTCTGAAAGTTCATTATATACTAATTTTTTTTAAATAGCAATATAAAACAGGAATATTTTATAAAATTTTCGTTATCAATTCCCTATTGTTTCAGAGCAATCAACTTATGTTCTCATCTCGATGACCATATGTCTTTTTATTAATTTTATAGTGCTTTTTGATTACTCTTGCCATCCCCAATTAATTTTCATATCCTTGCGATAATATTCTCGATCATAATCTGAAATTTCACGAACCACTTTACAAGGCGCGCCAAAGGCGACTACATTATCGGGGATGTCCTTTGTCACAACACTACCTGCTCCAATTACCACATTGTTGCCAATCGTTACCCCTGGCAAAATCACTGTATTAGAACCAACCCAGACATCATCACCAATATGAATTGGCAGTGAAAATTGTGTACCATCTCTGCGAAACTCTCCATAGACTGGATGCCCTGTAACAGATAATGTCACATTTGGTCCAAACATCACATAATTGCCAATAACAACCTCCCCATCATCCACAACTACCATATTAAAATTCGCATAAAAATAGTCTCCAATATGTGTATTACAACCATAGGCAAAATGAGCTGGAGCTTCAATCCAACAATTTTTTCCAATGCTTCCCAATAAATCCTTTAAAATAGCCGCTTTCTTTTCTACTTCTTTCGGTCTTGTATGATTGTAATCAAACATCATTTCTTTACAGTGGACTCTCTGCTGCTCAATAACTTGTTCATATTTCTTATCCTGTTCACTATTGTGACCATACTCACAATACAGTAAACCTGTTTTCATCTGTTGCTCCAATGACATTTTAACATATCCTTTCTCAATTATATCAACTATAAAATCAGTACTTTATGGTGCTACTTTCACATATCTTTGAAAAATTCGGTTAGATACCTGCGCAAATAGACGCTCTAATACAATACTAATTGCTACCAATACCAAGAATGCTGGTAAAATCTGTACCGAAATCATTGGCAGTTTTAAAATTGTATGAAACAACATCACTGCTATATAATATCCACCAGACATTGTCACAAATAAAAACACTCTCAATGGATTAAATGGAAGGCAGGTTTTAAATACTGCTTGGATTCCCACAGTTCCCACCAACAAATACATTAGCAACACCTTTTGTTCTGATGGAATGTGTAAGATAGAATCAAAAAACAATACAAATGTCACAACGAAAACAATCGAAAGTGCATTGGGAATCGCCCTTCTCATGACAGAACTCAAAAAAGTACCTGTTACCTTTTGATTATTGGGTTCAAACGACATAAAGAAAGAGGGATATCCTTCAATTGCCAAATCTATCAAGGTGATTTGGATAGGTGCAAATGGAAAAGGCACATTGCAAAAGAGGCAAATCAAACAAAGTAAAACAGAATAAAGCGTCTTTACAAAAAATACACCTGCTACTCTGGTGATATTGTGAACCACTCTTCTACCCTCTGATAAAACATCCTTTAACATAGAAAAATCAGAATTCAACAACACCAATTGCGCAACTTGACGGGTGGCATCACTTCCCTGTGCCACTGCAATTCCACAATCCGCTTCTCTCAGTGCCAAAATATCATTGACGCCATCACCGGTCATCGCAACTGAATGACCCTTTTGTTGAAGTGCTTGCACCAACTTTTTCTTTTGATGTGGAGAAACACGTCCAAACACTTGATATTCCTCTGCCGCTTGTTGTAATTGTTCATCTGTTTGAATCGTGCTCATATCAATAAAAGTATCTAATTCTGTCAACCCCGCTTTTTTGGCAATCGCCGATACTGCCACCGGATTATCCCCAGAAATCACCTTGATTTGAACGCCCTCTTGTTGAAAATAAGAAAATGTTTCGACTGCATTTTCTCGAATTGGATCGGTCATTAAAATCGCTTTCAGTGGAATAATATCTGGTAAAGAATCATTCACATCAATCGGTTCTGGCGTCCATCCTGCCACAAGGACCCTTGTACCATTTTCCACTTCTGCCAAAACTTCTTTTGGCAATGGTTGATCACTCAACCGTTCTGGAGCACCGATAATCAAAGTTCCTGCTTGCTCAAAGGTCATTGCACTCCACTTCCTCTGGGAAGAAAACGGAATCTTTACCACTGGAGTGTATTTTAGATTCTTTTCAAAATACTGTTCCATTGCCTGAAAGGTTGCATTGTTATCATCTGTATACTGCAAAAAAGAGCCCATCAAATCTTCAAAGGCAATATCCTGTTCACTCAAAGTATATACCTGCTCTATCTTCATCTTTCCTTCGGTGATGGTCCCCGTTTTATCTAGGCATAATGTATCAATATGCGCCAAGGTTTCCAAGGAAAATAAATCCTGTACCAATACTTTTTTCTTTGCCAGTCGCGCAACGCCCACTGCCAAATTGATGCTGATAAGCAACACCAAGCCTTTGGGAAGCATTCCCAAAAGACCAGCAGCCGTAGATACTACCGAACTTGTGATATCATTTTGACGCAAAAAAAACGCTTCAATAAACAGCAACACGCCTAAAGGTATAATTAAAAAACCTGTCAACTTTGTTACCTTTTTCATAGAAGAAAGCAATTCTGAATGAACCTGTTTTATCTGTTTTGCTTCTTGCGAAATATGAACTGCAAAATTATCTGTTCCCACATGTTCTACCTTCGCCCGACATTTCCCGCTGACTACAAAGCTCCCAGATAAAATCGTATCCCCTACCATTTTACGAATGGAATCGGATTCCCCAGTCAATAAGGATTCATTCACCTCTATTTCACCGCTCAATACAACTGCATCAGAACAAATTTGCTTTCCACTTTCCAACAACATTACATCGTCTAGCACCAACTGTTCGACTGCTATTTCCGAAATTTCTCCATCACGCACTACGGTTGCATTTGGAATTGAAAGCAATGAAAGTTGTTCTACCAGCTTTCTAGCGTGAAATTCTTGTACAATTCCAATGGTGGTATTCAATGCAATAATGAGAATAAACACCATATTGCTCCAAGCTCCCACGCATGCCAACGCAATTGCAATTAAAATATTGAACAGGTTAAACAGTGTACAGATATTATCTGTTAGAATTTGTGTGGTGGACTTGGTGATTTTTTCAGCCGTCACATTTTGATTTCCCAATTCTTTTTGTTTATTTACTTGTTCTATGGTCAGTCCTGTTTCTGGATTAGGATAGAACCGTTGTTTTTTGATTTCCCTTTGTTCCATTCATCGAATTCCTTTCTATCAATTATAACCCAGCCTTATCAATCAGTATTTCCAATTTTTAACGCCATTATGATTTTACCATATGGATTTTTAAAAGTCCAATGAATAAACTATGATAAAAATCATATTGATTTAAAATCTATAGATAGGAACAATTGGCACTGCTACTTATGACAAGTTATCCATTCATTTTATAATTCACGCATAAAGATAGTATCCATATCTCCACTATCATTTTTCAATCGATCAATCGGTGTAAAACCACACTTTTCATAAAAACCCGTCATCTTATTTTTCCATTTTATCTTGCAAACTTTGCATCAAAGGCATATTTTTTGCCACTTGCTGATTTGCCTGACGATTGTCAACAGCTTGTAATCAAAAATAAAATGTACCTGCGGGCACAAGATATCAGGAATATTAAGAAATCGTTTAAAGATTCAAACTTGTTGAAATTTTACTTTAATGATATAATAAAACGAAATCACCATAAAAATTGGATTTTTATTATCATAAAAGTCTTTTGATAAATTAAAGGAGAAGCAAATTGAAAAGTAAATTTTTATCCTTATTTTTCATCATTATTTTTATATTATCCCTCACTGGATGCAGCAAAGACCTTCCTACAAGAATACAGTATGATTTGGAAGAGGAACCAACCACATTAGATCCACAATGTGCAACAGATAAATCAGCCTTTTTGGTCATCAACAATTTATTTGAAGGATTGATCACAATTGATCCATCTGGAAATTTAGTCAATGGATTGGCAGAAGACCATTCTGTAAGTGAAGATGGTCTTACCTATCACTTTACATTGAGAGCCAATCAAAAATGGTCCAATGGGTATCCCCTAACCGCAAACGACTTTGTATTTGCATTTCAAAGATTATTTGACCCCTCTACGCGCTCTCAAATGGCAACTTCATTTTATTGCATTCAAAATGCGCAAGCAATTGCAGAACAAGGGGCAGATATCAATAGTTTAGGTGTTCGGGCACTATCTGACACAGAATTAGAAATCAAATTGGATTATGCCAATAGTATGTTTTTACAACTGTTGACAACTTCCGCTGCAATGCCCTGTAACGAACAGTTTTTTTATGAAAGTAAAGGCATTTACGGAATGGAAGCAAAGGCAATGATTTCTTGTGGTCCTTTTCAACTAAACAGTTGGGTGCATAAAGACGATGGCTATATCAAATTAAATAAAAATGAACATTATTTTAATCAAGCAAATGTGGCAATCAATGGGGCAACCCTCTGGACCGATACTCCAAAAGAAGAACAACTTTCCCGCTTTTTAGAAGGAATTACCCATGTTTATCTTTACTCTGGAAAAACCGACAGCAAAATTTCTGAGCAAGATGATATTCAACTTTCAAACTATCAAAATACCGTTTGGGGTATTATGATGAATACACAACATTCACAACTCAGCAATGAAAATCTAAGAAAAGCGTTGGCATATTGCCTTGACCGCGAACGATATCAAAATATTCTTCCCCCTTATCTTTCTGTAGCCAAAGGCATTATCCCACCCGGAATTTTATTAAATAACATCAGTTATCGCGAGCAAGCCAATACAATACCTTATTTAAACTACAATTTAGAACAAGCCCATCTTGCCTATGAAGCTGCTCTTCAAGAGCTAAATGTAAAAAAATTGGATCCACTGACACTATTGGTGCCATCCAACAGCGATATCCGGCATCAAGAATACTTTAGTTATTTATCCCAAACAATTCAAAAAGAATTCAATATCTTCATTGCAGTAGAAGAAGCCTCTGAATCTGCAATTTCTCAAAAGATTTCTTCAAGTAAGGATTATGATATGGCAATCATTTGCCTATCTGCAAATTATAATCACCCAATGTCTATTCTAAATCAATTTTCTTCTGGCAATCAAAACGCAATTTATCAGATGCATAACGAACAATACCAGCAAAATACCAATCAAATTCTACTCAACACAGACCCCAATCTGATCTTACAATCTTGTATTCAAGCAGAACAAATACTATTAAACAATGCAATTATCCTCCCACTATACTATCAAACTGATTATTTGGCTACTACCAATTCCATTGACGGCGTTTTAACGAATCCACAAAATGGATATCTGTCATTTCGATATGCCTTCTTTCACAATTAGTTTATCAAATATAAAACGGTTTTTTTAAGTAAAATTCACCAAAAGACTTACTTCTGTATAATATATTAGTAAAGTCTAAATAGGTGGTGGCTTGATTGAACCAGGTTATCTTTTCCATAATAGAATCTTTACTGTTTGTAATCGCTCTATCGGTTGATGCCTTTGTTGCATGTTTTGCATATGGTACCAATCGAATCAAAATCCCAATTCGTTCTATTGTGATCATTGGTTTTTTATGCAGTGCAATTTTGGCAATTTCGCTGTTTGCTGGAAATCTTGTCAGACAATCCATCCCTGAAACAGCAACCAGTATCATCTGCTTTTTGATACTATTTATTTTGGGAATTATCAAATTGTTTGACAGTTCCATTAAAGCAGTGATCCGAAAGCGGAAATCAATTGATAAAAAAATGAGTTTTTCATTTTTTCATCTCACTTTCATTTTAAATATTTATGCCAATCCGGAACAAGCAGATTGTGACTGCTCTCGTTATCTGTCTTCCACTGAGGCGGTTTCACTTGCAATTGCCCTTTCTCTAGATGGGCTTGCCGCTGGATTCGGTGCAGCATTGGCAGAAATTAATTTGTTACAAGTTATTTCATTATCCTTCTTATTTGGGATACTGGCAATTATTTCCGGATCCGCAATTGGAAATTTAATCGCAAAGAAAGTACAAATTGATCTATCTTGGATCAGTGGAGTATTATTAATCATTCTGGCATTTTTAAAGTTCTCGTAAAAAATTAATAGTTTTTTTATGATATTAAGACGAATAGTCATAAAAATTCTAAAAAATTAAAAAGGTATTGACATTTCTCCAATTGTTGGATATAATATAGAAGCTGTCTAATCAGACAGGCAATTCGGAGAGATGGCTGAGTTGGTCTAAGGCGCACGACTGGAACTCGTGTAAGTGTTAATAGCGCTTCAAGGGTTCGAATCCCTTTCTCTCCGCCAAGATGATAAAGTCTAACAAAGGACTAAGGTAAAAAAGACTGAATATAAATTCAGTCTTTTTTATTATATAATTGATAAAAAAAGGGAAGCAATCAACTATTATACATTCATTTCAGGTGTAAAAAAATAGAAAAAGTAAGTCTTGACAGTATTTTAGAAGAACAAAATGATTTGCTGAGATAGATATAATCCATTTTATTTTACAAATGAATTCTATCAATTCCATTCAAAGACAAATAGACGCATATGGTGTGTGAAATACGAAAATCTTATTACATTCAATATTTTTATGATATCCATAGAATGGATATTAAAAGCAGGTTTATTTTTTAGTAAAAACCTGCTTTTTGTTTTATTTTAATTTTTTTATCAATCGTACAGTGTTTTTTCTATTCTTAGCCGATAAAGTTTCAAACTGCTATTTTACATATCAATATTATTTTTCTTGATTTGTAAAGCGTCTTTTTACCTGTTGCACCTGTTGGTTATCTGCTTTTTCTTGTTGTAACCAACCTCGTTTTAATAGTTCCTCTTGTATTTCAAAACAAATTTGATGTTCCTCTGACAACAAATTGACAAGTTCATCTTGAATTTTTGGAGTAGATATGTGATTTAGCATATAATTATAGCTTGTAGTCAAAAATTGTTGAGAAATAAAACTGTCAAATAACAATTGCTTATTATCAAATAGATTTTTTTCCTGTTTCATGAAACTTCTCCTAATTTAAGTGATTGATTAAGCGCAAATAATGATCTTGATGCTTAGATGCAATCTCTTCACACTTTTGTTTTAACTGTGGATCTGTACAATAATCAGCATACATCCTAAATTTTTTTACCATCAACTGTTCTCGATTAATTTGTTCTTCCATATAATTTAATTCTCTTAACGTAAGTTCAGACATCATTTTATCTCTCCTCTTATCATTTTATCATTGCTATCCTATTGACTTTTTTCAGTTATATTTAATGTTAGTATTTATTTTTTCTTTTCAAATATGTATTCTATAAAATTCTCACATTCATTCTTATGACCCAATGACTTTCTTCGTTTTCTATTTTATAACATAAAATAGATATTGATAATACTTGAATTTTCTTGTAAATTTGCTACAATGAAAAAGTAATAAAATTGGAAAGAAGGACAAATTCTATGAAAACAACCAATCAAAAGTTACAGCAGCTTCGAGAAGAAATGAAAAAAGCGCAAGTACAAGCCTACCTAGTGCTTTCTTCAGATCCTCATATGAGCGAATACCTGCCCGAACATTGGAACTGCCGCAGTTATCTATCTGGTTTTGACGGTTCTGCGGGCACACTCGTTGTCACCGAAACAGAAAGCGGTCTTTGGACAGATGGAAGATACTTTATTCAAGCAGAAAAACAGATTTCAGATAGTGAAATTCAACTATTTCGCATGAAAGAAAAAGATGTGCCAACCTATACAGAATATTTAACCAAACAGCTAAAATCCGGACAAACCCTTGGAATTGACGGTACAGTGACCTCCGTCAAGATTGTAAAAGAACTGGAAAAAGCCTTTGCAGAAAAACAAATTCAAATCAAAGCGGTCAATTTAATCGATGATATTTGGGAAGAACGACCAGCGATTCCATCTAGTCCTGTATATGTATTGGACGAAACCCGAACTGGATGTTCTACGACAAAAAAATTAGAACAAGTTCGCGCTAAGTTGGCAGAAGAAAAGGCAGATGCCATGATGATCTCTAGATTGGACAGTATTGCTTGGTTATTGAATCTACGTGGAAATGATATTGAATGCAATACATTTTTTATCAGTTATTGTTTTATTGCAAAAAACTATGCCATTGTATTTTCTGACAGCTCTCGCTTTAGCCCTCAGGCAATCGATTATCTAAACCAGCACCATGTACAGATTCAACCATATCAAGAGGTTGTTCACAGTATAGAAACCATTGCCGATAAAATAACCATCTTATGTGATGATGGAAACACCAATTATAATCTCTATTTGGCAATGAAAGAAAATCAAAACATTTCAATCACAGAAGGAAAAGACCCAATTCAATTATTAAAGGCTGTGAAAAATCCTGTAGAAATCGAAAATACCAAACAAGCGCATATCAAAGAAGGTATCTCTATGGTGCGTTTGCAAATATGGTTAGAGCAACAACTTGCAGCAGGCAATACACTTAATGAAGTTCAGGTAGGAAACCGCCTAACAGAATTTCGTAAAGAACAAGAAGGTTATTTGGGTGATAGCTTTGATTTCATCTGTGCTTATGGAGCCAATGCCGCTATGATGCACTACCATCCAACACCAGAAAATCACGCAGTATTGCAGAAAAAAGGATTTTTATTGTTAGATACAGGAGGACAATACCTAGATGGTACTACAGATACTACCAGAACTTATGCTTTAGGAGAACTAACAAAGCAAGAACGTCTTTATTATACCTATGTACTAAAAGCACATATGGCACTGGCTCGTGTTGTATTTATGCAGGGATGTACTGGGGGAAATTTAGATATTATGTCTCGAAATGAAGTGTGGAAATATGGAATCGATTACCGCTGTGGAACTGGTCATGGGGTTGGTTTTGTAGGCGGCGTTCATGAGGGACCACAAAGTATGCACACCAGCAGTACAGTACCATTGGAAATTGGAATGAACCTAACAGACGAACCGGGTATTTACGAAGAAGGCTTGGTGGGTATTCGCATTGAAAATGAATTGTCCGTTGTACAGAAAATAGAGACAAAATATGGTGTATTTTTGGGCTTTGAACCATTTACCTATTGTCCAATTGATACCACACCAATTGTACTAGAATTATTCAATGAAGATGACTTCAATTGGTTAAATCAATACCACCAATTGGTATATGACCGTTTATCTCCTGGTCTGACACAAGCGGAATGTGAATGGTTAAAAGATAAGACAAAACCATTGACGAGGTAGTTTGATGAACATTTTGATTACAATTTTATTGGGCTTCTCATTATTGGGTTTACTTGATAAGATATTAGGAGGAAAATTAGGACTTGTGCACAGTTTTGATACTGGCTTTGGCTCCATTGCCTCTTTATCATTATCCGTTATCGGAATCTATTGTGTTGGAATTACCATTGTACAAAATGCTTCAGAGCAGATTCAAACGCTTGCTTCCTATCTGCCATTTGATGTTTCCCTATTGATTGCTAGCATATTGGGTCCTGATATGGGGGGATACTCCATTTCAAAAGAAATTGCACAAACACCCTTACTTCGTGTTTTTTCAGGGGTGATGGTGTCATCTAGTTTAGGTGCTACCACCTCTTTTATTTTACCCATTGCATTGGGCAGCATTCGCCAAAAGGATACCGTTGATTTTATGTTGGGCATTGTTCGGGGTATCGCAACCGTTCCCCTTTGTGTATTAACTGGTGGTTTATTGATTGGACTTCCCTTTTCAACACTATGTAAAAATCTATTTCCCATTATTCTTCTTTGTCTCATACTCTGTATTGCACTATTAAAAGCTGAAAAAATCACGATTGGAGTATTGTCTGTATTTGGAAACTGCATCCGAATCATCAGTTTGATTTTATTTGCGATTGTTATAATTGGGTTATACTTTCCACAATGCAAGTTTGTACCAGATACACTGTTTTGGGAATCCCTTGTGATTGTATTACAAGTTGCCATCATCATTTCTGGATCTATGGTCGCCTCTTCCCTAATATTAAAGTTTTTCCGGCGCCCAATGATTTCGCTTGGTAAAAAATTGGGCATGAATGAATTTTCTATCATTGGCTTATTGATGAATTTAGCAAGTAGTATCTCCATGCTTCCCTTACTTGAACAAATGGACAAACGAGGAAAAATTGCCAATGCTGCTTTTGCCGTAAGCGGTGGTTTTGCACTTGGAGGACAGCTTGCATTTATCTCTAGTGTAGAACCCACACAGGTTGTAACTGCATTTATCATTGCAAAATTCGTTGGTGGGTTTAGCGCAATTGCCATCACCATGCTTACTGTAAAAACAAGTCAAACTTCTTGACGAAACTAAAAGAATATAGTATAATATACTATATTCTTTTGATGCTAGTATAGCACAGTCGGTAGTGCAGCTCATTCGTAATGAGCAGGTCGTCCGTTCGAGCCGGATTACTAGCTTTTATAAAATCCCTCAACAATTAACCGAGGGCAAATAAAAAAGTACTTTAGAAAATGTGGTGTAATCTCATAGAAATGGAGTTACACCCTTTTCAGATGAAAATTATTGGTGAATTTAGATTATCTCTTTAGAAGTTCTTATATGTCGGTATAGCCCGTATTTTCGGGCTTTCCCGGCATTTTAGATATGGGGAGAAGTTCTTATATACCCTCATAACCTTTTAGGTTTTCCCTCTCAATGGTAGTAAAAGAAGTAGTAAATCCGTCTGCGGCTATGCTGCAATCAGCCTTTCCATTTCAGCCTTTGCGGAAGCGAAAGTTGCGTGTGCGTAATAGTTCAGCGTCATGGTGATGTTTGAGTGTCCCATGATATACTGTAACGCTTTCG
>CAJTTB010000004.1:77080-155770 GCA_910579175.1 uncultured Oscillospiraceae bacterium | reverse complement strand
CTTCTTCTGGTGTTACTTTCACCAAACCGTCAATTGCGTCAGTGATTGCTTTTGTTGCTGCATCCACTTCTTCTTGCGTTGCTTCTGCTCCTAGCGCTTCTGCAGCTTCTAATGCTTTTTGTAAAGTTGCCCAGCTTTCTGCTGTATAATCAGCTTCAACCTTTGTCTCTGCCTCTGCAATTGCTGCGTCTAATGCTGTTCTATCTGCCACTTCAACCAATGCTGCAATCGCGTCGGTGATTGCTTTTGTTGCTGCATCCACTTCTTCTTGCGTTGCTTCTGCTCCTAGCGCTTCTGCAGCTTCTAATGCTTTTTGTAAAGTTGCCCAGCTTTCTGCTGTATAATCAGCTTCAACCTTTGTCTCTGCCTCTGCAATTGCTGCGTCTAATGCTGTTCTATCTGCCACTTCAACCAATGCTGCAATCGCGTCGGTGATTGCTTTTGTTGCCGCATCTACTTCTTCTTGGGTTGTATCTGCTTTATCTGCAACAGCTTGTGCAGCAGTTAAAGCAGTCTGTAAAGCTGTCCAGCTTTCTGCTGTATAATCAGTTTCATTTAATGTTCCTGCTTGTTTAATTGCTTTGTTTAATAAAGTTTTATCCACTTGACCGCTTGCAACTAATCCTTCAATTGCCTCGGTCAATGCTGTTGTTGCTGCATCTATTTCATCTTGTGTTGCATCTTTATTATCTCTAACAGTCTCTGCTTTTGTCAAAGCATCTGCTAATACGGACCAACTTGGTGCTGCATAATCAGCTTCAACCTTTGTCTCTGCCTCTGCAATTGCTGCTTCTAATGCTGTTCTGTCAAGTTTCTTTACGGTAACTTCTACCTCATAAACCTGTTTTTCTGAACGCAGAATTACTGGGATATCTTTTGGTTTATCATAACCTTCTAACACAGAAATACATTTTAAGGTATAAGTTCCCAAAGGAAGATCAATGGTTCTTGGTGAGTCAGAAGCTCCGCTAATTTCACCAACTTTAGTGTCCTGTTCATCAAGAATTTCAAAAATAATACCGTTTAATCCTTCACCATTTTCATTCTGAGCATGGAAAGAAATGGTTGCTTTTGCTGCTTCAAATTCAGGTGTATTGATAATCGTCTTATCAGATACAGTCTTACCTACACTCTTAACGCTTAAACCTAACTTACCACCTGTACGTGGAATCAAGACTCTAGGAATAGAGACAGAAGTTGCTCCCTCTGCTACTGCTACAGAAGTCTTAGTTGGCTCTGCTCCCTCTGCATCTTCGTAAACATATACGACATCACCTGGAGTTAAGCCAGTTACAGTTACGGTAGTATAGACATTATCTCCAACGATTGAAGTATCAGAACCCGGTTGAGAGAACGCTTCAATTGTTACTTGTTCCTTTGTAATCGCAGTTGATTTCTCAGCAGTTTCAGCTTCATAAGGAGCGCTTAATTTCACACTATCTGAATAATCTTTTTGGGTAGTTGCATAGAATATCTTTCCTGCTTCTGCTCCAAAATCCAAATTATCAAAAAATACTGTTGCTGTTCCATCTCCTTCATTTGCTGCAACTGCTTCTTTACTAGCAATTTCAGTATAATTACCATTATCATCTTTCTTATATAATCTTACAGTCTGTCCTACTGGAACATTCTTTAGGGTAAATGTATCTGTCGCACCCGCATTGTTGACAGCGCTTGCAAAACTTATTGAAACTGGATCTAATTGACCAAATGAAGCTTCTTCAAACATCTGCCATTCATAAATACGAATCCCTGCCCATTTAGAATCTCCATCATCATGCACATATAACTGCCATTCTTGTGCAGTCACAGGTGCATCTAATATAACATCGGTAACTGCTAATGTATTATTTTGAATTCTCTTAACAGATTGCCAGTTTCCCTCTGCATCTTTATATTTTAATTCAAAATCTTTGGTATTCGTATC
This sequence comes from uncultured Oscillospiraceae bacterium, assembly GCA_910579175.1. Taxonomy (GTDB): domain Bacteria; phylum Bacillota; class Clostridia; order Oscillospirales; family Ruminococcaceae; genus Massiliimalia. The sequence goes on along the minus strand of CAJTTB010000004.1, from coordinate 153,843 downwards.
AGGGGCTTCACCGCCGTATTCACCATGTTCTACTCTCCAACGGTTAATGGTCTTTGGTGAACCCAAATCAATACTCATCCATCCCTGTTGTACTGGTGCATGACACCATTTAGAGTTATTTGCAGCAGTTCCATCCAATGCTTTAGAAGCCGGCTCACTGGCGCCTTCACCAGAACAACCAGTCACTTTTGCATTTAAACAAACATTTTTAAATGCCTCAAGTGTTTCTCCAGCGCCATCTTCTTCGCTATATGCCCACTTAATTGATAATTCTGGACTAGCTGTTCCGCGAACTCCGTTTCGATTAACCGTTAATACTTCTAATTTAACAGTATCTGCACCTTGTTCACATTGCAAAGTTGGAATATAAAGCGCATTATTTGGGGTTTCCATAATTAACTTTTTCGTTCCATCTTTGAGTATTTGATATACTTCATAGGAGGATGCACCAGTTACTTTATCCCAATAAATACGAGCTTCTGCAGTTTTAGTATCCGTATATAAGATATCATCCAATGTGATGGATTGTGGAGCCGCTAAAGCTGCTCTATCTTTTTCAGTCAATTTAATTTGACCCAAATTTACTTTATAACTATCTACATCTGCATCGCTTTCTATTTTTAAACCAATTGCAACTAAGGTCTTTCCTGCATCAGAAGAAAGATCCACCACAGAAGTTCCCCATTTATCAGTATCTTCTGCAGTTAAAGCATGTTCTGTTGTAGTACAACCATCAAAGGAAGTTGTAGTAGCATCACCATAATAAGCGACCAACTTCATCTTTCCGCCAGAATTTTTATGAGTTAAACTCAATTTCATACCATTCGTAATTGCTACATTGGTATGATATAATTTAATATCATTTGCCTTATTTGCAGTTAAGCTTCCTTCAAACTTCACAGAGTTACCGCCATTGTAAGCATCAGTAAAGTCATATCCACCTTCTAATTTTGCACCTTCTGAATCAATAATCCAAGTCCAGGAAGGAACCACATCTTGATTAGACTGATAGCTCCACTCTTTTTCACGAGAAGCCACACCATCTACAAAGTATTGTCTTCCATGACCTGTATTGAAGTTTGTTACAAATGGAGCTTTGGTAATGACAGTTTTATCTGCAAAGAATCTAGACATACCAACCCAGTTAGTATTTTGTGAGTCTGTTGGGTCAGAAGCAGCTTCACGAGGATCGCCTGATGGTCCTACATAAAATTCACGTTCTATTTCATGGAAATTCTCTCCTGATGATGATTTTCCCAAAGTGGAGTTTGGACAATATAGCGCTAAGGACAATTTTAATAAGCCATCTTCATCAAATAGTTGATGATCTCTAAATGCAGTATTCATACCATTTTGCTGAACATCCAATCCAGCAAATCCGTCATACTGACTTCTACCCATACCTTTTAATGTTGAAATGGTAGTATTAACCTGAGAGTCGTACCAGTTATAATTCATCATGAATTGATCAACACCCCAATTACCGGTGTCATCTGGTTTCATATAACGGTCATTTCTAGAGTTTACTGCATTCTGATAAGATACTCCTCCTGAATTTGTCATAGAGTCATACCAGCTAATCAACATATTAGGACGTTTTTTGTGCATATAGCGCATCATTTCATCAATTAAGTCTGCTTCTGCTTGTCCACAGCCATAAGATTCCTGGTTAAAGAAATAACCATCAAATCCATAGTAGTCCATGATTTCAATCATTTTGTCTGCAACTGGGAAACTTCCATCTGCTGCCTTTTGACAAAATGCTTGTACTTCTTCTACATAACCATCTCCATAACCCCAAGGAAATCCCAAAGTAGCTACTACTGGAACACCATTGGTATGAGCTGCGTCGGTAAATTCACCTGTAGGCATACAGAATAAGCCCTCTTCAGAACCAGACCAATATATAAAAGAATCTACATATTGCCAGTAGTTGAAAGAATAGCTCAAGAAGGATTCTGTACCTTGTGCATTTGCACTGTCATGGTGTGTATTTGCCAAAGAACACAACATCAACTTCGCTTCTGGATTTGCTTTCGGATTGACAACCAATCCACCTTTTTTCTCTGCCAGTGGAATACTCGCTCTGCTATAACGAGCGTCTGGGTCAGATTCTGCTGTCCATTCTAGAATGGTAGCAACGTTAAAAGATGGACCAATTGGCTTTAAAGATTCTCTATTGGCATATGCTTCATTCATTTCAGCAGAACCATCATTTCCAACTGCTTTTCTTGTAGAAACTTGGTCATTTGTTGGACTTGTTGAAGCATTATATACTTCTTGATCCATTGGGTTTTCAATCACAGGACCATTACTTTCCTGCACTTCCGCTCCTACTGGTAGTGCATTTGCAGCAACTGACATTGTCATAATGCCTGCTAGCAAAACGGAAAATAGACGTCTTTTTTTTCGTGAACTCATAATATACATCTCCTTTTTTATTATCCGGCTTCCGCCATGATTGGCTGTTACTTTAAATTTAATGTAACAATTTCTAACAGTGATTCTGTTCTAAAACGCTGTTTTCTTTTATGCCTAACAGAATTTGAAAGGAAAAGTATACCTTTTCTTTCATCTATATTACAAACAGAAAATCAAAAAAACATTTACATTTTAAACAATTTTGTATTCTACAAAATTGTTTTTTTATATTTTTTCCATAATTTTTATTTGCACTTGATCAGAATGATATTGTATACTTTTTAATGAAATAATATAATTACCTTAAATTTTTCATGACCAATCACTGATACAATATTTATTATATAAATTATTCATTCCAATTTCAAGATACCCTTCCCAAAAATAATATCTATATGGTATAAAATATTGTTTTTATAGTGCAAATTTACAAGATACTAGTATAAAAACATTAAGTATGATTCTAATGAATTTTTATTTTTTTCTTTCTCATAAAATAATTTATCAACCAACCTATTTTTTATGATAAATTCCCTATAACTCACACATAAATCTGTTATCAGTTTTCATATAAAAAAATGACACTTTACAAAGTGTCATTTTTTCCCTTTATTTATTTAACAACTGATCAGCAGTATTCATATTTTCTATAATTGGTACACCAAATGGACAACGTTTTTCACAGCTTCCACACTTGATACAATCCTCACCATGATGTTTTAGGGCAGCATAATGCGCATAAATAGATGGTGGTATTTGATTTCTATCCAATTTTGCAATATCCAAATACTTATTCACCGCTGCAATATCAATGCCCACAGGACAGGGCTGACAGTGATTGCAATAAACGCAATTCCCTTGAAAGTCATTTTGAAGCGTATTCATAACATGTGTATAATCGCGTTCTTGTTCACTGGTTGTAAAATAGTTCATTGCATCTTGTATTTCCATTCTAGATTGACAGCCCAACAATACGCTCGCCACCGCAGGGCGTGTAAGTGCATAATGAATACACTGCGGTATTGTCATCGGTCTTTGAAATGGTGTATGCTCAGCTGAAATTAATTTTCCTGCTCCCAATGTTTTCATAACCGTAATACCAATTCCCTTTTGTTCACAAAGCTGGTATAATGCTGTGCGCTTTGGGTCAATTCCATGAAAAGCAGCTGTCTGAAAACCTTGATCCAGTGTATCCAGTACATTGGTCTCAAGTGGGTGCAAATCAAAAGCCAAATTGATACTAAACATCATCATTTCTGGAACACCAGTTTCAATAATGCGTTTTGCCATAGTTGGATTATGCGAACTAAAACCAATATGGCGAACATCTCCTTGTCGCTTGAGCTTTAAAACGTAATCAATAAATTCTGTTTCAAAAACACCTTTATAATCATCTTCGGAATCAATAAAAAACATCATACCAAAATCAATATATCCAAATATATGTAATAATTCCTCAAAATACTGCTTTACAATTGGTAAATCTCTACTAATATCATACTGTTGACGAACATTTGTGGAACCGATATGCCCTTGAATCATCACCTGTTCTCGACGATTTCCCAACGCTTTTGCAATCTGTTCTCGCACCTGTTTTCCGGGCATAAAAACGTCTAATAAATTGATTTGATTTTCCAATGCAGCATCAATGGTCTCCTTTACCTGCTCAAACGATTTTCCATCCAAATGTTCACACCCTAGACCAATAACACTGCTTTTTAAACCAGTTTTTCCTACTTCTCGAAAATCCATTCTTTTCATCCTTTCTCATCATTGACTTTTATCAACTATATTTAAAAGCAACACTCCATTGCTATGATAATCTATTTTCATTGATATCCATGAAAAACCAATATAAATTACAATTATGATATAACAAAAAACACCTTCAAAGTACTCCTTGAAGATGTTTTACAAAGAGGCGCCACCCAGATTTGAACTGGGGATGAAGGTGTTGCAGACCTCTGCCTTACCACTTGGCTATGGCGCCATTGGAGCGGATTACGAGGCTCGAACTCGCTACCTCCACCTTGGCAAGGTGGCGCTCTACCAGATGAGCTAAATCCGCAAAAAACTAATTTTAAAAATAGATGGTGGGAACAACAGGGCTCGAACCTGTGACCCTCTGCTTGTAAGGCAGATGCTCTCCCAGCTGAGCTATGCTCCCACAATCATTCGTCACCTCTCAGCGACGAATATTATTTTATCAGAAAAGGATAATATTGTCAACCCCTTTTTTTAAATATTTTTCCAATTCTAATATTTTAGCTATTATCAATTAAATTCTGTATGTCCTGTTTGGAAAAATGGTATCTTTTTTCACAAAAATGACAAGTCAATTCAATTTGTTCTTCCTCTTGTTGTATCTTTTTCAACTCTTCCCTGCCCAAACTGATCAACGCTTTCTCTACCTTTTGTTTGCTACAATCACACTGATAAGCCGTTTGAAAGCTGTCTAACAGATTGGGATTTAATCCATTCAACAATCGATTACAAATTTCCTCTGGTGTCATTCCTTGGTCAAACATAGATGATACTGGAGGAATATCTTTTAAATTTTCTTCCAACCTATCAATACAACTTTCGTCTGCAAATGGCAGTAATTGCACCAAATATCCTCCCGCTGAACGAACGGTTAAATCAGGATTTACCAACACACCTAAACCGCAAACTGTTGGAGTCTGCTCGCTGGACACATAATATTGTGTAATGTCCTCTGCAATCTCTCCAGAAACAATTGGCACCTGTCCAATATAGGGCTCTTTTAATCCCAAATCCTTGATAACGCTCAAAGTCCCCTGCTTTCCCACTGCACCAGAAACATCTAATTTTCCATATTGATTCAAGGGCAACTCCACAATTGAATTTTGTACAGAAGATTTTACATTTCCCAGACTGTTGGCAACCACCAACAAGGAACCTGTAGGACCATCTGCATCAATCCGCAAAGTCAAACTATCTTTTTCATTCTTTAACAAAATCCCCATCAGAGAACCTGCAATGGTCAACCTTCCCAATGCCGCAGTCACCACCGCTGAGGTTTGATGAATCTGCTCCATCTTGCCCACAATATCTGTTGCATTTAATACACAAGCCATCACAGAACCATCTTCTGAAATCGCTCTTACCATCTTTCCCATAATTTAATCTAATTCCTTTCTGTTGTCCTCTTTGGGTACTGCATTTTTGCAAGTCAAATTTCTCGCAACATAGACAACTCTTTGAGAAGTTTCAAGCGGAGGCTGAAAACTATCCTCGTCATATTCTTTTAATAACTCAAATCCCGCCTTGTCCAAAGCAAAACAAATCTGTTCTCTTGTATAAGCACGCTCATAAAAATGTTCTTGCTCCCGATAATAGCAGTCGCTTTCCTCTTCATATTCAAAAATATCAAGATGAATTTCTACAATATGATGATCCAACAATGTATTTTGCCAGACACAATATACCTCATCTAAATCATAAATATAAGTTTGATTGTTTAAAATATGCTCATGTTTATAAACTGTATTCATATCAAAAATCAACAGTGAATCTTCATTTAAAAACAGGGAAATTCTTTCAAATACTTGTCGTAACTCTTGTTCATCAACAATGTGATTGAAGCTGTCCAATGCACAAATGACAATATCAACCGTTCCAAATAAATCCAAATCCTGCATGTTCTGTTTTAAGTAGATAATATCACTTTGTGACTCGCATTTCTTTTCCATCGCAACATTCAACATTTCCTCTGAAGCATCCACACCAATTACGTCATAATTTAAGCGTGCGAAAAACTCACTTAAAGTACCTGTCCCACACGCCAAATCAAGCAATATTCCACTTTGTTTTCCATGTTGCAATAAAATTTGATGAAAATAGTTCCCTCGTTTTTGATAGTCTACATTGCTGGTCAATAAGTCATAACTGTTTGCAAAACCATCATAACTATTCATGTTCCTTTATCCTCTGAAAGATGATATCATACCCATCTGAACCATAATGTAAGGAGCGGTTTACACGACTGATGGTAGCAGTGCTAGCTCCCGTCTGTGCGACAATGTCACTATATACACAATTTTCTGCCAACATCTTTGCCACATGTAACCGCTGAGACATAGCTTTTAGTTCTGGTATGGTGCACAAATCTTCAAAAAACCGATAACACTCATCCATTGTTTTCAGTTCCAAAATTGCCTTAAATAAAAATTCTATATTCATTTCTTTTAATTTATCATTTACCATAAGATAGCAATCACCCAAAACCATTGTTTTCAGATGATCTACATCATCTCCTTTCACCTGCTTATATCATTCAACATTTTATCATATTAAAGCAAAAATGTAAACTATTTTTTGGTTAAAATTCAGTTTTTTTGGTAATTTAAGTAGAATATAGAAACATTTTAACACGATTATAAGACTCTTCACTGGCGATAATATAAATAATATCATGTTCTCTTAATGTCGCATAAGATCCCGGTGAGAGAATAATCTTATCGTTGCGCTTAATGGCAATAATCGTCGCAAGGGTATTTTGCCAAAAGTTAATCTCACTCACGGTTTTATTCAGATATTTCATATTCTTTGTAATCTCTATCTCAAATGGAATGAATGGATTGAGATCTTTAAATCGCTCTGTACAATCTAACAGCTCATTTACTGTTTCTTTCAACTGTTTTGCCTGTTCATTTTGCGTCTGAATGATATTTAAAATATTCTTTTTAATGCTATTCAGATTACTGATGTCGCTGTATTTATCTAAAAAATCCTTTGCCAAATCTACAGAAACCACTTCAATTCCCACTCCGGGATAAATTGCCACAATTCCGACATCTTCTAAAATACAAACGGCTTTTCTAATGGTTTCTGGAGAGACATTATAATAACTTGCAAGGGTAGAGCGTCCTTTAATTCGTTCTCCCAATACATATTTTCCACTTACAATTTTAGAAGCAAGATCCACTGCTATTTGTTGATAAATTGGATTTTCTAATCTAGTTCTACTCATCACAATCACCCCTTCCATTACTCAAAAAATAATCTTTTTTCCCAATACATTTCTCACTATATCAGTATAATAGATCCGTCAAAAAATTTCAATCATTCTGTCAAAAAAAGAAAAAGCAGAGAAACTCATTTCTCCGCTTTTAATATGTTGGTTGAAGTTTACGCTTGTGGTGCGCCTACAGGACAAACACTTGCACAAGATCCACAATCGATACAAGTATCTGGATCAATTACATATTTGCCATCACCTTCAGAAATCGCATTTACTGGGCATTCAGCTTCGCAAGCTCCACAGCTAATACATTCATCATTAATTACATATGCCATTGGTAAAAACACCTCCTTCACCTTTGGTCTCATTTTAACACACTTACAACTACTTTTGCAATACTTATTTCTAAATTTCCATCATATAAATCAAAAATATACTAAAAACTTACTATCAACTGTTAAAAATTGAATGTATTTTAAACTATCTATCTTCCAAATTTTTCAATGCAGCAATTTCTTCACGATTCAAACGAATTTGAGCGTCTTTGAGCAATACCACTTCATCCCGATGAAAGGCATGTGGTGCAGCTTCAGGCTTATCGTCCAAACGAACTTTGAGCATACCTGTCAATAAGTTGACATCTGTTACAGTACCCTTTCCGTTTGGTGTTTTAATATAAGCGCCTACTTTTGGTGTCATAGAAAGCAACTCTTCATAAACATCTTGTTCATACTTTAAACAACACATCAATCTGCCACAAGTACCAGAAATTTTTGTTGGATTTAAAGACAAACTCTGTTCTTTTGCCATCTTAATTGACACAGGTTGAAACTCCCCCAAAAAACTAGAACAACAAAAAGGTCTGCCACATACGCCAAGTCCTCCCAACATTTTGGACTCATCTCGCACGCCTATCTGACGGAGTTCAATTCTCGTTTTAAAAACAGAAGCCAAGTCCTTTACCAACTCTCGGAAATCCACTCGACCATCTGCTGTAAAATAAAATAAAATTTTATTGTTGTCAAAGGTATATTCCACATCAACCAGCTTCATTTTTAAATCGTGTTTTTCAATTTTAGCCAAACAAACATCAAAAGCTTCCTTTTCCTTTTGTTTATTTTGTTGTACAGTTTTTAAGTCTTCCTTTGTTGCAATTCGTATCACTGGTTTTAAAGGAGCAACAATCTTTTTATCATTTACCTGACGATTTTCCAAAACCACCTTGCCACATTCAATGCCTCTGGCAGTTTCTACAATGACAAAATCCCCCACATTTAACTTTTTATCCTGTGGGTCAAAATAATAAATTTTTCCTACACTTTTAAAACGAATCCCTATAACCTCGGTCATGAAATTTTGCTACCAGAAATACAAAAACATGTGTATCAAAATCATAAATGATGACTGTTAAATACTGTCTTAATGTTTTTCATATTTTGCCTAGTAGCTTCTCCTTTCCTATTCATTTAATCGTTTTGTCTTTCGTATTTTTCCAATCATCCATCTATGAAAGTCAAGCATAACTATAATATCTTCAATATACCGATTCACCTGATTGAAAAAACGCGATTTTTTCATATCTATGTAATGATTTCCTTCAATTCCACACAAATATCAGCAATTAAGAGATTCATATTTGCATTGCTTGAAATTTTTATTTTTAAATTTTCTATCAATTCAATCAGTTGTATGATCTGTTTCTTGGTAAAGGTATCTTTTAATTGTCTTATCTCTTCTTTAAAAAGTTGACTTTCCCTTGATTTCAATTGGACAATCAAGCATTCTCTAAACAATACCAACAATTGATTGAATAATTCCAATAAAGCCATTTTGTTCTTTTCATATTGATAAAATAACTTTAACATTTGATATTCTTGTCTTTGCAACAGACATCCATACAGTTGTTTTAATGCCTGGTCTTCATTTGTCTGTTGTTGTAACTGTATTCGCGCTTGTCCTAAATTCCCCTGTGTAGAAGCCCAAAGAACATCTTTTTTCTCCTGGCTTAAATGGACATCATAATCCGTTAGTGCCTGATTCCATTCCTGTTGATTGAGTGTAAATAATTCAATCGGTACTAATCTAGACACCATGGTATCCGCAAGCAGCATTCGATTGGGAGCAAGCAACAAAAATATCACATTTGCAGGAGGTTCCTCCAATGTCTTTAAAAAGGCATTCAGTGCGCCTGTGGTCATATTTTGCACATCTGTTATGATGTAGATTTTAAATAGCCCTTCATTGGGCTTTATCACACAATCCAAACAGAGATTGCGAATGGTTTCAATTTTAATGGAATGATGTGTACTACCCTCATCTATCAAAATCATATCTGGATGAATATTCTTTTGTATTTTATAACAGGATTCACATACAAAACAGGGCTTAGCCTTACCTTTACAAAATATACTTTGTGCCAAATATTTTGCAAAGGTTTTTTTGCCCAGCCCATCCGCTCCATAAATTAAGTATGCATGATGTAAATTTCCATTTAACATATGATGCAACATTTGTTTTGCAGCCGCATTTCCATAAAATGTTTGTCTCATGGATTAAATTTTTTCAAAGCGTTCTACATTTGTTACAAAGATTGTCGCACCACCTACCGTTACTTCTACAGGAAACGGCGTATAAGAACCCAATCCATAAGTTGCAGAAGAAGGAACCATTTGTTTTCTCTTTTTACTATTGGTCTTGATTACCTCAATCACATCATCTACTTTTTCATCATCGGTACAAATCATAAAAGTAGTATTTCCAGACATCAAAAACCCGCCTGTACTTGCTAATTTGGTTGCAAAGAAACCGTTCTTTGTCAATTGTTTTGATACAACAGTGCTATCATCATCACTTACAATCGCATAAATCAATTTCATGATAAATGACCTCCAGTTCATTTTTAATATTTTTATTTTACCACTTTTATGAATAAATTTCTACTATTTTTACAAATCTTTTTGATTTGCTCTGTAATTATTTCTCCAGGTACAATCAAGGGCACTCCTGGTGGACAACTCGCCACCGTTTCGGCTGCAATCCTTTTTTCTGCCTGTTCAATGGGAATCACTTTAGCGTCCTGCCAATAGGCTTCAAATGGCAATCTGTCTTTGGGTGGCAATTGATAATGGTCAACATAAAAATTTTTTTGCGGTCTTATGGAAAGCGTTTGTAATGCCTTACAAAAGATATCATCGTCTTCTTTGCAATTCATCGGGGAAAGCAAATATACCACATACTGTTGATTATAATATTCTGCCTCAATGCCAGCTTGATGTAGCTGTTCTTTCAATTCTTCTCCAGTATATCCAATGCTATTTGCATCAATTGTCAACTTTGCAAAGTCCACTTGATTTTTTAAAAATCCAATTTTTTGTTGTGACAGCTGCTCTTTTATTTGGCAGATACGCCGTTTTAATATTTGATAATCCATAAAAGCCGATTCACTCAAATACCGATTGCACAGATCAAGAGACTGTAAAATTAAATAAGATGGACTGCTTGAGCCAAATAAGCTCATCATTTTTTTTACTTCCTCTACAGAGATCTCAAACGACTTAGACCAATGCAAATAGGCTCCCCCTGTCAATACGGGAAGTGTTTTATGGGCGCTATCACAGCAAATATCTACACCTTGATCTAGAGGATGTGAGCCCTCTCCAGTAAACTTTAAATAAGCGCCATGTGCATTATCACAAAAAAGAGGAACACCATAGGCTTTACAAATCTCTGAAATCCTTTTGAGATCAATTGTATTTCCCAAATAATCTGGCGAAGTAAGATATACTGCACAACTGTCTGAATGTTCTCTTAAAGTATTTTCCACCTGCTCTGATGTAATCAATCCACAGACGCCATAGGCATCCACTGTTTGAGGCAATATCCAAATGGGGTCCATCTGAAACAAAATACAAGCATGGATAAATGCCATATGCGCATTTCTTCCCGCAATGATTTTCTTTCCTCTTTTTGCCGCCAATCCAACCATCGTCTGAATACAAAGTGTAGAGCCTCCAGCGCTGTAAACCGTGTCTTTACTGCCAAACAGCTCGGCAGCTCTTCGCTCTGATTTTCTAATAATTCCATCTGAGGCAAACAAAACATCTGCACCTTCAATTTCTGTAATATCATAAGGAAATACCGCTGAAATTGAATTGTTGTATACTTCGCGATTTCCTTTATGACCAGGCATATGAAATCGCGTATAGTGTTTTTGGTTCCATTGTTCTACAAATTGATAAATTGGTGTGTCCATTTTTCTCCCTTTATGGTTATCCTTTCTTATCATCTAAATAATATTTCTTTATAATTGTCACAATATCTTTGCAATTTTTGCTAAAAATCGTGTATAATAAATAGTAACTATACAAAAACCCTTACTAGAAAAGAGATTGTTTATGAATAAAATAAATTCGGCTAAAAAAAATTTGAGTAGACAAAATTATAGAAGAAGACAGAGAAGAGTAAAGCGAAACAGATTTATTGCCGCCGCTTTATTGGTTCTTGTGGGTGTTGTGACATATAAACTTTTTTCTAAGCCAGAACAAACTACAATTACTCCCAATACACCTGTGATACAACCTCCTTCTTCTCCCCCCTCACTTTCTTCTGTTCCAACGCAACCCGTTAATCAAACTGACCAATCTGTTTGGTATTTGATGTTAGTCAATCAAGACAATCTATTAAGTGCGGACTATCAGCCAAACACTGCGGAATTACTCAATGGTCAGCGTGTAGATGAACGCATTTATGACCACTTACAAAACATGATTTCAGACGCAAAACAACAAGGGCTTTCTTTGGTTGTCTGCTCTGCTTATCGTCCTCGCTCTTTGCAAGAAGAACTTTATCAAGAACAAGTTGCTGCAGAAATGAACAATGGACACAGCCGAAGCGAAGCAGAAAAAATTGCTGGCACAACGGTTGCGGTTCCAGGAACCAGCGAACACCAAACCGGTTTGGCAGTCGATATTGTCGCATTGGATTACCAACTTTTAGATGAGGGCGTTATGCAGACAGATGAAGTAAAATGGCTTTATCAAAATTGTCAAAAATACGGCTTTATTGTTCGTTATCCTGAAGGAAAAAGCGATATTACAAAAATTATCTATGAACCTTGGCACTATCGTTATGTAGGAGTAGAAGCAGCTACTGAAATTATGCAGCGCAACATCACATTGGAAGAGTATTTGGCAGAACGCCAATAGATATTTCAGCCCTTTGATTGCCTCACTGAAACGGAGCAATTCCATCCATAAATTTTTCATAGCGTTTGCTATTTGTGTCACATATTTTAAACACAGTAAATTTACTGTATCATCCTTTTTATACTTGTTTATGAATGATCTTCTCTTTTATAAAATGATATCATATAATATCATGATTAGACCCTTTTATACCATTTAAAAAGCGTATTGGTGATTTCACAAATGATACATTCATATTTTAAATCATCTGTCATAAATCCAAATTCATTTCATAAAAGGAGTTGTCAACATGTTAGGTTCACCAGCATTTTTATTAAGACAAAAAATGATTCTCAAAAAACTCAAAAATTGTGGAGCAATATCAGAAGACAGTGCCAAAACACTAGAAGAAGCAGGTGTATTCAATCCCAATGCTTTTGCAAAGATAACAGATGATTTAGTCCATAAAAGAAAAATAGCAAAAACAGCATTTCACAAGTATTATCTTATCCATCACGAAATTCCAACTGATTGAAAAACTGCCCACAATCGATAACTGATTTATCTATTCTAAAAAGAAATTAAAAAAACCAAACAGCAACAACACAAAGGATAAAAGAAAACAAACCAATCATTTATTTCACTTCATATGGAGGCCTTTATAAAATGAGAAAAACAAATTCAGCTTTCATCTTAATTGGCATTTTCATCATTCTCATTATCTTCTTTGTTATAACTGGTATCAGAGGATATAACGAATTGATTCAGATACAAGAACAGGTGACTTTACAGCAATCCAATATTCAAACACAATTACAGCGTCGAAATGATTTAATCCCGAATTTGGTTGAAACAGTCAAAGGATATGCCTCTCATGAGCAAGCTATCTTCACTGATATTGCACAGACCCGTTCAAAACTAAGTGGTGCAACTTCGATTGACGAACTGACACAAGCTGAGCAAACTATGCAAAATGCGTTAAATCGTCTATTGGTGGTGGTTGAAAATTATCCAGATCTAAAAGCGGATAAACAATATACTGCTCTTATGGATGAATTGGCAGGTACCGAAAACCGAATCCAAGTTGCTCGAAGGGATTATAATGAAATCGCTCAAGCTTATAACAGTAAAATCAAACAATTTCCCACTGTTATCTTTGCTGGTATCATGGGCTTTGAAAAAGCAGATTATTTTGAAGCCTCTGATGTTTCTCAAAACGCACCAATTGTTTCTTTTGGGGAACGTGGTGCAGCACTTCCAAACTTTGGTCATCCTAACTTATTATTTACCATTTGAATCTCAAAGGAACAAAAGTGTTATTTATGAAAAAATATTCTATTAGCTTATTATTATCATTGTATGTTATATTTCTATTTCCCATTCCAATTCAAGGTATTGCCGAACCAACCGATTTATTTTATGTCAACGATAGTGCAAATGTCATATCAGAAGAGCATGAAACATATTATGTCACCCATGGAGAAGCATTAAATCAAGCAACTGGTGCTCAAATTGTAGTCGCTGCCATCGATGATCTGGAAGGGCAAACCATTTTCGATTATGCAGTTTCACTATTTCGAGCTTGGGGCATTGGCGATAAAGATAAAGACAATGGTCTTCTCATTTTAGTTTCTCCCAAGGAACGCCAAATTTATGTCTCTGTTGGTTACGGTTTAGAGGGTGCAATCAACGATGCAAAGGTGGGGCGGTTTATCGATGATTATGCCATTCCCTTTCTTGCGGAAAATGATTTTGATACAGGTCTTTACCAACTCTACAACGCATTTTTATTAGAAGTTTATCAAGAATACAATTTAGAAGTACCCGATACCATTGAATCTGATATCATTGAGTCTAATATTATAGAACCCGACAGACAAGAATCTGAGGAAAACACTCCCAGAATTCCAAAAGTATTCATCATTATGGGGGTAATCATTCTTCTGATATTTATCACCAATATGAAAAAAAATCGCGAGCAAAATTCTTACCCCAATCAAAGATTTTACCCCAGCCAAAGTTTTGGTAATAGAAACAGATATACAACCAATTACCATAGACAAACCAACAATCACAACAGACGTACTGGCGGTGGCTTTAAAGGTGGTGGGTTTAAAGGTGGCGGTGGCAGTACTGGTGGCGGTGGCGCCGGACGTAGCTTTTAAGCAAATTGGGACTGTATTATACAGTCCCTTTTTTCGTGTTACATAAAAAATTCAACAGTGCTTCACAACCTTCTAAGACATCCTGATAAGTCTTATCAAAATCCCCCGTATACCATGGATCGGCGATATCTCTAGGACAAACCGAAAAATCCAACAAGCAATACAATTTTTGTTTGGGATCTCCTCCAAAAATCCGCTGCATTCTCAATAGGTTAGCGCGTTCCATTCCAATCAAATAGTCATAACTGCGATAATCTTTTTTCTGTAACTGAACAGCATATTTGCCCTTTGTTGAAATGCCATATTGTTTCAACTGATTTCGGGTTCCATAATGAACTGGATTTCCCACCTCCTCTGCACTTGTTCCAGCGGAGGCAATTACAAAGCAATCTTCCAAACCTCTTTTTTTTACCAAATCTTTGAATACAAACTCTGCCATCGGAGAACGACAAATATTCCCCAAACAGACAAACATAATTTTTATCATCGTTTCCCCTTTATTAAATCGTTGGCATACAGTTACCACCACATACTGGTAAATAAGTACCTGTGATATAACTTGCTTGTTCAGACGCTAAGAATATAACTGCATTTGCAACTTCTTGATCATCACCGCGGCGTTTCATTGGTATCTGTTGTTCTACTTCTTCAGGGTGTTCCGTTCCAGAAGTTCTATCCCGATCACTAATCGTCCAACCGGGTGCAATCTGATTGACTGTGATTCCAAATCCCCCGACTTCCTTTGCAAGTACACGATAAATTCCATCCATTCCCCTTTTTGCAGAAGTATATGCTCCAGAACCAGGCGTACACAACATAGAGCGTTCTGTATTGATTCCGATGAATCTTCCATAATGATTTTTTTTCATATTTGGAATAAAGGATTTTGCCATATAGACATTGTGCATCACACAAGATTCAAATTGACTGATAAAATCCGCTTGATCTTGTTCTAAAATATCCACCCACTGATATTGAATCACTGCATTGTTCACAACAACTTGTGGCAAGGTAAATGCACGTTCAATCGTCTGTTTCATTTGTTCAACAGATTCTTGTTTTGTCACATCCGCTTGCACAATCAATGCCTTTTGTCCCAAACCAATAACCTCATCTTGTAGCCGTTGTGCCATTTTTAAATTGCTGTGATAATGAATAATGACATCTGCTCCACTTTGAGCAAATGTGCGCACCATCACACGTCCCAAGTCTCCTGTTGCACCTGTAATTAAAACTGTTTTTCCATCAAATCGAATATTCACACTCACACATCCTTTTCCTACCAAACCATATCTTTTCTTTTGATTTCTCTATTCGTTGGGTGACTTAAATCCCTTTCCCACCACCTCTGACGCGGTTGCCACAATCATAAATGCATTGGGGTCAATTCTATTGACTCTATGTTTTAACTGATAATATTCATTTTGTCTAACTGCGCATAAAAGCGTTGTATTTCCGTGTTCTGTATAGGCACCTACTGTCTTAAATTTTGTAATTCCCCGTGAACTATGCTGAATCAATTCCTTTGCTATTTCATCCCCATGTGCTGTGATAATAAATACCATTTTGCCAACATCCAATCCATATAATACTGCATCCAACGCTTTTGACATAACAAAAATAGCAACTACTGCATAAAGTGAAGTGGAAATATCATGATAAACATAAGCTGCAAACAAAATTACAATTAAATTGGTAATCAATGTGACAGAACCCAACTTTAGATAAGGAAACTTTTTTTGAATTACTTTATTGGCGATGTCCATTCCACCAGTAGAACTTTCTCCCACAAAAGCAATCCCTGTCCCTACACCCAGCAACGCACCGCCAAATAATGCGGCAATTAAAGGATCCCCCTGGTATTGAGGCAAACCAATCAAAAGATAATCTTGGAATAAAGTAAAACTAATCACCGCTGAAATGGTTTTTAATATAAACAATCTACCCAAATAAAAATATCCCAAAATTAACAATGGTATATTGACAAATGTATTAAACCAACCAATTGGAAAATTTGTCAGATAGTTAATTGCTGTTGCAATACCTGCAATTCCCCCAGGGGCAATTTTGTTGGGAGCTGTAAAAAAATGAACTCCCATACTGTAAATACCTGTACCAACGACAGTAAATAAAATTCCTTTCCAGAAATTTTGTTTGCAACTCAGATTCATCTTTATTTTATTGTCAAAACCTTATAAAACATAATGTGATGATATTTGCGCTAGCTCATCTTAACATTGTTCTTCGACCGACATCTATCCGATTTTTTAACCTTATCTTCCATTGTAATACTACATGATCATGTTACCCTTTTTAAGAATGTAATCAATCCAAGTTATACTCATCGTCTACATAATCAATGATTTCTTTATTACAATCTCGACAACGATACACAACTACTGCCCAACCATTCCATATAGATAAGGGAGATCATATCACAAAACCATAATAAAATTTTGTCCTTGAAAACGCGTTTTTTTGACTGGGTAACCATGTTATTTCCTAAAGGCTTTGTACGACAGCCTTTTCCAGTTCTTTTACACCATATGGATATCTTATATGTATCCTTCGAATACCAGTCTTTTTATTTGCATTTTACCATATGTATAGACTTCATTCAACACACAATCGCTAAAGTCAACCACACAAAAAATAGAAGGATTTTATTGTTATAGTCATATTGAACGATTCAATCTTCGCGATGATTCATTCTTTCACATAGATGTCTTATACAATGTTTATCAGTCTTTTCCATCTTTCGTTTTATAACACTGTTGGTTTTGACATCCTCCTTTCTATTTTTTGTCTGATGTTTTAAAACCATATGCCACAATTCACACATATCGTTTTGATTGCTTTACAATCTATTTTAGCTGATTTTTAAAAATATTTTTTCATTTATAGCACTATGATTCTTGATTTGTGGGTATCAACTTGTTCCAAATAATCGCAAATAACTCTTTAATCCTGTCCATTCTCTTTTGTAAATAAAGATACCCTATCAATGCCTCCAATCCTGTAGCACGACGATATTCTTGAGGACTCGCATTTTTGGGGACATGATTTCCATTTGCATTTCTTCCACGCTTATAAATGTTTACCTCTTCTTCAGATAATAAATCCATAATGAGTTCAATCGCTCTTGACTGTGCAGAAGCACATACATATTCCACTGCATGACAGTGCAGTTGATTGACTGGCATATTGGCACGAAGCACAATCTGCTCACGCACCAATAACTCATATACTACATCACCAATATAGGCAAGTACCAAAGGACTGTACATCTTTGGATTGATTTGATGATTTTCTATCTCTAGCATATCTTTTCACTCCTTAATAGACAAAATCAAACTGGAATCCGGAAATATCAACCGTTTGCCCCTCTTGAATTCCCATCTCCTCCAATTTATCGATGATACCACTAAAGCGCAACACACGTTGAAAATATTGTAATGACTCATAGTCCTGCATATCTGCAACCGACAAAATCTGCTCTAAAAATGGCGCTTGTATATAATAAATATTGTTTTCACATGTAATCTCAAACTTCTGATTATCCTGTTGTATAACTCCTGCACGAATCAATGGATCTGCCTCATAGGAAACAATCGGGGGTAAGGTATCCAATATTTTCGCAATTTCGGCAACCAATTCTTTTGTACCAGCAGTTGTAGCAGCAGAAATACAAAAAAATGACAAATTCTGTTGTTGAATATGCTGTTTAAATGCCTCAATTTGTTCTTCAGTTGCCATATCCGTTTTATTGGCAACTACAATTTGTGGACGGTGTGCCAAGTCTTGACTAAAATTTTCCAATTCCCGATTAATTGCCTGAAAATCTTCAATTGGATCGCGCCCTTCTATCCCAGATACATCTACTACATGTACAATCAAACGACAGCGATCAACATGGCGCAAAAATTCATGTCCCAAACCAATCCCATCGCTGGCGCCTTCAATCAATCCTGGGATATCTGCCATCACAAAATTTTTTCCATCTTCTATCTGAACGACACCCAATACAGGGGAAAGTGTAGTAAAGTGATAATTTGCAATTTTAGGTTTTGCTGCACTAACGACACTAATTAATGTTGATTTTCCCACATTGGGAAATCCCACCAATCCAACATCTGCCAATAACTTCAGCTCTAAATTTAACTCAAATGACTCTCCAAGTGTTCCTGGCTTTGCAAATTTGGGAATCTGCCGGGTAGGTGTCGCAAAATGTTGGTTTCCCGCTCCACCGCGTCCACCTTTTGCAATCAATACTGGCTCATCACCCGAGATATCTGCATGAATTCTTCCACTTTCTGCATCTAAAATCAAGGTGCCACGTGGCACTTTAATCACCAGATCAGCGCCTTTTTTTCCGCTACATCGCTTTGCACCTCCATTTTGTCCGTCCTGTGCTGCATATTTTCTCTTATAGCGAAAATCCACCAAAGTAGACATATGGTCATCAGCCTGAAAGTAGACACTTCCCCCATTGCCTCCATCTCCTCCATCTGGTCCTCCTGCCGCCACATACTTTTCACGATGAAATGACACTGCACCATTGCCACCATTCCCCGCTTTAATGGTTATCTTTGCTTTATCTACAAACATAAATTCTATCTACCTTTCTATTTTTCTTTCTATCATCAGTTATTTATCATAAAACCGCATTCCTTTATCATCATACCCAAATATCGTCTTTTGATAAGTTTATTTCTATTATAGACCAATGATGGATAAGACAAACACAAAATACTTCTGATTTCCTTCCTTTTTTATCATAAACAAAAAAGCGTGCTGGTATAGCACGCTTTGTGACATTCTTCCTCGCCTAAAGAGATAGGGGGTTTCTCTTGCTTTTATCGCAAACAGTTGGTTCTCGCTTGACAGCATTAAATATGGATCATTCGTGAACAAACCCCATATACTCTACGGTTATATAAAACTAAGATCTATTATTGAGCAGCATAAACGCTGACTTTCTTGCGGTCACGTCCGACACGTTCAAATTTCACAACACCGCTTACTTTTGCGAATAAAGTATCATCAGAACCACGACCTACATTTTCACCTGGGTGAATATGAGTACCACGTTGACGAACTAAAATATTTCCAGCCAATACAAATTGACCATCAGCACGTTTTGCACCCAATCTCTTAGATTCAGAGTCACGACCGTTCTTGGTAGAACCTACTCCCTTTTTATGTGCAAAAAACTGCATATCTAATCTCAACATATCTTACACCTCCAAATTGATTAAATTAAGTGTTCCCATATAATCTTGTGATAACAAATCCAAATGCAAATAAAATGCTTTAAAAAATGCTTGCGCCTTCTCAATTTCACCCTTATTACAATTAGAAAGATTTATCACAATTTGATTGTCCAATACTTTTACGTCAGCCATCACCTTTAAAATTTCGCAAATTCCATTGATGGTTAGCTGTACCGCAGAAGTTACGCTTGCACACACAATGTCATTGCCTTTACTGGCAAATCCTGCATGTCCAGAGATTGAAAATCCTTTATAAACACTATTTTGTTTATAAAATACCACTTCAATCATACAAATTATGCTTTGATAGATTCAATTCTTACTTGTGTGTAAGCTTGTCTGTGTCCCATTTTACGGGAAGAAGATTTTTTTGGTTTATAGGTGAAAACTGTGATTTTTTTACCCTTGCCGTTTTTTAATACAGTTGCATTTACAGCTGCACCATTTACGTAAGGAGTTCCAACTACCATACCGTCTTCTTTTGCCACTGCTACTACTTTATCAAAGTTTACAGTTGCATTTTCTTCAACATTTAATTTTTCAATAAAAATTACGTCGCCTTCGCTTACACGGTATTGTTTTCCACCTGTTTCAATTACTGCGTACATTCTAAGGCCACCTGCCTTTTCTATAATCTCGCTATTCCTAGGCGTATTCTTTCTACAAAGAATCCCTTGTTTGCCCAGTATATGCGGCAGTTTTTAGTTTAACACAATTACAAATGGTTGTCAATCCTTTCTATTCCAGAAAATAGACCATTTCTCTGATTTTATCTGTGTTGCTTTTGTTGATTATACCATCTTGGACATATCATATAATCCCGGTTTTTTATCTGCCAAAAACAATGCTGCATTGATACTGCCTACTGCAAAAATTTCTTTGCTCATTGCCTGATGTTTTAAACTGATGATTTCATCATGACCGGCAAAGATCACCTCGTGTTCCCCGACAATGGTACCACCTCGAATCGCATGGATACCAATTTCATTTTTATCCCGTTTTTTTCGTTGAGAATGGCGATCATACATATATTTTTGTGTATCGCTTAACACTTCATTGATGCCATCTGCAATCATCAAAGCGGTTCCACTTGGAGCGTCAATCTTTTGATTGTGATGTTTTTCGACAATCTCAATATCAAATTGACCACCTAATATTTCAGTTGCACGTTTTGCCAAATTCACCAATAGATTTACGCCCAAAGACATATTAAAGGAAAAAAAGATTGGTATTTTCTTCGCAGATTCCTTGATATATTCCACCTGTTCTGGAGCATATCCGGTAGTTGCCACCACCACAGGGATGTTGCGGCGCTTTGCATACTCCAACAAATCTTCAATCACCACAGGATTTGAAAAGTCAATGATAACATCCACTTCACCGATAAAGTCATCTACCTTTTTAAAAATGGGAAAATCGCTGTATACTTCTGTATTTAAGTCAAATCCTGCAACAACCTTACAGTCTTCTCGCTGTGCTACACATCGACTGATAACCTGTCCCATCTTGCCATTTGCACCACTTAATGCTATTTTTATCATAATTATTTCCTCACTTTTGTGAACTATCTATCCTTCTCACCATATATGATTCCTAGATGGCACCCAGATTTATACTTCAATTACAAAATTAATTTTTCGCTTTGACTGATACATCTTGATTGACATCTAAGAAATTGATTGGCAATTCTTTTTCATCCAGAAGACCAAAAAGAATTGCCTTATACTATGTATCAGCGATTATGATTTTATCAGTTCTAACTTCTCTAAAGCTGCTTTTATCTTTGCTGTATTTTCCTCTGTTGTGCGAATCAATGGCAATCTACATTCACCGACATTCATACCCATCAAATTCATTGCTTCTTTTACTGGAATTGGGTTGACATCCACAAACAACATGTTCATCAAATCCAATAATTCCAACTGCAATTTTTCACTTTCCTTTACTTTTCCATCAAAATACAACTGACAGATATCATGTGTTTGTTTTGGAAGAATATTGGACAGTACAGAAATGACACCAATTCCACCCAAGGATAACAATGGTACGATTTGATCATCATTTCCAGAATAAACATCCAAATCATTTCCACAAAGATGTCTGATCTTTGCCACCTGAGAAATATTTCCACTTGCCTCTTTGATTGCCACAATATTGGGATGTTTTGCCAATACCGCACAGGTTTCTGGTGCAATATTCACACCTGTACGACTTGCAACACTATATAAAATGATTGGCAAATTGACGCTGTCTGCCACTGTTTGATAATGTTTTATCAATCCGCGTTGAGAAGTTTTGTTGTAATAAGGAGTTACCAACAATAGTCCATCCACTCCCAAGCGTTCTGCTTCCCTAGATAATTCCACACAATAGGAGGTATCATTACTTCCTGTTCCCGCAATGACTGGGATTCGTTTATCCACCCTTTCCACTGCACAGCGAATGACATCGCGATGTTCAATATCATTCAGGGTAGAGGACTCTCCAGTTGTACCACAGATAATAATTGCATCTGTGTGATTTGCAATCTGAAAGTCAATCAATTCGCCCAATTTATCAAAATTTACAGAATGGTCAGCATTCATCGGCGTGATAATTGCAACGCCCGCACCTGTAAAGATTCTTTTCTTCATATAACTTTCCTCCATTGAACATACTTATTAAAAATGGCATTTTGATTCTCAATAATATGATATGTCATTTCTTTTATTTTGTGCTGTCTTTCCATTCGCTCTTCAAAATGTCCATATAAATCTCATCATAAAATCGACCTTCTACATAATAACATTCTCGCCGTCTACCCACTTCGCGAAATCCTACTTTTTGATAACAGGCAATCGCACGCTGATTAAAAGAAAATACACCCAACATCACATTATGTAAATTTAGATAATCAAAGCTATATTTTAACAGCAGTCCCAATGTTTCTGTTCCATAACTCTGACCACGGTTTTTCTCATCACCAATCATTAAGCCCACCACTGCACGTTGATGAATTTGATCAATTTGCCCAATACAGCAGCTTCCAATTAGCTTATCATCTTCCAACCTGACAATTGAAAACTGGTATTGATCTTGTGTATTTTGTTGTATCCAATTTCTTTCAGAAGATATCGAAATCATCCTTGCAGAAGCGCCTATTCCATTTGTTACTTCAAAATCATTCATCCACTTGGTATAAAGTTCTACATCTTCCAGATTCATCGGTGATAAATAGATGCGTTCTCCCACTAATTTTTTAAAATATCTCATGATTTGAATTCCAATCTAGTCCATATATCCCTGTGCTGCAAGTAATTCCGCAAGCAATACAGCACCTCCTGCAGCACCTCTTAGCGTATTATGTGACATACAGACAAATTTATAGTCATACTGTGTATCCGTTCTCAAACGTCCAATTGAAACCGCCATACCATTTTCCAAATTGCGTTCAGATTTAATCTGTGGACGGTCATTCTCTTCAAAATAATGTAAAAACTGTTTTGGGGCAGAAGGCAATTCCAAACGCTGTGCCTCACCTGAAAAATTAGCCCATTTTTCTTTGATTTCCTCTATGGTTGGTTTTTTCTCAAAGGATACAAATACTGCCGCAGTATGCCCATCACTGACTGGAACGCGCAGACATTGGGTGGTGATGGAAGGTTTTACTGCATCTACAATCTTATCCCCTTGAATAGTTCCCCATAATTTCAATGGTTCCTTTTCTGATTTTTCTTCTTCTCCACCAATGTAAGGAATCAAATTATCAACCATTTCTGGCCATCTTTCAAAGGTTTTACCTGCTCCAGAAATCGCCTGATAAGTACAAGCCAATACATTTGTGATGCCATATTCCATCAATGGGTGCAGCGCAGGCACATAACTTTGTAAAGAACAATTTGATTTCACGGCAATAAAGCCTCTTTTGGTTCCCAAACGCTTTCTTTGAGAAGCGATAATTGCGGTGTGATCTGCGTTGATTTCTGGCACTACCATTGGCACATCATCTGTATGTCTATGTGCAGAGTTGTTAGAAACAACTGGGCATTCCGCTTTCGCATACGCTTCTTCTAACGCCTTGATCTCCTCTTTTTTCATATCTACTGCACAAAATACAAAATCAACCATTCCAGCAATTTTCTCAATATCTGCACTGGCATCCATTACAATCATATCTTTCATGTTCTCAGGCATTGGCACAGGCATTGCCCAACGATTTCCAACTGCCTGTTGATATGTTTTTTGAGCACTTCTGGAAGAAGCTGCCAAAGCGGTTACCGTAAACCAAGGGTGATTTTCTAGTAACACCGCAAAGCGCTGCCCTACCATACCTGTTGCTCCAATAATACCTACACGATACTGTTTCATAATTCAAACCTCCAAATTTTCCAACTCATATACATTTCCTAGAATACGAAAAAAACCGGTTGAAAACCGGTTCACCTTATTATATAATGAAAAAGCTAACTGTATTTGCGTTTTACACCGAATCTATCTTGTTTTATCTTCTGTAAAACTATCAGTAAGCGCTCCATCAAAAAGGTATGATGACAATTTTATGCTTTTTCAACATAAAATCAGGGCAAGCAGCAACCCCAAATACTACTCCCTTCGGCAAATTTCCCTTTCAAAATGACTTCAATGACTTGCGGTAATCTCATACATTTTTACTCTTAAAATTTGCGACCTCTAACCGATAATCATATTCACAACTATTATAATACGGAACCATTCTCCTGTCAATTACTTTCCGTTATAAATTCACATTGACAGTTGATATGTATGAGTTCTGTTTTTAAAATATGATCTTTAATACGTTTAAAAAGGATTTGATAAGATGAAAACCAGTGATTTTTATTACGATTTGCCTTCAGAACTCATTGCACAGACGCCAACCGAGCCCAGAGATCACTCCCGTATGCTCTATCTCAATCGACAAACAGGCGCGCTTGAGGACAAGCACTTTTTTGATATTA
Organism: uncultured Oscillospiraceae bacterium; assembly: GCA_910579175.1. GTDB lineage: Bacteria > Bacillota > Clostridia > Oscillospirales > Ruminococcaceae > Massiliimalia. The sequence goes on along the minus strand of CAJTTB010000004.1, from coordinate 128,862 downwards.
TCGATTATCTTAAACCGGGGGATTTGTTGATTGTAAATAATTCCCGCGTACTTCCAGCAAGGCTTTATGGAACCAAGTTGGAAACTGGTTCTCATATGGAACTGTTATTACTGGAGCAAAAAGAGCACATGATTTGGGAAACACTGGTAAAACCGGGAAAAAAAGCAAAGCCAGGTGCCAAATTCTGCTTTGGAAATGGTCTGTTATTAGGTGAAATCTTAGAAGTTTTAGAAGGTGGTAATCGCTTAATTCAGTTCACCTGTAAACAGGATTTCTTCACCACCTTGGACCAGATAGGGCAAATGCCATTGCCGCCTTATATCACACAAAAATTGCAGGATAAAGAACGCTATCAGACCGTTTACTCAAAAGAAATCGGATCCGCTGCCGCCCCCACTGCTGGGCTTCATTTTACACCAGAATTAATGGAGCGAATCAAACAAAAGGGAATACAGATTGCTGAAGTTACGTTACACGTTGGTTTGGGAACCTTCCGTCCAGTAAAGGCAGAACAAATTACCGATCACAAAATGCATTCTGAACATTTTTGCTTGCCAAAAACAACCGCCGAATTAATTCAAAAAACCAAATCAGTCGGCGGCAGGGTGATTGGCGTTGGCACCACCTCTTGTCGCACTTTAGAAAGCGCAGCAACTTTATCAGACCATATGCAAGCATGTGAGGGATACACAGATATCTTTATCTATCCAGGATACCAGTTTCAAGTATTGGATGGGCTTATCACCAATTTTCATCTGCCAGAAAGCACCTTAATCATGTTGGTCAGTGCATTTGCAGGTTATGAACATACCATGAACGCCTATCGCCATGCAGTCGAACAACAATATCGCTTTTTTAGCTTTGGAGATGCTATGGCAATCCTTCCCTAATATCATTGGAGGTGATTTGATTGAAATGGCAAATCAAACGCATGTCTCAATGCGATAATTCCATCCAAATACAGGTTGCAACCGTCTTTGTGGATGGATTTTATCAACATCTCTCTCTATTTGGGCAAAATCGCTTGAAACTGATTCAAGGGCTGCAACATATCTTTGTCCCCGAAACCTGCTATCTTGCTTTATATCAACAAACTGTTGTGGGAATGTTGTGCTGTTCTACCAATCAAACTCGTTGTATGAAAATTGATAGAGCAGATATGATGCAGTCATTTGGAAGACTTCGGGGGTTGCTTATCTATCTTGCACTCCATCGCGAATTCAACCAACCACTGTTATATGACAGCCAGTCCGTTTATATTGAAAATGTGGCAACTGCGCTTGATTATCGAAATCAAGGCGTTGCCAGCACATTGTTAAACTATATCTTTGAACAACTTCCCTATCAGCGCTACCTATTAGAGGTGGTTGATACCAATCAAAAAGCCTATCAACTTTATCAAAAACTCGGCTATCAAGAATATCAACGCATTTTTGAAAAGTTCCCAGAAAAAATGGGATTTAACAGCAAAATTTATATGAAAAAAGAAAAAAGACAGGAGAACTTTTATGTACCAACTGCTTAAAAAACAAGGAGCTGCACGACGCGGCACATTTGTCACTGTACATGGAACCATTCAGACCCCCGCATTTATGAATGTGGGAACCTCTGCTGCCATCAAAGGTGGAATTTCTTCTTATGATTTAAAAGAGGACTTGCACTGTCAAGTAGAACTTTGCAATACCTATCATTTACATATTCGTCCAGGTGACCAACTTATCAAGCGTCTTGGAGGGCTTCATCGATTTATGGGCTGGGATAAGCCAATCTTAACCGATAGCGGAGGCTTTCAGGTGTTTTCTTTGGCTCAGTTGCGCACCATTCGAGAAGAAGGGGTTTATTTTCGCTCTCATGTAGATGGTCGCAAAATCTTTATGGGACCAGAAGAAAGTATGCAAATTCAATCCAATCTGGGTTCTACCATCGCCATGGCATTCGATGAATGTGTTGAAAATCCCTCTACTTTAGAATATGCCAGCAATTCTTGCGCCCGTACCACCCGCTGGCTCGCCCGTTGCAAAGCGGAGATGGAACGACTTAAAAAACTTCCAGATACCTTAAATCAACAACAGTTGTTATTTGGTATCAACCAAGGGTGCGTCTTTGACGATTTGAGAATTGCACATATGAAAGAAATTGCAACACTGGACTGTGATGGTTATGCAATTGGAGGTCTCGCCGTTGGAGAGCCCAAAGAAGATATGTATCGCATCATCTCTGTAGTGGAGCCCCATATGCCAGTTGACAAACCTCGTTATCTGATGGGAGTGGGTACACCCTGCAATATCATTGAAGCCGTATATAGAGGCATTGACCTATTTGATTGTGTTATGCCAAGCAGAAATGCCCGCCACGGACATCTAAATACCTGGAGTGGCATTCGCAATATTATGAACGCCAAATATGCAGAAGATTTATCTCCCATTGATGAGCAATGCGGCTGCCCCACCTGTCAAAGACATTCCAGAGCTTACTTGCGTCATTTGTTTAAATCCAATGAAATGTTGGCAATGCGACTCGCTGTCATGCACAATTTATATTTTTATAATACCTTACTAGAAAAAATTCGCACGGCACTTGATGAAAACACATTTGATGCCTTCCGACAACAGTATGTCCCCCTATTAGATAGTAGAATTTAGCATATTTTTGGATATCCTTTCATAGAATTTCACAAATATAGATGATCATCAGACGGAGAAAACTATGAATTTATTGGATATTATCTTAATTGGGATTGGCTTATCGATGGATGCAGTATGTGTTTCCATTTCAAATGGAATCTGCATGAAACAGTCAAAATTAAAACATGCCCTATCTGGTGCTTGTGCCTTTGGAATCTTTCAAGGAATCATGCCCATTATTGGATTTTTAGCAGGTTCGCTCTTTTTAAACATCCTTTCCAAATACAGCAATATCGTTGTATTCTTGGTATTTTTTATACTGGGAACCAAAATGGTCTATGATGGATTTCACAGTCAATCTGATGAAGTACACCATGCCATGACTTTTCGGTTATTGCTTGTGCAAGCCATTGCCACTAGCATTGATGCTATGGCAGTTGGAGTGAGCTTTACAGTCTTAAATGTCAATGTCTATTACGCTTCTTTTGTGATTGCGGCAATTACCTTTTTATTGTCCTTTATTGCTTTTCTATTTGGGAAAAAAATAGGTGCACTTTTTCAAAAAAACGCTGGCATCTTTGGAGGAATTCTGATACTGGCAATTGCTTTAAAAATATTATTTGAGCTCATTTTATAAAAACATAGTATACCAATTCCAAAAACATACACAATAGACTCTGTGAAATTAATAGAGTGACCCCCCTTTACTGTTTGTATTGCTGATATCAGGCTTTGTCGATTTTTCCAATTGTACATTGACGTTTCAAATGGATCGTGATAAAATGGGTGCGATAAATCGAAATCTAACATACAAACAGGAGGTGCTAATTGACGGAACAAGAGGGAATTGTATCTGTGTGGGCAGGCGTATTTGAAACCGATGAAGATCTGATGGCATATGCTTCCGAAGAAGGTTATGATGACGAAGAAAACATGATAATTTCTCCCTTTAACCATGACTTTTTTGGGGGCGATACAGTTTGGCCGTTCGACCCTGACTTTTGGGAGCGGGACTTGGTTGACTTTACAGCGGATCCAGAAACGTTGGTTTTGCCATTTTCAAAAGGAGAAATCATCGGTCCATCACTCAAAAAATGTTTTCCAAACGGTCTGGCAAAAGCCTATAATGCGGTCATTTTAGTCTACAACTATCAGTATGATTTGGACTCAAGTACTTGTAGTCCAAATGCTCCAGTGACTTTTTTAGCTTCTGTTCCCTATCAGGAAGACCAACTCTATGCCAATAACAACTAAATTCTATCATGATACCAATTGATCAATCAAAAAAGCAGTTCCGGTAAATTCCTGGAACTGTTTTTTCATCTCAATCAAACATATTTATTTGACAACAAGGACCTAAAAACGCATATAACATAGACATTCGATTATTGATTAAATTTGTCATAACGCTAGATCGCAAGATAGTTTGTTTTTCTAACGAAGGCACTGCTTGCGGAATTTGAATGGATACAGTCGTTCCCTCATTTTCCACACTTGTGATCATAATAGAACCCTTATGCGCCTGTATAATCTTTTGCGCAACATATAAGCCAAGCCCATCTCCACATCTGGTTTTTGTCGCTGGATTATAAGAATAAAATGCTTCTGTCACCTGTTTTAAACGCTCTGGCGAAATGCCATCGCCAATATCCTTTACTAAAATCACTGCCTTTTCATGGCTTTTAGAAAGTGTAATGGTGATTTCTGTATTGGCAACCGAAAACTGAATTGCATTGATCAGCACATTTAACAGTGCCAAAATCAGTTTTTCCTCATCGAAATACACCATAACATCCGAACAGGTTTCGTCAAATACAATTCGATGTTCATCATTGGGTATAATTAAACTGATCTGATAAACCAAATCATGAAGTAATTTTTTTAAAAAAAGATAACGAGGTTTCATGGGATTTTCCCCACTGTTGAATTTAAAATATTCATTGATATTGATGGTACTTTTTAAAATACTCTGTGTTGCCTGTGCAACAATATTTAGATATTCTATTTCCTGATAGAGATCATATTGTTGCATTTTATGTGCAATGGGTGGCAAAGCATTATAAATTTGAAAAATTGATTCTCGGTAATTCATTCCTAAAATTCCGGCGTCTTGATGATCCTGATAAATCTCAGAAAACATCTTTTCCTTTTTTTGAAGACACCACCATGAAAAATTTTCACCATTTTCCAGTGCCACTGCTCGTGTATAAAGTATAAAGAACCCACCATATAAAGTTACTTCCACCCGTTGCGTATTCTGTGCTGTGAGGGCATTGTCACATAACTTTAAAGCTGCCTCATTACCTTTTAAAAAATCACTGATATGACTGCCAATAACTAAATCTAATTGTGAATCCTTAGCATATTGATTTTTCCAGATTATATTTTTATTTGCATCACAAATAAAAGCGAAAATATCTAGACTTTTAAACATATCGATAATTATTTCAATCGATTTCATCTTACTCCCTCCACATTCTTTTATATTTTTTATTATTATATGTATTTCTATAAAAAATGTAAAGAAAATATTTACAATTTTATAAATTACAATGAAAATATCGACTTTTCTCGACATATTTTGACAGACTGTTCTAAAGGCTTGGTGATCTATCTCCCCCACTTTCCTACTTTTTCTATCTGTATTTACTGGTTTAGTAAAATAAATTTAAAATTTTTCATTAAATTCAAAACAAACCCTTGTATTTTTTTGACAATTGGTATAAAATAGAATTGTAAAAATTATTTGGAGGTTTTAAATTATGGCAGTTAAAGTAGCTATTAACGGTTTCGGTCGTATTGGTCGTCTGGCTTTCAGACAAATGTTTGGTGCAGAAGGATATGAAGTTGTTGCAATCAATGACTTAACAGATCCTAAAATGCTCGCTCATTTATTAAAATACGATTCCGCACAGGGCAGATATGCACTTGCTGATAAAGTACAGGTAAAAGATGGTGCTATTGTTGTCGACGGTAAAGAAATTAAAATCTATTCTGAAAAGAATGCAGCCGACCTACCTTGGGGAGAAATCGGTGTTGACGTTGTTTTAGAATGTACTGGTTTCTACTGTTCAAAAGATAAAGCATCCGCTCACATTACTGCAGGCGCTAAAAAAGTTGTTATCTCTGCTCCAGCAGGTAACGATTTACCAACTGTTGTATTCAGCGTAAACGAAAATATCTTAACAAAAGAAGATACTATCATTTCTGCTGCTTCTTGTACAACAAACTGCTTAGCTCCTATGGCAAAAGCATTAAATGACTATGCTCCAATTCAATCTGGTATTATGTCTACCATTCACGCTTACACTGGTGACCAAATGATTCTTGATGGTCCACACAGAAAAGGTGATTTAAGAAGAGCTCGTGCTGGTGCTGTTAATATCGTTCCTAACTCTACTGGCGCAGCAAAAGCAATCGGATTGGTTATTCCAGAATTATCTGGTAAATTAATCGGTTCTGCTCAACGTGTTCCAGTTCCAACTGGTTCTACTACCTTATTGGTTGCTGTAGTAAAAGGCACCGATGTGACTGTTGAAGGCATCAACGCTGCTATGAAAGCTGCTGCTTCTGCATCTTTCGGTTACAATGAAGAAGAAATCGTTTCTTCAGATGTTATTGGCATCACTTATGGTTCTTTATTCGATGCAACACAAACAATGGTTTCTAAAATTTCTGATGATTTATATGAAGTTCAAGTTGTATCTTGGTACGACAATGAAAACTCTTATACTAGCCAGATGGTTAGAACCATTAAATATTTTGCTGAATTAGCTTAATATCTTTTATGAAAAAGACGGTTCTGTATAGAACCGTCTTTTTATTTGCCATCCATATCAAAAACAATGCGACTATCTTTTAGATAGTCGCATTGCCTTTGATAGAAATGAATTTATCTATCAGAATTTATTTAAGCCGTTTCTTTTCTTTCAAACTGGGAATTATACAGTTCTGCATAAAATCCATTTTTCTCCAACAACTGTTCATGATTTCCCTGTTCTACAATATCCCCATCCTTCATAACCAATATCAAATCTGCGTCACGAATGGTGGATAAACGGTGCGCAATGACAAAGCTGGTGCGCCCTCTCATTAGGTTATCCATTGCCTTTTGAATACGAACTTCTGTTCTAGTATCCACTGAGCTGGTTGCTTCATCTAAAATTAAAATTTTAGGATCCGCCAAAATCGCTCTCGCAATTGTCAAAAGTTGTTTTTGCCCTTGTGATACATTACTCGCCTCTTCATTGAGTTCCATCTGATAACCAGCAGGTAGCGTCTTAATAAAGTGATGAGCATGTGCTGATTTTGCCGCTGCAATCACCTCTTCATCTGTCGCTTCCACACGACCATAGCGGATATTTTCCATAATACTTCCATTAAATAGCCAAGTATCCTGCAAAACCATGCCAAACATATCACGTAATTCACTTCGATTAAAATCTTTTACATTATGACCATCAATCAAAATGGCTCCATCTGTTACATCATAAAATCTCATCAGCAACTTTATCATTGTGGTTTTTCCAGCTCCAGTTGGTCCCACAATGGCAATTTTCTGCCCTTGTTCTATCTTCGCACTAAAATCGTGTATAATTGTCTTTTCTGGAATGTATCCAAAACGCACATGATCAAAAGTGACATTGCCTTCTAAATTATCAATATGCACTGGGTTGGCAACCGTTTGATCCTCTTCTTCTTCATTTAAAAATTCAAATACACGTTCAGCAGCGGCAGCAGTTGATTGCAGCATATTTGCCACCTGTGCCACCTGTGCGATTGGCTGGTTAAAGCTCCGAACATATTGAATAAAAGATTGTATATCCCCCACCGTAATGGTTTGTTTGACTGCCAAATAACCACCCAAAATAGATATGATAACATAACTAATATTTCCAATAAACGTCATAATAGGCATCATCATACCTGATAAGAATTGTGACTTCCAAGCAGATTCATAAAGTGTATTATTATATTGATTAAATTCTTTTACAACTTCTTCTTCTCGATTGAAGGCGCGAACAATACTATGCCCACCATATACTTCCTCTACCTGACCATTGACATGACCCAAATATTCCTGTTGTGCCTGAAAATACTTTTGTGATTTCTTTACCACACCAGCAACCAAAAACAATGACAATGGCAGAATTAACAATGCCACTAAGGTCATCAACCAACTAATCGAAAACATCATAATCAACACACCAATTACAGTTGTAATAGAAGTGATAACTTGTGTCATACTTTGGTTTAAACTCTGACTGAGTGTATCAATATCATTGGTTACGCGAGATAATACCTCCCCATGCGTTTTCCCATCAAAATATTTCATTGGTATCCGATGAATTTTTTCAGATAGTGCTTTTCTTAACTGATAAGAAACCTTTTGAGAGACATTTGTCATCAAAATACCCTGAATAAAAGAGAATATCGCACTGACTGCATAAAGGAACAGTAGAAAAATTAAAGTACTTCCAATAACTCCAAAATCAATACCTCCCTGACCGGTAATTTTCCCGATCAATCCCTCAAAAATTTCAGTTGTTGCATTTCCCAAAAGTTTAGGACCAATAATAGAAAACGCGGCACTTCCAATTGCGAATACAACTACCAATATAATTGCAAATCGATACTTTCCCAAATAGGAAAGCAATGTCTTCATGGTACCTTTAAAATCTTTTGCCTTTTCACCTGCTCCCATAGCGCCAGGTCCATGCCCCATTGGTCCGCGTCTTTGTGTTTTTGGATTACTCATGGTTCAATTCCTCCTTTGAAAGCTGTGATAATGCAATCTGTTGATATTCCTCACAAGTTTTCATCAATTCTTCATGAGTACCTTTTCCAACAATCTTTCCTTCATCCAATACGATAATTTGTTCTGCATGAAGTATGGTACTAATACGCTGTGCTACAATCAAAACGGTAGAATTTTCTGTATGCTCTTTTAAAGCCTTGCGCAATGTCATATCGGTTTTATAATCCAATGCGGAAAAACTATCATCAAACAGATAAATCTGCGGATCTTTCGCAATTGCCCTTGCAATAGAAAGTCGCTGTTTTTGTCCTCCAGATACATTAGTACCACCCTGAGAAATATCGGATTGATAACCCTCTTCTTTTGCTTCAATAAAGTCAGTTGCTTGGGCAACCTGTGCTGCCAATTTCATCTGTTTGTCAGAAATTTGACGGTCTGCATATTTTAAATTACTTTCAATTGTACCAGAAAATAACACGCCTTTTTGGGGGACATATCCAATTTTATCGCGCAATTCATGCTGATTCAATTTTCGAATATCCACTCCATCCACCAAAATCTCCCCTTGGGTCACATCATAAAATCTCGGTATTAAATTCAGCAAAGTAGATTTCCCACTTCCAGTACTTCCAATAAAGGCAGTTGTCTGTCCAGGTTTTGCAGTAAAGTTTAAATCACTCAATACATCTTCTTCTGCATTTGGATAGCGAAAAGAGACATTTCTAAATTCCAATACACCATGTTGTAATTGATGGGCAGCTTCTGGGTGAATGGGGTCTTTGACTGCCACTTGTGTATTTAAGATTTCATCAATACGAGTTACAGAAACAGAAGCTCTTGGCAACATCACAGATACCATAGAAATCATCAAAAATGACATAATAATCTGCATTGTATACTGGATAAATGCCATTAAATCACCGACCTGCATATTTCCATTATTGATACTATGTGCTCCATTCCAAACAATCAATACCGTGATGCCATTCATAATCAACATCATCATTGGCATCATACAGGTCATTACACGATTGACAAACAAATTGGTTTTTGTCAAATCCTGATTGGCTTTATCAAAACGTTTTTCCTCATAATCTTGGGTACTAAACGCGCGAATGACTGGGATACCTGTTAAAATTTCACGTGTTACCAAATTGAGTCTATCCAGTAATTTTTGAATCAATTTAAACTTTGGCATGACTACTGCAAATAACACCGATACCAATCCCAATATCATCAATACAGCCAAGCCAATAATCCAAGCCATAGAAGTGTCGGTTCCCAATACCTTAATCACACCTCCAACGCCCATAATTGGCGCATAAAATACCACTCTTAACAACATCACCATCAACATCTGAACCTGTTGAATATCATTGGTGCTTCTAGTAATCAATGACGCTGTGGAAAAGTGATCTAGTTCTGCATTGGAAAAAGACACCACTTTGCCAAATACTTGACGGCGCATATCTCGACCCATGCGAGCTGCTACCTTTGCCGCAAGATAGCCCACACAAACAGTTGCCACCATACTTGCCAGTGCAATCGCCAGCATTTTTATTCCTGTGAATAAAATATAATTGTTTTGTATTTTATCAGTATCCATTCCCAGAGCAGTATACTCATTTTTTAAAAAGACAATTGCACTCTGTTCTATTATCATCTCTGGCATTTGGGAAAATTGCTCTTTGATTTGATCAATGATTTCATTGAGTTGTTCTGCTGGCATCATTTGAAAAATTTCAAATATATCCAAAGACTGCATTTGTTCTGGTATCGTTTGCTTTATTTGCTGTTCAAACTGCTCAACCTGCTCACTGTCACTTTCAAATCCAGATACCAACATCATCGGCTGTACCAATTTTTCTCTGATAATTTGTCTTTGTTCTTGAGAAATCTGATTCAAACAATAAATTGGTTGATTTCTCACTTCAGGATAATTTTTTAATTGTTCAGCAGAGGCACTGCTTTTATCAATTAATGTATAACCATCTAAAATTTGCTGTCTATCTTGTTGTGGTACAAATAACAAAAGTCTCTCCAACTGTGTTTTTCTAATCACTTCTGGAATGGTATCTTCAATACCACCAGACTGAATCCCCACATTTACAATATTAGAAGTATACTCAGGCAATGCCAAATCACAAACTGCCTGAATCCCCAATAATATCACGATTAAAATTACCGCCCATACAGACTGTTTTAAATGCTTGAGTAATTTCAGCATTTTGATTGTTCCTCCCTAATTTCATCAAACTTTTCTATATCCTTATCATCAAGGCATTTCATCACATTATCTTTTATCTGAAGTAGTAACCTCCTTAATAAAATTCGCTCTTCTATGGTAAAATTTTTTAGACACTCCGTTTCTATATTTTCATGCACTTTTAAAAAAACATAAGCAATCTCTCGCCCTTGATCTGTCAAACATACACGTGTTATGCGCTTATCTTGTTTATCTTGTTCTTTGCTCACCCAACCAGTTTTTTCCATACGCTTTAACATCACCGCAACAGTTGCTGGTTTTACAAACAATTTTTGTGCCAATTGTTTTTGACTCAATGTTCCAAAACGCAATAATACCATCAACAGTTGTGGCTGTCCCGGATGCATTCCATACTGTTCTAACAACTCATAATTTCTCAAATAAAGCAAACGAAAAACTTGTGTCATCACCCCCTGAATACTATTTTTCCATTTTTCATCAAATTCTGTCGTATCTAATGTATACAATTCATTCACTCCATTCCAAAAATGGTTAGGCGGCTATTGAAAGTATAGCGATATACCATTTAAAAATCAACTTAATTCTCAAAAATTAACATTTTTTCTATAATTATTCACAAAATATTAATTAGCCGTCTATCTAATTAAAAAACGAAAAAAAACCAAATTCAACCAATGAATTTGGCTTTCCCATCTATCAGTCACATGTTATGTCCGCTCAATATACTGTGATGTTGATTAACAACCAGTACAATCCATCATACTCCTTTATCCCTTAAAATAAAAAAATTCTTAGTTGCCTTTTATCCTCAATAGTTAAACGTATAATCCCTACTCATAGACCCTTCTATTTGTACTCCATAAGGAGTCAAAATATATAATTTTTGAGACATTTGCTCTAAATTTCCGTTAATCGCACATATAAATCCACGGAAGTAATCAAGTAATCGACGAGAGCTTTCATCATTTGTTTCCTCTAGATTCAAAAGAACAGACTTATTTTGCTTTAAAGCATCTGTGATTTCCCTGGTATCTCCTAGATTTTTTGGCATGGTTAAAACAATCGGATAACTTGCATTTTTTGTTGGATACTCAAAAATTTTCTGTTCTTGTCTACCTGATGCACTCAACATACAAAATACCTCCTTTATAAAATCTTTATTACTTTTATTATCATACCTTATTTTGATAAATATTTCAACAAGAAATTGACAAATTGAGAAAAATAGATAAAATAAAACAGACATATTTATATTTGCCTATTTGTTATCCTCAATTAAAAACGTAATTAACGTCTAAAATTGTTGATTTTTTAGGTAAATAATGATATAATTACTTTCAAGATAATAGGTATTTTGCGTTCCAAAAGACAAACCTGCTTAAAACTGAAAGAGCAATTGGGTCTAAAACATGCCAAATAAATCAGAGTCATGATATCAGACTTGGTTGCATTGCCTTATAGTTGTCAATCACTTAGTCCCTTTTACCTTTCGTGTTGATGACCGATACTTCCGGCATTTTCACCAAGCCGCATCTTGTGTAACGCTTACGGACATGGTATAATTAAAATGGCGAATCTGGCTTTTGAAGGAGGAATGAAGTATGGTTAGTGATTTTTTAGGAGCAGCATTTCCGTGGATTTTAATTGGTTTATTTGTAGCTATCAGTTGTTCTTTTATGAGTAAAGAGAAGAAATAAATCCCGATTTATTGGGCAGTCATTGAACAACGATGGCTGTCCGCATATTTATTTTGACGGAAAATTAAAAAATTAAACCTCCGTCAACACGAAAGGGAAAAGGGGTATCACTTATGATTGAAACGAAAATTCTGACTGCTGACGGGGTAGTCTATTATTTTATTTTTGCATTTTAACTGCAGCTTCATATTGCTTTATTTTGCAATTTTCAGTTTATGCCCTATTGGCAGATTAGGAGATTTATATGAAATTATTGCAACAACGTATTTTAAAAGATGGTCATTTAAAAGAGGGAAATATTTTAAAAGTGGATAGTTTTTTAAACCATCAAATGGATATCAAACTTTTAAATGAAATTGGGAAAGAATTCAAACGGCTATTTTCCGATCACTCAATTACAAAAATCTTAACAATTGAAACCTCTGGGATTGGAATTGCCGCCATTGCAGCGCAACATTTCGATGACATTCCAGTTGTATTCGCCAAAAAAGTAAAATCTAAAAATTTAGATGGTGAACTGTTTACTTCTAAGGCACAATCTTTTACAAAGGGAATTGTATATGATATTCAGGTTGCCAAGAAATTTTTAACTGCTGATGATCATGTACTTATCATTGATGACTTTTTGGCAAAAGGACAAGCCTTATTGGGATTGATTGATATTGTACAACAATCTCAAGCCAATTTAGTTGGCTGTGGTATTGTTATCGAAAAGGGATTTCAAAATGGTGGACAAATCATACGTCAAAAGGGTATTCGTTTGGAATCTTTGGCAATTATTGATTCTATTGAAAACAATCAAATTGTTTTTGGTTAAAAAATATCAACAGCTAACCGATTTTTACAGGTTAGCTGTTTTTTTCATCCATTAAAATTTTTCCATCCTTAATTTTAATGATGCGATCTGCCTGTTGTGCAATGGATTCGTCATGTGTAATTAAAATTAAAGTTTTTCCCTTTTTGCTCAAATTCTTTAAAATATCCATAATTTCTGTAGCAGATTTGCTGTCTAAATTTCCAGTCGGTTCATCTGCTAAAATGACTGGTGGACTTGCTGCAATCGCTCTGGCAATCGCAACACGCTGTTGCTGTCCTCCAGACATTTCATTTGGACGGTGATACATTCTCTGTTCCAGTCCCACTTGAATCAAAGCATCTTTTGCGATTTGATGTCGCTTTTTGCGTTCTATCTCTCCATAAGTCAATTGCAGTTCTACATTTTCTAACGCATTCAAGCTTGGAATCAGATTAAAACTTTGAAAGATAAAGCCAATTGTCTTATTGCGAATCTCAGACAATTGATTGTCATTTAATTGACTTAAATCCATTCCATTTAAATAATAATGTCCTTTTGTCGGAAAATCTAAACATCCCAATATATTCATTAAGGTGGATTTTCCAGAACCCGAAGACCCAATGATGGCGGTAAACTCCCCAGAATCAATCTGTAGTGAAATCTCGTCTAAAGCATATACTTTTGTATCCCCTATCTGATAAACTTTAGATACATCTTGTATATCAATAAAGCACTCCATAATAACATCCTCTAAATACAATTATGTTCTGTTGGAATTATTATGCTCCAATACACTGTGATTTATGCAACCAGAACCCAATAACGCAGCTTCTAATTGATTTATAATATCAGCAGTTAAATCCAGTCGATTGATTGACACACCAAATATGGATGCGGAAGTATAGACTCCCATTCCCACAATTGCATATTCAATTTCATCGGTTTCACTTTCCAAAGATACTTCAATTAAAATTCCCGATATTTTTTTACCCTGATAAAAAATTTCATTGGGATGTTTTAACTCACACAAATCGCCCGTTTGATTCTCAACTGCATGGACAATGCTATCAAGCACCAAAAGACGCAACTTTGAAATTTGCTGCAATACAATGTTTTCCTTTAAAATCAAGCTCATATAAACACCCAATCCTTCTGGGGAGTGGAATGTCTGCTTTTGTTTTCCCTTTCCATTTGTCTGCATATTTGCCAAGATAAGATGTCCTGTCTTTACAGAATTTACAATGGTTTTGGCATAGTCATTGGTAGATGAAACTTCCTTTAAAAATACCATCGTATTTCCAAGCCAACTTGTCTTTAAGCGTCTTTTCAGTTCATATGCAGAAAAAATCTCCTTCTGTTCTATCAATTGATATCCCTTATTGGTTACAGCGTCTATCTGATATCCCTCTTTCCGCAAGGTCTGAATGGCTTTCCAAATCGCTGTACGAGAAAGATTTAACGTCTTACTAATTTGTTCTCCAGAAAGATACTGATTGCTGTTTTGTTTTAATAAATCTAAAACATCATACTTTGTCATCGATTATCACCTATACAATAAACCCCTTGAATCAATATGACTCAAGGGGTCTGTGCTCTTTTATAGCAAAAGTTAAAATTATTTTACTTCAACTTTAGCGCCAGCAGCTTCTAATTTTTCTTTTAATTCATTTGCTTCATCTTGAGAAACAGCTTCTTTTAATGCTTTTGGAGCACTTTCAACAAGCTCTTTTGCTTCTTTTAGACCCAAGCCAGTGATTTCTCTAACTGCTTTGATAACAGCAATTTTGTTGCTACCAACATCAGCAAGAACAACATCAAATTCAGTTTTTGCTTCAGCAGCAGCATCGCTAGCAACAGGACCAGCCATCATAACTGGAGCAGCAGCAGAAACACCAAATTCTTCTTCGATTGCTTTTACTAAATCGTTTAATTCTAAAACGGTTAAAGCTTTAATATCTTCAATAAATTTTGCAATATCAGCCATTATAATATCCTCCTAAATTTTCGCGCAGATTCTGCGCCTTTCTTGTTATGTTTTATTTTTTCTAAGTTAGAAAAAATTAAGCATTTTCTTCTTGTTTTTCAGCGATCGCATTAAGCGCAATTGCCATACCGCGGATTGGTGCAACCAATACGCTGACCAATTGACCAACCAATTGTTGTTTGGAAGGAAGTTTTCCCAAAGCAATGACTTTATCAGCATCCATTACTTTGCCATCCATAAAACCTGCTTTGATTTTAAAGTCTTTGTTTTTATCTGCAAATTCTCCTAAAACCTTTGCAGCAGCAATTGGATCTTCTGCGCTAACTGCCAATGCAGTTGTTCCTTCTAATACATCGCTTAATTCTTCTAATCCTGCTTCTTTGATAGCGAATCTCAACATTGTATTTTTTACAACTGTGTACTCTACGCCAGCTTCTCTTAATTTTTTACGCAATACAGTATCATCAGCAACTGTAATACCTTTATAATCAACGATTACACCAGCAACAGAACCTTTTAATTTTTCAGTCAATTTTGCAACATATTCTTTTTTTTGGTTTAATATCTTTTCACTTGGCAAATCTATTCACCTCCACATGAAACTTATACTGTTTTTCATCGATCAAAGAAAAACCCTTCCTGTATTTCAGGAAGGGACATCAATCTATTATAAGAGCATATCTTACAAATATGATATTCATTTCCTCGGCAGGCTAGTTTCCCATTTGAATCACAACCGTGATACCTGCTGTCTTTAGAAAATACAGCTTTTTTATTATATCTTATTTTTTCGTGCTTGTCAACTATTATACGCCGTATTTGTTGGTATTTACTTTAATACCAGGACCCATAGTAGAAGCAACTACACAAGATTTTAGATATTGTCCTTTTGCAGCAGCTGGTTTTGCTTTTACAATTGCATTCATCAATACTTCTAAGTTTTCAGCAAGTTTTTCTACACCAAAAGAAACCTTTCCAACTGGGCAGTGAATGATATTTGTTTTATCCAAACGATATTCAATTTTACCTGCTTTTGCTTCACTAACTGCTTTTGCAACATCAGGGGTTACGGTACCTGCTTTTGGAGAAGGCATCAAACCACGAGGACCCAACACTTTACCCAAACGGCCAACAACACCCATCATATCAGGAGTCGCGATAACTACGTCAAATTCCATCCAGCCTTCGCTTTGAATCTTTTGAACGTATTCATCAGAACCCGCATAATCAGCGCCTGCTTCCAATGCTGGCGCAATGTTATTGTCTTTACAGATAACCAATATTCTTACATCTTTACCAGTTCCATTTGGCAATACAACCGCGCCACGTACCTGTTGGTCAGCATGACGAGAGTCTACACCCAAACGAACATGAACTTCTACTGTTTCATCAAATTTTGCTTTTGCAGAATCAATTGCTAATCCCAAAGCTTCATTTACATCATATAATTTAGCACGTTCCAGTAATTTTACACTGTCATTATATTTTTTACCGTGTTTCATAATAGTTCCTCCCTAAAAGTGGTATATGCGGATTTTTCCTCCCACCAGGGGTAAATTAATCGACTACTTCAATACCCATTGAGCGAGCTGTACCAGCGATCATGCTCATTGCTGCTTCAATATTTGCAGCATTTAAATCAGGCATTTTTGTTTCAGCGATTTTTTGTACCTGCTCCCTGGTAATTTTTGCAACTTTTGTTTTATTTGGCACACCTGAGCCACTTTCAATACCGCAAGCCTTTTTAATCAGTACTGCTGCTGGCGGAGTTTTTGTAACAAAAGTGAAGGAGCGGTCAGCGTACACTGTAATTACTACTGGAATAATTAAACCAATATCATTTTTTGTGCGCTCGTTGAATTCTTTTGTAAAAGACATAATATTGACACCATGTTGACCCAAGGCAGGTCCAACTGGTGGTGCTGGAGTGGCTTTACCAGCAGGAATTTGAAGTTTGATGTAGCCAGATACTTTTTGAGCCATAATTTGCACCTCCAAAAATTTGTGGTCTATGGCGGAAATCCCTTTTTTTATGAATTTCCTCCCACAGGCATTCTTTCCCTCTAGCAACAGAAAGAACACGTGATATCCTCCCACAGTTTACAAAACTGGGGACTTCTTAATTAAAAAGAAGTAACTTTTAGTTGGCTGTTTTTACTTGATTTAACTCAAGTTCTGCCAACGTTTCTCTGCCAAACATAGAAACTGTTACCTTCACACAGTTATTCTCGATATCGATTCCTTCCACAATGCCCGAAAACCCTGCCAAAGGACCAGAAATAACATGAATATTATCACCTACACCATAGGTGACTTCTACCTGAACAGCTTCATTGATTTGTGCATCTTCAACACCCAGTGCCTTTACTTCGGCATCGGATAATGGAACAGGTTTTGTAGATGAACCGACAAAACCGGTTACACCTCTAATATTCCTGACAACATACCAAGAATCATCAGTTAATATCATTTTAACCAGCACATATCCTGGGAAAATTTTTCGCTCGACTTCTCGAGTTTTATTATCTTTTACCTCTACTACCTTTTCGGTTGGTACAGTTACATGATGAATCAACTCTTGAAGACCTCGGTTTTCGACAACCTTTTCAATGTTTTGTGCCACCTTATTCTCATAACCAGAATAGGTGTGTATCACATACCATTTTGCGGTTTCTGACATAGTATCAGTCCCTCCAGAATACGACATTGCTAAGTTGGTTTGTTTTCATCTAGAAAAAAGTTATCCCAACACCAGATTCATCAATGTAGTAAATACAAAGTCTAAAATCCAGATGAAAACCGCTGTAACAGCCATAAATCCCAAAACAACAAGCGTATTGTTTTTAATTTGTTTTTTGCTTGGCCATACAACTTTTTTGATTTCGCTTCTAAGGTCTTTAAAAAATTGGGTGAACTTTTTGCCGTTGGACTTTTTTTTGTCTTTGTCCTTATTTTTGGCTGGTTTTTTAACAGCTTTTGCTGTATCTTTCGCCATCAAAGTCACCCTCTCTTACTTAGTTTCCTTATGAAGTGTGTGTTTCCTACAGAATCGACAATATTTGTTCATTTCGAGCCTGTCAGGATCGTTTTTCTTGTTTTTCATTGTGTTGTAATTACGTTGTTTGCACTCTGTGCAAGCTAATGTAACTTTAACCCTCATATCGGCACCTCCTGCTAACTCGGATTTTTTTTGCCTCCCTCAAAGTTCATCTAAAATAAAGGCAAATCTTTTATTCGTTTCTAAATCAGAACATAAAAAAAAACCTTCCTTGAGGTATTATTACTATACCACAATTCGTATAGGCTTGTCAAATCATTTTTTCAATTTTGTGATATGTATACAATGATAATGTTGATTTTGTTTTGCAAAGCAAAAGATATGTATAATCTATCACAAAAGTATTTTTGATTTCTCTGATAATTGCCATACTTTCTTCTTGACATTATCGCAATAAAATTATAAAATAAATATGATAATGTATAGATAATTTAAAGTTGCTTTTATTTGTTTATAACAAACAACGCAAAACAGGAAAGTGGCTTAACGTCTTTTATAATAAAGGCATTATGACGAAACAAAATCAAAAGGAGGTTTGGAAAAAGAACTATAAAATGTTATTCATTGTTAATTATCAGATGATAAATGCTGCCAAAGGCAGAACATATAAATATAGATATTACAAACAATACCACGGCATTTTGTAAGATATTTTTTCAATATTCCTCCTAATTTTAAAAAGGAGGTAACTGTCATGCCTAGCTTATTTGTTATTTTATTATGCTTGATTGTCGGAGCTGCCATAAGTGGTGTTGTGGTTGGACTTATAGTCAAAAAAACAGTGGAAAAACGCACCTATGAATCCGCCTTTGAAGCAGGAATACAACATCGCAAACAAACTGCTGAAGCAGAAATTGGCAGTGCGGAAATGCAAGCAAAACGCATCTTGGAAGACGCTCAAAAAGATGCCCAAGCAAAACGAAAAGAAGCGCTGGTTTCAGCAAAGGATGAAATCCATAAACTACGCGCTGAGGCTGAACGTGACATCAAGGAAAGACGCAATGAAATTTCTCGTCAGGAACGCCGTGTAATTCAAAAAGAAGAAACATTGGACCGCAAAACCGATAATTTGGAAAAAAAGGATGAAAAATTAAATCAAAAATTAAAACTTGCTGAAGAAAAACTCGAAGAAGCAGAAACCATCAAGCAAAGTCAAATTGAAAGTTTAGAGCGCATTTCTGGTCTAACCGTAGAGGAGGCTAAAAATCAATTACTATCCTCTTTAGAGGACGACCTTGCATATGAAAAGGCACAAAAAATCACTTCTTATGAACAGCAACTAAAAAATGAATGCGATGAAAAAGCAAGAGAAATTATCTCTTTGGCAATTTCCCGCTGCGCTGCAGAACATGTCTCTGAAGCGACTGTATCGGTGGTTCCGCTTCCCAACGACGAAATGAAAGGACGTATTATTGGACGAGAAGGACGTAACATCCGCGCAATTGAAACATTAACTGGTGTCGATTTAATCATTGATGATACACCAGAAGCTATCACATTATCATGCTTTGACCCTGTCAGACGTGAACTTGCACGTCAAACTCTTGAAAAATTAATTGCAGATGGTAGAATTCATCCATCACGCATTGAAGAAATGGTTGAAAAATCTCGTCGAGAAATGGACGTTAAGATGAAGCAAGAAGGCGAACGCGCCATCTTGGAAACCAATGTACATGGTGTTCATTATGAGATCGTCAAATTGCTCGGTCGATTGACATACCGCACAAGTTATTGTCAAAATGTATTAAATCACTCGATTGAAGTGGCACATCTAGCTGGAATTATGGCCAGTGAATTGGGAGTAGATGCAACGCTTGCACGCCGCGCTGGATTGTTCCACGATATTGGTAAAGCCTTAAACCATGAAATCGAGGGTTCTCATGTGGAAATTGGTGTTGATGTCTGCCGTAAATTTAAAGAAAGTCCGGCAGTTTTACACGCAATTGAAGCGCATCACAACGATGTAGAGCCCAAGACAGTGATTGCTTGTCTTGTACAAGCGGCAGATGCAATTTCTGCTGCAAGACCTGCTGCACGGCGAGAAAATCTAGAAAGCTTTATTAAACGATTGGAAAAACTAGAAGAGATTGCAAATTCTTTTGAAGGTGTTGAAAACTCCTTCGCAATTCAAGCTGGACGCGAAATCCGCATTATCATCAAACCAGAAGTTATAAAAGATGAAAAAATGGTATTGGTTGCACGGGATATCGTAAAGCGAATTGAAAATGAACTGAATTATCCTGGACAAATTAAAGTCAATCTCATCCGTGAAAGTCGCGCAGTTGCTTTTGCCAAATAATAAAAAGGGTACAGTAATACTGTACCTTTTATTTTTATGAGCTTATCATCATTTTATTTATCAAGATCATACTTTTAAAAGTACTTCTTTGTTTGAATACTCTTAAAATCAATCTGTAATTTTTTCATCTTTTCACAAAATTTTCAAATAAGATTGTGTTTACAAAAACTTTACTTTTTTTTGCGAATATGCTATAGTTGTTAATGGTTATTTTCAATCAAAGTCTGTATTTCTAAATCATATGAAATTAGAGGTATCTATCAGTTATGAAATTAAAACCCATCAGAAACATCCAGTTGAATCAATATCGAAACCGTATGCGCAGGCGTCAAAAACTACAAAACATTTATTGGAAACACCGAAAAACCATTATCCCAACAACGATTGTTCTGGGAGTTCTTTTTTTATCTCTGGTTGTATATATTATAACAAAAGTGACAGGCTGTACCGCTTTGGTTGGCGGAGTTTCTTTGGATGCTTTTATCAGTTTTTGTATGATCGGTCTGGTACTTGTCGGAATGCTTGTGTATTATTTTTTTAATCGAGAAAAATACCAAACAAATGTCGGGTATTCCTTATTGGCTTGCTCCCCGATCTTTTCCTTTTTTATCACACAAATATTAAATAATAAAGGTATTTTTGATATTTATTACTCTTATCTTTTGATGAACCTTATTTTATATGCACTGCTATATCTCTTTTTCTTTGCCATCAGTAACAGAATACGCATTTGTATTATTTGTGCCAGCAGTATTTGGCTTGTTTTTTCACTCGCTGATTATTTTGTGATGCAGTTTCGCGGAACGCCATTTCTTCCCTGGGATATCTTAGCAATTTCCACTGCTGTAAAGGTTGTTTCCGGGTATCAATTCCACCTTACATTCCCCTTATTTGCAGCAATCTTAATTTATCTACTGCTGATTGCCAATTGTCTAACACTTCAGGAATACCCAACCAAAAAACATCTTCGATTCAAAAGTCTTCGTTGGAGGATTCCCACTGGCATTGGCAGTGTCTTATTGTTTGTTACACTCGCTCTTTCCCCTTTACTAACAGCAATGGGATGCTATAGCGACCCTTGGCAGCTTGAATCATCTCGTTCCAACAATAGTGCACTTTTAAACTTCACCTTAAATTTACCCTATATTTCCATTAAAAAGCCAAAGGATTATTCTCCACAAGCTGTCAGAGAAATTATTTTACAGGCAGAACAGTCCTATCAAAAAAACAGTGTTTCTACAAACAAGATCATTCAACCTAAAAATATCATTGTCATTATGAACGAAGCGCTTTCTGATTTACGTATCATTCACGACTTTGATACAACCAAAGAGTATCTTCCATTTTTTAACAGCTTGACAGAAAATACCATCCGCGGAAATTCTTATGTTTCTATCTTTGGTGGTCGTACCTGCAATTCAGAATTTGAAGCAATTACCGGAAATACTCTCGCTTTTCTTCCTCAAGGAAGTGTTGCTTTTTTACAATATGTCAATCAAAATATCAATTCTTTTGCCAAACAGCTTGATCACTTTACCTCTTATGGACTTCATCCATTGGATGCAAATTCATGGAAACGGTCCACGGTTTATCCAATGATGGGATTTGATGCCTTTTTGGGAATTGATGAATATTGGGATTTAGACGAAGGAGAAATATTAGAAACCTCTCGTAATCTTGTTACTGACCAAGCGAATTACAATAAACTGATTGAAATCTATAAACAAAAAGAGTCAAACAGCAACTTGTTAATTTATAATATCACCATTCAAAATCACAGTGGTTATTCAGATACCAATTACTCCAATACTGTAAGACTGAAAAATATGCAGGAGGATTATCCCTATACAGAACAATATCTCTCCCTGCTTCGGGACAGCGATGAAGCCTTCGAATCCCTCATCAACTATTTTTCAGAACAAGAGGAACCCACTTTGATCTTGATGTTTGGTGATCATCAACCTAAAATTGAAGATGAATTTTATGAGGAACTATTTGGCAAACCATTGGAAGAACTCACACTAGAAGAAAAACAAAAACGATATATCACCCCTTATATCTTATGGGCAAACTACGACATACCGGAAAACACCATGGATTTAAGCATCAACTTTCTTCCCGTTTTATTAATGGAAACAGCTCATTTTGAATTGACTGGTTATCAAAAATTTTTAAAACAATTTTATCAAGAAATTCCAGTTATCAATTCCAATGGATATATTGATAAAAACGGAAACCATCATACTTTTGACGAAAAAAATGAATATACACAACTGATCAATCAATATCAAATGATACAATACAACAATTTATTCGATCAAAAAAACCGTCTTTCCGAACTATTGGATTAATTTTTTTCACAGACCGATGAAAGGAAGTGTATTAATTGCAAAAATCCCATTTTAAACACAAATATTTCATCAGTGGCATTGTTATATTCATCACTTTTTTGTATATGAGTTGTTCTTCAGAGCTACCAATGTTGAAATCTGATTCTATTTGGGGTCTGCGGTTATCTATTTTTATCAATCTTATGCTACTCTCTGTAGAGTTGCTATTGATACGAATTTTTTCACCTGCAAGCATCAAAAAACCAGACAATATTTTATTGTGCTGTGCAACACCTATGATTGGCTTCTTGATTGTAGATAGCTTTAATCAAATCAATATCTTTGCATATGATATCTGGACTTTTGGATTCAATTTATTGGCTTATTCAGCCGTCGGATTTATCCTATTTTTTATCATAGGAAATGCCAAAATCACATCGATTATTTTATTGAGCTTCTCTTATTTATTTGGGTTAGTCAATCACTATGTCAGTTTATTTCGCGGTACGCCGCTGCTCCCTTGGGATATTTTATCCGCCAAAACTGCATTTTCAGTTGCTTCCAACTACGACTTTGTCATTGATATGACAGTTATTGCACCAACAATTTTATTTGTACTTATGATGCTGGTACTCTTTCGAATCGATGCCAAGCAATTGAGTATCAATCGTCATATTAGACAGATTATCATCAGTCGTATTGGGATTTTTGCTGTGATTGGAACATTCTCATTTGTAACACTTTTGACCAATATTCCCAATCAATTGGGAATTATTGAATTTCCTTGGAATCAAAGCAATGCTTATCAAGCAAATGGCAGTTTCTTAAATTTTTTATTGAATACAAAATATCTTATGGTTGATAAGCCTGCGGAATATTCTATCGAAAAGGTCAATGAAATTGCGCAAAGTGTATCAAAATCTTATGAACATAAATTTTATGGTGCCTCTGCAAACAGTGAGCAAATCATTACCAGTGCAAAACGACCTAACATCATTGTGATTATGAATGAATCTTTTTCCGATCTCAGCGTCTTGGGTGACTTTGGTGTTAGCGAAGATTATCTTCCCTTTTATCGCAGTTTAACCGAAAATACCATCAAGGGCAATACTTATGTATCTGTACATGGTGGAAATACCTGTAACTCAGAGTTTGAAATGCTTACCGGTTCTACAACTGCTTTTACACCCACAGGAAGTATTCCTTATCAACAATATATCAAACAACAAACACCCGCGCTACCCAGTTTGCTTGCACCCCTACACTATTCCAACGCAGCGCTGCATCCTTACTATGCCAGTGGCTGGAACCGTCCACAAGTTTATCCTCTGCTTGGATTTGAACAATTCTTAACAAAAGATGATTGGGTCAATCCCCAATACATACGCAGTTATATTAGCGACCAGTCCGATTATCAAAAAATAATTGAACTATACGAACAAAAACCAGCACATGAAAATTTATTCCTATTTAATATTACAATGCAAAATCACAGTGGATATACCGACAAAAATTATCATTCTGACATTTATCTAACCGATATGCAGGGCAACTATCCAAAAACAGAACAATATCTTTCTTTAATCAAACAATCCGATCAGGCATTTGAACAGCTGATCACTTACTTTCAAGGGCAAAGCGAACCCACAATCATTATGATGTTTGGCGACCATCAACCGGCAATTGAAGCCTCCTTTTACGAAGAATTGCTTGGAAAACCTACAGAAGATTTCTCTTTAGAAGAATTGCAAAAAAAATACATTACTCCATTTATTATTTGGGCAAACTATGATATTGAGGAACAATATATTGATAAATTAAGTGCCAATTATCTCAGCACATTACTTTTAGACACTGCAGGCATTCAACTGCCCGTTTATCATCAATTTTTAAAACAACTATCTGAAGTGATTCCTGTTATCAATGCAAATGGCTTTATTGACAAAGACAACCAACATTATACGCTAGACCAGTCATCTCCTTATGATGAATTGATTGAGGAATATCAAATCTTACAATACAACAACCTATTTGATGCCCGCCACCGTGTTGACGAAATTTTTGAAATCCCACTGAGGTGATAATGTTATGCAGTTAATAGACTTTTCTTGTTATGATTTTCAATCAGAGGAAGCATGTAAAACAATCCAATTATCTCTTGCGAATCAAATCTGTCTAAAACCCTCCATTCAAATAAACCAAATTCAAACAGTCGCAGGAGTTGATCTGGCTTATTGGACAGAAGACCAACAAGAAAAAGCTGTCTGTTGTATTGTTGTCTTAGACTTTTCATCTGGTACTGTACTGGAACGTGTTCACCAAGTTGGAACCATTCACTTTCCATATCTTCCGGGGTATCTTTCCTTTCGAGAACTTCCACTGATTTTGGATACGGTGAAAAAATTAACCCTTGGTCCTGATGTTTACTTATTTGATGGAAATGGCTATCTACACCCCAGACATATGGGAATTGCAACGCATGCCTCCTTTTATCTGAAAACACCCACAATTGGGGTTGCAAAAACCTATTATAAAATCAAAGAAGTAGACTATCAATTGCCAGAAGATAAGCCATATGCTTATCAAGATATCATCATAGAAGAAGAAATTTATGGCAGAGTGCTGCGCACACGCCAGGGTGTAAAACCGATTTTTCTTTCTGTAGGAAATGATTTGGATTTAGATACTTCTACCGAAATCGTCAAGCACCTGATAAACAAAGAAAGTCGAATTCCACTTCCCACCCGATTAGCAGATTTAGATACACACGAACAACGGCGTATTTATCAACAATTATCTATTGTATAAATTTACCCCCTGCCGAAATGATTCAGCAGGGAGTATTGATTTTCAATTTATGTAGTTATCATCAAAACTCTTTTGATAAGAACGCTTTTAACTGCTGTACTATGTCGATTAAATTTCTTTTGGCTCTTTCCGAATTCCAAAAATAGCTCTTAAAATCCCAGATAAAAATTTAGGACTCTTCCAAACAACAATTTTCATAATCAATTCCTCCTAACAATTATGGCAGAATCACAATTCCTGCTACAATTAAAAATACTGATACAATCAACAATATTCCAGGGAAGGCATAACAGAGTAAACCAATTAATCCCCCTCCAATTAGAATACTTCCTTTACCTCTGCAACCACGTTTTATCCGAATCGTAATCCCTCCCTTTCTCAATGATGTCTTATTCTATGTCAGAAACAACAAAATGGTGAAAGTCTTTTTTTACTTTCACCATCTTTTTTTCTCTTTTACCTTGTGATACGCTTAAAATAACGAAAAACTAGCCCAATTACAATCAATCCAATCCCCATCGCCAACCAGATATATTTCTCCAACATCTGATTGATTGACAAGGAAAATAAATAAAAATAACCCAATTTGCTGCCTGTTACCAAATTCATCAAATAAAACGCCGATGGAACCAAATATCCCACCACCAAATTTTCAGACAAAGCATAAGACATAAATCCCAAACTGCCCAATCCAAAAGCAGTCGCAAATGTTCCAATCCAAAACTGGAAAGTTGGAAAGGAACACATATTCATCTGCATGATAACCAAAAATACACCCACTAGCAATATGGTTGCAGCTATCGCCAAGCATAATCTCACAAGATAAATCCCAATCAAAGAAGTGTATTTGGATTCACTGATTTCCTGTACAGAAGGATTCTGCTCTGGCAAAAACAGCGGTGTGATTAAGATAATTCCAATCAATGCTACAAAGCGCTCTAACACAAAACTGGAAGCAATTGCATCCAAATTTTTAATACCAAATATCACTGGTGTCAACAACAACACAAGCAAAGAACATCCCAAATGGACGATAAATCCCAATTTAATTTGTACCTTTAATACGTCCCAATATTTTGCGCAGATTCCCGCCAATATCAATACACCCTCTTCTCTTTTTCTCATAAATCCAAACGGATATCAATAATATAAAAATTGCAATCACTACATAAAATACACGATTAAAGATAATCTCATTCATTGCAGTATCTATGATATCCCTACCAATGGTACTGTTGTGACGAATTAGCACTCTAAATCCATAATCTCCACTTAATTTTCCAGTAAAGAGACTTAAAAATCCCCAAATAAATCCCACTAAAATCCCCAATGGGGTATCTGTTAAAATTGTAAATAAAAATCCAACTGAAACAGTTATCATCACTGTGGGCAAAAGCCATGCGAAAATATACTTGACAAATGCCAGATAGTCAACCGACAGATGGGCTTCTGCTC
Source organism: uncultured Oscillospiraceae bacterium (assembly GCA_910579175.1). Taxonomy (GTDB): domain Bacteria; phylum Bacillota; class Clostridia; order Oscillospirales; family Ruminococcaceae; genus Massiliimalia. The sequence goes on along the minus strand of CAJTTB010000004.1, from coordinate 101,826 downwards.
CATAGACACTTAAAGATACCAATGGTATAAAAGACAATAACAACATCGGCAACAATATCATAATTGTATTTGCAATATAACGAGTACAAATAAATCTTGTTGAACTTATCTTTCTAGAATAAATTACCTCTAACATATCGGCTTTTCTATCCCTCATTAAGTTTGAAACTGGAATAAAAACACTAAATAGCGCCAAAACAATCCCCATATAATCACAAAATAATCTAGCATATCCCCCTGTTACATTATCTTGATTTTTTGCTGATTCAAATTGTTTCAAAGCCTCTTCATAAGTAATGGATTCTGAGCCAAATCCCTTTAGATTTGCTGGAGCATAATCAGAACCTCCCCCCAATATCTTATCTACCTGCCCCATCTTCTCACAGAACTGCTCATAAGAAACTTGGGAAGTAATCTCTATCTGAATCGGTTCTGACATAATCCACCCACCATCTTGACTCATGGTGAGCTTCTGTTGTTCTTCTTGCATGAGTTTTTGTACCAAATCAGAATAGGATAAACCTGTTATTTCTTCTAATATATCTTGTATCTTTGACAATTCTTTATCATTAAGTCGAACCGTTTTATAAAATCCCACCGGATAGGTCACAAACTTTCCTCCTTGCATTTCCTGTAGCAGTGCAGTAATTGCATTGGGGACAACTTGCTCTGGTATTTCTGCTGATTTCACTCCATAACTTTCCAATCCCTCTGGAGGCTTTTGCAAGGGATTTCTAAAATCATATACGGCATTTGGATTTTGAGCAGCCCTAATATCATCTTGATAACCCTCAAACTGTGTTACATAAAATGCAATTACAATCCCAATAAACACAAAATAGATAATACTTCTTAAAATCTGTTTGCATTCTTTTAACAACAACATTAAGACTGTCCCTCCATTCTTTTCATATAGGCTTCTTCCAACCCTTCTTGATCGCCTACAAAGTCCTGCAATGTCCCAAAATATAGGATTTCTCCATGATTTAGCACAGCAATTTGCTTACAAGTCTTTTCTATATCTTCCACAATGTGAGTTGATAACAACACGATTCGATTTTGTGCAATCTCACAGAGCAAATTGCGAAACCTTACCCGCTCTTCTGGATCCAATCCCGCTGTTGGCTCATCTACAATTAAAACCTTAGGTTCATGCAAAATCGCCTGTGCAATCCCCAAACGCCTTCTCATACCACCAGACAGTGCTTTTACCTTTACCTTATGGCAATCATCTAAATTTACCAGCTTTAAAAGTTTAAAAATACGCTCTTTTCTAACTGATTTAGAAAGATTTGATAAAACACCAAGATAATCCATCGCCTCATAAACTGACATATTTGGATAAACAGAAAAATCCTGGGGAAGATAACCGACAATTTTGCGAATCTCCTTAGACTGTTCAACAGGTATTCCACAAATTGTAATATTGCCCGCAGACTTATGAAGCAATGTTGCCAAAATTCTCATCAATGTAGTTTTCCCTGCTCCATTTCTCCCCAAAAGACCAAACATACCCTCTTCAATCTTAAAAGACACTTGATTTAGCGCTTTTTTTGTTCCAAAATTCTTACAAAGATTCTCAATTACAATTTCTGTATTCATCAATTCTACTCCTTTTTTCTACCTATAGCACCATCTATACAATAAGCAACTATCATAAAAATCATCAACACAACAAATAATAGATAAGCAACCGAGTAAAAGACAACAATGACAATTACTGCCAGCAACCCCACAAAGAAACACAAGTATAGCAAAAACATTCGCCAAAAAAATAATTTATTTCGCTGCTTGACCAATTGTTTTTGGCGTTCTTCAAATTCTAAAGAATCAACTTTTTGCCACATATGCGCTAAAAAAATATCTCTATCCTTCATTTATAAAACCCCCTTCACTTGTTTTTTTAATTTTTGTCTTCCACGATAAATGATAATTTTAATCTGAGATACTGTTTTCTTCATGATTTTTGCAATCTGTTGATAGCTCATCTGTTCTACTGAATAAAGATAAATTGCTGTTTTATAGTGTTCTGGAAGTTGGTCAAGCTGATGGAAAATATTTGATAACATCTCCTTTTTCAACAACAAATTTTCAGGGGTATATTGGTCTTGAACTTCAAATATTGGACTGAATTCCACTATTTTCCCAGGACTCTCCACTCGCAACACATCAATACATCGATTCCGGACAACATGAAATAAAAATGTTTTAAATGTATAATTAAAATGATATCTATCACAGTTGATATAAATCTTTACAAAACAATCCTGAACAATATCTTGTGCAGTATCATAGTTTTTCACAAAGCTGTTTGCAAATAAAGTCGCTGTATCCATATACTTTAATACTAGGCGGTTATATGCATCTTTATCTCCTTGCTGTACCAATTTCATCAACATATTATCATCCAAGCAATACACCTTCTTTTATCTCTGATATTCTATACACGATCACAAATCCAAAAAGTTACACACTCGCTTGTAATATATTTTATCCAATGGGTAAAAATAATCGGCTAAACAAATTCTTATTTATGATATCTAAATTTTTCTATCATCGATTATCAACCAATAAACGCCTATGTAGTATCAAACTACATAGGCGTTTTTAAAATCTAAATACCAATTTATATTTTCGAAAATTCACACTGTTTTTGATTACAGAGCAACCAATTTGGTTGGTGGTTCGCGCAATAACAAAAAATATACCTTATTTTTTATCTTTCGAACAAATAATCAATAAAATTCCTTTCTGAACTTCAATAGAAGCCTCTTGACCCAGTATTTCATTGCTGACCGACAGTCCAGCGGAAACATTGGTCAAAGTATAATTTGTCAATGGATATTTCATTCCCATTAAGGTTACACCATAACAATATTCACTAAAAGAAAAAACAGATACATAAGGAAATCGATTTTTTTGCAAAACAACCTGTTCATTTTGTATCATCCAACATCGATTTTGTTCATCTTCCAGTGTAATATGAATCTGACGTTTTATCATAGAAGCCATCATTTGGATATTTGCCATGGCATGATCAAATCTGCCTGCCAATGCGCCATATATCACAAAGTTCTGATATCCCAATGAAATACCATGGTTGATTGCCAATTCCATATCTGTATTATCCTTTTCAGGTTTTACGCGAATGATATTGGAGGAGTCTATTGCCATCTGACTAGAATCAAAATCACCGACAATCCAATCGGGAACAATCTCACATGCAGCCGCGTGCCGAGAGCCTCCATCAGCACAGATGACAATATCTTCTGGTCCAAGCTGTAACTGAATATCGTTATAATTGCTAATAGGAGCTGCACCAAAAATATAGCAAGTTTTCACAAAAACAAATCCCTTCTATCAATTAAAAAGGCGGACACTCGTCCGCCTTAGCTTAAAAAAGTCAATTGTATTAAAAAAAGGGGAATTGGAATACAACCAACTTTAAGCTCATTTTAATTCCCATTCTTTGATGTTTTTAGCTTGCTGATACATCTCTAGATAGCTTTTATGTCTGGAGGATTCAATTTCTCCCTTCTGTAATGCCTCTAAGACTGCACAGCCTTTTTCTACTGTATGGGAACAACCAGTAAATTTACATCGCCCCAAAAAGGGTTCAAACTCACGAAAACAATATTGCAAATCATCTTTTAGGATCAAATCATATTGTAACATATCAATCGAACTAAATCCAGGGGTATCTGCTATATAAGTGTTAACATCTTGTAAATAATAAAATTCCACATGACGTGTTGTATGTTTTCCCCTGCCCAACTTTTGACTAATCTGAGCTGTTTTAATCTGAAAATCGGGACAGAGCACATTTAAAAAACTAGATTTTCCAACACCAGTATTTCCAACAAAAGCACAAACACAGCCCTTTAAACGCTGCTTTATTTCTGATACCCATTCATTGGTATGATAATTTACTGAAAATACTGTAAAGCCAGCATGTTCATAACACTGTTGTAATGCCTTGGTATCTTCTAAATCGTTTTTGGTAATGATGATGATTGGTTCAATCTGTTTGTATTCACTGATTGCAATCAACTTGTCAATGATAATTGTATTGGGTATTGGATCACAAATTGAAGTCACAATCAAAAGATAATCTAAATTTGCCAAAGGTGGTCTAATGAGATAATTCTTTCTATCAATGATATCCTCAATTGTTCCTGTGTCAGAGCCAGTCTTTTGTACTGTTACATAATCCCCTACAACGGGAGACAATTCTTTTTTGCGAAAAATTCCTCTTGCCCGACATTCTATGATGTTATCTTTTATCTGAACATAGTAAAAACCACCCAATGCTTTGACAATTAATCCCTTTTGAAGATTTTCCATCATAAATTTCTCCTAATCTTCCCAAGGACCTGCCGGCTGATGTGTATCGTCGCTAGGTACATCCTCCCAAGGACCTGCTGGAGAATGACTACTACTTGGACCATTTATCATAGGTGCACTGGGAGAAGTCGGACTAGAGGATGGGCTAGAAGGTGATACATCTGAAGATGGCGGCTCTGAAGACGGTTCTGAAGATGGCTCAATTGGCTTTTGCAAGCTAGGAATATCCTGATGTACTTCCATCTGTTGTGCTCCAGTATCAAAATTAATATTGATAATTGCAAATGTATAGCCATTTACCTTTACAACAACCTGTTTGTCTCCATATGATTTAAAACTCCAAGTAAAATTGCCATCTCTTGCGGGATTAAATGACACTGCACCTACGTTTTGACCATCCAAAGTAAGATCAAAGGTACAACTTTCATCAATTAAACCTGCTGCAAATGGAATCACAATGGTTTGGCTCTGTTCTGTAGGCTTTCCATTGCTGACATAAAACTCTACAATTGTCCCAATTGTAACTTCATTTCCTGCTACCAGCGCCTGACCGACGACCATTCCTTTTGGTTTATCGCTATCTTTCGGAGTCGCCTTTGGAACCAATCCCAAAGAAATCAACTGCTGTTTGGCTGCATTCTCAGTCATATTGATTAAAGTTGGAACTGTCACAGAATTGGTAGAATCACCTGCACTATAAGAAACATTGATAACCTGCCCAACCGTTGCAGTTTCTCCCGCCGCTGGAGTGGTAGAAATCACTTTATTTTCTTCTATAGTCTTACTAAATGTACGCACTAAATTCACTTCAAAGCCTGCATTTCTAAGTTCCTGTTCTGCCTCTGCTTTATCCTTTCCATATACATCTGGCACAGTTTTGGATTTTAAACCAGAACTAATGGTCAAAGTAACTTTTGTTCCTTCCTTTTCAGCAGAACCGGGCTTGGGATCTTGGTCTATTACATATCCCGCTTCATATTGATCGCTTAATTCCTCAGAACCCTTTACAATAACCGCTTTATCATAGGCATCTAAATTGTTGATAATATCTTCATATTTCTGATTGATAAAATTATACATCTGAAACTCTGGTGTCGGTTGCCGAATTGCATTAAAGAAAATAACCACTGCAATCACAGCTATAATCACACAAGCAACTGTTACCGCCAACAACACCTGCATCGTTGGTGAAATTCGCTTTTTTTCCTTCACAAGTGCTTTCTCTCCTCCATTGCTTTTATTGATCGTTGCGGGCACATCACTGCCAACCGCGTCAAAATACTTGGTATCTCCATTATCAATGAAATATTTATATTCAAATACAATATTGGGATTTCGTTTAAATTCATCAATATCCCGAAGCATTTCTGCTGCCGTTTGATAGCGCAAATCAGGGTCTTTTTTCATCGCACGAATTACAATTTCTTCTAATCCTTCGGGAATACTCGGATTTAAGCTGGTGGGTTTTTCTGCCTCCACCTGCATTTGTTTTATCGCCACTGCTACAGGGGTATCCCCATCAAAGGGCAACTTCCCAGTCAGCATTTCAAATAATAATACCCCTACAGAATAAATGTCTGTTTTTTCATCTGTCACATCACCACGCGCCTGTTCTGGGCTAATATAATGTACAGAACCAATCGCCTTTTCTGAAATGGTTCTGCCATTATCCCTTGCAAAACGCGCAATCCCAAAATCCATCACCTTTACTGTGCCATCTTGTAATAGCATCACATTTTGCGGTTTTACATCCCGATGAACAATGCCATTATCGTGAGCATGTTGTAATGCACGCAGTATCTGCACAGTAAAGTGAACAGCTTCTTTCCACGAAACAATTTTTTGTTGCTCAATATATTCCTTTAATGTAATTCCGTTGATATATTCCATTACAATAAACTGTATGCGATCCTCAAAACTTACATCAAAGATTTTTACGATATTCGGATGGGACAAAACTGCGATAGCCTTTGATTCATTGCGAAAACGACGCTTAAAGTCTTCATTTGTCAGATATTCTTCCTTTAATATCTTAACTGCGACTTCTTTTTTTTCTACGAGGTCAAAGGCTCTGTATACATCAGCCATTCCGCCAATGCCGATTAAATCTTTAATCTCATAACGCTCGTCTAGCCGCTTTCCAATATATCTATTCAAATCTTTTTTCACTCCTTAGCTATTTGTCATATATACAACAGTTATATTATCCATTCCACCAGCATCGTTTGCCATTGTTACCAATGTATCACATACCTTTTCTGGAGAAGTTTGATTTAATATATCTTGAATTTTCTCATCAGTACAAGTATTTGTCAACCCATCTGAACATAACAAAAAGGTGGTATCCAACACATTGCTAATTTCAATATAATCAATGTCCACAAAACAACTTACTCCAACTGCACGGGTAATCATATTTTTTTGTGGATGATGTTGTGCTTGATCTTGTGTAATCTTTCCCTGTTCCAAAAGAGTTTGCACCATAGAGTGATCCTTTGTCACCTGATAGAGCTCTTTATCACGAAGCATATAGACACGACTGTCGCCAACATGGGCAATATATGCCTTATCTTTCACCAATAAAAGTAAGTCAACAGTCGTCCCCATACCCATATAGTGTTGATTTTCTAAAGACTTATCATAAACAGCAATATTTCCACTGCTCACGGAAGAAATCAATAAATTTTTATATTCATCATCACTCATATCATCTTGATAATGTTCTATGATGCTATGATAAATCACATTACTAGCAATGGCACTTGCAATGTGTCCTCCATTTTCTCCACCCATACCATCACAAACCAAACCAAAGGCAGCTTGTTCATTTAATTGATAGAAATAATACACATCCTGATTCGATGATCTCATTTTACCAATATCGGTTTTACCAAAAATATACAAGTTTTCCCCTCCTTCATTTTGAGTTTGAATATATCGAATCCCTACGCAATTGCCCGCAGGCTGCATTGATATCTGCTCCCAATGTCCTGCGAATCGTCGCATTGATTCCGCGTTGTTCCAACGCCTTTTGAAATTGATAAATATGATTTCTATTTGTTTTTTGAAACGTTGTTTCATGTACTTCATTCACTGGAATCAAATTGACATGGCACAACTGTCCCTTTAATAAATCCGCAAGCTGATTTGCTGCTTTTATACTGTCATTTTCTCCTTGAATCAAGGCATATTCAAATGAAATTCTTCTGCCGGTCATATTTGTATAGTATTTACACGCCTTTAATAATTGTTCAATATTCCACTTTTGATTAATTGGCATCAATTGGCTGCGCACCTGATCGCTGCTGGCATGAAGAGAAACCGACAAGGTAATACCCAACTTTAGTTCTGCCAACTGGTTGATTTTATCCACCACACCACAAGTAGACAATGAAATATTCCTCAAACTGATATTAGCACCAAATGGAGAATGAATCAACTGCAAAAAGGTTACAACATTGTGATAATTATCTAAAGGTTCCCCAATTCCCATCAAAACGACATGGGAAATGCGTAAACTTAAATCCTGCTCGGTCTGATAAATCTGTTGTAATATTTCACTGGTAGTCAAATTGCGTACAAATCCCGCTTTTGTAGAGGCACAAAATGCACAACCCATCTTACAGCCCACCTGTGTAGAAATACAAATGCTATTGCCATGCCGATATTTCATCAAAACACTTTCTACACACTCTTTATCCGATAACTGATATAAATATTTTACTGTTCCATCTATCTTAGAAACCAACTTGTTTTGCATATTTAAAACGGTAATTTGACATTCCGACTGTAATATTTCCCGCAACTTTTCTGGAAGATTGGTCATCTCTGAAAAAGAAAGCACTCTTTTTTTATGTAGCCAATCAAAAATCTGTTTCGCCCGAAACTTGGGTTGATTCCACTGAATTAGTATCTCTTCCAGCTCTTGTATGGTCAATGACTTAATATCAATTTTCTCCAAAATGACTCTCCTCACCCCAAATGATACAAACACTACTTTCTTTTAAAACGTGCGACAAAAAATCCATCACTGTTGATAAACTGCGGTAATAATGTAATTTGATACTCTTGTATTATGCCAAATCCTTTCATGGATTCTGGAATTGGAACAGGCATAAAATCTGTATGTTCTTTTAAAAAGCGCTGTGCTACCTGCTGATTTTCTTCTTGATTGACAGAACAGGTAGAATAGATCAAAAATCCCCCAGATTTTACATAAGAAGATGAATTTGATAAAATTTGGTATTGTATTTCTGGCAGTTTTTCAATCTCCTGTTTCGATTTATATTTAATTTCAGGTTTTCTGCGAATAATTCCCAAACCTGCACAGGGTACATCACAAAGCACAGTATCTGCCTGACCCAGTTTTGCATTGTATTGACAGGCATCTTGTCGTTGTACCCTTAAATTAGAAATACCCAATCTTTGTGCTGTTTTTTCAATCAACTGCAACTTGTGTTCATAAAGGTCAAATGAAAACAGTTCTCCTTGATTTTGCATATACTGTGCCATGGTAAAGGATTTAGAACCCGGAGCAGCACACATATCAAATACACGAGTATTTGGTTTTACTTGTGCTAACTTTACACAAATTTGAGAAGCAATATCCTGCACATAAAAAAGTCCATTCTGAAACGCTTCCAACTGTTCTAAACTTTTTGTTTTATCAAGAATCAAACAGTTCTCTATATCAGGGCTAACGGTCACTTGAATGTGTTTTTTAATTAATTTTTGGCACAATTCTTCTGTTGTGATTTTTAAGGTATTGACGCGAATCGTCAGAGGTGGACGTCCAATAGAAGCCTGTAAAAACCGTTTGGTTACCTCATAAGAATATTCTTCTGTCCATTTTTGCACCAACCACAATGGGCACGAATAAGCAATACTCAATGATTTTAAATCGTCAGTTTGCTGAATACACAATTTTTTGCCATCTCGAATAAAATTGCGAAGGATTCCATTTACAAAACCCTTTGCACTCACTTTTTTGGTATCATAACAGAGTTTTACACTTTCGTCAACTGCTGCATTATCTGGAACACTATCCATATATAAAATTTGGTATAGTCCCATCTTTAAAATCAACAGCACCTCTAAATCCAATTTTTCTATTTTTTGTTTGGAATATTGACCAATCATATGCGCTAGTGTCAAATCTCGTTCAATCACACCATAAATCAAAGCAGTGATAAACGCCTGATTCAGTCCATCATTTCTAGAAAGCATTTTAGAAAGTGTTAGGTTGGAATACCCCTTATCACGATAAATTTTTAACAATATTTCCAACGCCAATTGTCTTTCATTTTTCATATTTTCATCCTACTTTTTCACTTGTTTTTTATGGTGAAACAGCCAATTTGATTGGCGGTTAGCAAAATCAAAAAAATATCCCTCTGACTTTATGCCCGCAAACACATTCTAACAACACGAATATCTCCATGATGTTCTATCCCACAGATTGGACATATCCATTCTCTTATGATACCAGTATACCATATTTTTTTGCTTTTGGATACCTTCACCCACCGTCTAAAGCCAGTGGGATTGTGGTATCTTTTTTTCAAGTATGAAATGCTACCATACAAAGATTTTTCATATCAACTGAAATCATATAAATGATTCCAGTCACTATTTATAGCATCCTATATTAAAAATAACTTAGATAATTTACATCATATCTTCTTTGGTGCTTTCTGTCAATTATTTTTAATTTCTTCGATTTCGGTTTACCATACTCAATAATCTCAGTAAATTGGCAACTGCTACAACCAATGCCGCCACATAGGTCAATGCCGCTGCGGTCAACATTTTTTTAGCGCCTTGATACTCATTTCCTTCCAAAATAGTCTCTCTGCGAATGGTTTCCAACACTCTACGGCTTGCATTAAATTCCACCGGCAAAGTAACTAATTGAAAAAATACCACCAAAGAAAATAGGCAAACCCCAACCAATGCAAGTGTCTCATTTCCTAAAATAATCCCCAAAACTGCAAGTGGCCATGCTAAAAAAGAACCAATATTGGTCATTGGAACAATCGCCGAACGAATCTTAATTGGAAAATAACCAACATTGTGCTGAATGGCATGACCGACCTCATGTGCTGCTACACCAATGGCAGCTACAGAATTAGAGGAATATACCGTTTGGGATAATCTGACTACTCGTTTTGTTGGATCAAAATGGTCGGTCAAAGAACCTGCAATCTGTTCAATCTGAACATGATGTAAACCATTATCATCTAAAATCTTACGCGCAATCAAATAACCTGTATACCCCTTTGAATTGAATATCCTGCTGTATTTTGCAAAAGCAGATTTCACATTTATCTGAGCGATAAGAGAAATAATCAATGCTGGGACAACCAATATCAAATAAAGTGGGTCGATACCAAAAAACATACCAAAAATACCCCTTTCTTTTTATCATCAGTGATATTATATTTGACCGCAAATCGTTCCAATCGCCAAAGGTCTTCCGCGCAAAAAATCTTCACTCTTCATGCGTTTTGCATTTTCAAATTGCACTTCTGCTAGATGTACAGCATGACCATCTCCACACGCAACAATCAACTGTCGATTGGACAACACTTCTCCTGGCGCTCCCTGCCTATCTTTGACAAGTTCAGAGCGATAAACCTTCAAGCGCTTTCCCAACAGTGTTGTCACTGCACATGGCCAACTGGATAGACCCCTAATTTGATTGTGCACTTCTTGTGCAGATTTGGTAAAATCAATCTTGGAAAGTTCTTTACTCAGCATAGGAGCATAAGTCGCTCGTGTATCATCCTGTACTGTACGGACAATCGTTCCATCTTTCAGATGTTCTATTGTCTCTATCAATGCCTCTGCACCGATTACAGACAAGCGATCATGCAGCTCAGATGCCGTTTCATTCTCCCCAATCTGTGTTTCCATCTTCAGAATCATATCCCCAGTATCCATACCTTCAGCCATATACATGGTGGTTACTCCAGTTACCTTTTCCCCATTGAGCACACTCCACTGAATTGGACCCGCTCCCCGATATTTGGGAAGCAAACTAGCATGTACATTGATACAACCATATTGGGGAAGCTGCAAGATAGAAAGCGGAAGCATTTTCCCATAAGCTACCACAATGATTATATCTGGTTGCAGTTGTTTCAACTGCTCATAGACTTCTTGTGTGCGCAATGTATTTGGCTGAAATACAAGAATATCATGCTCCATGGCAACTACCTTGACTGGTGGAGGTTGTAATTGATGACCGCGACCTTTTGGTTTATCTGGCTGTGTATAAACACCGACAATTTGTTCTTGTTGTTGTATTAAGGCTTTTAAACAAGGTACTGCAAAATCAGGAGTACCCATAAACACAATTTTCATTCTCTACTCCTCTGATTTGACATCCAACATTTCAATTGCAATATCTTTAAAGATTTTTCCGTCCAGATGGTCGATTTCATGGCAAAATGCCACTGCCAACAAACCAGTTCCTTCCCGCACAATCTCATTGCCATGACGATCTTGTGCCTGAACAGACACCCAACTAGGGCGTTTTACCTTTCCATATTCACCTGGACAAGACAAACAACCTTCTGCTTCTATTTGGCTTCCCTTTTGCCCAATGATTTTGGGATTGATAAGTTCAATTAAGCCTTCTCCCACATCAATCACTACAACACGCTTTAAAATTCCCACCTGAGGTGCAGCCAATCCAACTCCATCTGCTTGATTCATCGTTTCTGCCATATCATCTAACAAGATCCATAATTTTTGATTGAACTCTGTAACTGGCTTTGAAATTTTTCTCAAAACTTCCTCGCCTTCTACATATATATTGCGTATTGCCATAATATAAATCTCCTTCTTATATTTATACGTTGATATCCCCATTAATATCCACATAAAATGAAATATTCCTCATTTGTTTTTGTTTGCCCATAATCATTAAATTTTGTTTTAAATAGGTCCGGAATACCGCGTTATACAGACATTTAATATAAATATTCTGACGATATTTTCCATTCATTCGATAGACAAACGGCTTTATCGGACCAAATATTTTCATCGCAGGGGGATTGCCAATATTAGACGTATGTTTTAAAATTTCCAAAAAACACAAAATCGCCTGATGAAGTTGATTCTCCTGCGTTCCACTAAAATGAATGGAACAAATATCACAATAAGGCGGATAAAGCAGCGTTTTTCTACAGACAATTTCATCTTGATAGAAACTATTATAATCCTGTTTTGCTGCAAATTGTATCACGGGATTTTCAGGAAGATAGGTTTGAATATAGGCTCTGCCACTTTTTTGAGCTCTACCACTTCTTCCCACTACTTGAGTAATCAGAGAAAAGACTCGTTCTACCCCTCGGTAATCTCCTGCATACAATCCATTATCTGCATTTAGTACACCCACCAAAGTTACATTTGGAAAATCCAGTCCCTTTGCGATCATCTGTGTACCCACCAAAATATCATACTGCCCTTGTCCAAAAGCATGAAACTTTTTCTCATAAGCATACCGAGAATAGGTTGTATCCGTATCCATTCTTAAAATCAGAGCCTGTGGAAATAAAGATTGCAACTCATCCTCTATCTTTTGCGTGCCAAATCCCGACAATTTTAAATGTGGACTGTGACAAGAAGAACATTCTTTTTCAAACTTTTGACGATAACCGCAATAATGACACATCAAACAGTTGTTATCTTTATGATAAGTCAATGCCACATCACAGTGAGGACATTTTATCACCTCTCCACATTCCATACATTGTGCAATGGTATGATATCCCCTACGATTGATCAACAAAATACTCTGTTCTCGACGCTTTATATTCTCATAGATTTCCTGTTGTAATAATTTGCTTACGCAACTTGTATTCGCCCGTCGCTCTTCCTCTTTCATATCCACAATATAAACCTCTGGAAGTTGTGCATTGGCATAGCGTTTTGGCAGTGTAAACAGGTGATAAATTCCCTTTTTTGCTTTATAATAACTCTCAATAGACGGTGTCGCAGAAGCAAGTAGCAACATCGCCTTATGCTGAACACATCTTAATTTTGCAATCTCCCGGGTATGATAACGCGGGCTTACATCAGATTTATAAGAAGCCTCTCCTTCTTCATCCATAATAATCAAACCAATCTGAGCAAATGGGGCAAATATGGCACTGCGTGTGCCGATTACAATTTGTGCCTTTCCCTGTTTCATGCGCTTATACTCGTCTAAACGCTCTCCCAAAGACAAGCCACTGTGCATTACTGCCACATTATCTCCAAATAATGCTTTAAACTTCTCCAACATCTGTGGAGTCAATGCGATTTCTGGAACTAACATCAAAGCCTGTTTTCCACTTTGTATGGTCTGCTCGATCAACTTGATAAAAATAGATGTTTTTCCACTTCCAGTTACACCATAAAGTAACCCAACCTGTGGCTGATTCTTCTTGATAATCTCTAAAATTTGCTCAAATACCTGCTGTTGTTGTTGTGATAATTGCAACTGTGACAATGTTTCCAAAGCGGTATGCTTTTGAAAGGGTATCCGAAATACTTCTCTTTCCAACACCTGTACAATTTGCTCCTGCTGCAATCTCTTGATAACCCCATCGCCCACTCCGCAAAAATATGAAATTTCCTTCTTCGTCGCTGATATAACACCAGATAAAAATGTCACTACTTCTTTTTGCTTTGGTGTCAACTTATGGTTTTCAACAATCCAATCATATGGCATTGTCAACTGAAATGTTTGAATCGTCTTATCAGAGGCCTTTTGTTTGACAAAATGTTCTTTTTTAATGATTTCTTTTTGTAGTAACAATGCGACAATTTCCGGTTTTCTATTATATCGCAAATAATCATCTAATTCTTTTTGTGTCTTAGAAGTTTGCAAAAACTCAATCAAATTTCTTTCCTCAATCGAGAATGTTTGCAACTGCTCTTCGGTCAATTTCTTTACCAATTGATAATGTTCTGATAAATCCATTTCATACGAATTTGGCAAAATCGTTTTGACCGCCTCATAATGTGTACAAAATGTGTTCTTTACCATAAAATCAGCAATTTTAAACATCTCTTCATCAAAGATTGGTTCTTTATCCAATTGTAAACAAATTGGCTTGACAGAACTGATTTGATTTTGCTGATTTACAATTTTATATACCATTCCCTGCCGTTTGCGATTTCCATTCCCAAAGGGAACTACGACACGACAGCCTCTTTTTAAAGAGGCTTCCAACTCTATTGGAACCAGATAATCAAATGCCTTATCAAAATGGAGAACCGCTCTTTCAACATGAACTTTTGCAATCAAACGATTTCCCATTCGAATTTCCTCCAATCTATTGCGCCAATAATTCATCTAATATATGGTGTGCCACAGATTCTTTGCTCATCTTTTCCAAAGGAATCACTTGATCTTTGGTGATTATTGTAACAATATTCGTATCTACTCCAAAACCGGCTCCCTCTTCTTTTAGATGGTTGGCTACAATCATATCTGCATGCTTTTTTTCCAACTTTTTGCGAGAGTTTTCCAATAAATTTTGAGTTTCCATAGAAAAACCACATATTTTCTGATTGGTTTTTTTATGTTCTCCCAGATAGGCTAAAATATCGGTTGTTCTCTTTAACGGTAAAGACCATTCTAAGCTATCTTTCTTTTTCATCTTTTCCGACGCAGACATCTGTGGAGTAAAATCCGCTACTGCTGCCGCTTTTATCACAATGTCGGCATGCTGTGCTTGATTTTTTACTTCCTCAAACATTTCCTGTGCGGAAGAAACAACAATTGTCTTTATACCTATAGGAGGTTCTAAATGCGTTTTCCCAGAAACCAAAACCACTTCTGCACCTCGATAATATGCAGCTTTTGCCAGCTCGTATCCCATCTTTCCTGTAGAGTGATTGGTAATATAACGAACAGGATCTATCTTCTCTTGTGTTGGTCCTGCAGTAATCAATATTTTTTTATTGATGAGATCCCGTTTATCACACAATGCCTTCATCAGATAAGCATATAACACCTCAGTTTTTGGCAGACGTCCTTTGCCAATATCTTTACAAGCAAGTACACCTGATTCCGCTTCAATGATCTGATAATCCAAAGTTTTCAAATAGGTCAGATTTCTCTGCGTGATTGGATTTTCATACATCGCAGTATTCATCGACGGCGAAAGAATAATTGGACATTTTATCGCCAACACAGTTGTTGTCAACATATCATCTGCAATTCCCGCCGCCAATTTTGCAATGACATTTGCCGTTGCCGGTGCAATCAACAAAGCATCTGCTCGTTTTGCAAGTGAAATGTGTTTTACATCCCATTCAAAATCCCTTGCAAATGTATCGGTTATACACTTATTTCCAGTTAATGTCTCAAACGTCAAAGGCGTAATAAATTCTGTTGCATTTTTTGTCATAATGACATGGGTGTCAAATCCTTCTTTTGTCAACCGACTTGCCAAATCTGCTATCTTATATGCAGCGATACCACCGGTCACGCCTAATACAATCGTTTTTTTCATAAATAAAAGCCTTTCGTTTTCATAGGTGCAAATCCACTGTTTTTCTATCGTGAAAGAAGTTTTTGTGACATACACTCATCACCTATGCTAAGACTGAAAGGTGAGAGCTTCTCACTTAATACAACTCATCTTGTAAGCATATACAAGTTCTGCCCCACAGTTTTCACCCATTTATGCTATCACAATACGGACCGCATTCCTTCATTTCTAATATTGATACTTGTATGATCATCGCGTTCAAGTACAATTATGCAATTCATCTCATCACTTTAGAAGTGAGAGTATTCTTGCAAATTTTTCTATCATATTTTATCATCCATCTCGATTCTTATCAAAGACCATTATATAATATTTATCATAAAATATCAATCAAACGATTTTTTAGCCCCTTTTCAAGTTGGTGCTGCTGAAAGCTGTTTTATTAAACCGTCCAAAGCGGACAGCCCTCCATTGATGGATGACTGCCAGATAAACTGGAAATTGTTAAAATATAGTTTCTACTTGAATTTGAGGCAGAACATCTAACAAGACTACATCATTGAATATCATCGCTTTTTCAATCAGTTGTTCTATATTATCAAAACTTTGTTCTTCTTGGTTGTTCCAAAGAGATACTCTTTTTTGGGAATTACTACGAGACAAAAAATATCTTCTTCCTTCAAATGAAAATTCTATTTCTCTCCCATGTTCGATTAAATAAATCAAAGCTGACAACGATTTCGTTTGCTCAAACTCCTCGACAATTAAATCATGTAGACACATCGTTTACTCCTTCACAACTTCCGATTTATTGAACCGATTATACCATGGGAATCCTATCAATGCGCTTTTGTGGAAACCGTCGAAGTTATAACCTGGCAACATTCTTCTCAAAGGGACATTTTCTAGCTGCTTTTACTCTTCATATGGATGAGGTTGGAATTTCTAGAATGCAGAAAAATTCTCTGATCATAAACTAATCCATTTCTGTTCTCTCACATGTTTCCAAATACTCAGACAACAAAGCAGAAGGTGGATTTAATCGCAGCGCTCTGTCATATTCTGAGCCATTAGGCGGAGCTTCTTCCACATTAATAATCACATTTTTCCGCTCCTCCCCAGTCCCAAATAGACCAGATTCATCAAGTCTTTTCATTGCTTCCTCTAATAAATTAACTCGTGTATCCCATTCAATCTCATAGAGTTCATCACTTGATAATATACTTGCCCGCTTATCCAACAAGTCACTTACTTCACAAAAGAATTTGTCATATCCATAAACAACATAGGGAGAATCAGAACAATCCCATTTCCACCAGCTCTTTTCTTCATCTGTTATTTGTTGTTCAACGATTGATTTTTCCAGAGCTTCGTAAGACCATGCTGAAATATAGGGATGTAACCCCTCATCAAATACAAATACATAGTAATAAAAATGCTCTTTAAAGGTTTCTTTCAAAGATCGAAATGCAGCATCTGCAGCTTTTACAAATGCTTCAACCAATTGTTCATTATCTTTTTCTGTACTCATATCCACTTTAACGCTTCTTTCTATAGATTCCGATCTATCAATTTGACTTTACCATGCCAAACCAGAAAGACACAAGATATCATCTGTAAAACCACTGATAGATAACATTCATATAACAATGATTTCTTGCATGTTTGTACAAGCAAGACTATTATCAATCACATATAACACCATTGATTCATGCCAGTTAAATAGCGCAATGGTTATTTCAGTAAATCCACTGATACCACTCACTATGCTTTTTCAATGTCCTCCCCAATGCCTTCTGGTTCAATCAGTTTGTATTTTCCGGCAGCAAATTCTTCCACAGCAATCTGTACTGGTTTTTGCTTTAACTTCTTATTTTCTTCTTCTGCTTTTTCCGCAATCTCTCTGGCACGTTTTGCAACAGCTACCACCAAAGAATAATAACTTTCTCCATTTTTTAAGATCTCCGTACTTGCTGGTCTATGCATAATTTATTTCTCCTATTCTTACTTTGATTTCGGTTGTGTTTCACAATTTAAAAATGGATTATAATGACATTTTTCTGCTCGAATAATGGATTGAATATCCTTTACAGCATCCTCAATTGTCTGATTGATCACAATATACTGATAATGTCCAACCAGTTTTAGCTCTTCTTTTGCCCGCAACAATCTTTTTTGAATTGTCTGGCTGTCCTCTGTATTGCGACCAATTAAGCGCTGTTCTAATTCCTCTAAGGTTGGTGGCATAACAAAGATGAGTATTGCATCTTGATATTGTTTTTTTATCTGCAAAGCTCCATCTACCTCAATTTCCAAGATCACATCATCACCTTGTTCTAAATGCTCTAAAATCGGTTTTCTAGGAGTTCCATAATAATTGTCACAATAGCAGGTATACTCCAACATACCATCAGAGTCAATTTCGGCTTGAAACTGTTCTTTGCTCATAAAATAATAATGAACACCATCAACCTCTCCATCTCTAGGTCGTCTAGTGGCAGCAGATACAGAAAGATAAATTTGCTCTTGTACTGCCAACAATTCTTTTAAAATCGTTCCCTTTCCGCAGCCGGAAGGACCAGATATCACCAATAATAATCCTCTTTGTTTCATTGATAGAAATTCCTTTCTAACACAATTTATTCTCGTATCTCATCATCATCCTGATCTAAGCGATTGGCAACTGTTTCAGGTTGAATCGCAGACAAAACGACATGATCACTATCCATAATAATCACCGCTCTTGTTCTTCTTCCATAGGTCGCATCTATTAAATACCCTTTATCTCTCGCGTCCTGAATAATCCTTTTAATTGGAGCAGATTCGGGGCTTACAATTGCCACCAAACGACCTGCTGATACCATATTCCCAAACCCAATATTAATCAGTTTCATCATCTATCACGTCTTTCCAGGTTTTTATTTTATTCACATCTGGATTACCTGCTGATTTTCTCTTTACATCGGCGTAAGTTGGTCTAAATTCTCTTTACACCCAATTCGATCAACAGATATCACAAAGTAAACCTTAGCAAATTCCCATTTCACAAAGTTCCAAATAGATTATCAATTTATTTTTTCATTTCGAGACTACTCAATATTTTGTATCTGTTCTCGAATTTTTTCAATCTCTGATTTGATGGCTACCACATAGCCTATAATTTCAATATCTTGTGCTTTAGAACCAATGGTGTTGGTTTCACGGTTGAGTTCCTGAACCAAAAAATCCAGCTTTCTGCCAACAGTGTCTTCTGATTCAAGCATCGTTTCAAACTGTTTTAAATGACTTTTTAAGCGGACCGTTTCTTCATCGACAGCTACCTTTTCTGAAAAGATTGCGGCTTCTAATAAAATCCGCTGTTGATCAATGCTGGTACTTTGCAATATATCCTGCATTTTTACGGTCAATCTTTCCCTGTAATTTGCAACTGTTTCTGGAGCTTTTTGCTCGACTTTGGCAACCATTTGCGCAATCGTTTCTAAACGAGATGCAATGTCTTGTTTTAATCTCTGCCCCTCCACTTCACGCATTGCCACAAACTTTTCCGCTGCATTTTGCAATACTGTTTTAACATCATTCCAAATCGTTTCTTCATCCTCTACAGCTTTTCTCACCGAAAAAATATCTGTAAATTTTGCAATTGTTGAAAGGGATAAATCATCTGTTAAATTCAATTCTTGTTGAATACTGCGCAGTGCAGTTACATATCCCAATGCCAGCGAATGATTGATTTCCACCTCCGAATCAATCCCTTCTAATGTAAAAACAGTGATATTTACATCTACCTTTCCGCGAGAAATCATAGTCTGTAAATATGATTTGACTTTTTCTTCCAGATATCCATATACGCGAGGCGCTCTTGCAGAAAATTCCACAAACCGATGATTGACAGACTTTATTTCTACAGATATATCTCTACCATTTACAATTTGCTGGCTTCGACCATATCCTGTCATACTTTTTACCATAATCCTTTTTTTCCATATTCCTTTCTGATTACCAAGAAATTCTTGATATTATTTATTTTAATTGCAACCTGCCAATGATTCATAAACATATCAGCATGCAATAAAAATAGCTCTTTTGTATTTATAGGTACAATTAAAATCAGTATTATTTTTTATTTTACCATATTTTGAATCAAAATACAATTGATTGTTCACATATTATTCATATTTATTTGTGACTTTTTTATGAGCAGATAATGCCATTACAAAAATCTCAAAATATGATTTGTTATTTTCTGTTTATTCATATTTTTCTCATAAATAATTTATAAAATAAAGAGAAAGGCAGATATTCTTTTGTCTTTCAATTCTATTAGAAAGGATGATTATGATGATTACAGGTATTTACACCAGATCAATTCAATCTACTAGACAATATCAGTATGCTTCTTATCGACAAAATATTCATTCTTCTCAGTCATCTTCTTACGCTATTCAAGGGCAAGTACAAGACAGCATTCAAATCAGTAGTCAAGGGCGTGCCGCTTTAGCTGCGTTGCAGTCAAATCGTCAAAGCATTCAACCCGTTACACGACTTTCTCCACTCAATCAATCCAATACCCAGGCTGTCAACAATCAAGAGGCTGTGAAAACCACTCTAAATGCCCGACAGCGAACAATCCAAAATGCAAATCCGCTCAATCAAAACAGTGCCGTTCACCAAGAACTTGCTTCTCAAAGTGTGAAAGCACAAAATATTCCACAATCCTATCAGCGCAACACCAACACAATCGCTTTGGTAAGTGGTACTTACTTAAATATTCTAGTATAGAAACAAAAAGGATTTTCCAATATTGGAAAATCCTTTTTTATGTTTCGTCCTGTTGTGTCACAATCGTTGGAACATCATCATCATGATATACATACTTTTTGCTTTTGGCAAGTACCATATTTCGGTTGCGATTTTCTTGTTGAATCTGAATGGTATCACCCTCTTGAATATTTGCCATTTCTACCTTTATAAGCATTGGACTAATATAAATGGTATCCTTTTGATGCCCGTTGATTGCCAATGTGCTGTATTGTGTAAATTCATCTCCCACAACATATAAATGATCTCGAGAGACATAAGCATCATCAATTTGAAAATCCACAACATCATATCTCATATCTGTAGGCTGAAATGGATTTTCTCCAGAATAAATATATTGCTTTCCATAAAGCATATCATATTGCAACAGATGTAAATTCTTTTGATAATAAACTTTATTTTGATATGTTTGATGAAATTGTATCATGGTACCATGATGGATATCAAGCAACTCTGCAATCCTTGCAGACAACTGATAAGTGGTTAAATTCTTATCCTGTTTTTCTAGTCCAAAATTATCCCAAACGACATATTCCGTTTGATAGATATTATAATTGTCCAAGTCCTCATTTTGAAATTGTAGCCCAGGCAGATGATCTCCATACAATACCAGTAAAACGTCCTCATCAAAACTTGATAACCGCTCAATCAATTGTGCAATAAAAAGATCCATTTCATAAATTTGATTGGTATAGTATTCAATAGCTTCTTGACGCTGTTTGGGAGCACCTGTTACAGTAATTTTTTGATCTGGGTCAATTTGCTCATTTGGATAGCTCCCATGACCCTGAACAGAGATAGCATAAACAAAATCTTGTTGATTTGGCGTTGCATCCATCGCCTTGATAATTTCATCGATTAAAAATTTATCCTTTGCCCAACCAGTTGGTGTATATTCTGTAATATTCATAAATTCCATTGCAGTAAAAGAATCAAATCCCAACTGTTTAAATACCTCATGACGGTTATAAAATGTAGCATCATTGTTGTGCAATGCGTGAGTTGCATAGCCCAAATCCTTTAAATTATACCCTAGGCTTTCCGCAGTTTTTTTGGTCAAAATTGTTTTATATGGATATTCTCCAGTTCCAAAATAGTCCAAAGACATTCCAGTCAGCACTTCAAATTCTGTATTGGCTGTACCAGCCCCTACAGATGGAACCGTTAAATACCCTGATGAATACTGTTGTTTTAAATTTCTAAAGGTGAGAACAGGGTCCTGAGAGAATGATAAATCTGTTACATGTGTAATATCAAAAAATGATTCCAGTTGTATCATAATGATATTTGGCGTTTTGGCTTGTGAGTCTGATTGTTGTGTAAGACCTAATTTTCTGATGGATTGTTGAGAGTAATTGAATGGCTGATTAATTCCTGTGTTCAGTGCAGTACTGGTAAAACAATAGGGAAAACCATAATCCAAATAAGCATAGGCAATATTTCCAAAGTGTACTGCCAAGATTTGAAAATGCAATAACAACCCAGTTACCACTGTAAATGCTGCTGTATAACAAACGATTCCAGTTATCACTTTTTTATAATCAATTGCACCTTTTCTTTTGGGTCCAAACAAAAATAGCACCACAAATCCAACTACCAAAAGCAGTATTATCAAAAAAAGCAATGTCAATTGAAAAGATGAAAAATAACTGTCCAACATAGAAAATGCATTTTTTAATAACGTAATGTCCAAATAAGTAAATGGTGTTACACGATAATTTAGAATGATTCCATTCGTAATTCCCAATAAAATCCAAACACCCAATACCATAACACTCACAAACACACGCCGCTTAAATAGAAATACAATTTGTAAAGTTAAAAAAATCAATGCTGTATTATAAATATAATTCCATGGGCGTTGTGAAAGATAATCCCACGCAGCAGACAGACCATCTTGTGAAAAAAATTCTATGATAAAATTACTGACAAATGCCAATAATACATATATGTACACATTATTTGATGGCTGCTTTGGTTGATTTCCGTTTGTATTCCAGATGGATTTCAACTGCATTTTTAAAACTCCTCTATTCTTTCTTTTTAATTGTATTAGTCTAAATCTTTTTACTGTAAAAGTCAACCATAATATACCAAAAATAGGATACGTATTGATTTTATATCGTAAATCATCAAATGCTGGAATATCAGTGAACCATCTTTTGTGAAAAATATATTTTTTGTTACTCACTGATTCGCCTGACTATTGTCAGCGGTTCGTAAGAAAAAACAATCGTAATTTAAAATATGCCTGGGAACACAAAAAATATTGCAAAACTGTCTACCATGATAAATTTTATTTTTCAGATCCATTTGAACAGTAAAAGAGATAATAAAAGCCCAGTCAATGTTATCCCCCACTTTAGCAATACCACTTTAAAAATCGCCTGATAAAACATTCTAATTTGGTATATCATTTCCCTTTGATGTGTACTTCGAGACTGTATAGAACTTTGATTAAAATACAACACTTCTGCCCCACAAAATTGACAATATCTACTGTTGTCATTAATTCTTTCATGACAACTAGGACAATACATTTATAATCTCTCCCTTATTTTTGAAATTCTGATTTTATTCTACAGGAATTTACATTTTTAGTCAACAATTAGTTGTTTTAAATAAACTATAAGTTGACTAAAATTAGATACACTATTTGTTGTAGGGAGATGTAACTTATGGTTGACTTTAGTACAAAAATCAAAAAATTAAGACTTGAAAGAAATATGACCCAATCGCAACTTGCAGAACGGCTTGGTATTTCTAAAGCGATGATTTCTGCTTATGAAACAGATATTCGCTTTCCATCTCATGATATTTTAATTCGTTTAGCTAGAATCTTTCATGTAAGTGTAGATTATTTGCTCTGTTTAGAGGAAGAAAGGCGAATTAATGTCGACGGATTAAGCGAAAAGCAAATTGAACTAATTGCAAATTTAGTAGAAGAATTTAGAAGCACTACAAAAAAATAAAGATTGCTGAATCATTCAGCAATCTTTATTTTTTATTATTGGTTATCTCTTATCTGTCTGATATTGTTCTTTTAAAACAGCGTAAATCAACTCAGCTGTCAATTTTAAACAACGCTTTTTATCAATACAAAAATATCATTTCACATTCAGACAAAACCGTTTTTTCACTCATATCGTGATTATCATTCTCTATCATCTGATATCTATTTTATGCTTCTTCTTCCGGTTGATCCCAGTTGTGATAAACATTTTGAATATCATCGTTATCTTCCAAATGGTCTAACAGTAAATTCATTTTGCGAACGTGTTCAGGGTCCTCTAACACTGTATAAGTAGAAGGGACCTGCTCAACCTCGGCAGAAATAATTTGATAGCCTTTACCCTCTAAATACTCGCGCACAGCTCCGCAGTCATTTGGGTCTGTTTCCAACTCTACAGAATCGTCTAAAAATTCAAAATCTGCTGCGCCAGCTTCCATGCAATCTTCCATAACCTTTTCTTCGTCCAATGAACCATTTTCATTGTCCAAAATAATGATACCTTTTTTGGTAAATAAATAGGATACACAACCAGATGTTCCCAAATTTCCCCCAAATTTATCAAAATAGTGGCGCACCTCTCCAGCGGTTCGGTTCTTATTGTCTGTCAATGCCTCTACAATGACAGCGACACCATTGGGACCATAACCTTCATATACCATTGTTTCATAGTGATTTTTATCACTTTCACCCGCAGCCTTTTTAATAACGCGCTCAATATTATCATTGGGCACATTGTTTTGTTTTGCCTTTGCAATCAAATCGCGAAGTTTGCCGTTGGCACTTGGATCTGCACCGCCCTCTTTGACACAAACCATGATTTCTCTACCAATTTTTGTAAACACCTTTGCTCTTTGGGCATCGGTTTTTCCCTTTTTGTGCATAATATTTTTCCACTTTGAATGTCCTGACATGAAATACCAACCTTTCTTATTTTTTATTATAAAGCAGCCAACTTGGTTGGCAGTTGCCCAATAACAAAAAATATACCTTGTTTTTTGTGCTTACAAGCACACTTTCAATCAATACTATTTTTTATTATGGAGCAGCCAACTTGCTTGGCGGTTTGCGGAATAACAAAA